>CALQCC020000026.1 GCA_943328975.2 Bordetella parapertussis | reverse complement strand
TTCCGGCGCCCTTGGCGTCCTACAATCTGGTATCTTTCCTTCACGGCGGTTGGTGTCCTTTCAAGGATTAGGTTTGGCGACTCGATTCTATCGAATCGGTCACCCACCGCCGCACTAACCTTCAACTAGGGTTGAGACACCATCACGCTCCCTCTTGCCTGCACTGATAGAAACCGTGTAGGTTCCAGGAGGAACTTGTGCGGAACCATCCCGGAACGATTTCTTCCAATCCCGTCCACGTTCATCCCTGAATTTGGCCACTGTCCACTCACGCACTGGGGAGCCAAATGGATCAGAAATAAGCAAGGTGATCTTCTGACCCGATTGTGCGAATAACGGCAACGTAACGAGAAGGCTACCAAATAGAACAATCAGGGAAGGCATTTATCAATCACTCTCGAAGAGGATCCTACGGCAGCAACACCGTCCGGTTCAACCACAAAACGTTATCCCAGCTCAGGACCTTCTCCGTCCCATCGAACAGCTTCGCGTAGCTTCCGCCGCCGCCTTTGAAAGAGAAGCTCTTCACGTGGTCGGGAGGGGTGGTGGTGACGTTGCGCATGATGTCGAGGACTTGTTCCTGGCGCGAGATCTGGTAGAACGCCGGGTTCTTGGCGGAGTAGAACTTGGTGTCGGCGGTGTTGCGTTTGGCGGCGGTGCCGCGCTGGTAGGTGATGTGCATTTCCAGGCGCTCGCCGGTGGGGGCGGCGAAGACCCAGTCCTGGGTTTCCATGATCGGGCCGGTGCCGGTGGACTTGGTGGACCACTTCATCTCGTGCGTGCTGGCTTGCAGGTAGTTGCCGAAGGGGCCGGGGGCGTCGGTGGGGTCCTCGGTGATGCCTCCGATGACGAGTTGGACGGCTTCGCCGGCGGGATTCTTGACGGGCGCTACCAGGTAGGCCAGGCGGTTGGTGCCTTTGCCCTTGACGCTGGCGTCGGGGTTATTGATGGTCACGCGATCAATAAAAACGATGCGGAGGTTGCAATCCTTGGCGGCTCCTGTGGTGGCGGCGTTGGGGGTCCAGCCGGCGGGCATGTAGGCGTTGAGGGCGGACTGGGGGACCAGGAAGTCGAGCTGGAAGCGGGTTTCGTTGCTGTGCTCGATGGGGGTTTCGGCCCAGGTCAAAGGAGCGGCGGCGACGGCGAGGAGTGCCAAAGGGAGTAGGAGACGCATGGTCCGATTATAGGGGGAATTTGTGGAACCTGGACAGATGCAAGAGCATCCAATGACCAGCTATGATGAACAACATGAACCGAATTGCAATGTTGTTGACGCCTCTGGCATTTGCGGTGGCGATTTCCAGCCCAGTTGCGGCGCAGGGTCTGCCGGACGGCGACGGCAAGGAAACCTATGAATCGGTCTGTGGCGCTTGCCACGGAGCGGACATCGTAGTGGGTTCGCAGGGCACGAAGGCTCGCTGGGAAGAGACGGTCGATGCGATGAAGAATCGCGGCGCGTCTGGTAGCGAAGACGATTTCAAGACGGTGACGGCGTACCTCGCGAAGTACTTCGGCATGTCGGTCAACATGAACACGGCTACGCCCGCGGAACTGGAGACCGAGCTCGGGTTGAGCAAGACCGAGATCGATGCGATTGTGAAGGCTCGGACGGCGGCGAAGATCGCGAACTACGACGCGCTGGTTAAGGTCGACGGCGTGAATGCCAAGACCATGGTGCTGTTGAAGGCTCGGCTGAAATTCTAGTAGTCGTTGCCGATTTTCAGTGTTTTGCCGGTGGGCAAGGTGATCTTGTTCACCCAGATGGCGTGAGCCCCATTCTTAGCTCGATTTCCTGTGACTGTGATGGCGTCACCCTGTTCCAGGGTGGTCGCCGTCCAGCCGTTAGTGACTAGCCTGTTCGGGCTACTCATCTCCCCCTGCCACTTGTAGGTCACCCCTTGCTCATCTTTCGCTTCGAATTCGACAACGCTGTGCGGGTTGACGAAGTGGAAGTCCACTACCGTCCCCTGCAGCGTGGTTGCGGCCTTCGTGTCGAAGGCGGCCCAGCCGTGATGGGCTTGGAGTCCTGCGGCCAGTGCGAGCGTCGCCAATAAGAATCTCTTCATTTGTAGTCTCCTATTGCGCGGCCGGTCCGTCGTCGACCCAGCGGCCGAGATCCCGGACGTAGCGCCGTCCGTTGAACGAGTAGGTGGGTACGGTCACCACTAGGTAGGACTTGCCGATGAGCGGCTTGCCGTCGGGGCTGACGGCTGTCGCCACGGCCCAAACGTCGAAGTTCTGGTCGGGATTCTTGGCGGCGGGCGTGAAGAGTCCGGTCGGGCTGATCTCGCCTACGATCGCGGTGGATGCTCCTTCGGCGGCGTAGAAGACTTCGATGGACCAAGTTGCTTTGATGGGGCCGAGTTCGAGGTCGTCGGCAGTGTGCAGCTTTTCATCAGGGCCGCGTTGATAGGCGGTCGCGGCGAACTGCTGGTAGCCGAGCGGGTGCGTCCGGTCGGCGAATGCAGCCAGCGCGGAGTCTGGACTGACAGCGACGTAGTCGACGCGATCGTAGACCGCCAGTGATCCGCTGAGGAAGGTTTGCGTGATGTGGGCATCGCGTTTGCCCGGAAGCGCGTCGGGCGAGACGTCGGCTTCCACGATCACTTCGGTTGCAGTCGAGGATATAACTCGCCGAATGGTCACGCCGATTCCGAGGTTCATATCCTTAGGCGTGACTTTCGCTGGAAAGTTGTCCCCGAGCAAACGAATGCGGTTGCCTTCTGAGCCCGCCTTGAGAGAAGTGGGGGCGACGCTCAGCAGCATCGGGGTAGTCGCGGGTCGGCGAAGTTGGACGTCGAAACCAAATTCCTGATACTGGCCCCAGAACCAGCGGCCCTCGGCAGTCGCTTGATCCGGCGCAAACCACATCACTTCCCGCGCTTCGTTCTGGGGATCGCCTGCAGGTGGGCTTCCGGGTTGGTCGCCTTTCGAGCGGCCTCGCCAAGCGTAGCCGCCGTAGACCGCGCTGCGTCCGGTGCGGAGCAGTACGGATCCATCGTCGACGGAAGTCATTCGGATGGTCGTGTTGAATTCGTCACCGCCGGTTGGCTCCACTTGCATCTCGCCCACGTAACGACCGTGTCCTGGCAGCGAAGCGGTGAGCAGCCAACGTCCGGCCACGCTTGGATTCCTCGGCTGGGAACTCCACTCGGTCCATTCGAGAGTACTGAGCGGAGCCGCGTTGGTGAAATACGCGATCGCATCACTCGGCTTCAGTTGGAACCGCTTGATGTGGTCCTCGCCGAACTGTTTCCAATCCTCAGGGGACCGTCGCCAGGAGAGGGCTTTCGCTAGATTGTGACAGCTGGAACAAGTATTGCGAACGGTTCGATCGGTGACCGCAGGCTCTTCGTGAACGCGCCGTTCGACGTCGTAGAGGACACTTCTGGCTTCCTGGGGCGCGAGGCCGTGGTTGGTGCTCAGGTAGCGGACGATGGACCGAGCCTCCACCGGACTGATGGAGATGCCGTTGACGACGATCATCCGCTTGAGAACGTCTTGCCAGCCTTCGGGCGTGGTACGTTCCCAGGAAATCCGATCCATGATGCCGTTGGAATCACGCGTGTGACAGCTGCCGCACTTTGCGACCACCAAGTCATCGGTGACAGGAATGCCGGAGGAATTGGACTGCGCTGCGGCGGTTACGGAAAGAACCAGGAACCAACCCAGCCGCCATCGTGAAGTGAAACGTGGAATCATCGCGCCTCCATTGACTGAAGTCCTGACAAAAGTGCGGGACTATGAAACAGGCAACGAGGCTACTGAGAAGGACAGGCTTGGGTGACCGTTGCGCAGCGTAGCGAATTGGTCACTCAGAGTGTAGCGTAAATCCTCGTCCGGAGGCTAGGCGGCTCGGAAGTCAGAGGATGTCTTCGCGCTGGTTGCGTCCCACTGCCACTCGCGGCGCAATACGGCCAGGATCTCTTCCGGAGCGCAGGCGGAATCCAAGTTCCCGATTTCCAGTCGTTCATGCTTGAACCGCAACCAGAGTCCGCCCGCAGTCAACTGACGCCCCAGACGCATGTCTTCGAGGTCCGCCTTGAGATAGCTCCGGGTGGTTTCGGAGAAGAACTTCTTTTCGGTCACCCGTATTTCTTCTTTGTCGACCTCCATCTTACGGCCGGAGGCGAGCATGGTGAACAACAACGTGAGCGCGGGAACGGCGAAGAGGATCAACGCAGCCGGCCAAGCTCCTTGAATAACCAGCCACAACGAAATCCCCGCGGTTACCAATAGGACCAGCCAACTGGATTGGTTGCGCCGATTCAGAGAGATCGTCCACGGCAATTCTTCGGGAACGGGGAAGCTCGCGGCCGGGACCTGGTCTTGCAGCAGGCGGTTGAAACGGGGATAGTTCTGGACCCAACGATACACGCGGATGCTGTTGGTGCCATCCGAGATGAGCATGCCGCCGTGTACCAACGAGTACCAATAGCTCACGGAAGCAACCTTGTGCCAGCCGATTTTAAGCTTCGGCTGAAAGGGTCTGGAAATCGTGATCCCCTCGTTATCGGTGGTGATGCGTTGGCAACTGTAAATGCGGTGGAAGGTCCGTCCGGTGAAGAACGCAAGAATCGCCGTGGCCCAAAACATCGGGCCGAGGGAGGCCACCAGCGATAGCAGGATGGTCGCGAAGCCGAGCACCACCAGGTGTGTGTTTTCGTACTCCAGCACTAGATTGGTCTGCACGGGTCCTGCCGGTTCTCTGCGGTAGTCGGTCGCCGTGAGCTTCCAGGCCGCTTCCAGGAACGTCTGGATGGCCTTCGGATCGGAACAACCTTGCGTCTCTGAAAGCAGGAGCACGCCGGTTTTGAAGCGGAGTAGAATGCCCGGTTTCCCGCGCTTATCGGCGACGGCTTCAGATCCTAAAAAGTCCGGACGAAGGTAGTTCGTGTGTCCTTTCCACGTGGTGTGGCGGAGTATGCCTTCGTTCGCCGTATAGCCGCTGCGAAACGTCAGGAATAGCAGTCCGCTCACAAGGAACGAAAACGCTAGGGGTAGAAGGACGATGATGGGCGAACTACCGGCGGCAAACGTCGAGTAGGTCAGCAGCCAACAGAAACATGCCGCGAGCGCGACCACGATTTTAGAACGTGTGGAGTAACCCACACGAAGAGTCTCCGATTGGGGCATGAAGTTGGACATCCATAAGGTTGATCGTAAGTTGGTGCGTAGTCCGACAGAGGGCGAACACCTTACTCTGGCCTAAGGTGTCCAACGTTACGCCAGGCTTGCGAATGTTCCCTTCAATTGATCCAGCACGACAGCCGGCACGTCGGAGACGGTCGTCAGAGGGATACGCAAAACGCCCGCAGGGGTGAATTGGGCTCCTGGCCTGGATTCCATCAGTGCCATCAGACGCGACGGTTCGATGCGGGAGCCGGGATGGAACTTGATGTTCAGCCAACTGCCTCGGCGGTCGACGGCTTCGATCGCCAAGCGTTGGGCAGTGCCTTTGAGCTGGGCGAAGCGAATCAAATTGTCGACGGCATCGGGGAGGGCTCCGTAGCGATCGGTGAGTTCGGCGCGGGCCGTGTCGGCATGTTCGTCTTCGCGGACGTCCGCGATCTTTTTGTAAGCTCGCAGGCGTTGCTGATCGTCGGTGATGTAGTTCGACGGGATGCGGATGTCGAGGCCGAGGTTCAGCGTGGAATGAATTTCGAGCGGAGCCTCTTCGCCCTTGAGCTCGCGGACGGTTTCGTCCAGCAGGCGCAGGTAGGTATCGAAGCCGACCGAGGCGATGTGGCCGTGTTGTTCACCGCTGAGGATGTTGCCTGCGCCGCGCAGTTCCAGGTCGAGGGCTGCGATCTTGAAGCCGGCACCGAGGTCTGAGAATTCGCGTAAAGCAGCCAGGCGCTTCCGGGCGATCTCGCTCAATTCGGTATCGGCGGGGACCAACAGGTAGGCGTAGGCTCGGCGATTGGACCGGCCGACCCGGCCGCGGAGTTGGTAGAGTTCGGATAAGCCGTGGCGTTCGGCGTGTTCGATGATCATGGTGTTGGCGAGAGGGATGTCCAGCCCGTTTTCGACGATGGTGGTTGAGACGAAAACATCGAACTCGTGATGCATGAAGCCGAGGAGGACTCGCTCGAGTTCTTTCTCACCCATCTGCCCATGACCGACGCCGATGCGGATGTTCGGCATCAGTTCTTGCAGGTACGCGGCACGGGAGAAGATCGACTCGACGCGGTTGTGGATGAAGTAGACCTGTCCGCCGCGCGAGAGTTCCTGCTCGATGGCGGTCTTCACCAGGTCGTCGTTGAAATGAGCGACGACGGTGTGGATGGCGAGACGATCCTTGGGTGGCGTCTCGATCACGCTCATATCGCGGATGCCTAGCAAAGACATATGCAATGTGCGCGGAATCGGCGTGGCGCTCATAGCCAGCACGTGGACGTTCTTGCGCATTTGCTTCAGGCGTTCTTTGTGGGCGACCCCGAAACGCTGTTCTTCGTCGATGATCAGGATGCCGAGGTCGCTGAAACGGATGTCCTTGGAGATGAGGCGGTGCGTGCCGATGGCGATATCCACTTGGCCATTAGCGAGCTTCTCTAGATTGTCTGCCATCTCTTTGGCGGAGGTAAGGCGCGAAAACATCGCGATGTTCACCGGGAAGGCGGCGAAGCGGCGTTTGAAGGTCTGGTAATGCTGGAACGCGAGTACCGTGGTGGGCGCAAGGACGGCTACTTGTTTGCCATCGCCCAGTGCCTTGAAAGCGGCACGCATGGCAACTTCGGTTTTGCCGAAACCCACGTCGCCGCATAGCAGGCGGTCCATGGGATGCGGCGATTCCAGGTCGCGTTTGATTTCCTTGACCGCGTTCAATTGGTCCTTGGTTTCCGTAAACTCAAACGCATCTTCGAATTCGCGTTGCCAGTTGGAATCGGGTGAGAGCGCGACGCCTTCGGTGATGCGGCGTTCGGCGTAGAGCTTCAGGAGCTCGTCCGCCATGTCGCGCATTTTCGCTTTGACGCGGGACTTGCGGGCGGTCCAGGTGGTACCGCCAAGCTTGTCGATGTGCGGCGTGGCTTCGCCTGCTCCGCGATATTTTTCGACCAAGTCGAGTCGAGTGAGGGGGACGTAGAGCTTGGCTTCGTTGGCGTATTCGAGCAACATGAAGTCGCCCTTGAGTTCGCCTTGAACGATTTCCTTGATGGCGACAAATTTGCCGACGCCGTGTTGCGTGTGGACGACGTAGTCGCCCGGTTTGAGATCCGCGAGATCAGTGGCGAAGGCCGAGGCCGCGGTTTTGTTGATGCCGCCGGGCTGCGCGACCATGTCCGAAGAACCGAACAAATCCTCGGAGCCGATGAACGCGATATTTGCTTCTGGGAAGACGGTGCCTTTGCGAACTAGGCCTTTTACAAGATAGGTGCTGGCGATGGGTCCCGCGAGATAGGCGCGCTCTGCAAGGTATGGCGAGGCGGCTTCGTTGGGTGCAAGGCCGAGAGAGAAGGGAACTGAATATTCCCGGAGGATGTCCGCCAGACGTTCGAGTTCTCCGTTGGAGGGCGCGAAGAAGGCTACGCGGCTTCCTTTGTCGACTAGGGTCTTAGCTTCGGCGACGGCGACTTGCATGTTGCCTTGGAAGACCAGCGACGGGCGGCTGGCGATGTGGGGCGCGTCGGCTCCCAAGTGGAGTTCGCGGAAGCTCACTTGGGTGTGCGACGACGCACGCTCTACTAGCTCGGGCCAGGTGAAGAAGTTGGCTGCTGCTTCGAATTCACGATCGGGTTGAAGTTGGACCAACCGTTTCCATAGGCGTTCGGACGCTGTGACGATGTCTTCCGGCTCGTCGAGCAGCACGAGGGCGTTGGGGGCAAGATCGAATACGGAGCGCTCGCGGGGTTGTTCCAACGCGGCGGAGAACTCCCAACCGGGATGGTGATCGTCGGTTTGCGGTTGTTCCCTCAGCGGGAGGATCTCGGCTTCCTGGACTTTGAGTACGCTGCGCTGCGATTGAACATCGAAGCGGCGGATGGATTCAATTTCATCGCCGAAGAATTCCACGCGCAGGGGCTGGGCGCTCTCTGCGCCGAAGACGTCGACGATGCCGCCGCGGATGGAATATTCGCCGACCATCTCCACAGGGTCGCGGCGTTCGTAGCCGATCGATTGCAGATGCGCCTCGATCATCTCCAAAGGAAGCTCTTCGCCCTTACGGAGAGTGAGCGACAGGCGGCCATAGTAGTTGGCGTCCTGGGTGCGCACCAGAGCAGCCGCTACCGGGGCGATGGTGATGGGCGAGTGCCCGTTAGACAGGCGGAACAACCCAATGGCGCGCTGCTCGCTGATTTCGGAATGGGGCGAAAGACGCTGTCCGGGTAAGACGTCGAAGGCAGGCAGCAGCACGGGGCGTCCGGCTTCCGGACGTCCTACAAGTAGGTTGAAAAATGTTTCGGCGAGTTCGGCGAGGTTTTCCGCGCGTTGGTTGCCATCCGCAATCAGGATGAGGGGGCGCTCCGTGAGTTGCCACAACAGCACCGCGTAGAGGGCCTTTGCCGTGGGCGTAAGTCCAGCCAGCGAATACGGTCCGGGTTCATGGCGTAGCACGCGCGCAATGAGGTCCTGGAATGCGGGCTGCCGCGAGAGAGTTTGGAAGAGGTCGCGGACCGCCGGGTGGGTCACGGAATACGGGCCAAGAGTTCCTTCTCGATGTTAGTGGTCGAGAAGCCGGGTTCGAGAGAGAGTGCCATCACCTTGCCGCCCGCGGCTTCGACTTCCTCGCGCCCGGCGATGAAGTGGGCCCAATCGGCACCTTTAATCAAGATGTCGGGCAGGACGTCCGCGATGAGTTCCCGCGGGGTGTCTTCGTCGAAGAACGTGACAGCGTCGACTGACTCCAATGCCAGTGCCATCGCTGCGCGGTCCTCTTCGGAGATCAAGGGGCGGGATGGTCCCTTAAGACGGGCCACGCTAGCGTCGGTGTTGAGCGCGAGGATGAGAATGTCACCTTCTGAGCGGGAGCGTTCGAGCAGGCGGATGTGGCCGGGGTGGAGGATATCGTAGCAGCCGTTGGTGAAGACTACGGTCTTGCCAGCAATACGCCAAGAGGCGCGTTCGCGCACGAGTTCGGGTCGAGTATAGAAGATGCCCATGAGAGAGACGGCGGAGGATCCGTCTCCCTCATTCTACTGGGCATTAGCGGCCGGTGTACATAGCGCGATAGACGGAGAGAGTCTGCCGATCGCGAACCTCGGCCAAGACCGGAGGAGCAAAGAACAAAGACAACAGCGAGATTTGCGAGGCGACCAACAGCGCCAAGCTGCCGATTTCGTGATTCAGGAACGCGCGCAACGTAGCGGCTAAAACGGTTAAGGCAATCGTGCCCACTACAAACGGTGAGGCTTTTCGGATCGATGACATTATTTCCTCTTTCAATGAATTAGACGCTGTGGTGGCGGAAAAGGTTCAACAAAAAATCTGCAGGAACCACACGAAACGTTTTTCGAAGTCCTCCGTCGATTGCTGTAAGGAGAGTCATTCAACCTATGAATTATCGAAATCGGTCCATTCTGGCAGGCGCGGCATTGGTGGCCGTCGGCGCAGTAGCAGGCGCTTGGGTCACGGCCAAAACAGGCCAATTTCCTTTTAGTTACCAGCATGTTTCGGCTGCGGCGCAATCTTCGGCGGAACCGGAGGTTTCTTTTAGAGCGGGATTTGGTGCCGTCGTGAAGAAGGTACAACCCGCGGTGGTGAGCATCACGTCGACGACAAACGCTCGGCGAGTGGAAGTGCAGCGCGGACAGCCGAACCTCCCGGATGGGTTCGACCTGCGACAGTTCTTTGGCAACGGAGCCGTACCGTTTGATGTCCCGCAAGGACCGCGGCAGGGACTGGGATCTGGTGTGATTACGACGCCGGACGGTTACATCGTTACCAACAATCACGTCGTGGATGGTGCGGATGAAGTGAAAGTTACCCTCGGGGACGGGCGCGAATTCACAGCGAAGGTTACCGGCAAGGATGCACAGTCCGATATCGCCGTCGTGAAAATCGAGGCGACCAATCTGCCGCACGTGGATTTCGGTCAATCTGACGGTGTACAGGTAGGCGACATTGTGCTGGCCATGGGGAATCCTTTCGGAGTGGGCCAGACGGTGACCATGGGCATCGTGGGCGCCACGCATCGCAACACGCCGGAACAGATCGAAGACTACGAAGACTTCATCCAGACCGACGCGGCGATCAACCCCGGCAACTCGGGTGGCGCGCTGGTGAATCTGAAGGGAGAATTGATCGGCATCAACACGGCGATTCTGAGCCGCAGTGGCGGGAATCAAGGCGTTGGCTTTGCAGTTCCGGCGAAGATGGCCCAACACGTAATGGATCAAATTGTGAAGCACGGCAAAGTCTCGCGCGGCTTCATGGGTGTGACGATCCAGTCGGTGAACGCGGCCATGGCGAAGCAGTTTGGCTTGACTGGCGGGGCGCGAGGCGCGCTGATTAGCGACGTCAATCCGGAAAGCCCAGCGGATCGTGCGGGGTTGAAGGCGGGTGACATCGTGACGGAAATCAACGGCACCCGAGTAACAGATTCGGCGGACCTGCGGGTACGGATTGCGGCGATGAATCCTCAATCGACGGCAAAGCTGAAAATCTTCCGCGATGGATCAGAACGCGATGTGAGTGTGGTGCTCGGTGCGCAACCGGGACAGGAACGCGCGTCGAGTGGATCGGGTCCGGCCAGCTCGGACGGTCCGCGGCTGGGCGTGTCGGTAGAACCTGCGTCACGGTCTGGGCGCGGCCGTACGACGGGCTTGGTGATCACGGACGTGGCGCAGGGTAGCGCTGCCGAAGAGGCGGGACTGCGGTCGGGCGATATCATCCTCGAAGTGAATCGCAAGGCTGTGAGCGATCCGGCGGAATTCCAGAAACTGGTGCGGTCGGCCACGGAACCGCTGTTGCTCTATGTAGAGAGCAGCAGCGATCGAGGTACGCAGAAGGGCTCGGCTCGGCACTTCGTGACAGTCCAGCCCCGGTAATCGGGATTTGAGGTGTCTGACACCAATTACCTACAGGATTGTCCCTTTCCACTTTCCACGATGGAACAACACAACGGCGGATATCGCGAGCAGCGTATCCGCCGTTAATATTGCGGCCCACGCGCCGGTGGGGCCCATGCCGAAGGGGATCGCCAGGTAGTAGGCGAGCGGGATCTGGACCAGCCAGAAGCAGATCAAATTCAGAAGAGTCGGCGTCAATGTGTCGCCCGCTCCATTGAAGGCAGCTGTCAGCACCATGCCGTAGGCGTAGGACACGTTGCCGAAGGCCAGCATTCGCAGGCCGCGAACGGCGATGGGGACCACATCGGCATCCGTGGTGAACATGTGGATGATGGGTTCGGCGAAAGCGACGAAGACGACGCTAATGGTTCCCAGGAACAGCATGTTGAAGAGGCCAGTGCGCCAGACGGCCTGTTCGGCGCGCTCGGGTTTTTTGGCGCCGAGGTTTTGACCGACCAGAGTTGCGGCGGCGTTGCTCATACCCCAACTGGGGAGAATCGCGAACAGGACGATTTTGATCGCCAGCGTGTTGCCCGCGACGGCCGCGCTGGAGAATCCGGCGATGATGCGGACCACGCCGATCCAAGACGCCATCTGGACCAAGTACTGGAACATGGCCGTGAGTGAGAGTCGCAGCATCCTCGCCATGACGCTGAAATCGACGCGGATCTGGCTCGCACGCACTGAGATGCGGCTGCGGCCAGTGAAGAGAATCCAAAGCTGAAACGCGACGCCGACGCCCCGTCCAATGGTTGTGCCAACAGCTGAGCCAGCGACACCGAGTTCGGGGAACGGACCCCAGCCGAAAATGAGGAACGGGTTCAGGCAGATATTGACGATGTTCGCGAGCCACAACACACGCATCGCGACCGCAGCGTCACCCGCGCCTCGGAACACCGCGTTGATCAGGAACAGCAGGAACACGGTCGCGCTACCGGACAAAATGATGCGCGTGTAGTTCGTGCCTGTACGGACCACGCTCTCCGATCCGCCAAGTACGCGGAGCAGGTCGGGTGCGAAGATAAAACCGATGATTGCAACAACGGTGGAGATCGCCAGGCCCATCAGGATGGCTTGAATCGACGCGACGCCAGCACCGGCGTGGTCTTTTTCTCCGATACGCCGAGCGACCACGGCAGCCGCGCCTACGCTCAGTCCGATGGCGATGACAAACACCAGCGTGAGTCCGGTTTCGGTAAGGCCGACGGTGGCGATCGCATCGGCACCCAAGCGAGCCACCCAAAAGACGTCCACCAGTCCGAACAACGACTCCATGCACATCTCCAGCACCATGGGTACGGCGAGGAGCACGATCGCCCGGTTCAGGCTACCAGCTGTGTAGTCGTGATGAACGCCTCGGATAGAGTCGCGCAGGGCGGCCCACCAAGACGTGGAAGGGGAAAGTGCGGGCGTTTCGGACAAAACGGGAATAGACCCTCAAGACTAGTTACTTCTAAGGGTAACGCGTTAGGGCACTTAGGCGCGTTACTGAACTGCTGAAACCTTTGGACTGCGTTAGTATCATACTAGTAAGTAGCGACCAACTTATGGAGATGTTCCAGCCACACCCGAATCTGAGTGATGCGATCAATCGCAACATCATTCAGAACGAGATTGAAGGCGGGGTTGATCTGCGGTTTCTGCCGCGGATGTCGACGCTCGAAGTCGAAACCCGGAATCATCACTACGTGATCGTAATGGAACGCGATGGCGAAGCTTGGATCGCGGGTCATCCTGAGATCTGCCCTGAACCGGTCCTGGTGCGCATCGCGGGTTCAACGTGGGGCGGATCGATGATCAAGACGCACTACTTGGGTCGGGGGATGCATATGGAATTTTGCCACCCAGGATTTCCAGGTGTCGTGCTCACGTCGCCGATTGTCGACATTAAGCTCTTGTCGCAAGCCGCCTAACTACTTCTTCGGAAGTGAGAGTGCGAAGGCCACTCCTCGTTTCACCCAAGCCCTCAGTTCTCGCTTGGTGGCGACTCCCTCGGGATAAACGTACAGGAATCCCTTCATTGGTTTGCCGGTAAAATCCATGGGACCGGCATGGGGTAGATCCACGCACTCATCGTGCGCGTCCGGACCAACGCGAACCATGAGGTTGTATCCTAGGATCCCGCAGGCCATGTTGCCGTTGACCATCATTCCTAGGCCACCGAACATTCGTTTTTCAGTCAGCGCGTCATTTGGACACTCGGCTTCCATGACCACACGCAGGCGTTGTCCCAGGGTTTCGTCGAAGGCCATTCGGAGATGATTCTATCGCGAACAGACTAAGCGCGAGAGTTCGCGCAAGTCGCCGATCAAAAGGTCGGGCGGGGCAGTGGCGAGCGTTTCCGGTTGGAAGCCCCAATCCACGCCGCAGGCGAGCGTTCCAGCGTTGCGGGCGGTCAGGATATCCACAGAACTGTCTCCGATCATCAGGGTACGCTGCGGTGCCACTCCGCGTTCTTCGATCAAAGCGTTGAGGCCGATGGGATCCGGCTTCTTTTCCTGAAAACTGTTACCGCCGTAGACTCGGAAGAAATGTAAGTCGAGACCGAGTCTTTCGAGCAGCGTCACGGTGAAGCGTATCGGTTTGTTCGTAAGCACGGCCATCGCTTTGTGCGCGGCGTGCATCTCGTCGAGCGCCTCGCGCACGCCGGGATAGACCGTGGTTTCGTCGAGCATATGCTCGCGGTAGTACTCGAAGAAGTAACGCAGAGCGTCGGCGAGTTGCTGCTCGGTCGCGTCGGGAAGGGCGCGTTTCACCAGCATAGCCGCGCCGTTGCCGACGTAAGAACAAACCAGCTCCAGCGGCAACGGACCAAGGTCCATCCACGCTCGCGTGGCGTTGACGGAATTGGCGAGGTCAACTTTGGAATCGATCAGGGTGCCGTCGAGGTCGAAAACGAAAAGCTCAGCCGATTTCATTGGTTGATGGCTTTCGGCGGTGCGCTCTTAGGCGTCTTGGTTTTTGCCTTGGCCGGAGCCTTCAGAACAGACTTGGCTTTCGGCTGCGGCGGAATGATCTCGATGGGCTCGGCCTTTGGAACGGGCTCAGGCGTGAACGCTCCAGTTGCTTTGCGCTTCGCCTTCTCCACTTCGTCGGACCAAGCCTTCTTTATTTCCGCCACACTTCCGGAAACTGCATCCTTCAAGACTTGCGGTGCCAGCGATGAAGCGACGCCAGATGCTCCCAGCGCGTAGGGCAGTAGGACGGAGCCGCTCATCCAGTTAGGTACGGGCCGAGGTGTTGCCGCGAGCAAAATGGCAACAGCCGAGGCTGCGACGAATGCTCCCCGCACGAAGCCGAAGGCCGCGCCAGCGAGACGATCAAGAAATGAAAGCCCGACCAGTTTGAACAATCCCGATACCAGTCGACCAGCCAGCGCGCCCGCTGCGAGCACGGCCAGAAAGACGGTGAAGAATCCGAACAGATTCGCCACCATCTTCGAGCCCGTCATGCCGACATACCAGGCCCCGGGTATGTCGTAAAACCAGAAGCCCAGGATCACTCCCGCGAATGTTGCGATGAGGCCGAAGGCGGTGCGCGTGAAGCCGGATCGGAATCCTCCAATCACCGAACCGCCGACAATTACGGCGAGGAGCACGTCCAACAGATTCATAGAAGGCCTAGAGGCTACGGCCGCTTAGAATCCGATACGCTTCTTTGTACTTCTCGCTGGTCTTTTCCGCCACTTCGGCGGGCAAAGGCGGCGCGGGGGGATGCTTGTTCCAGTGAATGGATTCGAGGTAATCGCGCACATACTGTTTGTCGAACGAGGGCTGGCTCCGGCCGGGTTGATAGTCGTCGGCGCGCCAGAAGCGTGAAGAATCGGGAGTGAGGACTTCGTCGGCCAGAGTGATGACGCCATCCACGGTGCCGAACTCGAGCTTCGTGTCGGCGATGATGATGCCCTTTGTGCGCGCATACTCGGAGGCCTTCTTATAAACCGCGATGGTGAGGTCGCGCAGCTTCGCCGCAGTCTCCGCGCCCACTAGCTTCGACGCTTCCTCAAACGAAATATTCTCGTCGTGTCCGGTTTCCGCTTTGGTCGAGGGCGTGAAGATGGGTTCGGGTAATTGATCGGATTCACGCAGGCCCGCAGGGAGTTGGATGCCGCAAACCGAACCCGTCTTCTGGTAATCCTTCCAACCGGATCCAACGAGATACCCGCGCACAACGCATTCCACCGGGAACATTTCGCAGCGCTTCACCCACATCGAGCGGCCTGCCATTTCCGGCGGAAGCCCTTCGATGGAACTGCTCAGGTAGTGATTAGGGACGATGTCCTTGAGATATTCCAGCCAGAACAACGTCATCTGCGTCAGAACCCGGCCTTTGTCGGGGATGCCTGTAGGCAGAATGTAGTCGAATGCCGAGATACGGTCAGTGGTGACGATGAGCAGTCGGTCCCCTACGGGCCCTTCATACACGTCGCGAACCTTGCCGCGTCCGAATAGTTTCATGCCGGCGAGTTCCGTCTCAAGGACGACGCCGTTGGGTGGAGTTTGAGGTGTAGGTGCCAAATCCAATTATACTTAGAGACTGAATGCTACTTTCCATCCTAATTCCGGTCTATAACGAACGGACCGTTGTAGAGCGTAGTTTGGCTATGGTGCTGGCCGCCCCGTTACCGGACAACATGGACCGTGAATTGGTGATCGTGGATGATTTTTCCACCGACGGTACGTCCGCTATTCTGGAACGCCTGGCCAGTGAACATCCGCAAATCCGCCTGTTTCGCCAACCGGTGAATCAAGGTAAGGGCGCGGCTGTCCGGCGCGCGATTCAAGAGGCGCGCGGCGATTTCTGTCTGGTGCAGGACGCCGACTTGGAATACGATGCCGCCGAGTACCCGAAGTTAATGAAACCCTTGCTGGATGGCCACGCGGACGCAGTGTTCGGCTCGCGCTATCTAGCCGGCGATCAATCGCGCGTGCTGCCGTACTGGCATTCGATGATCAATAAGTTCCTCACGCTGGTATCGAACATGTTCAGCAACCTGAACGTCACCGATATGGAGACATGCTACAAGGTTTTCCGCACGGACCTGCTGAAGAGCATCCCCATTCGCAGCGACCGTTTCGGGTTTGAACCCGAGATTACGATGAAGGTCTCCAAACGCAAGCTGCGCGTCTACGAGGTCCCCATCAGTTACCACGGGCGGACCTACGAGGAAGGCAAAAAAATCGGCTGGAAAGATGGAGCCAAAGCGTTAGGAGTGGTTCTGTATTTCTGGATCGTGGACGACCTTTACACGCCGGATTATGGCCGTGGCCTGCTGAACAATCTCACGGGGACACCGCAGTATGTGAATTGGGTCACCAGCCTGATTCGTCCACACTTAGGCGCAACGATCCTCGAAATTGGTGCCGGTCTGGGCAACTTCACCGGCCGCTTAATGGGCAAGAAACTCCAATACGTTGCTGCCGAGAAGGAACCGCTGTATTTACACGCGCTGCGCAATCGGTTCCTTAAAACGCCGAGCGTAACGGTGGCGGAACTGGATCCGGACGACGCAACGGGCTACTCCACTTGGAAGGGCGAGTTTGAAAGCGCGCTGTGCGTGAATCTGCTGGAGTCTGTCGCCGACCCAGCCCAGGTATTGAAGTCGCTGGCAGCCTCGCTGAAGCCAGGAGGAAACGTGGTCGTACTGGTTCCCCAGGGTCCGGGATTGTTCGGTCCTCTGGATGAAGGTTTGGGGCAGAAACGGAGATTCTCGGCGGCACAGCTCCGAGGTCTTATGGAAGCGGCGGGATTCGAAGTGGTCCAGGAGCGCGGGTTTAATAAGATCGGATCGCTCTCGTGGTGGATCTCAGGGAAATTGTTAGGCCAACGCAAGATGAACCGCGTGTTGCTGAAATTGTGGGATAAGACGGTCTGGTTTTGGCGCCGGGCGGATGTACTACTGCCGTGGAACGGATTGTCGCTGATTGCCGTCGGACGTTTGAAATCCCGCTGAGACTATAGAAAGTGGCCATTTTGCCGATTCAAAACTCATAATATGCCGTCGAAGACAAAGTATCTTGTGACAGGAGGCGCGGGCTTCATCGGTTCGACTCTCGTCCGTACTCTGCTCCCGCACGGAACTGTTGCGGTCATCGACAACTTACTGACAGGCTACGAGTCCAACCTCAAGGAAGTGATGGAGCAGGTGGAATTGCATCGAGTGGACATCCGCGATGCCGAGGCCTTGGTTCCCTTGATGACGGGCGTGGACACCGTATTCCATCTGGCGGCAATTCCGTCGGTCCCCCGTTCGATTGACGAGCCGGTACCGTCGCACACGGTCAATATTGACGGAACGTTTAACGTGTTCCGCGCTGCCAAAATGGCTGGGGTGCGCCGTGTTGTTTACGCTGCTTCCTCCTCTGCCTATGGGGATACAGAAGTATTGCCGAAGACCGAATCGATGGCACCGCAGCCCAAGTCGCCGTATGCGGTCCAGAAACTGCTCGGCGAATATTATGCCTCCGTGTTTCACAGTTACTACGGCCTTGAAACGGTGTCGCTACGCTTCTTTAATGTTTACGGGCCGCGCCAGGATCCATCCAGTGCTTACTCGGGCGTACTGAGCCTGTTCATGCGCCATCTTTTGGCGCGGACCTCGCCGACCATCTTCGGCGACGGCGAACAATCCCGCGATTTTACCTACGTCGAAGATGTCGCCGGACTTTGTTGGAAGGCATCGCAAGTTTCGGGCATTTCGGGTCGTACGTACAACGCCGGGAACGGTGGCTGCTACACGCTCAACCAAATCTGGCAGATGCTCCAGGAGATGGAAGGTGTCACACTGCCTAGTGTCTATGGTCCACCGAGGGCGGGCGATGTCCGGGCTTCTATGGCCGATACAGTTGCGGCGAAGCGTGATTTAGGCCACACACCTAAGTTTTCCATGGAAGAGGGCCTGCGGCGTACGCTGGAGTGGTATCGTCAGTCATTATGAGCGAAGGAATCCGGGGTGGCCGCCCCAGCATGAGGGGTAGTTCTCGCCTGCGCCCGCGCACGGGACAGCCCCCCCCTGACGCGTCCCCAACCGGAACGATGTTGTACCACCATCTTCCCAAGCCGAAACCAGTCGCGGGAAAGAAACGGGTTCTTTTTGTCTGCATCGGGAACTCCTGCCGCAGTCAAATGGCGGAGGGATTCGCCCGGACCTATGGCGCGGATTGCATCGAAGCGCAAAGTGCCGGGCTCAGCCCCGCCAGCGTCGTGCAGGACGATACGCACCGCATCATGCTGACGCATGGGGTAACGTTAACTGGGCAGTTTCCCAAGGGCGTTGAACTACTGGCTCGGGAGCAGTTCGACGTGGTGGTGAACCTGAGCGGGAACCCCTTGCCGAAAATGTCCGGTCGCATTATCACGTGGCCGGTGCGCGATCCCATCGGAGAATCCGAAGAGGTCTATCGCGCCGTCGCCAGTCAGATTGAGCGACTGGTGATGGGTCTTATTTTGGAGCTGCGGTCCGCGTAGCTGCTGCGGGCCGGATATCGCGAATGATGGTCTGCCATGGCGCATAGCCGCGGGCAGCGCTATAGGCGTCATCTTCGAATTGCACTACAAGATCGACCGGCGCACCCGGCATGAGTTCCCCAGCCCGTTCCGCAAAGTTCCAGGCCTTGGCGCGTAATTGCTGCCTGCCCGGTCCCTGCCGGAAGCGCGCGAAGATGTGTTTCTCGTTCTTAATGTCCGGAGGCGCTGCCACTTCTACACCGCGCAGTACAAACATCGGAGCAGGATTGCCCATGCCAAAAGGAGCCAGACGCAGGATCTCCGCCACCGCGTCATCCGTAATCTCGTGGAAGGCAATCTCGCCGTCCAGGATAAGTTCGCGTTCAAAATCGGCGGACGTCAGGCGTGCTGCCGCGTAAGCCTGCATCCGAGCCCTGAATTCAACGACGTTGGCCGCGTCCATGGTCAGTCCAGCGGCCTGTTTGTGGCCCCCGAACTTGGTGAACAACTCCGGCATGGATTCCAGGGCTTCCAGGAGATGAAATGCCGAGATGCTGCGACCGGAACCCTGCGCTATGCCGTTCTCGATACTCAGGATGAATACGGGACGATGATAGCGCTCAACCACGCGACTGGCGGCGATTCCGACCACACCGCGATGCCAGTTATCGCCCGCGAAAACCAAGGCCGAATCCTCATCGGTGACGGGGACTTCCGTACAGATCTTGAGGATCGTCTGTGCGATGTCCGCTTCAGTCTGTTGGCGATCCTTATTCAATTCGTGGAGCTTCTCGGCCAGCATCTTCGCCCGTTGGGGATCGTCGGTGAGAAACATTTCGATGACGTCCGATGCGCTGTCCATGCGGCCGGCCGCGTTGATGCGCGGGGCCACGCGAAAGGCAATTTGGCTGGCGCTCGGAGTCGGCTCACCTGCGGGGAAGCCCGAGACGTCCAGCAGTGCGCGTAGGCCGGGATTGCGGACTTCGTTCAGGCCTTCCAGTCCGCGTTTGACGATTACGCGATTTTCGCCCGTTAGCGGGACCACGTCCGCTACTGTCGCAATGGCCACGAGTTTCAAAAACGAATCCAGCAACCGGGCGCGTTTGGCACCGACCCACCCAAAACGGACCGCCAGCGCGTCCATCAACTTAAAGGCGACACCCGCGCCACACAAATTCTTTTCCGGATAGGTGCAGTCGGGTCGATTTGGATTCAGTACCGCGACCGCCGGGGGCAACTCAGCCTCCGGCAGGTGATGATCCGTCACGATGACGTCGATACCCAGGCTGCGCGCGTGTTCCACGACCAGGTTCGCCCGAATCCCGGTATCCACGCTGACAATCAGGGCGACGCCAGCTGCGGCAGCCTCCTCCACTACTTCACTACGCATGCCGTAGCCGTCGCGGAGCCGATGAGGAACGTGAAACGATGCCTGTCCACCCAGTAGCTCGATACCCTTTTTCAGGACCACCACGGCGCTGGTGCCGTCGACATCGTAATCACCGTAGAGCAAGATCTTCTCGTGTTGGGTGATGGCTCGCTCCAGCCGGTCGACGGCGCGATCCATGTCTTTCAATAAGCCAGCCGGATACAGGTCCTCCAGGGTGGGGGCGAAGAAGCGTCGGGCATATTCAATAGTGCGGTGGCCGCGCGACCACAGGACTCGTGTCGCGGGGACGCCCAGACCGATGGCTTTCGCCAGCCGCTCAATGTCAGCGGTGTCTTGACCCGGCTCGCTTGCGAAGGTCCACTTCAATTGTTTGAGAAGTAGCCGCCCAACGGATTTTCATCCACGGCTCCGTTGAAGGAATCTTCGACTTGTTCGACCAACTGCTCCATCTCTTCGTACCACTCGGTTGGCTGGTCGAAGATGTAGGTGCGTTGTCCTTCGGCGAAGGATAGTTCGAGCTGACAGACAAAACCTTCGTATGCCCGGAAGTCTTTCAAACGTCCTTCGACGATGCGGCGTTCTTCGCGTTCCATATGGGCGTCCGCGAGCTGGGCCAGCGCGTCGTCGATCACGTCCGCGGAGAACTCGCGGCTGTAGATCGTCATCAACCGAGCGCCCGCGGCTCCGGCGGCCGCGATAAACTCGCGATAGTCGGGGTAGGATTCTGTATCCCAGTAAATTGCGTCCGAGCCCAGTTCCGGGCCTCGGGGGTAACTCTTGAATACGACCACTCCACGTTCTTCCAGGAGCGCTAAAATCTCGCGCCGCAGGTTTTCCAAGTTTGCCTTCATCGTCTGTGTCTCCACGCTAACACAGCCCGCCGGTAACCGTGAATCCAAAGTACCCGTCTAAAAGGGCAAGGAGCTTTACCCTCTATGAAGAAGTATTTTGCAATTGCTTCCGGTTTATTGGCCCTGACGGCCATGGTGGCGTTTGGTGCGGATATCGATGGTAAGTGGACCCGCGAGACGCAGGGGAAGAACGGTCCACAGACCCAAACTCTGACCTTGAAGTCGGCTGGAGCCAAGTTGACCGGCACGCTGGAAGCTGGTGGCGGCAGGGGCGGTGCACCGACGGAAATATCGGACGGCACCATCACTGGCGCGAACGTCTCGTTCAAGACCGTTCAAGACTTCGGTGGCAACTCAGTGACCCGGACCTACAAAGGCACAGTTTCGGCCAGCGAACTCAAGTTGACCGTGGAGACCGAAGGCGGCGGTGCGGGCAAGGGCGGCGGCGGTGGCAAAGGCGGACCGCAGGAAATGGTGTTTAAGAAATAGTAGTCCTAGTATTATCAGTAGCTTAACGAGGCTGATCCGATCTAACGGATGCAGCCTCGTTCTGTCTTCGGACGCGTCTCCGGGTTGACACCCGGCAGTGTATTTCGCTACCATTACAGTTTCCGATGACCGGATAAGCAGTACCGGTTGAGTCTCCGGCCTACGGTCCCGAGGTTTAGGGTCAGCCTAAACATTTTGGTCCGTGCCGACGTTCATACGTTAGTAGGAGAAGCATGAAACAGCATTATTTCGTATTGGTCCTGGCGCATTCGCTCCATGGCCGCTTGCGCCGCATCCACATTCCGCACCACGCATTGTACGTGGTTCTTGGCCTTGCACTCTTAGGTTCGGTGTCGCTGTTTGGCGCTGTTTCAAGCTACCTACGCATGGCCTGGAAAGTGGCCAACTACAATACCCTTCGCAGCGAAGTGGACACGCTTCGTACCCAATACAAAGAACTGGAACGCCAGAACAGCCAGAAGGAAGAGCAATTGGCTTCTTTGCAGGTGATGGCCTCCGAAGTCAGCTTGGCCCTGGGTTTGAAGCGCCGTTTGGAAGGCGCGGACGACATCTCCGCTGAAGGCGCGCTGGTTCCTTCTTATAGCGAGTCGATTGAAGAATACAATTTCCTGAAAGCAGCGAGTTTCTCGCGTGGCCAACGCACCTATGCTCGGGCCTTTCAAAAAAACGTAGTGCCCAGCATGTGGCCGGTGAACGGCCAGATCGTGAGCCGCTTTGGTGATCGCTCCGATCCCCTGTCGGGTGAAGGTGGTTTCCACGCAGGCGTCGATTTGACCGCCACGATGGGGACTCCTGTTTACGCTGCCGCCGACGGCATTATTTCCGCGGCACAGTTCGCCAACCGCTACGGTCGGGCGATTTTGATCGACCATGGTCACGGGATGACGACGCTCTATGCCCACCTCTCCAACTTTGAGATCGTTCCGGGTGAAGAAGTCCGGCGCGGACAATTGATTGGACACTCCGGTGCGTCCGGTCGCGTGTCGGGTCCGCATTTGCACTTTGAAGTGCGCCAAGGTGGCAGCCCGGTGAACCCGGCCCGCTACTTGTCGCAGTCCGCAGTGCTCACGCAGGTTCGTCCGGATCTGCCATTCTAGATAGATGACCTCGCGACGGTCCTTCCTGGCCATCGCTGTACTTCCTTCATTCCTCAGCGCTGCCGAGCGCGGAGCTATACTCGCGCCCGCACTCTCCCGGTACGACGATCTGGCGACGGATCTTCCCGTGACGCGACTCACCGATCCGGCCGTTTCCAGCATCCTTCCTCCAGCCTCCGCAACCCCTCTATCGCGCCGCGGCAACTTCCTGCTGTACGCGTCGGATGCCAGTGGGCGCTACGAAGCTTACCGCATGGATTTGAAAAAGGGCGAGGCTCGGCAGGTGAGTGAAGCCGAGGCGCTGCAGCCGGAGAGTCTGACTCTGCTCTCGAGTGAGAACGGCTTTTGCTACTTCGACGGCAACCGCTTCATGAACGCGGGCTTCTCTGCAGCAAAGGCTTCGCAGGCCTATAAATTATCCGACGGGTTTGAGCCAGCCGGCGACTTGCACGTGAGCTCGGACGGACTGTATGTGGCGCTGGTCGAGAAACGCGGCATCGCGTACCGTCTGATACTCGTGAACCTGCGTACCGCGACGGCAACGACGCTAGCGGAAGGCGACGAAGAGATGAGCGATCCGATCACGCGTCCCAAGCGCGCGTCGGTGCTGTATCGTCGAGGCAAGGGATTGTATTTGGCGAACTACGATGGTAAGCAAAACTATCGCCTGCGTGTGGCCGAGGGCGACGCCGCGCAAGCCATGTGGAGTCCGGACGGGCGCACCGTGTTGTACTTAAACGTGCCCGCTGGGGCAGGGAAGTTGAACTCCATCCGCGAGTTTGTGCCGGATACCAACGAGGACCGCGCCATTGCCGATACCACGCAGTTTGCGGCGTTCGGGCGGAATGCAGACGCGAGTGTCTTCGTAGGAGCGGGCGGCAGTAAAGTGTCTCCTTACGTGTTGTTGCTGGTGCGGGCGGTGAAGCGGGAACTGACGCTCTGTGAACATCGGGCCAGCGATCCAGCACTAGTGAATCCGATGTTTTCCCCGAACAGCCAACAGGTGTTCTTCAATAGCGACCTCCATGGGAAGCCGGCGATTTACCGGATGGATGTAGAGAAGCTGGTCGCGGCAACCCAATGATCCCGGAAATCCGTTTCACCTGCCAACCCGGTTGCGCGAATTGCTGCGATCAATCCGGCTTCGTGTACTTGAGCGAAGCCGACATCAAGCGCGCCGCGAAGTTCACCGGTCTGAGGCCGAAGGCGTTTGAAGAGAAGCACGTCTACCGAACGGTGAATCAGCGCCGTTTTCGTAAGCCTCCCGATAAGCAGTGCCCGTTCCTAGAGAACCGTCAGTGCGCGATTCATGCAGCGAAGCCAACGCAATGCCGCACGTTTCCGTTCTGGCCGGAGTTGATTGAGAGCCGCAAAGAGTGGGCGCGGACGGCGAAACATTGTCCAGGCATCGGCAAGGGTCCACTGATCCAGATCGGGACGGCGATGGAAATCGCGCAAGAGCAGCGTCTCGCCTATCCGGAAGACTACCCGTAGAGCTTAAAGGGTGTCTGACACCATTTATCGCTGACTGAGGCCGCCGTCGACCGCGAGGATCTGGCCGGTTACGAATTCCGACGCGGCGAGGAAGTAGACCACGGCGTCCGCGACTTCGTCCGCGGTTCCGGCGCGTTTCGTCGGAGTTTTTTCGATCAGCCGCTGGATCCGTTCGTCCTGTTCGCCGAACGGGATCACGCCCGGAGCGACGGAGTTTACTGAGATCGTGGGAGCAAACGACTGCGCCAGCGCGCGGGTCAACATCGCGACGCCCGCCTTGGACGCGCAATAATGCGCATGTTCCGCCCACGGACGAATCGCTCCCAGGGAACTGATGTTGACGATCCTTCCGCCGCCGGTTGCGAGCATGCGCTTCGCGGCCTGCTGGCAGCAGAAGAACGTCGCCTTCAGGTTGACGTCGTGGATGAAATCCCAGTCAGCCTCGGTGATCTTCAGCGGGTCGATGCGTGTGAACCGAGCCGCATTGTTCACCAATCCATCGATGCGTCCGAAGTGGGCTTCGACATCGGCGAACAACGTTTCGATCTCACCGACGTTCTCCAGATTCGCGCGGAACACCGGCGCTCCTCCGCACTCGGCCGCCGTCGCCCGTGCTTCTGCTTCAGACGTTCCGTAGTGGATCGCGACACGCGCACCTTCCTGCGCCAGGCGCAGCGCGATGCCCCGTCCGATCCGCTTAGCGCCCCCGGTTACCAAAATCACTTTGCCACGTAATGTTTGCATCAGACGCCCGGCTCTCCATGGACTTCGACGGTATCAGGGTCAACGCCTTCCAACGCCGGTTCCGGCAATTTGCCGCCCCAGTTGGCCCACGCCCACCAGACCGCGGTGGAGGAACTGAGCACGCCGGCCCACACGCCGATCACCCGCGGTGAGACATATTCGGATGCGAGACCAGCGAGAGCCATCGATACCATCATAGTGGTCCAGCTCCAACTTTCGATGGTGGCGAAGACGCGCCCGCGGTAATCGTTCGATACATGCCGAAGCAGTTGGCTGGTATTGAGAACGTTACTGACGCCCATCGCCGCGCGCGACATTCCGATCCACACCATCGCCCACCCGAAGGTCGGAGCGAGCGCGAACAAAACGTAGCTTCCTCCGTGGATCAAATACGAGATCGAGATGGTGTTTTTGTACGCGCTATATTTCAACAACGGTGCGATCCGGTGAGCGAGCAACGCTCCAGCGACCAGTCCCACACCGGCCATGCCCCAAATGATACCGATGCCCGCGGCTCCACGCTGAAACACGGTCTCTCCGAACAGGCTGAAGAGAATCTGCGCCGCTCCGCCACCGGTAGCCCAGCCTACGGAGATCAGTCCGATCCCGAAGATTAACGGTGTCGCCCTCATGTAGCGCAGGCCCGCGGTGTAGTCGCGCCATGGCTTCACGGCGCTCATGGCTGCTCTCGTTGGAGCTTGGCCGGCCGGAAGGCGTAGATTCCAGATACACCAGGCAGAGAGCAGGAAAGATGCCGCATTCAACAGGAATGCAACTTCGTAGCCGAAGCCCGCGATCCACGCGCCGCCGAGGAACGACCCAATTGTCTGCGCCGTCCAACGCGTCATCTGCGTCAATGAATTGGCTGTGTGTAACTCGCCTTCGGTCGCGATGGCCGGGAGGATGGCCGATCGCCCCGCGGTGAAGAAAGGAGATGCGAACATGAGCATGGCGCTCAAGACATAGAGCAGCCAAGTGCGTCCCGCCGGAATCCCAAAGACAAAGGCGATAGCAATCACCGCGCGCACCAGGTCGCTGGCGATCATGATCTTGCGACGGTCCATGCGGTCCAGTAGGACGCCCGCTAGTGGACCCGCCAGCATCATCGGAATGGCCCGGGCAATGAGAATGCCCGCCACTACAAGTCCCGAACCTGTGTTCGCCATGGCCAGTGCAAACACGGCGACGTTGTTGTAGTTGTCGCCCACTTCGCTGACCACTTGCCCGATCCAGGTGAAGCGGTAATTCCGATTGGAGCGCAGCAGCCCAGTGAAGCTGGTTACTTCCCCTGCTGTTTGGCTGCTTGCCACAGAGTTTCCATTTCTTCGAGCGAGGCTTCCTTCAGCGGCTTGCCCAGTCCGTCTTCGACATGCGCGAAGCGGTTGCGGAACTTAGCGTTGGTGCGGCGCAGAGCCTGCTCTGGATCGACTTTCAGGAAGCGCGCGAGGTTGATCACGGTAAATAGGAGGTCCCCGATTTCGCCCTCGACTTCCTCTTGCGAACCACCCTTGCGGGCCTGGTCCAATTCGCCCAATTCTTCGTGCAGCTTGTCGAACACTTGCTCGATGTTGGGCCACTCAAATCCAGCACCAGCGGCCTTGCGGGAAATATGTTCGCCTTCGACCAGGGCGGGCAGGGCACGCGGAATGGTCGCGAGCAGTCCTTTGGGGCGGACCTTCTCCGTGGCCTTGATCTCGTCCCATTTTTTCAGGACCTCGGCCGAAGTCTTCGCATCGCCATCGCCGAAAACATGGGGATGCCGACGCACCAGTTTGCTGTTGATGGCGTGGATAGCGTCCGTCACGTCGAAGAGGCCGGCCTCGGCAGCCATCTGCGAAAAGAAGACCACCTGCAGCAGCAAGTCGCCGAGTTCCTCAGACAACTCATTCCAATCGCGTTCATCGATCGCCTGCAGGACTTCGTAGGTCTCTTCCAGCAAGTAAGGCTTGATGGTGTCGAAGGTCTGCTCGCGATCCCACGGGCAGCCATCGGGGGCCCGCAACTTGGCCATGATTTCTACTAGCCGGGCAAAGCCCTCGGCGGCGTTCTGCTTAGGTTCCATGTATTTTCCAGCGCAACTCGCCCTGTGGCGCAAGGCCCACGGTCTCGAAATCGATGCGCACCATCGTGGCTGGCTTAAACTCGATGATCACACGGCTTTCACCCGTCAGCCAAGAAGCGGTTGCTGACAGCAGCGGCTCGTGAGCGACAAAGAGGAGCGGGGAATCCGGATCTATCTCCCGCACTTCCGCCCACACCTCTTCGGGATCGGCGTCGGGAGTTAGGCGCGTGCTGGTCAAGATCGGCTCTGAATACCCGAGGAAGTCGGCTGCGATGCGCGCCGTTTGCAGGGCGCGAAGGTAGGGGCTGGACACAATCCAGCGGGGATCGAAGCCCTCGGTTTTGGCTTGTTCCAAGGTGCTGCGGAGTCGGGATACACCCTCGTCCGTGAGTGCCCGATCGATGTCCCGCCCCGATGTCGCGCGATGTTCGGCAATCCCGTGCCGAAGGAGGTAGAGTTCCACTGTAGTACCCAGTATGCCTCAAGAAAACGGCGCACATTCTACGGGTTTCAGTAGGATTTCTTCCAAAGTTCATACTCTTGCTTGATTGCCACAACTAACCGCTAACAAAATCAATCGCATAGCGGATATTCCTGGATTGGAAGAGGAAATGCTGCGAAACTAGTGGAGTAGTGTCTCTAGCATGCGCGAGCTTCGGCAACAGCTGACGAACGCCCTGCTGGCGGTGATGACCGTGGCGGCGCTGATCGCTGCGGTGATCAACTTCCAGCAGCAGGCGAAGTTCCGTCTACCGCTTGATGGAGCTACCTGGGTGGATCGCGGCGGCGACATGCATCCCGTCGCTGTGAATGTGACTCCGCGCAGCCCTGCGGAGAACGCGGGTATCCATGAAGGAGACGCACTCGTTTCTATCGCGGGTGTGCGCGTCACCAGTTCCTCACAAGCAACGCAGATCCTGGCGAGCTTGGGTCCTTGGCGCAAGGCCGATTATCGCATTCTGCACGGAGGCGTCGAAGTCCCTGCGTCGGTGATCATCGGCGAAGCGACACACGATGGTACGCTCTACTATCAATACGTGGTCGGTGTGGTGTACCTCGCCATCGGCCTGTACGTTTACGTGCGCCGCCGCGGCGCTCCGCGGGCACTGCATTTCTTCCTGCTGTGTCTGGTTTCTTTTATTCTTTCTACGTTCCACTACACGGGAAAGCTGAATAATTTCGACAAGATTATTTACCTAGGGAACGTTACGGCCGGGTTCCTGGCTCCCGCTTTGTTCCTGCACTTCGCGTTTTCGTATCCCGAGCCGCAGAGCTGGATTCGCCGCAAAGGCTCGGCGCTGCTGGTCTACATCCCAGGCTTGGCGCTGTTAACCGCACACTTGGGTTTCAACTTCGGCTGGCTGCGCAGCGCGACGCCGCTAATCGAAGTACTGTGGCTATTGGATCGGCTGTGGCTGGGCTACTTGTGCCTGTTCTATTTGGGGGGCAGTGCAGTCTTCCACGTGCAACGGCGATCCGCTACCGATGCGATTATCCGGCGGCAACTCACCTGGCTGCGCAACGGCGCCCTCGCGGGGATACTGCCCTTCACTTTGATCTACGCGGTCCCGTTCCTCATGGGAGTCGCGCCCAACCAAGTTATGAATCTAGCGGTGCTGGCCTTGCCACTGATCCCGCTGACTTGGTCCTACGCCATCCTGCGGTATCGCTTGATGGACGTCGACATCATTTTCGAACAAGGCGCGGTCTACACCCTCGCGACGTTGTCCGTCCTCTCGATCTTCTACGGCTTGATCTTCTCTGTCAGCGGCACTGGGGAACTGAACGGGCTCGGTATGGGCGCGATGATCCTGATCGCGGCGTTCATCTTCCAGCCTATCCGCAACTGGATTCGAGAACTGCTGAACCGCTATGTGTTCTACAAAGATCGCTACGACTATCGCCGGACGCTGATCGAATTCGCGCGCGAGTTGGGATCGCCGTCCGACTTGCACGCCATGCTGGAATCAGTGGCGGACCGATTGATTCGCACCCTCGGAATCCGTCACGTGGCCTTCTTCGTCCGCGATGAGACGGAGGACCGCTTCTTCCTGGAACTCGCCAGCAATAGGGCGGGGGATCAAACGGATGAGGTGCCTGGGCTCGATTTGAGCTTTCTGACGGCGAGTCCGGCCAAGCCCTACCTGTTCTTTGAACGCACCCGTCACATGCTGGACGTGGTGTCGCATGAGGTGCCGCAGGCTGCGCGCCACTCCATCGCCGACCTGGAACTGACCTACTACATGCCGTGTTCCGCGCGAGGACGCACCATCGCTTACCTGGGCGTTAGCCGCACCGAATCGGGCGACTTCCTTTCGAGCGAAGACATTCAGTTGTTGCAGACGCTGTCAGGCTACGTCGGCATCGCCATCGATAACGCCAAACTCTACTCCACGCTGCAGCGTAAGGTCGACGAATACGAACGTCTCAAGGAATTCTCAGAGAACATCGTAGAATCGATCCACGTTGGCATTCTGGCAGCCGACCTGGAAGATCGCGTGGAGAGTTGGAACTCGCAGATCGAGAAACTCACCGGCGTCTCGCGACAGAATGCGCTTGGGCGTTCTCTGAGCGCGCTGTTGCCCGCGGATCTATGCGAAGCGCTGGAACCTTCGCGTGGCGAATCCGGGCTGCATAACATCTACAAGTATTTCTTCAAGTCCCGCGAGGCGACACTCAACATCGCGACTGCGCCCCTATTTTCCAAAGACGGATCGCGCATCGGCCGGCTGATCATTTTCGACGACGTTACGGATCGGGCTGAGCTGGAGCGTCGACTGGTCCAGGCCGACAAACTTAGCTCCATCGGTCTTCTGGCTGCGGGTGTCGCACACGAAGTGAACACGCCGCTGGCCGTGATCTCGACCTACGCGCAGATGCTGGCCAAACAAATTTCCGGGGACGAACAAAAAGCTCCGTTGTTGGAGAAGATCGCGCGGCAGACGTTCCGCGCCAGTGAAATCGTAAACTCGCTACTGAACTTCTCGCGCGTTTCGGCGACCGAGTTCGTGGCCGTCGACTTAAACAAAGTCATCCGAGAGACCGTGACGCTGGTCGACCATCAACTTTCCAATGCTCAAGTGAAAGTGGTGTTTGTGCTGGATGAATCCGCCATGACCATCAAGGGCAGCCCAGGAAAATTGCAGCAGGTCCTGCTCAACTTGGTGATGAATGCGCGCGACGCCATGCAAACCGGGGGTACGCTGACCGTCACAACCAGCCGCCACGATGGGCGCGTGCGTGTTTCGGTGGCGGATACGGGTTCCGGAATTCCAGCCAATATTCTGCCTCGCATCTTCGATCCGTTCTTCACCACCAAGGCCGACGCAACCTTTACGGCGGAAGGCGGCCGACGAGGCACAGGGCTGGGCCTGTCGGTGAGTTACGGCATCGTGCGCGAACACGGGGGCGAAATCGAGGTGGAAAGCAACGTGGGGCAGGGCACTCGTTTCGTGCTGAATTTCCCGCTCTACGATCCTTCTGCAGCGACGCGGCCGGTAACGGTACGGGAGGCCCTGCGTCCGGCCATGGCGGGGGTGCCTGTCACCGTGCTGACAGCATCCATGACGGAAATGAACACCTCAGTCCCTCCGTCTGTTCCCTTGATGGGTAGCGCGCAGTCTGACAGGATAATCCACTAATGGCGACGGCAATCGATCTACCTCCGGATATCATCAGTGCGGCGACTCCGGGCCGCATCCTGGTCATCGACGATGAGCCGGATATCCGGGACAGCCTGGAAGCCCTGCTATCCAGCGAGCATTACCGCGTGGAATTGGCCGCCAACGCCACCGAAGGTTTGAAGCGGCTGGAGACTTCCAGCTATGACCTGGTGATCCTGGACCTGATGATGCCCGACAAGAGCGGCATGCAGGTGCTGGAAGAAGTTCGCCTGCGCGACCGCGAAACGCCGATCTTCATGATCACCGCGTATGGCTCGGTGGAAGTCGCCGTGCAAGCGCTGAAGCGTGGCGCGAACGATTATTTTTCCAAGCCCTGGGACAACGAAAAGCTGCTGATTGAGATCGAACACATGATCTCGAAGCACCGCTTGGAACGCGAAAACGCCGAACTTAAGCGGGCCCTCAAGCAGCGCTATAGCTTCCCCAATATCGTCGGCAAGAGCGAGCGCATGCAGCGCATCTTCGACTTGGTCGGCCAAGTTGCGGCAAGCCGCGCGACCATCCTGATCACCGGCGAAACCGGCACCGGCAAGGAACTCATCGCCAACGCCATCCACGCGCAGTCCGCGCGCAGCGAGCATCCGTTTGTCCCGGTGCACTCTGGTTCTGTTCCACCGGACCTGCTGGAATCCGCCCTCTTCGGACATGTCAAAGGCGCCTTCACAGGAGCAATGGCCTCGCGCAAGGGCTACTTCGAAGTTGCCGATCGCGGCACGATCTTCTTCGACGAAATTGGCACCATCTCGCTCGAAACGCAGACGAAGTTGTTACGCGTCATCCAAGAGCGCGAGTTCATGCCGCTGGGTTCGGCTGAGACGATCAAAGTGGATGTCCGCATCGTCGCCGCCACCAACGCGGACCTGAAGAAGCTGGTGGAGGAAGGGAAGTTCCGCGAGGACCTCTACTACCGCCTCAACGTCATCAACCTCGCCCTGCCGCCGCTACGCGACCGCAAGGAAGACATCCCCGCACTGGTGGAATACTTCTTCACCAAATACTGCCGTGAGAACGAAAAGTTTCTCGACGCTAACAATCATTCGAGCCTCAGCTTTGAGCCCGACGCGATGCGCGTCTTGATGGATCACGCGTGGCCCGGCAATGTTCGCGAGTTGGAGAACGTGGTCGAACGTGCAGTCGTGCTGGCCTCGCAGCCCAGCGTTACCGTGGACGTGTTGCCCGACCATCTGTTGGATATTCACGGTCTCCGTATCCGCCGCGACGAAGCTGGTGGTCTGCCAGCGGATGCGTCGCTCTTCGAGATCGTGGCGGACTTCGAGCGCCGCACCATCATGGAAAAACTGGAAGCGTGTGACTGGAGCCAGACGGCTACTTCGGAAGCCTTCCATGTTCCTCTGTCGACGCTGAATCAAAAAATCAAACGTCTGAACATTGAGATCCGCAAGCGGTCCAGCGCGTCGTAGTTTACAAGAACTCGAGCGATAGGCCCGCCAGTGCGGCTCCGAACCAGAAGAACAAGGATGCGGCTGTTGCGACGCGACCGCGCGGAAAGTTCTCAGCACGGGCTAGCGGCACCTGTACCGCATAGTGGAACACCACTCCGACGGCGATCAAACCCATTTTGATGCCGAACCCGGTAAGATCGTTCACCCACAGGTCCGGAGCTTTGGAAGCGAACATCGGGATTCCGGAAATCACCATCATGAAGAGCGCCAGCTTCGTCCATGGAGCAAAGTCGGTCACGACGTCCACCAACGTTTGCCGCCGCATCCCGAAGCCGAAGAACCGGGCATTAAGAAGCAGCACCGAGCCGAGCAGCAACCCCAGCCCAAGCAGGTGCAGCATCTCAAACGCGGGAAACGCGTAGCGTGAGTCGCGCATCCACAGACCCAGCGCCGAGTTACCCGCGAAATCAAAGAGTGGTTTCAATTAAAATACCCCACAGCGCGTCCTGTAATCACGATCGCAACCCAACTGAACAGCGAAATCGCACCAGAAAGTCGTGCCAACGCCGGGGCGCGACCTTCATCCCACGACGAAACGCCTCGATAAACCGTAAAGTGGAACACCAGCGCATTGACGCCTGCGAGGATCATCAACAACATCTTGATGCGGAGGAAGAAGTTCCCGTAATAGCGCACCGGGTCGGACGTGAAGATGAGAGCTCCACTGAGGAACATCAGCGCCCAGCCCACCCACGTCCACGGTAGCAACTGTTCCGCAACATCGGACACGCGCCGACGTGCCAGTCCAATCCCAACAAGCCGTAGGTCGAGAAACACGATGGTGCCGAACATCAGAGTGTTGGAGAGAATGTGCACCCAATGCAGCATGGGGTACACCCAGATAGATTCGCGGATGCCCGCGCTCACCCAGGTTTCCATCAGCCATTCGCACCAGCTCAGAATCATAAAGCACTTACCATAATATACGTTATCAGAAGTTAATGACGGCCCAGAAACGCTCGCAGTTCCGCAGGCATCCGATCCGGCGCGCTCACCCTCAGGACCTCCAACCCGGCCGCCTTACCCGAGGCCACGCCTGCGTCTGAGTCTTCGATCACCAGCGGATGCGTCACACCCAGTCGTTCCACGGCGAGTAAGTATGGATCCGGCGCAGGTTTCAGGTTCTGGACGTCGTTACCGAATACAAGGGTCTCAAAGTACGGAAGTAACCCAGCGCGCTCGATGGGCGGCAGGATCTCGGTCCGGAAGCTAGATGACACTACGGCGATCCTGTAGGACTCGGCAAGTTCGCGGATCAGTTCCAGCGTTTGCGGTACGAACGGAGGCGTTTGGCACAGCGCCTGACGGAACAATTCCTGCTTCCGCGCGACAGCTTCGGCTGGCTTTGGAAGCTTCAAGCGCTGGGCGACAATCGGGTCGGCAATGCCAACGCATTGCTTGAGGTATTCCTCCCAAGTGTAATGAATACCATAGGGTTCTAGTGTTGTATTCCAGCTGGCATGGTGCGCCCATTCGGTATCCGCCAGGACGCCGTCAAAGTCGAACAAGAGTGCATCAAATGGAGGCGGGGGACTTCCCTTCCCGGATTCTCTCATTTGGTGAACTGCAGACTGTTCACCACGGCGTCGAAGGCCGACTGCGTACCGGCCCATTCGGAATCCGGTGCGATGAACACGATGTAGAAAAGCGCCTCTGGCCGCGCGATGGTCAGTAGCATGTCGATCTCCTTGGCTTGACCCTGGTAGGGCGAAGGCGATTCCAGCGGCGTCAGGAAGCCGTTCTGGCCGGCCACCTTCACGCTTTTGGGACTTCCCGTCTGGCGCATTTGGGGGTTGCCCGCCACCACCTGTTTCAGGAGCGCGGCGGTATCCCTCTGGAGGTTTCCCTTGCCGTCCTGGGGGAAATAGTAGGCCGTCAGGAAGCCGTACCCAACGTCAACTTGCCCCTGTTGATTCTGGACCAGCGTGGCCCGAGGGGCGATGGTTACGGACTGCGAATTGGGGTCGCCGAAGACCTCCCAGTTGTCCGGGTAGTTCAGTTGGTAGTCGGGACCCTGGTGGGCGCGGTAACGTCCGGAGGGGCGAACGTCGGCGCTCGCAGGGGCGCCGCCTTGTGGGGTCGCCGGTGCTCCGCCGCCTGGTTGGACGCCTGCTGCGGTCGCCGGTTGGATGGGTTTTGGGGGCGGCGGAAGCGAAGCGACGATCTGCTTCACCTTCGGCAACGCTGCGGACTCAGGTTCGCTGTAGGTCTTCTTCGGCAGTAGCTTGTTCTGGTCACTGACGTACTTCACTCGATTTCCGGGCGTCGGATGGTCGGACATAAAGTTCGCCAGCTTGCTGTTGTCGCTCTGGCCGCCTGATTCCAGTTTCTGAAAAAAGACCGCCATCTGCGTGGGATCGTAGCCCGCGTCGTTCATGATTTGGGCACCATTCAGATCCGCGTCTTGTTCCGCGCCGCGGGAATACTTCAGCAGCAGCGATTGCGCGCCCAGCCCGATCCCGAGTTGCCCCAGCGTTGCCAGAAGTCCACCCTTGTTGCTCAACATCGCACCACCGAGCATCGCCGGCAGCTGGATCAAGTTGGCCTTCGATACATTGCTTGTGCCATGGCGCAGCGCCACATGCGACATCTCATGCGCGAGTACCCCTGCGAGTTGCGATTCGTTGTCCAGTGAAGCCAGCAGCCCGGTGTGTACGAACATCGGCCCACCAGGCAGCGCGAAGGCGTTGATGCTGGGGTCGTTGATGACTTCAAACGTGAACGGATAGCCGCCCGCCCGGGGGGATTTCGCGAGCCGAGCTCCGATGCGATTCACGTAGGCAGTCAGTTCGGCGTTGTTCACCACCGGCATGGTCTTTCGGACTTCGTCGGCGGATTCTTTGCCCAGTTGGATGTCTTGCTCCGGTGAAAACAAATTCAAACGCGAAGGTTTGAATACCTTCAACTTTTCGGCGCCGAACGCACTCACCGCGATGGCCAGGATCAATAGAGTTCGCATGGATGCCCTCATGGCTAAGATTCTCGCATACGAAGGATCGTTTCGGCTGTGTGGCAGGGCTGATAACGGACGTTTATCACGCTATAATGGTGCATGCTCAAGGCCACCGAGAAGATCTGGCATAACGGAAACCTCATTCCGTGGAACGAAGCCAAGATCCACGTCCTATCCCATGTGCTGCATTACGGCAGCTCTGTTTTTGAAGGCATCCGCTGCTACAACACTCCGGCCGGACCTGCCATTTTCCGCGGACCGGAACACATGCGCCGCCTGCTCGATTCGGCGAAGATCTATCGCATGGCCGTACCGTACACAGTCGACCAACTTGTTGCCGCCATGCATGAAGTGGTGAGTTCCAACAACATGGCCTCCTGCTATGTGCGTCCGTTGGTGTTCCGCGGCTACGGCGACCTCGGCGTGCTGCCCACCAAAGACACCCCGATCGAAACCTACATGGCGTGCTGGGAATGGGGCAAGTATCTCGGACCCGAGGCGATGGAACAAGGCGTCGACGTGTGCATCTCCAGCTGGACGCGCATTGCTCCGAACACGCTGCCTGCGTTGAGCAAGGCTGCGGGCAATTACATGAACTCGCAATTGATCCGCATGGAAGCGCACGCCAACGGCTACGCCGAAGGCATCGCGTTGGACGCTGCGGGATACATTAGCGAAGGTTCGGGCGAGAACATCTTCGTCATCCGTGACGGCAAGATTATTACTCCTCCGCTGGGCGCCAGCGTGCTTCCCGGCATCACGCGCGATTCGGTCATCACTCTGGCTCGCGAGTTGGGCTACATCGTCACCGAGACACTGGTGCCGCGTGAGATGCTCTACATCGCCGACGAAGTATTCTTCACTGGCACGGCTGCGGAAGTTTCGCCGATCCGTTCGGTGGATAAGATCCAGGTGGGTTCCGGCAAGCGCGGTCCGATTACAGAGAAGTTGCAGACGGCGTTCTTCGATATCGTTGAGGGTCGTGCGACAGACAAGCGCGGGTGGCTGGTGCCGGTAAAGTAGGAACGTAACAAAGATCCGCGCGGGAACCAAACCTTGTGGCCACCTCCCCCGAGACTGACACACTCGATTGGGTTCCGCGCGAAACTTCTTCATCAGTTCTACCAAGGCGCGAGCCGGATGGAAAGCGAAAAGTGACTGTTTTTCGCAACTCGATCTGCTTTAGATTCGCGCGGTTATAGACCATGCTCTGTTAGTAAGTTGTGAATAAAACATGGTGCTTACAAAATGTGCGGACGGAACGTGGCAAAGTGCGGGCTTCATCGACCTGCAGGTGAACGGATTCGCCGGCGCAGACTACAACTCACCCACCACCTCGCACGAAGAGATAGCGAAATCTTTTCGTGCCATGTTCGCCACAGGCGTGACGCAATTGTTGCCGACGGTGATCACAGGCTCGCCCGAGAACATGCTCGGTGCGTTACGTAATCTTACGCAAGCGAAAGAACGAGTGCCCGAGGGTCGGGCGATCGCTGGCTTTCATGTCGAAGGTCCGCACATCTCCGTTGAAGATGGTCCGCGTGGAGCACATCCCGCGCGCTGGGTCCGGCGGCCAGACTTGAACGAATACCGAACGTGGCAGGAAGCGACGGGCGGACTGGTCAAGTTGGTCACGCTGTCTCCTGAGTGGCCTGAAGCTCCATACTATATCGAAACTCTGGTCCGTGACGGAGTCGTCATCAGTATTGGACACACCTGCGCGACGGCCGCGCAGATCCGCGACGCTGTCAGCGCAGGGGCAACCCTCTCCACGCACTTGGGCAACGGTGCCCACGCCACCCTGCCCCGTCATCCCAACTATATTTGGGAGCAACTCGCCGAGGACCGCTTAAGTGCGAGCTTCATCGTCGATGGACTCCACTTGTCCCAGACATTCCTGCGCGTGGCTCTGCGTGCGAAGACGCTTCAGCGAAGCATCCTGGTGACTGACGCCGTTATGCCAGCAATGTGTGCTCCCGGGAACTACATGCTCGGCGAAGTGGAAGTGGAGTTGAAAGAAGACGAGCGTGTCGTCTTGCGCGGAGGCACTCGCCTGGCTGGATCCAGCCTGCGCATGGACCATGCGATTTCAAATGTCATGCGTATTGCAGACGTCAGTCTCGAAGACGCCGTTGTAATGGCCACCACGAATCCCGCCCGATTGCTCGGGATCCAGCCACAAGGCACCGTTCGTTTCCGAGTCAACAACGGACGCATCGAAATCCTTTAACATGCAACTCTCAGAACGCTGTTACGCGGTGACAGGTTTGGCTTATACGCTTCCGTGGATGGTCAATGCCGGGTTCGTTGTGGGTGACGAGGAGACGCTGATTGTCGATACCGGTGCGAACGCTCTGGCCGCGGCCACGATTCACGGCTACGCGACCGCAGTGCGTCCCGAGAATAGACTCCGCGTCATCAACTCCGAAAAACACTTCGACCACATCGGAGGCAACGGCTTCTTCCAAGAACTCGATACGCCGATTCACGGTCACTCGGGTATCGCGAGAACTCCGTCCGAGTTTGCACAAGAGCGCGCTGGCTTTCATCCAGCGTTTCATTACGCAACCCCATTGGCGAATCCGGGTATCGCGATAGCGGAAGACACGTTCTTTGAACTGGGGTCGTGTCGTGTGGAGGTTCTACTCACACCTGGCCACACAGCCACGAACATCTCCATTTATGTTCCAGAAGACGGAGTCCTCTATTGTGGAGACTGCCTGGTCAACCAATATGAGCCGAACCTGGACGCGGCCGGCGGATTAGCGGACTGGCGGCTTTGGCTGGAATCATTGGATCGGATCGAAACCCTCGCGCCACAAGTGATCGTCTGTGGCCATGGACCGATCGCCCACGGCGAAGACATACCGGGCGTCATCGCGCGTGTGCGCGCTGCGATTCATCAGCGAGTTGCAGCAGCCTTAGCGATCACGACGGCCGAGCCCGAGGACATCGACTCATAGATACCCACCATGCGCTTCGGCTCGAAGGCATCGTACTTCTTCAGATTCTCCGCCCAACGGAAAGAGATGGGTTGGAAGTACAGTTCCGCGTCGATCGTAAAAGGCCCCTGTGCGCTACCGACCGCGATCGAGTAATTGATGCGATCCCCGCCGCCGGCGAAGTTTGCATCCGTCGAGGCTGTGCCCTTCACGCCGATTTCGTCGTCCGCCGTCGCCTTGTTGAAGCCCTTCGGCAACATGCGGTTGTCCTTTTCATAACGGATCGCGTTCAGGAGGCCCGTAGTGGGCTTGCCTGCGGAATCCACCATGATGCCTTCGTAGATCTGGACTTGGTCGGGAGTCGTAATTTGCGTGTAGTGCGGCTCGTACTTCAAGGCGTCCGCATCGTTGTCGTTGCCGACGATCAGGCCGCTCGCCTCCAACTTGCCCGATTCGAATACCGCGTTGCCATTGCGATCCTTGACGGTCACGTGCAGCCAGCTGCGGCGCGAAGGATAGGCGGTCGGGAATTTGTGGCCACTGAGGTTTTCGATTGCAAGCTCGGCTTCCAGGCGACCGGCGCGGAGCTCTGCGCTGGCAACTGTGAGCTTGGCTGTATCCGACTGTAGGTGCTTGATGGTGCGGTCGGCCGCGTTTTCCATTTCCGACGGCATTGCCGGAACTTGCATCTGGACCCTATACTTGCCCAGCACGCGCTGCATAAAGAAGTTACCGCCAACGAACGTGTGTTGCGCCAGTTCCTCGCGCGGCGCACCCAACACGCGGGTGATCGGCGTATCTTTTACAGAGGGCATGTGGCAGTTCTGGCAGCTCTTCTGTTCCTTGTAATCGCTGTGGTACCACTCTTGATACGGCATCTGTTCCGGCAACGAACCGATGACTTTCCCATCGGGCCCCAAGGCCTGCGTGATCAATGTGTGGCAAGTGGCACAGAGTTCGGACTTGCGGATATGCTCGCTTTCGGTCGGCTTCCAACCGCCCGAAGAAGTTCTCATCACTGTTTGATGGCCATCGTCGACTTTGTAGGGGCCGTAGACAACCTTCTGACCCATGGGCTTGCTGGTGTCGACCACGAACCCACCCACCAAGCTCTCACGAGTGCCGAGTTTCTCCGGCGTGATCTGGTGGCAAAGCGAACACGATACACCATCGGCAGCCAACTTGTCGGCCTTTGAATCTCCGACCGGGGGCATGTGTGCGAACGCTTGGCCTTCTTTACCTTCGGAGTGCGCCTGATAGCGCATCATGGGCATGTGGCAGATGGTGCACTCGTCTTCAATGGCCTTGATGGATTCAGGATGTTCCATGGTTTCACGACGCACGCCCGCCATCCAATATGGATCGCGACCAGCGTTGGCCATCATGGAAGTCCGCCAACTCAGGCCGATCGACACATCTTGGCCCGCAGGGGTGTACAAATTGTTGTGGCAGGCGAAGCAGCGGTCAGAGGTTTGGAAATGCTCCGGTTGTTTGTCTTTGCTCTGCAGGACGGAGGTGGTCAGGCCGAAGATGGCGACGAAAAGCGTGAACGAGCCTAAAAGTTTCTGTATCATGGCCTACTTCCACCCTTCAAAGAACCCACCGTCGAACGTATCCCACAACCAATAAAAGACCAACTGCGTACTGCGCGACTGAACGTTCACGGCGGGGATGTTGACGCCCATGCCGAGCCGCATATGTTGACGCTTACTGACTGTAATCTGCGCCTGCGGAACCACATCCAGAGTCCAGGCCTGCTGCGGGCCAAACTTGCGGATCGCGACAAATTCGTTGGTGAGGGAGAATGCCCTGCCCATCGTACGGTCCGCTAAGAAGGTCTTTCCGATGGCGGACCTAGTGTAGACCTCGGCTGGAGATTGATGTCGATGGAAGATCGACACCTCGCCCCCGGCCTGCACGAGAAAATACGCTCGCTTTGGCAAGAGTTGGGTCAGCGTTAAGAACTGCTCATATCGATGGACCCCATTCCCGCCAAGCTTAGGGTTACCCGTGGCCACGGTAATTTCATTGCCCCAACCCAACAGGGTTCCCTTTTTGTTATTGACCAACAGCGAGCGCTTGAATTCGAAGCTGGTATCACCCACATCGCCGAGCCAGCCGCCTGCCGCTTGTTTTGTGAAATTGCCACGGAACCGGATCTCGATGTTGGTAATGGCTCCCAACCGTTTCTCAATGATCAAGTTGTTGTTGTAGCCGGCTGTGCCCGTCAGATTCACGGTGTTGTACGTGATAAGTTCGTCTTCGGGAAAGGCCTTTTCGGTGAACATCGGACGCGGTGTATTGAAGTCACCGGACGGCCACTTCGGATCTTCGGTGCAGAACGTGCGAAGGTAGCCGATCACCTTCTTGATCTCGTCGTCGGTCAGAGCGGGATTTTCTTTGGGACCGAACGAAGGCATGATGGTGGAGAATGACCGCGCCGTTCCACCCTGATGAATTACCGCCGACCACTGCGTGTTTGATTCGCGAGACGAGCCGCTGCAATCGGTAAAGTCCGGAAACGTAGCGGGAGGCTCAAAACCCAAGATGTGCTGCTGCTGTCCTTTGCCGTCAGGTCCGTGGCACCCTGCGCACGTACCTTGGAAGATCTCTTCCCCGGTTTCGAGGTGCAATTCTTTGGCGGTTTGCGCCTTCGCGGCGGTCCATAAGAATGGAAGGGCCACGAGGGAGAACAAAACTGCCCATTTATATCTTGGAATGGTCAAGGACATGTTGGCTAAACGCTCAAAGATGTAAAAACGGTCAAAAGGCGGGCAGCGGTTACAGGGCTAGCCAAAAATACGTTTCAGGAAGGGACCAATTTGGATATGTTTGCCCGGGCAACGTTGCCAAGGGGCGAAACTGATCATGTTGGTGGAACGCTCCACCCACAGACCGAACGGCTGGGCGTTGGGGTAACTTGCCTCAAACACCACTCCGTTGTCGCAGTAATCAACGTTTTCGAACTTGAGAACGGCAAGATTACTGTAAATACCAGTGGGACCCCAGTCTTCCTGGAACTTCTCCAACGGATAGTAGCGGCAGGGCTTCTCGGGCGTACACCACATGCGGTACGCCTCATCGTACTTCTTCTGTTCCAGAGCCGCCAAGAAACCGCTCATGGCGCGCTCTTCACTCCACGTCCGGAAATAAAAGAAGGCTGCGACCGCCAGCAGGACACACGGGATCCCAATAAACAGGATCCGTTTGATCCACAGCCAGCGTTGTTCTTCGCCGGCGCCGTAGCCTTCCATGTAACTGGGCATGGCGGACTGCTCCTACTTAGCGGGATGTGCGGCGTTGTAAGCGGCGATCGCGGCGTCGGTGACGTCCGCCTCGGGCTTGAAGAAGTGCAGGGCCGCGCTGTCCTGAATCATATCCAGGCCCTTATCCGCGGAAAACTTTTTCAAGACGTCCGTAAAGCGCGTAGTGACAACACGAAGAGCAGCATCGCGCTCCGCTTCAAAGTCTTCCTGCAGATCCATGGTAAGGCGATCCACCTGGACTTGCTTGCGTTGTCCTTTGGCTTGCAATTCCGCCGTGCCGGCCTGGCTCAACTGGCCCTGGCTGGCGCGCAACTGCGTCTCGAGGTCGGCTAGTTCCTGTTGCGCCTTGGCAAGCGCGTCCTGCTTCGGCTTGTACTTGGCTTCGAGTTCAGCATAAGCCTTCTTGAATTCCGCGGTTTCTACCACGGCGCGTTGAAAATCAATGACCCCTACCTTGGCTTGCGCCATCGCCGGAGAGACCGACATCAACCCCATCAAACACGTGGCAACCACCGGCAATACAAAACGCATGAGCAAAAACTCCTTGTGTTGAGACTTTTATCTATCTTAGCAACCCTGAGCGGTTACCGGGCTAGCTGCTTGCGGGCTTGCTCAAGTTTATTGCGAACCTTGTCCATTTCGGTTTGATCTTTATCAGCCGGGGAACTGGCCTGCCATTGGCGCAACGCTTCTTCCCACGCCGCCACGGCCTCACGAACCTTTTTGTTCTGCATCAAGGCATCGGCATAATGATCGTGCATGGTGGCGTCGCCCGGAGCCAGATCCACCGCGCGGGCGATCTGTTCCTCCGCTTGGGCAAACCGGCCCAAGCGATAATACGCCCAGCCTAAGCTGTCCAGGTAGGCGCCGTTGTTCGGTTCGCGCGCGATCACCTTTTCGATCATGGCCAGCGCTTCGTTCAAGCGGACATTGCGATCCGTCAGCATGTAGCCCAGGTAGTTCAACGCCTGAACGTGGTCCGGGACGATCGCGAGCACCTTGCGGAATTCGGCTTCGGCGAGAGGAAGATTCTTCATCTTTTCGTACATGGCCCCGCGCATGAACCAGACGCTGATTTTGTCGGCCTGGTCGGTGGAGAGCTTTTCTGCCTCGTCCAGCGCCTTGCGAGCTTCGTCGTATTTCTTGCCCTTCTCGTACAACTCGGCTAGCGTTAGTTGCACCGCACGATCATCAGTCCCATCCAGCATCTTGCGGATATCCGAGGTCGCGTTATCCACGCGCCCCATGTCGGCTTCGAGGGCCGCCCGGGCCACACGCACGCCGCGATCGGTGGCGAACTTCTTGATCGCAGAGTCCGCTTCCTTCTGTGCCTCGTCAAATTTCTTGCCGCCGCGGTAAGAGTCGATGATCTCCGCCGCCACATGCGCTTCCGCGTTTTTATCCAACTGTAGGATTTCGCGATAGACAGCCACCGCTTCGACCGGCTGATCCATCATGCGGTGCATCACAGCCAAGCGCTCCAATAGCGCGATCCGGCTGGCGTTTTGCTGCGCCGTGTACGTGGTCCGGGCGGTGCCATCGATAATCTCGCGCATCTGTTTGATGGCTTCGCGAGGTTTGCCTTCGGCCTGCAGCAGACTCACTTCGTTAAAGGCGATCTCAATATTCTCTGAATCAATCGAAGCCGCTTTGGTGGCTGCTTCGCGCGCTTTCTTCAGGTCCCCCAACTGCATCCGCAATTGCGAAATACGCAGCCAAGCTTCCGCGTCCGCTGGATCGTCCACGGCTACACCTTCAAAAGCAGTGATCGCCGCCTCAAAATCCCCGGCATTCAAAAGATCCTGAGCCAAGGCCTTGCGCAATTCCGGCGCGTTCTCCGGATTCAGAGCCAAGCCTTTGCGGATAGTCTCCGCCGCCAGTTTGTACTCCTTCATTTGTTCGTAGGTGGCGGCCAGGCGTTGCCAGCTCTCAGCCGAAGGATTCTTCTGCGCCGCGCGCTCGAACATTGCCGCTGCAGCTTCGGTATCGCCCTTGTCGGAATAGACCGCGGCCCGACCTACCAGTGCGTCTTCGTTGTCCGGTTCCAGCGCCAGTGCCTTATCGAACGAACGCCCCGCGCCATCGATATTTTGCGCCGCCCTCTGCAGCCGACCCAAGAATACCCAGGAGCCGACATCTTTGGGATCCAGATCCACAACCTTCTGATACTCTTCCGTCGCCCGGCGCAGCATGTTCGTATCCACGCGTTGGCTCTGCGGATCGGAAATCATGCGGACGAAGATTCGCGCCAGCAAACGGTGCGCGGCTACATCGTTGGGATTACGCAGGATGGCCGCTTCCGCCTCCGTACGCGCCTGGTTCACCCGGTTGAACTGGATGTAGAAATCGGAAAGCTCTTCGGCCAACACCGGCGACCGCGGATCCGCTTGAATCGCGGCTTTGTAGGCGGTGATCGCTTGGTTGATGTTCTCGGTACTATCGAGCCCTTCCGCGGCCATGTTCGCGTAGAGGTGGGCCAAGGTGTAGTTGTAATAGGCGGCGCTCCGGTCCGGCTCTGCCGTCGCAGGAGTCTGGGCCCAGCTCATCGCACTCAAGGAAAGGATCAGTCCTGCTAGCTTTTGGGTTCGCATATCGCTCCGGCGCAACTCTCAACATTAGTATAGTCGCTAGGGCGGACGCTACGATAGTTACAGGTGCAGCGTCCGCTAATCATTGTGGTTGGTCCCACGGGAGCCGGTAAATCCAGCTTGGCTCTGCATTTGGCCCGCCGACTTTCCGGCGAATTGGTCAACGCCGATTCCGTGCAATTGTATCGCGGATTCGACATCGGTTCGGCCAAAACTCCGTTGGCGGAACGTCAAGGCATTCCTCATCACCTCTTTGACGTGCTGGATGCGGAAAAGGTTCACTCCGCCGGAGACTACGCTCGGCTGGCCCGCGCCGCTGTTGCCGAAATTAGCGAACGGGGCAAACTTCCCATCCTGGTGGGGGGCACCGGCTTCTACGTTCGCGCTTTCCTGGACGGCCTCCCCGCCCTGCCCTCCCGCGATGAAGCTTTGCGCGAACGCCTGACGGCGCGCCGCCCTGGTTCGCTGCATAGCATCCTTTCGCGCCTGGAGCCCGCCGCTGCCGCGCGGATTCATCCCAGCGACACTCAAAAGTTGATCCGCGCTCTCGAAATTCGCTTGCTCACCAGCCAGCCACTTCCCGCAACTGAGACGGCTATGCCGCTCCAGGGCTACCAGGTCTTGCAACTGGGTCTCGATCCCCCGCGTGAGCTGTTAGTGGAATCCATCGCCAAACGAACGCGGGAAATGTTCGGCGCTGGATTGCTGGACGAGGTCCGTGGGTTGCTCGCGTCCGGACTGACCGGCAACGAGAAGCCGTTCGAGTCCCTTGGCTACAAACAGGCAGTGGCCCACCTTCGCGGCGAACTGACTCTGGAGGAAGCCATCGAATCCACCGAGATCGGCACGCGCCAATACGCCAAGCGCCAGCGCACTTGGTTCCGCCGGGACCAGCGCATCCAGTGGCTGGATGGATTCGGGAACGACGGCGCAGTCCAGGAAAGGGCTGTTAGACTGTGGAGTGACCGATGCGTCCCTGCGGCCTCATCTTAATCGCCGCGCTATCCAGCGCGCCGCAACTCCACGCCGATAGTGTCTTGGCTGGTAGCGCCGCCGTGCTGCCCTTCACGAACGTCTCCAGCACGCCCGCGCCCGGTGGAGAATGGATCGGCGAAAGCATCGCCGAGGCTCTGCGCGAAACCTTGATTGTGCGCGGCTCACCGGTGATCGGTCGGGCCGATGTAGTGGCCGCCTATTCTGACCTGCGCCTGCGGCCGACGGCGGAACTGACTCAAGCTTCCGTGCTAAAGCTGGGCCAAGCCCTGAACGCCGACGAAGTTATCTATGGCACCTATCGCGCCGATCCGGTCACAGGGACCATCTCGATTCAGGCCGTGATCTCGGACCGGGCTCGGGCGCGACTTAGCGTCCCCCTCAATGAAACCGGTCCGTTGGCGGAATTGGACCGCTTGGAAGCGCACCTCGGCTGGCACGCCTTGAGACTCATAGCACCGGCGCTGGCGCCTTCGGAGTCGGACTACCGCTCACTGCGGCCCGCCGTTCGCCTCGCTGCCGAAGAGAGCTTCATCCGCGGGTGGGTCGCCACCACTCTGGACGCTCGCGAGAAGTTTTACCAACAGGCCAATCGCGTGGACGCTCGCTTCTCACGCCCCATATTGGAGCTGGGCAGGATTGAACTCGCTCGCAAGAATTACAAGGGTGCGTCGGAGTGGTTGCTCAAGGTGGATGCTCACGACCCGCACTTTCCGGAGGCGAGTTTTTACTTGGGTGTATCCAAGTTTCACGAAAACGATTACGCGGCCGCGAAGGCTGCGTTCGAGCGCATCACCGAAACCCTGCCCGCCTCAGAGGTGTTCAATAACTTGGGTGTTGCAGAGAGCCGGCGCAACGAACTGCACGCGCTGTCTAGCTTCCGCGAAGCTCTTGACATCAATCCCAGCCTTCCCGACTATCACTTCAACATGGGTTACATGTTATTTAAAACGGGACAGTTCGAAGCTGCGGCCGACCGCTTTCGCGCAGTTCTGGAACGAAATCCCGCCGATCAGGCTGCAACCGTGTTGCTGGGCCGGTCCCTCAAAGGTCAGGGTCTACGCAAAGGAAACCCCGCCGACGAGCGCTTTGAGACCCCTGAGCGTTTCAAAGACTCCTACGAAGAACCCATCTTCCGCGCCCCGGTGGCGTCCACTCGCGAGGTAGAGCTCTAGTGAACGCTATAATTGAAAGCTCATGCTAGAGGCTTACGGAGCAACGGACCCCGGCTGTGTCCGTAACAATAACGAAGACGCGTTTTTAGTCTCTCCGGAAACCGGACTCTATCTGGTGGCGGACGGCATGGGCGGAGCAGCTGCGGGCGAAACCGCGTCCCGCATCGCCATGGAAACCTTCCGCGAGATCCTGGAAGAAGAAGCGGCGGAGGGGATGAACCCCACCAAATTGATCACCGCGTTCCACGAAGCCAATCGCCGGATCAAGGCCGCTGCGGTGGGAAATTCCCGTTTGGAAGGTATGGGAACCACGCTCGTCGTTGCCGTCAAATCCGACGAACAATTATTGATTGGAAGTGTCGGCGACAGCCGGGCGTATAGTTTTGCGGACGGAACCATCACCCAGATTACCGAAGACCAAAGCTGGGTGAACGACATCGGCCGGCGCTTGGGTTTACCGGAAGAGACCCTCAAGGTCCATCCCATGCGGCACGTATTGACCATGGCGCTGGGCGTCTCCGAGCAACTCAAAGTCAATATCTACACGCAGCCGATTCCGCCCGGCGCGCTGGTGTTGATCTGTAGCGACGGTCTGTATAACGTCGTGACTGACCAGGAACTCGCCACCATTCTGAATAGCGGCGGAACGCTAGAGCGTCGCACCAAGTTGTTAATCGACACGGCGCGCGCACATGGAGCTCCGGACAACGTGACAGTTGTGCTGCTGCAGCAAGCGGCTTAGACTACGACCAGTTCGCGCTGGATTTCCCCAGTGACGCGAGCCTGTTGTTCGTCGACAAACACGTTCACTTCGCTGCGCACGCCGAACTCCGGCAAATAGATTCCGGGTTCAATCGAGAAGCAGGTCCAAGGGATGACCTTTCTCTCGTCGTGTGTTTCGAGGTTGTCCATGTTGGCGCCAGTGCCGTGGACTTCCGCGCCGATGGAGTGACCCGTGCGGTGGAAGAAGTACTCGCCGTAACCCGCGCCTCGGATGTGCGCCCTCGCTGCGTCGTCCACCTGATATCCGCACAGGGATTCCTTCGCAGCCACCGCGTCCACCACCCTCCGAATCGCTGCATCGCGAGCGTCCCGCACGACGGCGAACACGTTGCGCATCGCGTCAGGTGCTTGTTCGCCGCAGAAGCCGACCCAGGTGATGTCATAGTAGACACCTTCGGCACGCTCGAGCTTGGCCCACATGTCGATCAGCACCAGGTCGCCGCGTTTGATCTCGGAGCAAGCGTCTTGGGTAGGGTTGTAATGCGGGTTCGATGCATTCGCATTCACTGCAACATCCGGACCGTGGTCAGTGAACAAGCCCTCGTCACGGAACCGCGCGAGGATGAACTGCTGCATCTCCCATTCGGTGACCCGCTCGCCTGCGCGCTGCTTCGCGGAAATGCGAGCGAATGCTTCCCCTCGAATCCGGTCCACGCGCCGCCCGGCTTCCATATGGTTCTCAAGCTGCGCCGCGTTCCAACGCGATTCGAAAAACTGGATAAGGTTGGCCGAGGTCGCGACCTCGACGCCGAGGCTACGCACCAACTCGATCGTGCCCGCATCCACCATCGCGACGTAGGGGACCGCGCAGTTGGGAGAATACTGCATTGCGATCCTCTTAGCGCCACCCAGCAAGCCGCCCAGGCCCTGGACTAATTCCTCCCAGCCCGCGTACAACTTCACCGATCCCGGCAGCGGCTTCAACGTCTCCGGCTCAATCTTGTGCGCCATCCCACGAGGCTCGCCTTCGGCGGGAATGAAGTAGTACCAGCGTCGCGTCACCATAGAGCCCGGCGTGAACTGCAGCACGCGGTACGCCAACTCATCCCGCCGATGATGGTCGAAGAACAACCATCCGTCGAGCCCTTCCGCTTTCAACGCCGCTTGAATCTCCGTGAGCCTCATACTCGTCGCCACTCCACTTTGGTTTTAAAATTCGCCAGCCCAGCTACTTCACGCGTATCCACCACACTGAATGCGAGTGCGTCGTCGAGCCAATCCTGACTGTAGCCTTCCGGATACTGCGTCGCGACGGTGAGCGTGTAGTCCTGCCGGGTGAGTGCGCAGTCGAATGCAAACTCGACTTCGAACGTTTCACCCGCACTGACTGGACCCATATCCACGCCTTCGATCCGCGTGTTGGTGCCCCACACGTCGATTCCCAAGCGATTACGGATCAGAACGCCCACCACGGGAGTTTCCAAATCCTTCTCTGCCCGAGCTCGTACTCGAATGGTTAATGGATCCCCTGGCTCCACGCTCGCGGCGCGCTCCCGCCGTGCGTCCAGTAAAGCCACATCGACAACGCGACTAGCTCCGTCGCCATGCCGGAAGGTCCCCGTGGATGTATCCTTCGCAACCGAACCCTGTTCGCGCTCCAGCACGTGGCCCACATAGCGATTGACCACTTCGCTGGGGGTACCGTAGGCCGCAACACGCCCATCCAACATGAACGCCGCTTTATCGGATAAACGTTTGACGAGGCCCAAGTCGTGCGACACGAACAACACCGTCACCTTGCGCTGTTTGAGTTCGTCGAACTTCTTGACGCAGCGATTCGCAAAGATGGCATCGCCCACGGCCAACGCTTCGTCGACAATCAGGATCTCCGGTTCAACGTGGATCGCGGTGGAGAATGCGAGCCGCACATACATGCCGCTGGAGTATTCCTTGACCGGCCGGTCCATGAAGTTCCCGATCTCAGCGAACTTCTCAACGGAAGGAAACGCCTTCTCCATCTCACGTCGAGATAGCCCGAGAATTTCGCCGTTGAGGAAAACGTTTTCGCGCCCAGTGAACTCGGGATTGAATCCCGCTCCCAGTTCGAGCAGCGCGGCGATGCGACCCTTGGTCAACACTCGCCCACGCGTCGGCTGCAAAATTCCGCTGACGATCTGGAGCAGCGTACTCTTGCCGCTCCCGTTCGGGCCGACCACGCCGAGGATCTCCCCGCGTTCGACGCTCAAGTTCACGTCCCGCAGCGCCCAAAACTCCTCGCCCACGTGCGATCCGCCGAACGGCAACGCCTCCAGCAGGCGGTCCACCGGCCGCTTGTATAAGCGATAGGACTTGGAAACGTTTTGAACGTGCAGCAAGCCCTCAGTGTAACAACGTGGCCGCTAGTCTTCGACCACCAAATCGAGCCCGTCGCCGGAGCGCTTCTTCTGCACCACCACGATCGCCCCGGCAGGAACGCGTCCCTGCTCCACCATCGCGGCCAACGGTTGCGTCAACATCCGCAGGATCGTCCGCTTCAGTTCCCGAGCCCCGTACTCCGCACTGGTTCCCCGAGTTAGCAGGATCTTGCGAGCCTCGCGTGAGAGTTCCAGTTCAAAGGCGTTATCCTCCAACCGGTCCGCGATGTGGCGTTCCATGGCCGCAATTTGTTGATCCAGAATGATCTCCAACGCTGCGGCGTCCAGCGGTTGGTAGGTGATCACGGCGTCGATACGATTCACGAACTCCGGCGAGAACCTGCGCTTCACCGCGCCCCACCCGATGTTCTGCAGCTTACTCAAGCCCGCCCGCCCGCTGGCCATTGGAGACAGGGCCTCGAACCCGAAGTCCGGCAGCATCTGCTTGCGCATCGCCTCCGCGCCCAGGTTGCTCGTGAGGAAGATCATGGTGCGTTCAAAATTGACGCTGGTATTGTCGCCCAATCGCAGCGTCGCTTTATCCAGCACACTGAGCAACAGCCGATTCATGCTGGGTGCAGCCTTCTCAATCTCATCGAACAACAACACCGACAAGTTGGAAGACTCACTCGTTACCGCATTCAGTTTCTGCTGCGTGATCAGCGGCTGCGTTTCCCGATGGCCAAGGTATCCTGGCGGTGCGCCGATGAGCTTCGCCACCTCGTGCTCCATCTGAAATTCGCCACAGTCGATCTTCAGCATGTGACGTTCGTTGCCGTGCAGGACGTCAGCCAATGCTTCCACCGTTCGAGTCTTGCCTGTGCCCGTTGGACCCAGCAGCAGGAACACTCCCACGGGTCGCCCCTCGGGTGCCAAGCCCGCGCGATGCATCCGCACGTAAGGCACGATCTCCATCATCGCTTGGGGTTGCCCAATAACACGCGATTGCAGCTGTTCTAAAAGATCCCCTCCGCCGGAACCGCTGCCGCGGCGAGGGCGTATCGGGATCGGGGGTGTGCGCACTGGTTGGGTGCCTCCTAGCGACCGATTATCCGGCCCGCTTTGCACACCAGCGCTCTGTGTATTGCTAAGCCTATGGTTTCGAGCGGCTTGTTACAGCCAACACATGGCGGATGCGCAGCGCCGCTTGTCCGTCGCCGTACGGATTGTGGATGTGCGCCCGGCGTGCGTACTCAGTCTCGTCTTCCAGCAACAGCGCACATTCCGCGAAGATCCGTTCCGTATCCGTGCCCACCAGCCGAGCAGTCCCCGCGACCACAGCCTCGGGACGTTCCGTCTTCTCTCGCATCACCAGGACAGGCTTTCCCAACGATGGAGCCTCTTCCTGAATCCCGCCAGAATCCGTGAGGATGAGGTGGGCTCTCTGCATCAACTCCACGAAAGGCACGTAGCCGAGCGGTTCAATCAAATGCACGTTGCGATGGGTGCCCAATTTACGCTGCACCGGTTCGGTCACATGCGGATTGGGATGCACCGCATAGACGATCTCCGCATCGTCGCGATCCGCCAAGCGGCCAAGTGCGTCACAGATCCTCTCAAAGCCATCGCCGAAACTTTCCCGCCGGTGCCCGGTGACAACGATCAGCTTCTTTGTTGGATCGAACGGCGGCAGTCCTTCCGCGCGCAACCCGCCTTGCTGCAAGCGATCACGAATATCGAGCACGGCGTCAATGCCTGTGTTCCCCGTCACGCAGATCTGGGAATCTGCGATGCCCTCACGACGCAGGTTGACCGCGGCACTCTCTGTCGGTGCGAAGTGCAATGCGGCAAGCCGCCCGACGAGGACGCGATTCATTTCTTCGGGAAAGGGAGATTGCGGATCGAATGTCCGCAGTCCGGCCTCCACGTGTGCCACGCGAACGCCACTATAGAACGCGCTCAGAGCGCCACACAGCGCAGTGGTGGTGTCGCCATGCACCAGCACCCAGTCGGGTTGCTCAGTGGCCATCACTGGTTCTAGCGCGGCAATGATCCGAGCCGTCAACCCGTGCAGGCTCTGCCCCGCCTGCATGACATTTAGGTCGTGATCCGGCTGGATCGAGAAAACGTCGAGAACCTGGTCGAGCAGCCCTCGATGTTGCCCTGTGACCGCCACGCGGCAATCGAACTGGTCCGTCCATTCGCGCAAGCGGCGAATCACGGGCGCGAGTTTGATCGCCTCGGGCCGCGTGCCAAACACAAAAAGGACGCGAAGCAAGATGGAGCTTTCCCGGCGCGGGTTACTGGTACCGGCCTACTTGTGGCGGTACGTGATGCGCCCTTTGGTCAAATCGTAAGGCGACATTTCCAGCGTCACGCGATCCCCCGCCAACACGCGAATGCGGTTGCGGCGGAGCTTGCCCGCTAAATGCGCCAACACTGTCTTTTCCTGGTCCAACTGTACGCTGAAAAGTCCACTCGGGAATTTCTCAACCACCGTGCCCGTAACTTCAATGCAATCTTCTTTGCTCATTGTCCTCCCAGGGTTGATTATACACGCACTTAGCACTCAGTGGTTCCCCCCGATCCCCCTGTGCTCAAATCATTTCTGGGATACAATGTTTTACAACAGTAACGGTACACTGGAACTAGGCATCCTAACTGCTGTAGGAACACCTCCGTGTATTACGGGCGAAAGTAAGGAGAATGGTCATGAGCGATCAAAATAATACTAACGAAGCCCCGGCTTCTGGCGGCGCTAAGATTCCAATATTGTTCGGCGCTATCCTGGCGTTGGTCGGCTCTTCCGTCTACAGCTTTTACCAGATCAACCAACTCAAGTCGGATCTTGCTGCAACCCGAGAAATTCTAGCCGGCGAAATTGGCAAGGTGAACGAAACGTCGTCCTCCGGCACCAAAGTCACGCGGGCCTCGGTGGATGCACTGAAAGCGGAACTGGAAGAAGCGCGCCGTCAAGCTACGCAACTCGCCGGACAGGCGAAAGTGGAAGCAGGGCGCCACGCTGACGAATTGGCCACCAAACTGGAACTGGTGCAAGAGGCGCAGGCCGCGCAGACCGCACGAGTGGCGGAGAGCGTGGCTGCTGTATCGAACGAAGTGACAGCAGTCAAGCAAGACACCACCGCCAATCGGGATCGAGTTGCCGCCGTCTCCACGGAAGTAGCCTCGGTCAAAACTCAAGCCGACTCGACCAAGTCTGAACTGGAGAAGACGATCTCGCAACTCAGCTCAACCCGTGGCGATCTCGGGGTGCAGAGCGGACTCATCGCAACCAATGCGCGTGAACTGGCCGCCCTGCGGGAACGTGGCGAACGGACCTACACCGAGTTCCGCTTGGCCAAAGCCAAGACAACCCAGAAGGTGGGCGACTTCCAGATTCGTCTAACTAAGGCCGATCCGAAGAAGAACAAGTACACGGTGGAAGTGATCGTGGACGACAAACTCATCGAGAAGAAGGACCGCACGGCCAACGAACCGGTGCAGTTCATGATCTCCCGCTCAGCGCTGCCTTACGAAATGGTGGTCAACGAAGTGCGCAAGGACATGATCGTGGGCTACGTCTCTGCCCCGAAGGTCCAGGTCAATCGTAACTAACGTTTCCGGCTGAACCAGCCGTCTAGTCCGAAGACAAGCAGTCCGGTCCACACGCCACTGAAGCCGATCATTTGCGCGCGCGTGAAGGGCTCGTGATAGAACAGCACTCCGATGACAAGTTGCAGCGTGGGCGAAACGTACTGCGTCACGCCGATCATCGATAGCGGAATGCTTCGCACGGCGGTCGCGTACATCACTAGCGGCATAGTTGTGACCAGTCCTGCGCCAGCCAAGTAGAGCGTCGTGCTCAGACCCCCGTGGACAAAGGCACCTTCCCCAGAGTGGTCGGCGTAGCTGAGGTACGCCAGCGCAGGCAACGTGACCCAGGCAGTCTCCACGGTGAGCCCGTCCAAGGAACCCAGCGGCGCGAGTTTCTTCACCGCGCTATAGCCAGCGAAGGTTGCGGTTAGAGCCAATGCGATCCACGGTAGCGAACCATGTTCAATCGCAAGATACAGAACACCCGCCGCGGCACAGCCGACGGCCACCCATTGTGCAGCCCTCAAGCGCTCCCCGAAGATCACCACTCCAATCAAGACCGTCACCAGAGGATTGACGAAGTAGCCCAGACTTGTTTCCACAATGAAGCGATGGTTGACGGCCCAAATGTAGGTGAACCAGTTCGCACTGATCAGGACCGCGGCAGCCGCATAAAGTCCGAGCACTCGTCTGGAGCCCGCCGTCCGTCGCAACCGGGTTGCCTGCTGGGTCCACAAGGCGATTGCGGCCAACGTGACAAACGACCACACAATGCGATGGCCAATGACTTGGATTGCAGGCACGTCTTCGATCTGTTTCCAATAGAACGGAAATAGTCCCCACGTCCCTTGAGCGCCCAGCGCCATCCACCAGCCTCGATGCAATGAATTTCTTCCAGGCACCTACCAATGCTCTCATGCAGAACATAAAATGGCGGACCAGACGCTAAGTCTAGTCCGCCATTCGCCAGCTAAGGGAAATATTCGAGGAACTACTCGCGTTGCGCAACCGCGCCCGAGCCGCCCCACTGATCTTTATTGCGCTGGGTCTTCCATACCGAATCGCCCCACCATGCGCCGCTGTTGGCCGCGTTTCGCGCCGCAGCCTGCTCGACGTTGGCCAGGACACGGTCCGCTGTCGCCTTCTGGATTTCGAGTGTAACGGACTTCTCCGCGCCGGCTTTATCCTTGTACGTCACGACCAACTGCTGCAGGGGTGTCGGGGGCATCAAGCGCTGGGGCAACGACCACACCTTATAAAGAGGATCCTTCGCGACCGAGACCAGAGGCGTGGTCCGATCGGTCTTCGACACAGCGGCGTAGGGGATTTCAACGTCGGCGCCCTTGGTGCGCAACGTCATCGTCTTCGCACTGCGAACATCGAGCGTGCCACTCGCATTCTGCGCGAAGCCCTCGATGTTGCCATTCAGATAAGTGACGGGCTTGGGTCCGTCGGCGGCCACGGCGATGCCGGCGGCCAGGAGTAGAGAAATGATTGAGAGACGCATGGGTGGATCCTTTCCAGCCCGTCTAATCGACAGTCTAAGGGCGGGACTTTAGCCCCGAGCGCTGGAAAGTACTGCGATCTTCCCAAGACACACCAACCGCACCCGACCTAAGGGACGATGGCCATTCGACGTGGATGCGTTCTTTCGCGACCGTTTAGTAGCGGCGAGGAGGACGACCTCCGCCGCCACCGCCGTCTCGCGGAGTCATCGGTCGAGCTTCGTTCACCACCACCGCCCGTCCGTTCAACTCCTTACCGTTGCAAGCGTCGACTGCCCGTTGCGCGGCTCCATCGTCGTTGATCTCCACAAAACCGAATCCTCTGGCCTGGCCAGTGAACCGATCTCGCATCACTGTCACACTGTCTACTGCGACTCCGGCGCTCTCAAAGAAACCCTGTACTTCCGGCTCATTGGCGCTATACGGTAGGTTGCCGACAAAAAGCTTCTTCACGGATCTCACTCCTAACTGTTACCCGGAACGCTGACTGACTGCCCCAAGTACGCGAGGTATTATGCCAGAACGGTTTGTGGGAGTCAAAGGAATAGGGAACCCGTGTTCACGGGCCCGATTGGGCGTTATTTTGAAGCACTCCACTCCACGGAGGCCTCCCGCATACTCTCGAGAAATATATCTCGCCCGAACTTCTGTAGTGCCCTCAAAATGACAACTTCGTTGTGGCCCTCTAAGAAAGCTGCGATAGGTTGGTAGACCAAACAACCTGCAACTGGCGTTATTTCGACGCCGTAACGTTGTTTCACGATTGCCTCGTATCTCCTGCGCCAAGGCGGTGGCATTCCAGCAGAGAGAATCGTAAGGTTGCCCTGAGCAACCTCAAACCGGGCCGTCCACCGTCCCGCCGTCCTCACACCCGCTAGCAATAGATCCTCAAGCCCAAACAACGAAGCTATCAGTGCAATAACGATTAGAGCTTTCATTGCACAGCTTGACGCGCGAAGCCGCAGGTACGTGGAGAACCACCCTAGTTCGCCGGCTCGATCCGCAACACCGCGCCGTCGTTCTCGTCCGTGACCACGTAGATAAACCCGTCCGGTCCCTGGCGCACGTCGCGGATGCGCTGGTGCAGTTCGGTGAACATCGACTCGCGGCGTAGCTCCTGGAGCTTGTCGTTCAACACCACGCGCTCCAGGTGTCCGGTACCCGGAATCTCACCTTCGCGGTTGCTGCCGACGAAGACGTTGCCCTTCCACGCCGGAAACTTGGCACCCGAGTATACCAGCAGGCCCGAGGGCGCGATGGACGGAATCCACAGCACCTGCGGATCGGTGACGCCGTCGCGGGTGGGCTTGTCGGCTACCAACGATCCATCGTATTGGCGACCGTAGCTCACCAGCGGCCAGCCGTAATTCTTGCCGGCCTGAATGAGGTTCATCTCGTCGCCGCCGTTGGGTCCGTGTTCGACGGCCAGGACCGCTCCCGTATCGGGATGCACGGTGAGACCGAGTTGATCGCGGTGGCCCATGGTGAAGACCTCCGGCCTAGCGCCCGCTTTGCCCACGAAGGGATTATCCGGTGGAGCTTTTCCGTCCATGGTCACGCGCAGCACCTTTCCATAGATGCTCCCAGGCTCCTGCGATTCATTATCAAAGGGTGCGCCGGTGGTCACGTAGACCATGCCGTCTTTGCCAAAGGCGATCCGTGCGCCGCTGCTGCGAGGTTTCACCCCGCCCACGACCAGTTCCTCAACATCCACCAGCGAGTCGCCTTCCCAGCGAGCCCGAGCGAGCACCAGCGCGGCATCGGCCCCCTGACCTGACGGCTTGCTGAACGTGAAGTACAGACGCTTGTTGCTGGCGAAGTTCGGGTCGGGCACGATATCCAGCAGCCCACCGCCGCCCGCACGCACTGCAGGGAGTCCCTTAACCGCCTCGGGCAGTAAGATCCCATCGCGAATCAGCCGCAGCTTCCCCGCCCGCTCGGTAACCAGCATGTCGCCACCAGGAAGAAACGCCAGCCCGAAGGGATGCGGAATCCCGCGCGCGACCACATTGATGCGGACCTTGTGTTGCTCCGCGGTATCAATGATGAAGGGTCCATTGCCGAGCGGCGGAACCGGAATTCCGATGGGAGCCGTCTGCGCCCACGCTGCACTGGCGAGAAAACACGACAGGAAAATGGAAAGTCCGCGCCGCCGCTTGATCGTCATGCCATGACGCTACCACGCGACTGCGCGGACCGCAAATCAGAGTCTAGCGACGGCGTCCACCGCCACCGTCCCCGTTGCCACCGCCGCGGTTGCCTCCACCGCCAGAGTTATTGGACGGTGCCGGCGAGGCTCCTCGTTGGCCTCCACCGCCTCCACCTCCGCCGGAACGGATCGTGCCACCACCTGATGGCGCGGACTGAGCCGGTGCCGGACTGCCGCGATCAACGCGAGTGCCGCCATCACTGCGAGGCACCGAGCGGATCACGCCGCTGCCTCCGTTGTCACTGGGATAACTGCGTGTGGACGGAGCCGAGTTCACATTGCCACGATCCCGCACAATCGGAGGGTTGATTTGCACCGGTTGGCTGTCATGACGAGACCGGCTTGCACCGGAATCGATGGGAGTTTGGCTCCGCTGTTGAGGTTGCGGACTAACGTCACTCGGCCGGCGCGAACGGTTGTCGTTCACGTTGGCGTTGGGCGCATTGTTGGACGCTCCACGAGCATTGTCGATCGAACGAACGCCTGCTCCCCGGGTATTCCCGCCGCGATCCGCATTACCGGTATTCGCACTGCCCGGATCGAACCGCCGCCAGCCGCCCGTCTGGGTCGTGTCTGAGCCACGAGTTACACCCGTCCGATCTGCACCGGACCGGTTCCCCTGCCCTCGGTCCATCGGGCCGTTGGTGGTCGGATTCGTCGGCGCTGTCGCGCGAGCGTTATCCGTTGTGTTTCTCCGTGATCGGTCCGCGCTGTTCCCAATGCTTTGGCTAGTGGCAAACTGGCGATCGCGATTGTTGCTCACGCGCGCAGCCACGTCCGGCGCGGGAGCACGGTCCGAGTAACGGCGGTTATCCCGATTCCCTTCGAACGGCACCGCGCCCTGCACATGGCCCGCTCGCGAAAGGTCTGTATTCGACGTCCGCACATAGTTGTCGTTGTTCACCCGCTCGCGTCCGAAGTTGCCCGCTTGCATGCTGGTGACACCATTGCGGCCGTTGAACTGCCGCGCATTGCGATAGACGTTCGTGATGTTGGTGTTGTTGATCACCGTGATGTTGTTCACGTTGATCCCGTTGCGATAGCGCGACCCGTACCAAGGCCGGTAGATTTCATACGGAGCCAACGGCACCCAGCCAACGTTCCCGAATCCGAAGCCAACGCCGAAGCTGACGTTGCTATTGCCCCAACCGAAGAAGCCGACCAACGCTGGTCGCCAGTAGTTGCGATATCCGATCTGTCCCGGATACCACGCCCAGCCGTAAGGGCTCGAATACCAACGCCCGTAGTGATACGGAGCCCAACCCCACGGATCGCCGCTCAACCAGGTCCAGCCGTAGTAGTTGACGTAGGACCAGCGGCCCACCCGATACGGAGCCCAGGTGGAGGTCACGTTGGGCACCCACACCCAGCCGTAGGGCGAATCGTAGACCCAGCGTCCGTGTTGATCCAAGTCGTCCGCGCCTGCCACGTCGCGACCCACATAGCGATAGCTCTGGCTCGACTCAAGATCGCGATCGCGATTCTCATTCCAGCGATCCCAATCGTCTTTGGAGATGGCCGAGATAATCATAAACTCCGGGTCCGAGGCTGTACCGCGCGCCTGCATCGTCTTGCCGCTGCGCAGGATCTCCGTTCCACGCGGTGTAGTGATCTCCACCTGTCCGCTTCGAACCGTAATCTCGGTCGCGCCGTCCGGCCTCACAGTAATGCGATACACTCCCTGCTCCACAGGCCGCACAGAAACCGTAGGGGTGCTGATCTCAATGCGCGCGTTGGTGTCGCGCAGGATTCGGAAGGTCGTGGTGCCCTCCGCCACTTGGATGAAATAGTCGTTGTCGCGCAGTTCGACGATGCGCACTTCGCTGACCGGGCCCAAGCGAATCATATTCGATGAATCGAGCTGTACTTCGGTTCGCGAGTTCGGGCCTGTCAAAACGTGATCCAGGGCGACCAACGGAGCGTTCAATTCCGCAGCCACCACCTCGCCAGTATCGCCGCGCTGCACCGTAACATCGCCATTCAGCAGGCTGATGCGCGCCACGCCGTGGTCCGGATCGTCGCCTTCCTCAATATTCTGTGCCCAGCCGGGGGTTACCCAAACTCCCGTAAGCAGTACCGCCCACGCCGTTCGCGTCATCTTCCGATTCATGGCAGCCTACCTCCCTGCCTAGTTAGATGCACGCCAAGGCCCAAAGGTAAACATATGAAGACAGGAATCTTAGCTTTTCCGGTACCTCGGTATCTCTGGCTGTAATGCACCACCCTGCTCGGATTCAAGCAGTTCTGTAAGGAGGGATTCGACGCTACACTAGATACATGTCCGCGCACGCGCAGCCACGGCTCACCGACGAGGAATACCTCGCGTTGGAACGCAAGGCCGAGTTTCGCAACCAATTCTACGACGGCATCATGTACGCCATGTCGGGCGGCTCCCCCACCCACGCGTTCGTGATCTCTGCGATGGCGCGTGAGTTCGGTAACGCGTTCAAGAAACGCCCGTGCAGGGTTGCTAGTAGTGACTTCCGTGTCCGTGTTTCTCGCGGTGGCCTCTACACCTATCCCGACATCGTGGTTGTCTGTGACGAACCCAAATATTCCGACGACCAGAAAGACACCCTGGTCAACCCGACGCTCTTGATCGAAGTGCTTTCACCTTCCACCGAAGCCTATGACCGTGGGTTCAAGACCGAGCAGTATCGTAAGATCGAATCCCTGCGCGAGTATGCGCTCGTCTCTCAATCCCGACCGCACATCGAAGTTTTCCGGCGACAGGCGAGTGGCGATTGGCTGATGTCGGAATCCACCGGCGTGGACGCCTCGTGCCGTTTTGACAGCGTCGACTGCACCATTCCGCTCGCCGAGATTTACGACAAGATTACGTTCGAAGAAGTCCCCCTAACCTAACCATGGCATTCGCCACTATTCCTGAAGCAATCGAAGAGATCCGAGCCGGCCGCATGTTGGTCGTGGTCGACGACGAGGATCGAGAAAATGAAGGCGACCTGACCATGGCCGCCAGCGCCATCACGCCTGAGGCCATCAACTTCATGGCTAAATTCGGGCGCGGCCTGATCTGTCTGGCGCTGTCGCCGGAACGGTGTGATCAGCTCCACTTGCCGCTGGTCTCGCCCATGAACACATCGCGTTTCGGCACGGCGTTCTGCGAATCGTTCGACGCAGTGGAAGGTGTCACCACTGGCATCTCCGCGGCCGACCGGGCGCAGTCCATCCAGGTCGCGATACGACCCGGCGCTCGTCCGCAGGAACTCGCCCGGCCGGGACACATGTTCCCACTCCGCGCCCGCGAAGGCGGCGTGTTGGTTCGCGCGGGTCAGACGGAAGCTTCCGTGGATCTCGCACGCATGGCGGGCCTCGAACCCGGCGGAGTCATCTGCGAAATTATGAAGGAAGACGGCACCATGGCGCGCGTGCCGGACCTCATCGGCTTCTGTGCCGAGCACGGCCTCAAGATGATCTCCGTCGCCAGCCTGATCCGTCATCGCAGCGCCACCGAGAATCTCGTCGTCCGCAGAAATGAAGGCACGCTCGATACCGAGCACGGCCACTTCCGCACGTTGACCTACGAAAGCACCATCAACGGCGAAGCGCACCTGGTTCTGCTGCATGGAGATGTGCGCGGTAAGAAAGACGTGTTGGTCCGCATGCACTCGCGCTGTGTGCTGGGCGATGTGTTCGGCTCCACCACCTGCCACTGCGGAGCCATGCTGCGCGATTCGCTCAAGCGCATCCAGGCCGAACCGGCTGGCGTCGTGGTCTATTTGCATCAATCCGGCTGGGGTGAAAAGAAACACACGCCCATGCCCGACGGATCGCCGCGGCCCCTGCATGAATTCGGCATCGGGGCGCAGATTCTGGCGGATTTGGGATTATCCACCATCCGGCTTCTGACAAACCGCACCCGTAAACTGCCGGGGCTCGATGCCTTCGGGATTCAGATCACCGGTCAGGTTCCACTAATCGAAGAGTAGGCCGCACAAGAACTACCGGCGCTTGGCCAACACTAAACAGACGACTCCTACAGCGAACGCGATCCCGCCGTAGACGGCCCATTGAATCTGTCCGGTCATGAGACTACCAGGCAGTACATTGATGCCTTGGAAGAACCAGATCGTGCCGATGACCATGAGCGCTTTGCCCAGACTGTTCAAGAGTCTCTTCATGTCGTCTCTATTCCGGAACAAACCCCGAATGGATCCGTGGCCCTGGCTCCTGCGCCGCAAGAATCCTCGCCTCTTCCCCGAGCAATTGTTCCCAGCGGCAGTTCGCGTCTCGACGTCCGGCTACCTTCACCGCCAGTTTCAGGAACACTTTGTAGTGCCCCATCTCCGACGAATACAACGCCTTGTAAAACTTCGCCAGTTCCACATCTTCAGCCGCAGCCTCAGCCAACACGGAAAAACGCTCGCACGACCGAGCCTCGATCAGCGCCGATACCAGCAATCGATCCACTAACTCGCCCTGCACGCCCTTTCGAACCAGAGCCCGCAACTGCGCCGCGTATGGACACGCATGAAACCGGACCATCCGTCCGCCGCGCCGCACCAACATGCGCGTGACCTGAGCCAAGTGCGCGGCCTCATCGCGAGCGATGCTGGTCATCAACTCCACCCACCCGGGCATCCAATCTCCCGGCCATCGCGTCAAAAGCTCCATCGCGTTCCCCGCGGCTTTGCGTTCCAGGAACGCATGGTCCACCAGCAGCGCCAATGGGTCGGTGAGGACTGCTTGGCCCCACGCAAGGGGAGTCTTGGACTGCAATGGAAGGGAGTCGGGCTTCATGGCTCCCTTCCAACTTAGCAGACGGCTTAAGCAGACTTGTCGCTAATCTTCGGACGGTTCTTGTCGATCATGTCGCGCAAGACCACCGCCAGCAGTCCATCACTGGACGATCCGCCTGTGCCTCCACCGCCCTGCACCAACACGTCCGGCGTCAAACGGATATCGTGCTCCGCCAGCGCGGTGAAGATTTGCAGCAACGCGTAGTTGCCGCCCATCGCCTCCACGCCAAGCCTGTAGGCATCGGCCCGAGCCGTACCCACCGCTCGGATTGCCTCGCCCTCGCTGCGGCCTTTGATAGCGACCACTTCGGCCTCGGCTTCACCCAACCGTCGCTTCGCCAGAGCCTCGCCTTCCGCCCTGCGAGCCACCGCTTGCGATTCACCGCTCGCCTGCTGGATCGCGGCATTCGCACGCATCTCCGCCACACGCACGTCCTGCTCGATGTTCACCAACTCGCGCTGCTTGTCGGACATCGCTTTCTGGCGTTCCAGATCCTGCCGCGTGCGCTGTGTCTTCTCTTCCGTGACGTAAGTCTTCTCTTGCTCCTCCGCGATTTTACGAGCCGTCAGAGTAGCCATCAATTCCTGCGGCGGCGTAATGTCTCCAATCAAGGTGTCGACGCTTTGCACGTCGTATTCCTTGATCGCATCCGTAATGTGCATGCGAGCATCCTTCTGCCTCTGCGCGCGGTTCGACAAGAAGTCGAGCACCGTATAGTTCTGCGCGCTGTTGCGGAAGTAGTTACCGACGATCGGTTCCAGCACTTGATTCACCAGGTTCTGCACACTCCCCATTCGAGAGATCACCCACGGAGCCTTCGTCGCCCCGATGTTGATGATCTGCGAGACATCCAGGTTAAACGTGAACCCGTCCATCGAACGCACGGTGATGGTGGACAACGCGGCGTCTAACTTGTGCGCTTCCGTCCGAGCTGCGGCCCAATTCAAAACGATGTTCGTGGTAGGGACCAACTCCACCTTCATCACCCGCATGTTCACCGGATGTTTGCCCGGATAGAGCGGCTCATCCCACACGCCCTTCCCGCCACGCCGCACAATGTTGCCGTGCGTGAACTGCTCGCCCGAAATGTCGCGCGTATCGTCGCCGACGAAGCTAACCACCACGCCCACGTAGCCGATCGGCACCTCAAACAGCGGGTGCTCTTCGATCTCGCAGAACCACGGATTGATATTGTAGGTACCCGCGAGAATGATCTGCTCCTGCAAACCGCGCGAACCCCCACTGCGGATAAATTCATCCGGATTCTGGAAGTCGTCATGCCCCGCCACGGCAGGAGCCGCCATCTGCCCCATCGGCATCGGAGCGCCGTCCAGCACCGTGACGATGCCGATCTTATCTGACCCAATGCTGGTGATCTTGACATTCGGAATCACCTTAAACAGCACTGGATTGATGCGATAGTAGCCCGCCGTCAGGATGGACGTCTGACGACCCTTCTGTCCCCCGCCACGCATGAACTTTGCGCCATCCTGGAAGAAGTCGCAGTCGACCACGTTGGACAACACGCGATCCACCGGCGTGGGCGAGCCGTCATTCGCGATCACCAGCCCGATGTGACCTTGTTCGATGATCATCATCGGGTACTTGGTTACTTTGTATTGCCACGGCCAGTATCCGAAATGAATTCCTGGAGGCAACGTAGCCGCCTGAAATCCAGCCTCACCATTGAGGGCGACAACGCGCCCTGCTGGCAGCGAACCGGTACGCGAGAATCGCTTCACCACCACGCCG
>CALQCC020000025.1 GCA_943328975.2 Bordetella parapertussis | reverse complement strand
GCTCCGGCCTAAAACGCGCCCCGCAACGCGGGTCGCAGGCCTACGCTCCAGCCACCCCCGCAACTCCTTCAAGCTAAGGCACCTCCACCCTGTGGAGTGGTCTACTTTCTCTCCGCCCCAGTGGTCTGGTTTTACTCCGCCCTTGACACTTTTATCGCACGTGTTCTTCCAGCAAGTCACATCGCGCGTCATCCCCAAATACAAACGGGCGAGATGGTCGCACGTCCGGCCGCGCAGTAAGACCAGATCCCCTGCGCGAAGTTCTGCGCGCAAGCGGAGTGCAACTTCTTCAACGTTGTAGTAACTCCAAATCTGGTCCGCTCGCATGCCAGCCGCGATGGCAGCCTTCACCGCATGTTCGGAATGCTCTCCTAGGAATATCGCGGCATCGGCGATGCCCGCCACCTTAGTGCCCATGTCGCGAAGACGCTTGCGGGGCTTCTCTTTGGAATCTGCGACGTCTGTGAAGACGATCATCTTGCGCGTAGCTTTCGCGTGTTCCATAACCCTGAGGGCAGCCGCCAGACTATCCACGGACCCATTGAGTTCATCTCGCAAGAGCGTCGCGCCGTTTGGCAACACGACAGGCGACATACGCATCGGTAACGGTTCATACTTCGAGATCGCCGATGCAGCACTTTCCAGGGAAAGTCCACAGAGCTTGCCGACCACGAACGCCGGCAGGATACTGGGCACCCAATGATCGCCCACGAAGCGGGTGCTTACAGGAACTTCTTCACCTTGCGCGCTGACGCAAAGCGAAAGGCGCTCCGGCCAGTGGCCTCCAATGCGGCTCGGCCTGAAGGACGAGCGCTCCGTCGATCCGTAATAGATCGTTCTCACATGTGCGGGTGGTTGGTAGGCCGCAATATAGGGATTGTCGTCATTCAACACCGCGACTCCCCCTGGCCGCAAGCTTTCCACCAACTTAGCCTTCTCCTGAGCCGTGGTTTCCAGGTTCCGGAAGTTCATGGTGTGGGTACGTGCAACGTTCACCCACACAGCGATGTCAGGACGAACGACATTCGCGAACGCCGCCATCTGGCCAGGCCCGTCCAACCCGATCTCAATGACTGCATACTTGTGCCACGGCAGCACTCGTAGAAGACTACGCGTCACGCCCCTGAAGTGATTCTCGTTGCCAAGGGTCCGGACAGTCGGAAATTGGGAGCCCAGTACCTCCCCGATCAGCTCCTTGCATGTAGATTTGCCGACACTCCCCGAGACAGCAATGAATGTTGTGCGAAACATACACCGCCGCCAGATCCAGCCGATAGACAGCAGAATCTTCCGCACCCAAACTTTGGAAAGTGCGCTATTCGGAATCATGTAATCTCTTTTAATCCTCTCTCTCACATACAGCAAGAAGGAAGTATCCCGTCAGGGTTTTGGTAGGCCATCGGCCCGCAGCTTCAAAATAATTTAGCCACCGGCATAGCGGACCCTTGTGAGAGCGCCGCGATCATTCACCCAGCGCGACAGCGCAACACTAAGCACGCGAGGGGCATGAACCACCGGGGTCAACGTCCGAACTCTCCAGCCGGCTGCCTCCAGTGCTTCGCGCAAAGCGGTCGGGCCCAACGTCACGCCATAGCGATAGGGGCTGATGGACAAACGGCGTAGGATCTCAAACGGAAGTCCGTTGCGCAGCCGCACGACGGGGTTTGCCGCGTTGTCGAGTGTCAGCAATAATTCGCCTCCTGGCTTCGTCAAGTCACGAAGCTCTCTGAGTGATTGCGAGATTTCCTCGGTAGACCCGAAGTGGTCCAGCGTGGACAAAGAGATCACTGCGTCGAAACTGTCTGGACAGAATGGCAATTGCTGCGCGGCGGTCTGAACGCGGTCGCTAGATACGTTTTGGAGCCGAGCCGCACTTTGGCGCAGGACCGAGTGCGCCAAATCAATCATAACCACGTGTCCATAGTGGCGGCTAAGCGCATCGACCACTTCAGATCCACGGGTCTCTTCGAAACTGTCGGTCTTGAGGGCGCGTGCTAAGGGGCCTTTGGGTTTTAGGTAGCGACGAACCCAGCTCGCATAAAGCTCGCGGCTATAACCCAGCCATTCCGCTTGCTGATTCAGGGTGACGCCGCCGGGCGCGAGCAAGCGGTCCCAATACAACCGGTCCTCCGTTGTGTCCGGCACCGGAGCTTCTGTTGTCCTTACAGGAGAACTTCCCGCTGCCCTGTCTCCATCCCTTATTCTCAGTGAACGACCTCGATTTCCTGGTATAAGGGTCACAACTTTCGGTATGTCCTTAAGGGCGGATCGGATCGTGGTTGGTGTTCTGACTGCGGTGAGCTTTCTGAATCAACTAGCGGTGTACGCTCGTTTTGCATCGGATCTGCGGGGCTCCCTGCTCACAAGCACGATCTCTCTGTTGGCCTCCCACTCGTCAAGATTACGATTTCCAGCTTTCACCTCCAGGATCATCGTTCGGAGTTTCTGAATCCGATCAATCACCTCTTGGTTTACTGGAATCGTCGCGTTCGAGGCATCGCTCTTTGGGGCCGCCCAGTCGCCTCGGCGGCATTCCGGGAAGCGTCGATCAACAGCGCAGCCTCTCCAAACAAAGCACCGGGTTTGAGGGTTGCCATGACACCGCCTTGCCCTGGAGTGAACCACCTACAAGCAGTCGCTGCGATTCTCTCGTAAAACGAATATACTAGGCCGAATGAATCGCCTACTTCTTGTGCTTGCCTCCGCACTTGCGGCCACAGCCGCCATCCCTGACCCGGTCAAGCTCGACTCCGGTTTGGTCTCTGGTACGTCGGGCGTTAGCGGGGAGGTTCGCGTTTTCAAAGGCATTCCCTTCGCCGCCCCGCCGGTGGGTCCTCTGCGTTGGAAGGCTCCGCAGCCAGTGGCGCGATGGGAAGGCGTTCGCAAAGCAGATCAGTTTTCTTCGCGGTGCATGCAGGCCCAACAGGCGGGCGCGCAACCGGTGAGCGAAGACTGCCTCTACTTGAACGTCTGGACTGGAGCCGCCAGTTCATCCGAACGTCGCCCAGTGATGGTGTGGACCTATGGCGGCGGTTTCACCGGCGGCGCGGGCTCCGAACCTCGGTACGATGGCGAAGAATTGGCCCGCAAGGGTGCCATCATCGTCACGTTGAATTACCGGCTCGGTCCATTTGGGTTTCTGGCGCATCCAGAACTGAGCAAGGAATCCGGCCACAACGCTTCCGGTAACTACGGGATGATGGACTTCATCGCGACGCTCAAATGGGTCCAGAAAAATATTGCAGCCTTCGGTGGCGATCCGCGCAATGTCACCATCATGGGTGAATCGGCGGGCGCAAATATGGTGGGGGCCACAGTAGGGTCGCCTGAGGCGAAGGGACTCTTCGTCAGAGCCATCGCCGAAAGCGGCGCCTACATGGGAATGACGATGGGACACACCGCGCCGCTGGCTCCGGCTGAGGCTGCGGGTGCCAAGGCGGGCACGCTCGCCGAGCTTCGGGCCAAATCCGCGGACGAGATCCAGAAGTCTGTCCGAGCCAACAACCTGGTCATAGATGGATGGATCATTCCCGAAGACCTCAACGTTCGTTTCGCGCAAGGTCGCCAAAACGACGTGGATATTCTGATCGGCTCAAATAGAGATGAAGGCACCTTCTTCCAGCGCGGTACCACTGCGGTGGACTTCATCAAACAAGCCAATACTACCTACGGAGATCAAGCGGCGCAGTTCCTGAAACTGTATCCAGCAGGCTCCGATGCCGAAGCCACGGCCTCATCGCTTGCTGCTTTCCGCGACGAAGTCGCATGGAATATGCAGCTGTGGGCCAAGATGACCGCCAAGCGAGGCCGCAAGGCCTACGTCTATTACTTCACACAGGAGCCTCCGGTGGCCGCAGGCCAGGTCTCGCGCGGAGCAACGCACGTCGCGGAGATTGCCTACGTATTCCACAACGCTTCGAAGCTTTGGACCGATGCGGACGAAAAGATCTCACAACAAATGTCCAACGCGTGGATCGCGTTCGCGACCAAGGGCATGCCGTGGCCACCAGACGCCGGCAAACCTTATATGGTCTTCGGACCGGCTCCTACGGCGGGTCAAGCTCCGGATTCCGCGAAGCTCGCGTTCTTCGATTCGGTTTACGCCAAGAAGTAAACGCTCATTGCGGTGGTATAGTAGTCGGGCTGTATAGGGGCTGAGAATCACTCATGGATTTAACGCACATCCATCTTTTGCTGAACCATTTCCCGACCATCGGCAACATCATCGGCGGCGGTCTGTTTGTGTTTGCCCTCATCACGAACAGTAAAGATTTGAAGCGTGCCAGTCTGATTGTCCTGTTAGGGATCGCTCTGATCGCGATTCCCACATACATAACTGGCAATGGCGCGCAGGACGCCATCAAGTCGCTGCCGGGCGTATCGAACTCACTGATCGAAACCCACGAGGGTGCGGCGTTGGTTGCGTTGGGATTCATGGAACTCACCGGAGCCTTTGCGTGGCTGGGTTTGTGGCAGATCCGCCGGCTCTCGCATGTGCCCCGCTGGAATCTTGCCGTGATCCTGGTGCTGACACTGGTGACACTCGCACTCATGTCCCGCGCGGCCAATATCGGCGGTGAAATCCGTCACGCGGAGATCCGGGCGGCGCAGGAAACGGTTACACCAGAAGGCGCGCTGGCGCGTTCCGTCGGTACATTCGTCACGGAAACTCCGTGGGTGTGGCCGACGTGCGAGACGCTGCATTTCGTTGGCCTGACGCTGTTGCTGGGCGTCGTGCTGCTGGTCGACCTGAGAGTGCTCGGCGTGGTGAAAGGCGTGTCGTACGCTTCCCTGCATCGTTTGTTGCCTTGGGCCGCCATTGGCTTTGGAGTAAACGTCATCACCGGGATGTTGTTCTTTGTTGGAATCCCCGGGCAGTACACGGGGAATGCCTCTTTCTATTGGAAGATCGCTCTTGTCCTGCTGGCTGCCTTGAATGCGTTGTATTTTACGGTGATTGAAGAACCATGGACGCTGGGGCCTGAGGACGAAGCGCCGGCAACCGCTAAATTCGCTGCGGCCTCGGCCATGGTTCTGTGGTTCGGTGTGATGTATTGCGGGAGTATGTTGCCGTTCTTGGGCAACGCTTTTTAGCCCAACTGTTAGCCCAGCGATAACTCCGGGAAAGGAAAACCATGTCATTGGTTATGGGGACGGTGATCTTGGTGTTTGGCGTAGCGGTCATGATCGGGATCGCCGCATACGTGGTGGATCGAAGCACGGGGCGTCGTGAACAAGGGATGGAGCATAAGGACTAAGCGCATGCAGGAGTTTCTCGGTTCCATTGAACAGTTAGCCTTGAGCCAATGGGTTAAGGACGCTCCAACCATTTGGGCCTTCCCTACCATCCTATTCGTCCATACTTTTGGGATGGCCATCGTGGCCGGCGGTAGCGCCATGATTGACGTGATTGTGCTGGGATTCTGGCCCGCAGCACCAATCAAACCATTCGCCCGCGTGTTTCCTTGGTTGTGGATCGCCTTCGGTGTAAACGCAGTCACCGGAACCATGCTCCTGATGGCCGACGCCACCGTAAAGTTGACGATGCTGGATTTTTACATCAAGATGGCGCTGGTGTTTGCGGGGTTCTATACCCTGGTGCGAATGCGCAAGCTCTTCGACGATCCGCAAGTGGATCGGGAACCCTTGCCGGGCAGCGCAAAGATGCTGGCTTGGACGTCGCTGGCCTGTTGGATTGGCGCTATTACAGCTGGCCGCTTGCTGGCATACGTAAATTAGTCGCCGACCGATCTACGACCATCGACCGCGACCGCACGCGGTGATATACTTGCGAGCGGTTAATACGTCCCTAACACTTTTGAGGAGGTGCATGAATGATTAAGCGAGCTCTAGGCTGTGTGGCCTTATGTGGATGGTTGGTGGTCGGCAGTGGCGTCTTGCAGGCGCATCATTCCCTCGCGGGCGTTTATGACATGAAAGGCGACAAGGAGGTCGCGGGGACGGTCACCTCTGTGAAGTTCACGAATCCTCACGGCTCGCTGGCTCTTGCGGTCAAGAATCCGGATGGCTCGACGACGGAGTGGGTGATGACGCTCGGCTCCGCCACTGCTCTCGCAGGTAAGGGTGTTGGCAAAATCGGACCCAATGCCCTCCACACCGGGGACAACATTAAAGTGAAGTTCCTCCCCGCGAAGGACAATAGTCCGCTAGGATTTCTCAAATCCGTAACGTATCCGGACGGACACGTGATCCAGATCTCAGCTGGCATCGGCAACGAGTAGGGCAGCGCGTAAGACAACCAGGAGAACCATCATGACTTCTCGACCAGGGATCATTTGCTCGCGACTCGCGATTGTGGCTGTTCTCGCAATCGGCGCGGTGCCGACGGCCAGCGCTCAGGCACCGGGTGCGGCCGGCGCGCAGTTGTACACCCCTGCAGCCGGTGCGAAGGACCTGAAAGCAGTCCTTTTCAACTGGGCCTGGTATATGGGCATGCTCCGCAGCAGCGAGGAACGAGACCTCATCATGTCGCTGGAATACCAGGGCAAGGGCACCATTCAAGTGGACGGTCAGCCCTGCAATGTAGCGAAGTATCGAACCAGCATCAGCTACCAGACCTCGGGCGAGCGGATTCAGTACACGGGCACGCGGCCCAATGGCCAGGCGTGTTCCAACGTCGAAGTCCTCAGTGGAGCGTATGCCTGGAACGAAGACATTCCTGGTGCCGAACTCGTGGCTGGTAAAGGCAAGGCGACGCCGATGCCCGCAACGGTAGAGGAACGAATGATTCGCCTGTGGGCAAGTCCGCAGGGTGCGTTCAAGGGCGCGATGGCGGGGATCAGTGATCCACCGGAAATGGCGCCCAGGCCGCAACGGGTACCTGCCAACGTCTCGACAGCTGGGAAAACCTCCGTGGTTTGGGACGGCAATAAGCCCGTCGTGACGTTCCCGATTCCGGGCGTGCCCACTGCGACCGCGACCGCCACGCTCGACGCGAAGTTCATGCCCGAGCGTGTCGTGGTGAAACACGGAGCGAACACTTACGATTTCACCTACAGCGATTATAAAGATTACAACAATCCGCTCAATCCGGCCGAGGCGTTTTACGCCGGCAAGATGACGGAGCGTAAAAACGGCGCCATCGTCCGCGACATTACGACGACGCTGACGGAAACGGGACAGATGTATGTCGTGATGCCGGTTCCGGCAAGTGTCAAGGCGGCAGTCAAGCCAACGAATCAGGCTCCCAACTGGACTCTGAATGCCAACGTCGCACCGGCGACGCAGACTATAGCCGCCGTAACCCCGCGGCTGGCCAATGGGAAGCCGGATCTGACAGGAAGCTGGGGTAGTGCGCCTCTTCCAGTTACGGGCAGTGGGACCCGTCGATGTGGTCCAACGCAGGTGGCGGGTTCGGGAATCAACCCCGAAGTCGGCTGCAAAACCGGACAAGACAACTTCTGGGTGGATTATGAATGGATCTCGCCTTCGCGGTTTGGGCCGAGTCGTCCGAATTACAAGCCCGAGTTTTGGGACAAGGTTCAGGAACTGGATCAGTGGACCAATAAGTACGATCCAGTCATGACCTGTCAGCCGCTGGGAATCCCGCGTCAGGGTACGCCCCGTCGCATCATCCAGAGCGACAAAGACATCATCTTCTTCTATGGGACGTATGCCGATTACGGGGGTGGAAACACGGAATTCCGCGACATCCCGACGGATGGCCGGGAGCGCGACACGAAGTCGGTGGAGGCCTTTTACTACGGGTATTCGATCGGTAAATGGGAGGGCGACACGCTGGTGATCGACTCCACAAACTTCGTCGATACGACCTGGTTCGGGCGTGGTGGTCTGTTCCATGATGAGAACTTACATATTGTGGAGAGACTCACGCGTAAGGGCAATGAAATCGTCTACGAAATGACACTCGAAGACCCCACCATCCTGATAGAACCGTGGGTGATGCCGGCGCGAACACTGCGGCTCAACGCGGCGGCCAATCCCACACTGATTCCGGAGCGAGCCAATTGCGAGGTATACGAGACGAATAGCTTCAGCAACCAGCTCCGACACTAGGAGCGAGGATATTCGCATGAGCCGAGCAGCATTCACGGTACTCATAGGGATGGTAATTTCAACTTCGCTGGTTGAGCGTACTCATGCGCAGCCAGCCGCCGCGGTGCCAGCGAACCTGGCCCAATTGATGAAGGGGACCTTCTATCCGGCCGCAAACATCGTATTCGCCGCGCAAGATCTAAATCCCGCGGACGTGCCACGCGCCAAAGATCCGAGCATGGCAACCGACCTTTTGACCAGTTCCTACGGAAAGTGGGAGGCGGTGGAGAACAGTGCTCTGGCCATGACTGAGCTTGCGAACCTCCTCACGCTGCCCGGGCGCACGTGTGCAAACGGTCTGGATGTTCCCGTGAAGAACCCGGATTGGGTCAAGTTCGTGCAAGAGCTTCGGGATGCAGGGATGTCCGCCTATGCCGCCGCGAAAGCCAAGGATCAGGACAGGATGATCGAAGTCTCCGATGTTCTGGCCAACGCGTGCATGCACTGCCACATCAGATATCGCGAGAAGAAACTTGCCGACCGCTGTAAATAGGGAGGGTGCATGAACAAACAAATATTGTCCGCCGTGGCGGGAACTCTGATGCTAGTGGGGGCTGGCGCTGCGCTTGCTCAGCGCGCGCCTGGTGGCCCGCCGACCGCATCGGAATTCGACGCGTTCTATACCCTGGGTCCGGACTCCCTGCCGCGCGATGGTGTGCCGAAGGGCGAGATCCGGGGTCCGTTCAAGCTACCCAGCAAAGTGTACCCGGGCGTCGAACATTCCTATTGGGTGTACGTTCCGGCCCAGTACGATGGGTCGCGTGACGTCAGCCTGATGGTCTTCAACGACGGCGCGACCTACTTGAAGGCCGACGGCTTCTATCGTGCGCACAACGTCCTGGACAATCTGACCTACCGTGGCGACATTCCGGTGATGATCGGGGCCTTCATCGATCCCGGCGTGTTTGTGGCGGATGGCAAGTCGAATCGCCAGGAAGAGTATGATCCGCTGGGCGACAAGTATTCAAAGGTGATCGTGGATGAGTTGTTGCCGGTGCTGTACAAGGATTATAAGATCTCGAGCGATGCGGATCGACACGGATTTGCTGGATGGAGTTCCGGGGCCATCGCGGCGTTCACTGTGGCGTGGGAGCGGCCCGATCAGTTTCATAAGGTCCTCTCGGGGATCGGCACGTATGTCGATCTGAAAGGCGGCTATGTGTACCCGGAAAAGGTTCTGGCGAGCGAGAAAAAGCCAATCCGGATTTTCATGATCGACGGACGCAATGACAACCGAGGGACCAATGAGAAAGGTGCCGACAAGAATGCATATGACCCGCATCGCGACTGGTTCCTGCAAAACGTCCGCTTGAAGGACGCCCTGACCAAGAAGGGCTACGACGTGAACTATTCCTGGGGCATGGGCGTGCACAGTCACAACATGGGCGGCGCGATGCTGCCGGAAATGATGCGCTGGCTCTGGCGCGATCAGCCAGTGTCCGTGGACCCGAACGATAAAGCGGAACGTTCGTTCCGCGCCAAGAAATAGACTACTTTTGCGGCGCCGGGTCAATCCGCAGTAAGGCACCGTTGGCTTCGTCGGTCAGTAAGTAGAGCAATCCATCCGGACCCTGGCGGACGTCGCGGATGCGATTGTGGAGATCGCGTAGCATGCCCTCGCGATGTAGTTCCTCCCAATCGCCATTGAAGTCAAGGCGCTCCAAATGTCCGGATTGCGGAACTTCCCCCTCGCGCATGCCGCCGACGAAGAGGTTGTTCTTCCAATTGGGATAACGATCACCGGTGTAAAACGTCAGACCCGAAACCGCGATCGCAGGCACCCAATAGATTACGGGCGGCTCCATTCCCTCCTTATACGGATCGAGGGAAACGCGCGGACCAGAGTAGATGCGCCCGTTGCTCACAATGGGCCAGCCGTAATTCTTGCCCGCCGCAAGGATGTTCACTTCGTCGCCGCCGTTGGGGCCGTCTTCACATTCCCAGATGTCGCCGGTGACGGGATTCAACGCGAGTCCCAGCGGATTGCGATGGCCGAGGGTGTAGATCTCCGGGCGCGCGCCAGGGCGATTGACGAACGGATTATCGGGCGGCACGGTGCCGTCGTCCCTGAGGCGCAGCACCTTACCCAGCAAGCTGCCGAGATCCTGCGGTGCCATCGCCGCAGCGGAGGGCGGATCACCGCCGAAGCCGAGTGAGACGTAGATCATGCCATCGCGGCCAAACAGAATGCGCGATCCGCTCCCGGTGACGCGAATACCGGCGCGGAACAAGTCTTCAAAGTTGGTGATGGCGCTGCCGTTCCAACGTCCCCGCCCCAGGGTCAACCCTTCGGGGGAGTTATCGGTCGCAGGTTTGTTGTAGACGAAATAGACCAGCGAGTTTTCGGCGAAGCGCGGGTGGAGTGCGATGTCCATCAAGCCAGTGAGGCCGCCGGCCTGGATGGGCGGCAAGCCAGCAATCGGCGTCGGGTCGAGCACGCCATTGCGCACGATGCGCAGGCGGCCGGGCCGTTCCGTGACCAGGATGGCACCGGCGGGAAGGAACGCCATGCTGAAGGGTTGGACCAGTCCTTTGGTAACGGTCAAATGCAGACCGCGTTCCAGCCATGTATCGACGGCAATCGGACCATTGGGCAGTTCCGGCGAGGGCCAAGCGATTGCCTTTGGAGTTCCGCCAGTGTTTGCCTTGGCCTTCCCAGCGCCCGCAGGCTGCTGAGCTTGGGCGAACAATGTGAACAGCGCCGCGGCGGCGCAGACCGGCGCGACCACAGACAAGGTGACGATGCGGCGATTCTTCATGGTGTAGATTGTACTCCATGAGTGGGAAGGAAGCATGCGGCCGAAGAAGCCACGGTTATTGCGCTACCCTAGGCCGTTAGTCAGGTTCTATCGTGAAAATGCCCGCCAACTTCCGAGTAGCCCGTAAACCAGGCGCAATCCGGTTCGCCCGCGCCTAGGATCGGTAAACCCTGGGCGACTGATCGTTACCCAACTTCGCCTCCTGCTAGACTTGCGTCAGGATGTCACTTGCTTTCCACGTTCCTCGCTCTGGCGCCTGCTGACTGCGACGAAACCTTGCTAGTATCCTTTCATCCACAGCCTAAACTCCAGAGGAACTCCACATGCGAATCACAAAGACCGATGTCCCCGAAAAGATCAACATTCCAGGTGCCATAGCTCGCCAGGTAACCGAATTTGGCGACGCGACCGGTTATGGCAAAATGGCCGGGGAATACTTTTCCCTCGCCGCTGGAACCGACATCGCGCCCCTGCTCAAAGGCCTGGAAGACGACCTTTGTCAGTCTCCCCATTGGGGCTATTTGATCGAAGGCGAGGTTACCGTGACTTACTCGGACGGCTCGAAAGACTCGGTCCTCAGCGGCGATCTGTTCTACTGGCCGCCCGGCCATACCGTCGCCGTTGGCAAGGACGCCGAGATCATCCTCTTCAGCCCTCAACAGGAACATTGCGCCGTAGTCGAACACCTACGGAAACAACTCGTCGGCTAGCGACCCATCAGGACGCCAACCGCCAGCAATTGCCGGCAAGCCCAAAACAAGAGAGCCGGCGGCTCAAGGAACGCACAACCTGTCACGAGGAAAACCGTCAAGAACCGCAACGATTCGTCACGATCAACGGCGCAGTATTTACCAATAGCTCCTGGATTGTCGGCAACTCGTCCACTACTTCTTTCGCGGAAACTCAACCCTACGCCAAACGAAGAATTTGAAAAGTAGTGGAAGAGTGGCCCGTAATACAGGCACAATCCACTTCGGATCGTGTAAACTGAACTGACTCATTCGGATGCGGCTTTCACCCGGCGACAAACTCGGCTTCTATGCGATTGGCAATACCTATCGGCGGAGCGCCTTGTCAGGGCCGAGAAAGCTGTGATTGTCTGGGGAGTGTGCTGGCGCTAGGTTGAGGGTGAAAAGTAGAGTGGCCATCGTGCGATGTACTGAGTGTGCCTCCCTCGGGGGGCTGAAGACCCTCTTCCCCAACCGTCATAGGTCGAGACAGGGCTCTTTCATCCCGTGCGGTGCTTACAATTGCGCAAGACCGGCCTGGTTTTGGCTCAGCCAAGAGGAGCAGATGAAATACGACAAGGGACAGCATCTTTTTGCAGCTGTGAAACAGCCGCTGGGGATCGAGGTCGCCTGATTAATCTTAGACGGGCGCATCGATCTAGACATCCGCGCGACCATCGAGACAGCGGATGGTTTTCGGATAGCCTTGTCTGCGGACGGGATAGCGGTGATGCGTTCCGGTGAGCCGATCGCGGAACTCTGTGAGAACGTGAGTCTCACCACAGCGACCCCCAGCCCGTTTTCGTGGTTGGTGCAAGTGCAGCCCGTGCCACAACGGTCTTTATTCAGTTCGATGCCAGCTATAGCAGCCCGGTCACTGTGGACCGAACCGTCGATGGAGGGGCAAACTGGTTTATGCAAGATCCTGGTCAGTTTCATTTTCTGACGCAGTCCGGGAGTCCAGTCGAAGTGCCTCTGTCCTTTTACACGTTTTGCATAGAACCCCGAGAGTTGTTGTCACCCGGCCAGCTCGTGAGTTACAACCTAGTCCCAGTTGAGCAAGGCACTACCAACATTGGCGGGATGGGTGTGACGAAGGCCAATGCTGTGCGTGAAGTCCTGGGACGCTACTATCCTGACTTCTCGATTGCAGTGGACACCCGAACCGGCGCAGCTCTTCAGGTTGCGCTCTGGGAGATAGTTCGGGAGAACGCGCAAACAGTGGGATCCTACGACTTAGCTACTGGTGATGTTCAGTACCGCACCTGGTCGGATACAGCGGTCAGGGATTTGGCGCAGACGATGCTTTCCAGCTTAACGGGAACCGGTCCTATGGTTAGCGTCTCGGGAGTGCAAGCCCTGGCGCTTGCTGGCGGCACGCAGGACACTTTAGTACAACTCACTACGGGTGGGTTTGGTTCCTCCTCAGTCCCGGAGCCCGCCACTGCAACTACCATGGCAGCGGGATTGGTTGCGGTTGGCCTTCTGTGCCGACGGAAAAAAACCTGACCGGGCCTTCTATTTTTCTGGCGGGCCGCGTCGTGTCGTGCGCTTCCCGGCGGTCCCACCTTCGCAGCAGCCGCTAAACTTCATTGTCAACTGGCAGGCGGTGCTGAAAATAGCACAGAATGCCAATCGGGGCAATCGATCCGACAGTGCGCAGAAAGCATTCCATCTGAAATCCCATTTTTCGTCGCTTGGCCCAGTAAGTCAATACTTTTGAGGTGGATGGCTCGATAGCGCCCGGATTGTCGGCCATCCGGAAGTTGCGCCAACTTGCCCTTTCCTACTGCCTTGTCGCGAAGGGTTGAGGCATCGTTTTGAATCGAACCGACCCGCGTCTACGGCAGCGCGAAGACATAGACGGCATTTACCTTGGTGGCCTTCTGACCCGTAAGCGTGTTCATCCCTCCGCTGACCAAGGAGCTCCCGGTGCTCACCGCTACATATTGTTTGCCCTTCACCGAAAACGTGACCGGATAGCCCGAGACCTCTGAGCCGAGGTTTACGTCCCACAGGATCTTGCCGTTCTGTTGATCGAACGCGCGGAAGTGGCCGGCGGCGTCGCCCGTAAAGATGAGACCTCCCCCAGTGGCGACCGAGGACATCATTCCTGCGCGCTGGTCGTAACGCCACAGTGTTTTGCCGGTTTCCGCGGAGATCGCAAATAGGCTGCCGATATTGTCGGTGCCCGGGGCGATGAGGGCCTTGGCATTGAACGCATACGCTGTGTTGCGATTCGCGATGCTGGTCACATCCATGCAAGCGTTCTGCAGTCCGTAATACATGGTGTTGGTGAGGGGGCTATAGGCCCCGGCCGGGAAGTCTTTGCCTCCATTGGTGCCGGGACAGACCAAGCGGGTTTGCCCATCTTCTGTAAATAGAGTTGCGGGATTCACCGTGACCGCTCCGCTAGCACCGTCAATCTTGGAGACCACGTTCTGAAAGACAGTGGGGCGCGCCCACAGGAATTCGCCGGTCGCGCGGTCCAGGGTGTAGACGATGCCGGTCTTGCCGGGAATGCCGGTCAGCACTTTGCGCCGTTCGCCGGGGCGAAGTTTGGGATTGATCCAGGCCACCTGCGACGGGTCAGGCGCGACGGCTGTATCGATCAAGAGGCGTTCAAAGGGATGGTCGAGGTCCCAGTGATCCACCACGTGTTGGTAATACCAAACGATCTCGCCGGTGTTCGCGTTCAGCGCGAGCGTGGAGTTGTGGTAGAGATACTGCTTATCATTGCCGTCGAGCATGTACTTGGGTGCGGGGGAAGTCACCGACGTGCCGACGTACAGCAAATTCAGCTCGGCGTCGAAGCTCGGGGTCATCCAAGCGCCCACGTGGCGGCGGTCTTTCTCTGCAACGTTGCCCCAGGTTTCGTCGCCTGGTTCACCAGGGCGTGGAATCGTGCGCCGACGCCAAAGTTCTTTCCCCGTGGCCGCGTCATGTGCGGTGATGACGCAGCCGTTCGGTGACGCGTTATTGAAGCGGCAGGCACGGGTGGAGAAAATCTTCCCTCCCGCGATAATCGGTCCGCCCGATTGGGTCCCGGAGTCTTCGCGATAGTCCAGCACGCGCGTTTCCCACTGCAACTTGCCGGTCTCGACGTCCACCGCGTAGACGAAATCATCTGCGGAGAGGTCGATGATGGATTTCCCCGACAACGCGAGCGTACGGGTGGTGTTTGCGTTTCCCCCTCTGAATCCTTCGGGGAACTGCCGCTTGAAGTCCCACATTAAATCGCCCGTGGCCGCGTCGAGAGCTTGAATCAAGTCGCCGGGATTCGGTAGAAACATCACGCCATCGTGGACCAGCGGAGTGGCCTCTTGTGTTCCTTCGGCCATGCCGCGCGTCCAAACGAGCTTCAGGTTCCCAACGTTCGCGCGCGTGATTTGACTGAGCGGGCTGTAGCCCCAGCTGTCGAGGGTGCGTCGCCACATCAGCCAATCCGCAGGATCGGGCTTCGCGAGCATCTGGTTCGTAACGGAGCTAACGTCACGCTTGGCTAGCACGGAAGATGGCGTTGTAGGGGAGACTTGCGCGAAGGCCGTGGCGAGGGCAAAGATCAAACATGGGGCACGCTTCATGGAGACTAATTGGATCACAGCTGAAGTCGGAGCGCCAACGGGGGTGTGCTCCGCAACAAATTAGTAGTGTTGCGACTTTGATGTTTACTTTCTTTCCGACGCCAAATTGTTTGCCGTTCCCTAGACGGAAGTGCGAGCCTTAAGGGTAACGTCGCGAATTCTGTGTAAGTGGCGAACTTCCGCCGCTTGATTGTTAGGCCAGCCAGCCGCTGGCAAGCATGCACCACGATAGCAGGCAGGGCCGGAGCGCCGGGCTGCATCGAACCGGCCGACTCCAGGCCGCCTCGATCCGGTCGCCCCACAGCAGCAGAAAAAGATTCATCGACGTGCGCCAGTTGGGCGCGGCTCGCCATCGTTTCGCCACGTTCTGCAGCGCCAGATACAGCAGCTTTAGCGCCGCTTCCTCGCTGGGGAATGAAGCTCGCGTCTTGATCACTTTGCGCAGCGTCATGTTCAGGGATTCAACGATGTTGGTGGTGTAAATCGATCGCCGGATCTCTTCCGGATACGCGAATAGCGGACTGATGCCGGCCCAATTCCTGCGCCACATCTTGCCGATCGCCGCATACTGGGCATCCCAGAGTGCTTCGAATTCGGCAAGCCGCTGCTCGGCTTCTTCCCCCGTCGCCGCGCGGTAAATCAGCTTGAGATCCCCGGCTACCTGCTTGCGCTCTTTCCAGTTCACATACGCCAGGCTGTTGCGCACCATGTGCACGATGCATAACTGCACTTCCGTTTTCGGATACACCGCCTGGATCGCTTCCGGGAATCCTTTCAACCCGTCCACGCAGGCGATCAGGATATCCTTCACGCCGCAGTTGCGAATCTCCGTCAGGAAGCCACAGTTTGGCACCTTCCGTCGCATTGGTCCACAGACCCAGCTCCTCTTTGGAGCCTTCCTGGGTCACGCCGATCCCTACGAATACGGCCCGGTTATCCACCCGCCCTTCGTGTCGCATCTTCACTATCAGGGCGTCCAAATACACGATCATGTAGATCGGCTCCAGTGGACGGCTCTGCCAGGCGCGCACATCCTCCATTACGGCCTCGGTGGCTTCGCTCACCAGCGTGGCACTCACTTCCACGCCGTACATCTCTTCCAGATGCGCTTGAATGTCGCGCGTCGTCATGCCCCGCGCATACATCGAGATGATCTTGTCGTCAAAGCCCGTGAAGCGCCGCTCGTGCTTGGGTAGGATCTTCGGCTCAAGGCTCCCGTTGCGGTCGGGCGGCACCGCGACCTCCACTGATCCGAAATCGCCCTGCACCCGCTTCCGGCTCTTGCCGTTGCGCGTGTTGTCGCTGCCGCGACCCACCGGCTCGTGTTTTTCGTAGCCCAGATGGTTGGTCAACTCGGCGTTCATCGCCCGCTCCAGCAGCGCCTTCGTCAACTGCTTCAGCAGGCCGCCTGGCCCCACGATCTCTTCCGTCTTCTTGCCGGCCAGCAGCTCATCCAACGCCGCTTCCAGCTTCGTCCTGTTTTCCATCCCGTTCTCCTATCTTCGCGGAGAACGTCACTTACACAAAACTCAGGACACCCTCACCTTAAGGCATTTGTGATCCATCAACGCGCGAAGGTCTTCCTTGTGCTTTACCTCTTCGCCGTTGTGTTTGTCGATGTCTCCCGGTCAGTTCTTGCTGCACGCCAAAGCAAGCCAGTTGCGTTGGGCCCCGATCGCGGGGCGGCGGCAGGTATTAGATGCAACTCTCAACATCCTGTCTTATATCCCCCTCTGTGCCGCAGGCTTTTGTTGCTACGACGCGGGTAGTTCGGGGGCTAGCTGCCATCGCTTGCGGAGGGCTGCTCTCCTGGTTGATCGAATGGCTGCAACTATGGACTCCCGGCCGGTTCGGCAATATGACGGACATCACGGCCAACACCGGGGCATATCTTGCGATCCGATCTGGATGGAGGTCGCCGGTAGCGTTAGAGGCCGTCCTCCTGCGACGCTGGCGGCTACAGGCGACGGGTGGGGGCCGGGCACCGTTTCAGTCCTAGTATGAAATCTCTTCTGGAGCGTACTGCCCGGTAATCTTCGGGAAGCTATCTTGTATGTTGGTGTAATTTGGGCGCTGCGCGAGCGACGCCTAGGCTGGCAATGGGCGATTGGAGTTCCGGCGGCAATCTTACTGGCACTTTGCTCCACCCCAGCTAGCTCATGGTCGGCGACAACGATTCATCATTCCGAAAAAAGTGTTTGCACCAAGACGCGTTCCGTGATACGTTTCTCTATCAGCCCAAAGTAACGTCTGCGCTGATGTGTTTCACCCTCCCCGTCGAACGCACTTCCCGGTGTTTCGTTTTCCCCAGTTAGGTACAGATACTCGTTTGGTCGGCGTCACGTGTTGCCGTCGGCTGCGTATTCAGCAGATCTAACTGTGGCAATCAAGCTCGCGTAATCCCGCCACATTCGTACAGAACGTAAACCTCGCTTCACAGTAGGGCGAGTAGCTGCACGTCCCCGTTCGGACGCTTTCTCACAATCACAATCTTTCTCGCATTGGGGGCCAATGCAGACTGCGGAGGAGTGTTTCGACATGCTATCTATTTTCATTTCTGGACTTCGCTTGATTCGCTGTAGACCGTTCTTGGCGTGCGCCATAGCAGTTCTATGCAGCCAGCTGATGGTGGGCGTGAGTTGGGGACAATCGACCTTTGGGTCTTTCGTCGGCACAGTGAAGGATCCCGCCGGGGCCGTCATTCCTACTTGTGTAGTGAGTCTCATTAATACGGGCACCGCCGCCAAACGCGAGGCCATCACGGACGCTGACGGATCCTATACGTTCGTGAATCTTGAGCCTGGGACCTACGATGTGGCGTTTCAAGCGGCGGGCTTCCGGTCCACTGCTATCACAGGATTTCAATTGCAGGCGCGCCAAACCTTGCGAGCCGATGGGACGCTGCCCTTGGCCACAGTGGTCGAATCGGTGAACGTGACGGCGGCGATGGAGCCGACCATCAGCACGGAGGTCTCCAATATTGCGGAGACGAAAACCGGGCGAGAATTGATCGATCTGCCGTTGGCCATTGGGTCGCGCGGAGCTGGATCGACCAGCCCGATCACAACCTTGACGACGCAACCCGGCGTCCAAACCGACGCGAGTGGCAACATCTCGATCGCGGGAGCCAAGCCGGCCATGATATCGGTGACGCTGGACGGTATCAGCACCTCGAACGCTAAGACGGGATCGCCGGTGGGAGAGCTCTTTCCTTCCTTTGAAGGCATAGCGGAAATCAAGGTCAGTGAAATCAACAATACGGCTGAGTTCGGGGGCGTCAGCGATATCACCACCATATCCAAGGGCGGGACCAACGCGTTCCACGGCAGTTTGTTTGAGAACTATCAGGGCGCGGTACTCAACGCACGCAACCCGTTCAGCTCCGCTAAGCCCAAGCTGGTGATGAACGATTACGGCGGCTCGTTGGGAGGTCCTCTCTCGATACCGAAACTGTACAAAGGAAAAAACAAGACCTTCTTCTTTGTGGACTATGAAGGGCTCCAGTTGCCGCGTCAAACTACGCTGATACAGAGCATCCCGACTGCGGCCATGAAACTCGGGGATCTATCTGTTTACAAAACCGTGATTCGGGACCCACTGGCCGGTGGCGCCGCGTTCATCGGGAATCAGATACCACTGACCCGGATCTCCGATCTGTCGCAGCGCGCAATGGCCTACTACTGGCAGAACTCGCCGAACAACGGAGCGCCTGGTGCGATTGCGAATAACTACTTGAATAATTTCCCGACCTCCATCGGAAGCAATCAGGGCGACGTGCGGGTAGATCACAATATCTCAAGTAATCAGACCACCTTTGCCCGCCTCACGTATAAGAAGCGACCGAGCACTACTGCTCCCGGCGGAGCGGTAACGCTGGGCGGCGGAGACTCGCTCGAAGACGTCTACAGCCTGGCGGGGGCGCATAACACCGTCCTCACTCCAAACCTAGTGAACGAGGCGCGCGTTGGGCTTAGCGTTCAGAACACGAGCACGACCTATGGGTACACATCCACTGAGGTGGCCAAGGCCCTCGGGCTCAACCTGCCGAGCCTGCCGCCAGGCGCGGCTTCCACCAACTTCGCGATTACTGGTTTTACGGGGACCAGCGGCGGCAACACGGCGCTGTCAAAGTCTCGGACCATTCAGTTGCTCGACAACGTGAGTTGGAATAAGGGTCGTCACAGTTTCAAGTTTGGTGGGGACTACCGCTACCAAACGGGGCTGTACACCAACGTCTTTGCCGGTGGCCGCATGAGTTCCTATACGTTCAATAACTCCTCTGCGACCAGCACCACGATTGGGAATCCGTTTGCAGCATTCTTGCTGGGCATTCCCGATATCTCGAATCTGACCACTGTGCAGAATCCTGACTCCTTTGGATACGCGAGTCACTACAACTTCTACGTGCAGGATAACTGGAAGATCACCTCGCGGCTGACCATCAACTACGGACTCCGCTACGAATACCATCCGAACTACCGGGACCACTACAACAACACGGCCAACTTCGTCCCGGACATCAACACCACCGTGAACGGTGTAGCGGTGCATGGTGCTGTCGTGATTCCCGACGAGGGAGGGGTCAACATCAACCCCGCGTTCCGTGGTTCGATTTCCCCGACTCCGATCCTGATGGCCTCGCAGGCGGGATTACCGCAGAATCTGCGCTATTCGCAGCGGACCGACTTCGGTCCCCGCATTGGATTTGCCTGGCGCGTAACCGGCGATAGCAAGACGGTCGTCCGTGGCGGCTATGGACGGTACATCGAGGCATTGTCCGGCAGCGGACTCAATGCCGCTTGGGCCGTGGCATCTAGCTTCGTGGGCCGCTACACCAACAGTGTGGTCAACGGGAAGCACCTGTACAGTTTCCCGAACCCGTTTCCGGCGAACCTCGCGCAGCCCGGTACCGAATCCTTCCAGTTGGCGTCCGAGGTCAACTATATAGATCCCAAGGTGGATCAGTGGAACCTAACGATCGAACGCGACCTGGGTTTCAATACGGGCCTGCGTGTGACCTACGACGGCAGCCACGGTTCCAACCTAGGCTATCAATACAACGCCAACCAGATACCCGCCAATAAGCTGGGGGCTGCTGCGTCCGCCGCACTAGTGCCACATCCGTTACTCAATTCCATCGCCATGTACGGCAGCGGAGCCCGCAGCAACTATCACGCAGTCACTCTGACCGCCAACCGGCGATTTTCGAGGGGCTTGCAGTTCCAGGCGAGCTACGCTTTCGCCAAGAACCTATCCAACGGCGGCGGCGCGAATCCCACAGGGTTTGCCAGCGAAAGTGGTGGAACCGTAAGCGACCGCTTCAATCTGGATCTGGACTACGGCAACGTAGCCTACACGCGGCGACACCGTTTCCAGAGTACGTTCCTATACGCGCCGCAGGTCAACGTCAGCAACGCCATCGTAAGACACATGGCCAACGGCTGGGAACTGTCTGGCGTGCTGATGTTCCAGTCGGGCCCCTTCTTGACCGTCATTACCAACGGCGCCGATCCTGCTGGGCTGGGTCAAGGGCAGTCCGCCGGCGGAACAGTACGGGCGGACTTGGTCCCTGGTGATCTTTCGTTGTACCCCGCTACGCAGAGTCCGGCGTCGTGGATCAATGCGGCCGCGTTCGCTGTTCCCACAAACAATATTGGTCGCTTCGGGAATTCACCGATCGGCTCGATTCTTGGACCGGGAACCCAGGCGCTATCGTTGTCGCTCTTCCGGTCCGTCAAGCTTCACGAGGGAGTGAACTTGCGCTTAGGTGTGGCTGCGGCAAATACGCTGAACCACCCAAACTACGGAACCCCTGCCTTGACGTTGGGGAACGCTACTTTCGGGACCATCACGACCATGCAGTCGGCCGAGGGCGCTGGTCCTCGCAACCTGCAACTCACCGGACGGATCACTTTCTAGGAGCCTCATGAAAAAGTCACTCGTACTGATCGCGGCAGTTTTGTGTAGCGCCTTCCTCATGCTGGGGCAGGGAGGCGGTGGAGGTGGAGCAGGTAAAGGCGGAGCCAAAGGCGGCGCTGCCGCGAAGGGAAAAGCTGTTCCCGAAGAAGGCATCCCTGTCACCAGCGAACTGGTGACGGCCAAGTGCGGAGTCTGTCACGCGAAGGATGAAAAGGGCAACCTCAGCCGGATCTCTTACGCAAGATCCACTCCGGAAGGATGGGAGGAAGCGATCAAGCGAATGATCCGCTTGAACGGGCTTACTCTGCAACCCGCGGAGGCTCGCACGATTCTGAAGTACTTGAGTACGAATCATGGACTGGCACCTGAAGAAGCCAAGCCGGTCATGTACATGGCGGAACACCGGATTCAGGACGAGGCTGTTCCCAACGAAGGAGTTCGCACCACCTGTATGCAGTGCCACGCGCTTGGCAGAGCGTTCCAGTGGCACCGGACCAAGGAAGATTGGACGCTGCTGACTAACATGCATGTGGCCTTCTTTCCGCAAGCCGATGCAGCGTTTCGGAGGAACGCAAACGCAGGTGGTGGTGCGGCGGGCGAAGGCGCACCCGCCGCTGGTGGCGGTGCGGCCGCGGCCGGATCGCTCGATACAACGCTCGATTTCCTCAGCACCAGCTATGGACTGCAAACTCCGGAATGGTCCGCGTGGAAAGCGCGCATGCGTGCTCCCAAGATCGCGGGTCGCTGGATGGTGTTGGCGCACATCGCAGGCAAAGGACAATATTCGGGCGAGCTTACGGTTACGCAAGGCGCAGCGGAAGATGAATTCACCACCAGCGTGAAACTCGCGCCGTTAGCCGGAGGTGCGGCTATCTCGCGTACGGGTTCGGGCTTGGTGTACGCGGGCTATTCCTGGCGCGGTCGCTCGAAGGGAACAACCGCGGTCGCCAATGCGGCCCCTGGGGATCTCTCCAGCGAAATGCGCGAGGCGATGTGGATCGCGCCGGATCAGACTTCCGCTGAAGGCCGCTGGTTCTGGGGCGAGTATCAGGAATTCGGAATGGACGTGAAACTCAAGCGGGTCACTGGTGCACCCACCCTGCTCACGCTGGATCGTCCCTCGCTTGTCCGCGGCTCGCAGGGCCAGAAGGTACGGGTAGTGGGTTCCAATCTGCCTGCGCAGATCGTGCCGGCGGATCTTGAATTCGGACCAGGTGTCACCGTCAAGACGATTGTGTCCCACACCGCGACGGAAGTTGTCGCACAGGTGGACATTGCACCCACGGCGGTATTTGGCAAACGCGACGTCGTCTTGGGCCTGGCGGTTCTTCCGGGAGCATTCGCGGTCTACGACAAGGCCGACTACATCAAGGTGTTGCCGGACACATCGCTATCCCGCTTGGGCAGTGATGTCCATCCCAAGGGTTACCAACAACTGGAGGCCATCGGCTTTCATCGGGGAGAAGACGGCAAACTCCACACCGCTGACGACGTGGAAATTGGTCCAGTAGATGTGACCTGGTCCATGGAAGAGTTCTTCGCGGTCTTCGGCGACGACGACAAGGAATTCGTGGGCACGCTCAATAACAGCGGTCTGTTCACGCCGAGCCTGGACGGACCGAACCCGCAACGGAAGTTCAGCCGCAACAACTATGGCGACGTGTGGGCCGTAGCCACCGCCGTCAGTGAGAAGGACAAGGAAGGCAAACCCCTGCAGGGCAAGTCGTACTTGGTCGTCACCGTTCCTAGTTACATTCGATGGGATCAGCCGGAGGTGGGGAAATGATCGCTGCGGAAACCAGCACTTTTAGGCCTGGTGAGTTTCACGAATTCGAAGGGGCGGGGAAACGGTTCCTCTACCTGGTGCCGGCGGGCGCCATCTTCGAGGTGGATGAAGATACTTCATCGGTGTTGGCCGAACTGTCTAAAGGCGGCGTGACGCGTGAGGACTTGGTCGGGCGGATGGCCGCTCGAGGTCTCAGCTTTGAAGCCGCCTCTGAGCTGGTCGAGGAGATGACGATGTCCCGCGTCATCGTCTCCGGGGAGCCGGTTCATGAGGCTCTTCAAGAACCGCCCGCGGATTTCCCATTGCAGAGTTTGGTGATGAGCCTCACCAACCAATGCAATCTTTCTTGCACCTACTGTTACGAGTTTGGTGAGGATAAAGTCGCCACGCCGGAAGGCAAGCCGAAGTTCATGGATCTGACTACAGCCATGGCCTCGGTGGACTTCTTGCTATCGCAATCGAACGGCCGTCAGGCGGTACACATCACGTTCTTCGGCGGCGAGACGCTGATGAACTTTCCGCTGCTTAAGGAGGTCGTCTCCTACGCGACAGAACAGGCGGCCGAGGCGGGCCGGAGCATCGATTTCAGCCTGACTACCAACGCTACGTTGTTGACGCCGGCGATCATCCAGTTCCTGTCCGACAACAATATTGGCGTGACGGTCAGCATGGACGGTCCACCGGATCTGCATGATAAGCTCCGTGTGTTCGCAAACGGACGCGGCAGCTACGACATCATTGCGCCGCGCGTGAAGGCCTTGATCGCGGGCCATAAAACGCGTCCCATCACGGCGCGGGTAACACTGACGAGCGGCGTTACCGACGTCATGCGCATCTATCGCCACTTGAAAGACGACCTCGGTTTTCATGAAGTAGGTTTCGCGCCCGTGACCACGTCGCCGGATCGGCTTTATTCCATCGGCGAGGTCGGCATGCACGGCGTGCTGGGACAGTTTAGCGTTCTGGCGAAGGAATATTTGGAGTACGCGCTCCGCGGCGAAATGCACGGGTTCTCAAACGTGAGTGACACCATTGCCGAGCTCTACCAAGGTGTGAACAAGTCGCATCCGTGCGGCGCGGGTTTGGGGTTGATGGGCGTTGGTCCCTCCGGGGATATTGCGCCGTGCCATCGTTTCGTCGATTCCGACGAGCATGCGCTGGGCAACATCGCCACCGGCGTCGATCGTGAAAAACAACAAGCGTTCCTCAGCAAAGGCCACGTCAACGCCAAATACGAATGCCACACGTGTTTCGCGCGCCCGCTTTGCGCCGGGGGATGCCATCACGAGGCCTTTGTTCGCTACGGCGATACGGGCCATCCGAACTTGCACTACTGCGACTGGATTCGGGAATGGACCGACACCTGTCTGCAGATCTTTGGCGCGATCAGCGCGCAGAATCCGGGTTTCCTCGAAACGTTCGCTCAAAGGAAGGGGTTATGAAGCATTTACGAGCAGTCAATAAAAAGGCGCGGCGAATCGACGCGCAAGTCAGCATGATGAAGGAGGACGTGATCGGGTTGCAGAACGGCAACGCGCCCGCGGCTCCGCAGAATCGACCGCACGTTCCCATGGGATGCGCGTTGGCATTTTCTCCCGGCTGGGAAGTGGATTCGGCCGGCGGCACGGCAGGACTGTGTCAGCCAGTGGAGCGCGATATTTACGATTGCTACGTTACGTGCTTCTGGCCGGCGCAGGTCCCGGACCATCTCAACAACTATCCCGATTGGGCCAATAAATGCGCCACGGCGACGAAGGATTGGCGCAATTTGGACTTGGTCTTCCCATAGACCAGGAATGGATGTGCGACGACGTGCGTGAGGCTTTTGAATTCGACTGAGGTGACTATTCTGCTATGAAGCGATCTATCATTCTTTTGCTGACTGTTTTGGGTAGCGTTGCCGCGAACGCCGGGGTTCTCTTCCTTGGAGCGTATCCGAATTCCCTCATGGTGGTCGACGAGGCCACCGGCAAGGTGGTCGATCGGATACCGCTTGTCACCGGTTTGCCTACCAGCCTACGCATGTCGTTCGACAAGAAGTCCATCTATGTAACAACCAATGATCATGCCGGTATGGAGGTTGTCGATATCGCGACGCGCAAGGTGACCAATCACTTTGTGTTGAACGATGCAACGCACACCTACCGGTTTGGCGGCGGCGTAGCCGATCCCGAAGGCAAGTTGTTGTATGGCCAGACGACCGAGATCACGAAGATGGTTGATCGGTTTGAGGTCGGGAAGCCCAAGTACTCCATCATTGATTTGGCCAAGGGGAAGATTACCAAGACGTTCGACGTGCCGGGTAATGCAGCTGCGGGCGGAAATCGCGGTGGAGGCTTTGAAGTTTCACCCGACGGCAAGTACCTCTACCAGTTCGGCGCCCAGATCACAGTGTTCAACGCGGCGGACTTCACTGAAGTGGAAAAGATCGAACTCGCCAAGCCGGAGGCACAAGCGATGGAGAACCTGGGCTTCGGCGGCTTGCAAGAGACGCTCAGTGAGCCCGGGCAGCGCGTTTCCATTTTCAACTTTGCTGATCCGATTGTGCACAACAAGGTATTTGGCTTGGCGCATTTCGATCTCAATACGCGCAAGTTCGATTTCGTCCCGATCGGTCCGGCGCCGGTTGCTATGACCAATCTTCGTGTCACTCCGGACAAGAAGATGGGCTATATCGTCATCAACAATGGAACCGGTGGCAACAAGCGCTGCGAGTTTTGGGGTATCGATCTTGTGACCAGTCGGATGGCGGGGACCTCTGAGGTTTCTTGCCGTTCGCGCTACAGCTTTGGGATGTCGGCCAGTGGCAAGAAGCTCTATATCTATGGTGCGGGATTTGAGATTGATGTCTATGACGCCGCAACGTTCAAGCACGAGGCTACTTGGGATTTGAATAACGACATGACCGGTGGTGGAATGATCGTCGTTCCATAGGGGTGAATCAATGGGTGAAACGAAGGCGCTATTCGCGGGTTACAGGAGAGCCGCGCGCTTTCTAGTGCCCTATCGCTGGCGCTTGGTGCTGATCCTATTGACTGGAGTCGCCGCGACTTCCTTTGGTCTCATCCAGCCGTACACGTCCAAGCTACTGATCGATGAGGCCTTGCTGCCCCGCGATTTCAGTAAACTTCTCCTTGTCAGTCTGATGATGGTGGGCGCGACTGTTTTCAGTTTCGCGCTCAATATTCTCTCCAGCTACCAATACGTCCGCGTGTCGGCCGTTGTCTTGTTCGATATGCGGGTGGCGTTGTACCGCCACCTACAACTGTTGTCGCCACGATTCTGGGTGCGCAGCAAATTGGGCGATGTGGTTTCGCGCATCAATAACGACATCTCAGAGGTTCAACGCATTTCCGCGGACAGCTTGCTCAGCGTCCTATCGAATGTGGTCTTCCTGATCGGCAGCGCTGTGATCATGGCGTCGTTGAACCTGAGACTGTTCCTGTTGAGTTTGATTGTTCTTCCGTTCAGCCTGTGGTCTCTGCGTTACTATCAGAGCCGCCTGATTGGGCGCGTGAAGGCTGTACGAGAACGCGGCGCCGACATAGGGAGCTTCTTGATCGAGACGCTGCTCGGAATCCGAGTGGTGGTCACCGCTGGCGCTGAAGTCCGCGAAGTGGAGCGCTTTCGCAATCGCAATCAGAGCTTCCTCGACGCACTGTTGAGCATGCAGATGACGTCGTTTCTTTCCGGTGCGGTGCCGGGCACGCTGATCACACTGAGCACTGCCGCTCTCTTCCTCTATGGTGGCAAGCTCGTGATCGACGGCGAGCTGAGCACCGGTTCGCTTGTAGCCGTGATGGCCTACCATGGCCGCTTGCTCAGCCCGATCCAGAACCTGATGAGCCTCTACAGCAACCTAGTCTCAGGCGGCGTTTCGCTGACGAGAGTCTTTGAATTGTTCGATACCACTCCCGAGGTTGTAGAACGGGCTCTTACCCGTCCGAGCGCGCCGGGAAGAGGCGACCTCGATTGCCGCAACGTGTCGTTCTCCTATGACGGCGATTCGATACTGAACAAGTTGTCTTTTCACGTGCCTGCAGGCAGTATTTGCGCGATTGTTGGTCCAAGTGGTGTTGGCAAGTCCACGCTTGCGGATCTTCTCGTGCGTTTCTACGATCCACAGTCCGGGGAGATTCATCTCGATGGTCAGGATCTGCGTGAGCTGAGGCTTCAGGATCTGCGTCGGCAGGTGATGCTGCTAGATCAAGCACCGTTTCTGTTCCAGGCGACGATCCGAGAGAACATCGCGTACGCCCGACCGGATGCCACGGACGAGGAAATTATCGAAGCGGCACGGGCCGCTGCAATTCACGACAGAATCCTGTCGTTCCCTGATGGATACTCCACCACGCTCGCGGAACGTGGACAAGGTCTGTCGGCGGGAGAACGCCAGCGTCTTGCTCTTGCGCGTGCGCTGCTGGCAAATCCGAAGGTGCTGGTTCTGGACGAGCCAACCTCCGCGCTGGACGAAGACAATGAGCGCTTGATTACGGAAACGCTCGGTATTGCTTTGGCTGGCCGCACGGCCATTATCATCACGCATCGTCCCGCCGTCGCCAGCATCGCTCATCAGGTGGTGACGCTACATCGATGAAGATCGCGATCATCGATAGCGGCATTTTCGAAGGCCACCACCATGTGGGTAGGGTTGCCGGGGCGGTGCAGATCACGGCAACTGGTTTAGGTGCCGATCCGATTGACCGCTTGGGTCATGGCACAGCCGTCGCGGCTGCGATTCAAGAGAAAGCTCCCGATGCGGAGCTCTACGCCGTGAAAGTATTCGGTGGGCGGCTCGCAGCAAACATGGACGTCATCCTACGGGCGTTGGCGTGGTGCCGGGATCACGACATGGACTTGATCAATCTCAGTCTGGGTACGGCCAACGAGGATCACAAGGTCCTGTTCCTGGAAGCTCTCGAGGGAACAGGAACAGTGGTGAGCGCAGCGCATATGTTGCCGGGGACTCTACCGGGCGTGATCGGAGTAGCCGTGGATGAAACCTGTCCGCGGGACCGCTTCCGCTTTCGCGATGGAATCTTCCATGCGTCTCCCTATCCGCGGCCTATCGAAGGTGTTCCACTCGCACACAATCTACAAGGAGTCAGCTTTGCCGTCGCGAACATGACTGGTTTGATCGCTGCGATGGGTCCCTTGGTGTCGCGAGCCCACCTAACGAACGCGCTCTTGGAAAGAGCCGAGCCTACTTTGCAGGAGGTCTGCCGATGAAAGGAATCACGATCCGAGGCGATGGTGTGGCGGCCGCCTGTTGCTCTCATCTTCTGTCGCAGGCCGGGCTGGCGGCATCCTGGGAGCGTCTGGATCGGCCCCGGCTCCCCGTCATCATGTTGAGCGGTGCAGCACTGGCGCTGATGGGCGACGTATTCGGTCCGGTCGAGGGAATTGCTGGATCGCATCGTATCCGGCGCCGGGTTGTAGCCTGGGGGCCGAACGCTGCACCGGTAACGATGGAGCATCCCGCCGTGGTAGTCTCCGAGAAATTCCTGCTGGATGCCATTGCTGAAAACTTGCCACCGGTGAATGACGCAGGCCCTTCTCTGGAAATAGGAGTCCGCGACTGGACAATTCTCACCGCTTCTCCGCTTCCATCGGCGGCCAAGGAGCACCACTTCGGTTACCGACGAGCGACAGCAGTTTCCATCACGCTGCGGGATCGTGCCGATTCCACGGCCTGCTGGGTAGAGTCGGTCGCAGCAGGGTGGCTCTTCTTGATTCCGACTGGTCCAAAGATGGGCTATCTTCTTGCGGTGGGAGATTCCACCGAACACATGCTTGCGAGCAGCCGGCTAATCGCGGAGCGAATCGAGCAGCTGGATGCGACCGTTGGAGAATTCCCGGCTCATCCACGCTTGCATTGGCCGCTCTGCGGGCCCGGTTGGTTGGCCTGCGGTAGTGCGGCAATGGCGTTCGATCCGCTCTGCGGAGATGGTACGGCGCAAGCGATTCGGGAAGCGATTCTAGCCTCAGCCGTGATCCAAGCCATCGCTAAGGGAGAAGCCACGGGGCCGTTACTTTCCCACTATCAGGCTCGCTTGGCGGCTGGAATGTCGCGGCACCTGATGTTGTGCGAAGAGTTCTACCGGACCGGTTTCGACGCACCTTGGTGGGTGAAAGAACGGCGGTCCATGCAGCAGGGCGCGCCGTGGTGCGCGAAGAAGGTAGAAGATGCGGCTGGGTTCAGCTTTCAGCTCAACGGATTTGAACTGTATCCGGTGCGATAACACCACGCTGCAGTAGCGCGGTTTAGCGGCCCCAATACCATTCACTCAATTGATTCCCCTGGACGGCCCTGTTCCTGTGGCACGGCCTGAGGCCCTTCCAGGTTGACGAACATTTGCCGTGGGCTGGTTTCTCTGCTAGTCTGACACCGAAATGACTGCACCCAAATTCACAGCCCCCTACATCAACGGACAGACGATCGACGTGGACGATTCGACGCTTACAGCCGTGGTGAATCCGGCCAATGGCCAGACCATCGCGAAGGTGTTCATGGCCGGTCCAGAGCACATGACAAAGGCCATTGATGCTGCGTATGCGGCAAAAGACGCGTGGGGCAATACCACGCCTTCCACGCGCGAATTGATCCTGATCCGCGCGGCCGACGTTCTGGAAGCGATGCGCATGGATGTGGTCAAGATCCTCATTGAGGAAGCCGGCTCAACGTTCGGCAAGTCGCAGTTCGAGGTCTCCTACGTAGTCGGCGTGTTGCGCAGCGCCGCGGGAGAGTGCCGGCGCATTCTGGGTCACACGATTCCTAGCGATACGCCCGGTCGTTTCTCCATGGCGATTCGCCGGCCTCTGGGCGTCGTCGGCGGAATTGCGCCTTTCAATTTTCCTCTGATTCTTGCTGTGAAGAAAGTCGCGTTCGCGCTCGCGGCGGGGAACACGTTTGTTCTGAAGCCGTCGGAGGAGACCTCGCTCATCGGGCTGAAGATCGCTGAGATCTTCGAAAAGGCCGGTCTTCCTGCGGGTGTTCTGAACGTTGTTACCGGCGACGGTCCCGCGCTCGGTCCGGTATTGTGCTCGGACCCGCGGGTGAAGGCAGTGCTGTTCACCGGATCCACGGCGGTGGGTCGCTCGATTGCGGTCGAATGCGCGCGTCACGGTAAGAAGGTCGATCTTGAAATGGGCGGCAAGAGTCCCTTGCTGGTACTGAAGGACGCCAATCTGGAGTATGCGGTCAACACGGCTTCGTTCGGCATCTTCATCCACCAGGGACAGATCTGCATGGCGGGCTCGCGCGTAATCGTCGAGGCTCCGGTTTATGACAAGTTCCTGGAACTGTTTGTCGCCAAGGCCAAGACGCTCAAAGTTGGCGATCCGAATGACCCGCACACCGTCATCGGTCCACTAATCCGCACCTCTCAGGGACCGTTCATCGCGGAGCGTATCGCTGCATCGAAGGCGCAAGGTGCACGCGTGTTGTGCGGCGGAACCTATGAAGGCAACTTCTTCCAGCCGACAGTCATCGCCGATGTAACGCCGGAGATGTCGATTTTCCGCGAAGAGTTGTTCGGGCCCGTGGTGAGCGTGATCAAAGCCAACGACGCGAGCCATGCGATCGCGCTGGCCAACGATTCGCGCTACGGTCTGACCGCGGCCGTGATCACCAACGATCTTCAGATCGCGATGCGCTGCGCGATGGAACTGGAAGCTGGATCTGTGCACGTCAATGGCTCCACTATCCACGACGAGCCGCACGGTCCGTTCAACAGCATCAAGGATTCCGGCCCGGGCCGCGAAGGCGGACAGTGGTCGATGGACGAATTGACGCAGTTAAAGTGGGTCACGATTCAGCAGGGCGAGGCGCATTATCCGTTCTAGACGGAGCGCGCTACTTGGCAAGCTCCTCGTCCAGAAGAGCTTGCACCGTGCTGGATACGGCGATCTGCCCTTGCTTGGCGTACAGCTCATGGTTGCGCTCGATCCGGACTGGCCGATACCGATAGCTCACCATGAAGCCTAGCGACTGGCGCAAGCCCTTCGGTGAAGTGTCGCCCATACAATGAAGCTGTTCGATGGATGCCCCGTTGCTTAGGTGGAAGTGCGCCACTGGATCGATCACGCGACGGCGTATCCCCATGGCTGTCAGATACCGAGCGCACCATAGCGTGAGAAGATGCTGCTGGTCTTTGCCCCTATCCTCTTGCATCAGAGCGGGGGCTTGCTTCGTGAGCCAGGAGCGGAAACCTGGAATGGGAGACAGCGTCACCAAGCGACGCACGTCCAGGCCCTCCTGGGTCAGTTCCTGGATCACTTGCTTCAGCAGGAACGCGCCAAAGGAAATATTCCGGAGCCCGTCCTGACAGTTGCTGATCGAATAAAACGTGGCTGTGTTCACCTTGGAAAGATCCGCTTGCGGAGCATCGGTGGCGAGCAACGGCTGAATCGAACTGGGAACTCCACGGGTCAACGCGATCTCGACGAAGATGAGCGGCTCATCGGGAAGCGCGGGATGGAAAAAAGCGAAGCAGCGCCGGTCTATTTGCAGCCTGCGGCGTAGATCGGACCAGCCCTGAATCTCATGCACCGCTTCGTATTGCATCAGCTTTTCCAGGATCACGGGAGGCGTGCGCCAGTCGATCCTTCGCAGCTCCAGGAAGCCGCGGTTGAACCAGGACGAGAGTAGATGGACCAAGTCCGCGTTGACTGGCTCCAGGCCCGGGTGTTCCGGCAGCAGCGTCAGTAGGTCCTGGCGCATACGCACGATGGCTTCCATTCCGTGCGGGCCGGTATTGATGCGGCGAAATAGTTCCTGCCGTTTGGGTTCCACCGTCTGAAACAGTTGGCTCAGTTCGCCGGCCCCCGGATGCGCGTGATAGGCGGTGGCCAGGCGCAGGACGTCCTCAGGATCGGCGAGCCATTGCGGACCGAGAAGTTGCTCAAAGAACGTCAGACGCCCGCGCTCTGGCAACTGTAGATACCGTTCTGCGATCTCGCGGGCGATGGCGGTGCCGGAGGCTTCACCACGTTCGGACACAAGCTCGCGGCAGAGCTTCTTGATGGACGCGTCGGCAAAACTGCCTCGTATGGAAGCCCCTGCGTCGGCGACGGAATGGAGCATCCGGCTCAGCAGGTCACGAGTAACGGGCATGCCCTGAGACTATCATGCAAGCGAGCCGGAGTTCCTGGGGTGGGTCTCCTACTGAACGGTGACGTCCATCAACCCGCTGACGAATTCACCGCGCACGTTGAAGTCGAACGGGCGGGCTCCGAACTGCGAGTAGTTGTTGCCTTGAATGAGTTGCCCAATCTTGCCGAAGCGACGAGTGATGATGGTGCCCTGCGCAAACTTGAACGTGATGGACGGAATGCTGGTCGCCATTTTAACGATTCCCTTTTCGCCCTTGGACCACCAGTTGGCCAGGAACGGCATCGTCAGAAACGCTGTGTTCGTCTGGGTTCCGGTGATGCTCCAACCGGCCTTGTTCTCCGGGGAAACTTCCACATAGAGGGAACTGGTGTTGTCTTCCTTAACCAAGTCCGGGTCCACCAGCGTGGGGATGCCGGCGCGCTCAAGGCGCTGGGCGAGTCGCTCTGAATCGGTAGCGTACGCGACCGTGTAGTTGTTGATGTCTCCCGTGCCATCCGGCGAGACTACGGAAACGCCGATGTGCGAGACGATTCCCGGGATCGCATCAAAGCCATCCACCTTGACTGAATTGCAGCGCGCCGCGCGAACTACGAATGTCGCATTGCCGGAGGCATCCGTGGCTATGGTGAAGGGCGAGGGCACAAAAGCTTGTGCTTGGGCCAGCGGGATGGGGCCAGTTCCGACGTATTCCACACAATTCTGAAACTGGACCGGAAAACCGCGATTACCTTGCGCGAAGGTAAGGCCGGTCGAAAGAAGAAGGAGCCACACTGAAGGGTTTTTCATATCGTCACTAAACGATACTGCAAGCTCCGCTGGATGGAAATAATGATGGACTCATATAGCCTTCTTAAGTAGGCCTGAGGCGTTCCATTCTACTCGTAGAATTGCGGCGCTTTTTTCAACTTCTCAAACTGGACCAGATCGTGCTGAATCCACAGCTGCGCCTTTTGCCTTTTGATGTAGGCGTCGAGATCACGGCGGGAGCGGGTGGTCTGCTCTTTGTTGACATCAATCGGAGGAACGATGCCGGTGGTGACTTCTTCCGGGTAGTGATAGAGATCGCCGGAGAGGACGACAGGTTGCGTATTCTTGAGCTTCACGAACAGAGACTGGTGACCTTCGGTGTGGCCAGGAGTCGACTTCAGGACGACGGTGCCGTCGCCGAAGACGTCGTACTCCCCAATCTTGTTGTCGGTGATGATGAACTTGCTCTGCTTGAGCGCGGAGAAGTGCTCGGGGTAGCGCGAATCGGATTTACCGGCGAGCATCATGTCTCGCTCGACTTTCGGCGTCAGCCACGTGGAACTTGCGAACAAGTTCGCATTGCCGATGTGGTCCCAGTGATAGTGCGAGATCGCGAGGTAGTTGATGTCTTTCAGCGCGTAGCCTGAGGCGGCGAGTTGGCTGGTGATCGACTTAGTGACTGTCCCGTAGGTCAGTGTGGGCTTCGCTACGCCGGGTTTGAAGTAGCTGTCAGGCACGGCTCCGGTGTCCCAGAAGAGAGTGCCCTTGGGGTGCGCGATGAGATAGCAGCCCATCGATAGGTCGACCGTCTTCAGCTGTTCTTTCTTGAAGCCCAGGCGCGCCGGATCGTCAATGGCGAGTCGTCCGCAGTCGAGCACGTAGAGGCGCACGGACTTCGGTGGCTCGGCGGCGGCAAGCGTGAGGGCCGTCGCGAACAGCAGTAAGGCGAACTTCATGATTGCTCCTTTTATCTCATGACGAACGGATTGGGTGCGTTGCCCACAATGTCGATCCAGACGCTCTTGGTTTGTAGATACTCGTGGATGGCGCCGATGCCGCTTTCGCGGCCGATGCCGGAGCGCTTGTAGCCGCCGAACGGGGACATGTAGCTGACGGCGCGGTAGGTGTTCACCCACACGGTGCCTGCCTCCAGGCGCGCAGGCATGCTGAGTGCGCGCTTGATGCTTTGTGTCCACACTCCAGCGGCCAAGCCGTAGATGGTGTTGTTGGCGATCTCGACGGCTTCGTCTTCGTCCTCGAAGGGAATCACCGAAAGCACGGGGCCGAAGACTTCTTCGTTAGCGATGCGCATTGTCGGTTTCACGCCGGTGAAGATGGTGGGTTCCACGAACCAGCCGGAGCCGCATTCGGCACGTGTCGCGGGGCCTCCACCCATGCGGCAGACCGCTCCCTCTTGCTTGGCGATGTCGATGTAATCGAGCACTTTGCGATACTGCGGACGCGTGGTGATGGGGCCGACCTGCGTAGTCATCTGCGACGGATCGCCCATGCGGGCCTGGCTCGCCATCGCCAGCAGCTTGTCGACAAACTCGTCGTGAATGGACTTGTGAATGAGCGCGCGCGAGCCCGCGATGCAAGTCTGTCCAGTGGCGGCGAAGATGCCGGAGATCACGCCCTTAACCGCGTCATCCATAGAGGCATCGTCGAAGACAATGTTCGCTGACTTTCCGCCGAGTTCCAGTGTGACTTGCTTGATGCTTCGCGCGGCCATCCCATACACGGCCTCGCCCGTCTTGTCGCCGCCGGTGAAGGCGACCTTCGCGACGTCGGGATGCGTCACCAGAGGCTCGCCGATGTCGGAGCCGTAACCGGTGACGATGTTCACGACGCCGGGAGGGAATCCGGCTTCTTCAAACAGTCGGCCCATCTCAAGGGCTGAGGCCGACGAGAATTCCGAAGGCTTCCACACGACGGTGTTTCCGGCAGCGAGCGCTGGGGCGAGTTTCCACGTCGCCAGCATCAGCGGCGAGTTCCACGGCGTGATGGCGGCGATGACGCCGAGCGGTTCTTCGCGCGTGTAGTTAAAGATGCCCGGTTTATCGATGGGAATGACGCGGCCTTCGATCTTGTCCGCCAGGCCGCCGAAATAGTAGTACCACTGCGGAATGTATCCGAGCTGGCCGCGCATCTCCGCGTACAGTTTTCCGTTGTCGCGCGTCTCAATGGTTGCGAGGTGATCGGCATTCTTTGCGATCAAGTCGCCGAGCTTCCGGATGAGTGCGCCGCGCGCGGATGCGGTCATCGTGCGCCACGGGCTCTTCTGATGGAAGGCTGCTTTCGCCGCCGCGACGGCTGCATCCACTTCCGGCTTTCCACACTTCGGGATGAGGGCCCAGGGAGCACCCGTGAACGGATTCTCGGTTTCAAACCACTCGCCGCTTTGTGGCTCGATCCACTGCCCGTTGATTAAGAGTTTGTAGTTTTCCATGGTTGATGTCAGTGAGACACGGTAAGATTCGCCAAGCGTTCTGCGCTGGGTTGCGAATCCAGGCTGTCGATTGTTATTCCTAATTCTTGTGCGGCATCGCGTCCGATGACCGATTCGGCGGCGTGCAGGAAACGTGCACGAATCTCGGCGGGCGTGGCGGGGATGATATTTGGAAGGCGCCGGGCCAGGGTGGATCCGTCGCGCAGGGTGAGAATGACCTCGGAGCCTTGCTGCGATGGATAGGCTGCTGTGAGTTCTGCGTCGAGCTCCAGCGCCGTGAGGCTGGCGAGCCGGGTGATCTCCGGATGCTCCAGCATTCTGTAATTCGCTTCCGCAATCTCGCCGCGAAAGAGCGTCGCCGCGACGCAATAGTGGATGCTCATTTTCGCTTGCAGCGTCTTCACGAACGGGCCGGGGTGATTGCAGCCAGGGTAGGCGATGGCGGCTGAGGTAGAGCGTACGCGGATGGAAGCAATCTCAGGGGTGCTGAGTCCACGTTGTTTCAAGTCGCCGCTCAACGCGAGCGCCGCCTGCGCCGCCGTCTGCGCGTAGTTGCAGGCAGGCGCGGGCTTGTGAAATACGGAAAGGATCTCATGCCCCTTGGCGAAGGGCCTCACGTCGTCGATGCGATCCTGGCTGCGAAGCGCACGGAACAGTCCCGCAGTCCCGTCGAGCGATGTTTCCGAACAGTTCGCTCCTGCTTGCGCGAGTTGTGCGGACAGAACCGCGTTACGTGCGGCGAACCCCACGTGAAAAAACATTTCGTCGCCGCCGGAATAGGGCCACTCGTTGAGACCCGCCGCGACGTTCGCTCCGAATGCAAGCGCGCTGACACAAGTGTTTTCGTCGAGGCCGATCATCTGGGCTCCCGCCAGGGCCGCGCCAGGAGGTCCGCAAATCCCCGTGGGCCGATATTGGCGGACATTCTCCGGGCTCATGAGTGCCCGGCCAATCTGCGCACTGACCTCGTAGCCGCACACAGCGGCGGTGATGAAGTCGCGGCCTGAAATGGAGGCATCGTGCGACAAGGCCATCAGCGTCGGAAATACGACGACGCCCAAGTGGCTCACCGAGCCCGTATGCATGTCCTCACGGACAAGGCCGTGGCCGAGGATGCCGTTCACGAACGCAGCGTCGCCCGCAGGCACACGCAAGTTGGAGCCGATGATCGCCGCGTTCCCGCGCCCCTGACCTGCGATCTGCAAAGCTTGTCGGCTCCACGGCAGATCGAGTGATTCGTAGGCCGCAGAGAGGAAGTCCATGAGGCAGACTTTCACCTTCTCCACGACCTCGGGCGGAAGTTGTTCAAACTCTACGGAGCGTGTTGCCGTGACGATCTGGCGAGCCAGACTCATGCGCGATCCCTTTCCGATATAAGATAGCCCAATATGCCGAATGCAGGGGAAACACCAAGAGTGTGGGAAGTGTACGCCATTCGCTACGCCCATCATCATCGCATGGCGCGCGAGAATTTCATCGGAGGCGATATCCACGACGGGCCCATGCCCATGGACTACTTCGTGTGGGCGGTTCGCAGCGGCGAACATGTCTACGTTGTCGACACCGGCTTCGATGAAGCGGTAGCGAAGAAGCGCGGACGGAGGCATCTGCATTCGCCGGGCGAGGGGCTGCGGAAGATCGGGATTGAGCCGAGTGAGGTTCAGAATGTGATTCTGACGCACATGCATTACGACCACTCGGGGAATCATGAAATGTTCCCTAAAGCCACCTACCATGTGCAGGATCGCGAGATGCAGTTCTGTACGGGCCGCTACATGACGCACACCGCGATGCGCTTGCCCTTCGATGCGGAGGATGTCTGCGCCATGGTCAAGCGACTCTATGGCGGGCGAGTTGTGTTCCATGATGGAGACGCGCAGATCGCTCCAGGATTGAGTGTGCACTTCGTGGGCGGGCACTCGATGGGACTGCAGATGGTCCGCGTGTGGACGCGCCGGGGTTGGGTGGTGCTCGCTTCGGATGCGGCGCACTATTACGCGAATATGGACCTGGGTCTGGTCTATCCATTCACCTTTCACGTCGGTGATACGCTGGAGGGCTACCGGCGCGCCCACGAACTTGCCGATTCGAAAGATCACGTCATCCCAGGGCATGACCCCGAGGTGCTGAAGCGTTATCCGGCGGCCGGCGCGGGGTTGGAAGAGTGGGTCGTGAGACTGGACTAAAAATGAAGAACCATCAGCCCGCAATTGGAGTCTTGCCCTTCGCGCCGGTCGCGCAGCGGAGCGTCCTCGCTACCTGGATGGGCCCGTTCGTCATGTTTCTGGCGACGCTGATTTCTTACATCGACAGGCAGACGCTGTCCGTTCTGGCACCGACGATCCTGCCCGATGTGAATATGACGGCGACCGACTTTGGCTACACGTTGTCGGCCTTCTCGATCGCGTACATGCTGGCGAATCCGATCTGGGGGTCGGTTCTGGACAAGATCGGATTGCCTTTGGGTATGGCGATTGCGGTTGCGGTGTGGACGGCAGCGAGTGCGGCGCACGCGGTTGTTGGCGGATTGATTGGATTCGCCGTGGCAAGAACGGTTCTAGGGATCGGCGAAGGCGCGGTGTTTCCAGGATGCGTCAAGATGGCGACCGACTGTCTGCCTACGGAGAAAGCATCGCGCGGCATCGCGATCGGCTATAGCGGGGCTGCCTTCGGATCGCTGGTCACGCCGCTGGCGGTCACGCCGTTTGCCGCAGTCTATGGGTGGCGAGCCGCCTTCTGGGTCACCGGGGTGCTCGGTATTGTGTGGTTGCTGATTTGGTCGAGATTCGCGCGCACCGTTCCGAAGCGCCAGCGTGTTTCGCAGAAGATTGTTGTGGCCAACCCGCTCGACCGGCGTTTCTGGTTGATCGTTACCACCTACGGCATGGGCGCGATCGCGCTGGGAGTGATCGCCTATCTGAGTCCGCTGTACCTGAGCCGAGCGTTAGGTTTATCGCAGACCGAGATCGGACATCTGGTGTGGATTCCGACCGTCGGCTGGCAGCTCGGCTATTACTTCTGGGGCTGGGTCTCTGACCGCCTCGTGCAGCATCAGACGCGTCCGGTGAAGGTTCTACTGCTGCTGTCTGTTCTAGCACTGCCCAGCGCGTTTGTGACGATGGTGGACTCCTGGCAAGCCGTGCTGGCGCTGTTCCTGTGGGCCATGTTCGTCGCCGATGGATTCATTGTGATGGGCCTGCATATTGGGGCGCGGGTTTTCACGAAAGACGAGGCTGGCCTCGCGGGCGGGATCGGCGGTGGGTCGTGGTCGATGGTGCTGGCGGTGGTGTTGCCGCTGTACGGCGGATGGATCGACGCGAAGAATTTCACGCCGATCTTTGTGACCATGTCGCTGTTCCCGCTCGCAGGGACATTGCTCTACATGATGCTGAGCAAGCCGTGGGCGAACGGGAACAAGCCGAAGCTAGCCTAGACGGCTTCTTTTACACACCCATCTCGGCGAGGGCTTCTTTCGCGATGCGGAAGCTGTCCACGCCGGCGGGCACGCCCGCGTAGATCGCGACTTGGAACAATACTTCGCGAATCTCTTCCTTGGTCACGCCGTTGCGGATCGCGCCCTTGACGTGGATCTTCAACTCGTGCGGCCGGTTTAGAGCGGAGATCATCGCGAGATTGATGATGCTGCGCGTCTTTCGATCCAGGCCTTCGCGTCCCCAGCATTCGCCCCAGCAGTAAGTCGTGGCGAGTTCCTGCATCGGCATGTTGAATTCGTCTGCGCTGGCCAGCGACTTGTCCACAAACTCATCGCCGAGCACCGCGCGGCGGATCTTCAGGCCTTTATCGAACATTGCTTTTTCCATGTAGTCTCCCTTGAGTGTTATGCCTTCACTTCTACGTGCGCCAAATTCTCGACGACGCGGATGATTTCAGACATGTCCGCATCCGGCCCGAGCATGGCCATGGTGGTTACCAAAACTTGTTTCACCGCGGCAGCGACCACGGTCGGTACCTGCAATGCGTCCGCCTCGTCCATGAACAGCCGGACGTCTTTGTTGAGCAGGCTTACCGCGAATCCGCCATTGAACTTTCTCGGGAACACCAGCCGCGGGATCTTGTCCTCGGTCGCACTGTTGCGGCCCGTTCCAGAATTGATGACGTCGCAGATGACTTTGGGATCCAGGCCAGCCTTGACGCCCGTCACCACAGCCTCGGAAGAAATCGCCATGGCCGTCGCCGAGAGGATGTTATTCAGCAGCTTCATGGTGTGTCCCATGCCCGGCTCCGTGCCGAGGAAGAACACTTTGCCCAGATGGCTCAGGATGGGCTTCAGCCGTTCCAGAACATCGTTCGGGCAGGAGACCATCATTGCTAGCGTGCCCTTGTTGGCTCCTGTGACACCGCCACTGATGGGCGCGTCGACTTCCAGAATGTTCTTCTTGGCCAACGCCGCAGCGATCCGTTTCGCGTAGATCGAGCCCGTAGTCGAAGTATCGATGAACAGCCGGACTTTGCTGCCTTCGATAACCCCGCCGGGTCCCAATGCGACGGTTTCAACGATGGGCGGAGTGGGCAAGCTGCAAAACACGATCTCAACCGAGTCGCAAAGACTCTTGACTGACGCGGCTCGTGTCGCGCCCTTCTCAAGCAAGGGTTTCATCGAGTCTTCGCTGGTGTCGAAAATCGTGAGCTTGTAGCCAGCTTCCACCAGACGGCGGGCCATGGGGCCGCCCATGCGGCCAACGCCGATAAACCCTAGTTCCTGATCCATCCTGTGCCTCCTTCAGGGACAACTCGCTATGGTAGCGCTATTGGGCCAGTCCCTTGCAAGCTGGGTCAGAGGATCTAGGTTGCCGCGAATCCTGTATTCTAGAGCGGAGATGGAGGCCGAATGAAAAACGCTTTGACGAGGACAAAGATTGTGGCGGTTGTGACAATTCTCTTTGCCGGATTCCTGATGGCGCAGGCCCCGCCGCGTTCCACCGCGCCGGCTGCGGACCTGAACCAGCTTATGCGGGGGCTGTTCTTTCCGCACTCCAACGTGGTTTTCGATACCCAACGGCGCGATCCTGCGGAGATCAAGCGGGCTCCGGAGCCATCCGCATCGCCCGACCCCCTCACCGGTATCTTCGGAGGTTGGGACGCCGTGGAGAACAGCGCGCTGGTCTTGATTGAAGGAGCGGACCTCCTCATGATGCCCGGACGGACGTGTAGCAACGGGAAGGATGTTCCAGTGAAAGCTGCGGACTGGGCCAAGATGGTGGAGGATCTACGGGAGGCGGGAAAAGTTGCGTACCAGGCGGCGAAAACCAAGAATATCGACAAGATGTTTGAGGCCAGCGACGTGTTGAATGTCGCGTGCGCGAACTGCCATAACAAGTACCGCCGCGCGACCCGCTGCCAGTAGCCAAATGAAACCGGCCTTCCACGCTTGCGCGGGAAGGCCGGTGTTACTGTTTGGATTGGAACGACTAGCTTACGGAACAATCGGGCTGCTGCGGGAAACCGTCCGCGACTCGCCACCCACCATCAACTCGTGCGCGTAGTTGGCCTGTTGGCAAACATACTCGAAGAGTTCCTGGTTCTCGTTGTAACGAAGGTTGAACCCTCCGTCAAACGGAGCCGTGTACGCGCCCGGATCGTCGATCGTGATCTTATAGTCGATCGTGACCTTGTTGGTCCGGGTGAAGCGTTCGATGGTGTGCAACTGCTCGGTGTGCGGCAATCCGCGGCGATCGAGCCAGAAGTCCTCATTGAAGCCGACCGAGTCCACAACCAGCGTGTCGCCTTCCCACCAGCCGATGGAATGGCCGTAGTTCGTAGGCGTCAGATGGTCCGGATGCGACCGGCCGTCCATGTAGATGGTCCGGAAGGTATGCGGGCCACCGATGTCGAAGATGAAGATCCGGCCGAGCTCAGGAAGCTCAGTGAATTCCACCCCGTAAGGCGTCATGAACTGGCGTGCCGCCCCTGAAGGCTTGCAGCGTGCGTGCGGTTCCAGTTCATGCTTCTGACGTGCGTCATAGAGCGCCTTGGCCCACGGCTGGAACTTCACATCCTCCAGTTTCGCCGCAGGTTCGGTGATGCCGATCCCGGGCGTCCAGACACCATTCTTGCCCGCGACTTCGCCGTTGAGAATGACTTTTCCAGCGGCGTCTCGAGGCGTGGGTCCAGCGGGGGGTGCCGCCTTGCCCTTCGCAGCGCCCCCGCCGCCTTTACCCTTGCCACCGCCCTGCTGTTGCTGCTGAGCATCGACGGTCCCAATGACCACCCAGCTCAGCGCCACCGCCGCGGTGAACGCGATTATAGTTCGACGCATCGTCTCTTATTTTCCTTTTGAGTCGTTGCCTTGGGAAGAGGCTGCGTCCAACGTCTGTCCAGGGCGACCACCGGTGTCGGCCAGCGTGATGCTGCGGGCGTTCAAGCGCGAGGTGCCGTTCTTGGCCAAGGAGCCGTCCACGATGACCTTATCGCCGATCTTCAAGGTGTCGCGGCGCCAGCCACCACCCTGCAAGCCGTGCGGCGGACCCAGTTCCGCGCCCCAGTTGGTGGTCTTGCCGTTGGCGTCCTTCACGTTCACGTAGATCCACACGTGCGGATTGGTCCATTCCACCTTGGTGACCACTCCTTCGAGTTTCACCGGCTTTTTGGAGTCGAACTCCGCAGAGAATGAATGATGCGCCGACGCCGGACGGGTCCCGGCCAGCACACCAGCGAGAAGCAAACTAAACACGAGTAATTTTTTCATTTTAAAAGTTCTCCTTTATTGTCTGTTGTTCTGGCAGAAATGTGACGGCAATGTGCCCCCACCATCCCACTTTAAAGTCCAACCGGCCGTCCACTTCCTAGTGTACGCCCCGAGATCATCTACTTGTACTTCGTACTTCAAAGTATCAAAATCAGTGCGGGTGAACCGTTCGATCAGATGGAGCTGATCGGTGTGCGGCAGCCCGCCATTCGTCATCCAAAAGTCTTCGTTGAAGTCGACGGTGTCAACCACCAACGTTTTGCCTTCCCACTTACCCACGGAACGACCGAAGTAGAGCGGGTTGTCGTCGTCGCCGCCTTGCAGGCCAACCTGTTTACGTCCATCTAAGTAGATGATACGGAAATTGTGGTTGCCGCTGCCCATCAACACGAAGATGCGTTTACGTTGAATGTCTTCGATAAATTGCACGCCCAGGCGGGACTGATACATCCGCGATCCCCCGGGAGGCTTGCAATTGACATACATCGGATCGTCGCGCAGTTGGCGGCTCTGGCGGCTTTGATAAACGCCCAGTGCCCAAGGCTGCATCGGTGCAACCTTCGCTGCGTCGGCGAGGTTCGCCAGCAGGCCGAACTCGCTCATCTTTACGTCTACGCCGTCTTCAACTAAGGCCGTCTTGCTCGGGTCGGACCAGAAACCATCCGAGGTCCCGGGCAAAGCGCCCAGAGCGGGATGTCCGTCCGGCCACAACGGAGCAGGCCGGGATACCGACGAGTTCCGCGGAAGTTTCGCCTTCTCGGGGAAGACGGGAAGTCCGGTGTTAACGAAGCGGAAATCACTGCCACCCCACACTTGACGCGAGTTATCCCGAGCGCGCGGTCCCTTGACCGTAACCTTGTCACCGGCACGCAGCGTGGTATTCGTCCAGCCGTCCATTTCCAGCAGCGACGGGCTTTCCAGCTCCACCGCCCAGTTCAACGTTTGGCGGTTCGCAGTCACGTTCATAAAGACATGGACGTGGGGATTGCGCCAGTCAACGTTCGTCACCACACCCGTTAGGGTCGTCGACTTGGATGTGTCGAACTTTGCGGCGATTTCGTGATGCGCCTGAGCAACGCTGCCGCCCAGGATCAGCGCCAAACCTAGCGCGCCGGCCATCAGAATCCGGCCCCCAATTTGATTGGATTGGTTCGTCATGGCTACTGCCTGTGAACCTCAAACTTTCCTTTGGCGGTTCCGTTGGTCCAGGTGCCGTTGATTGAACGGTTTGCCATTTCCAACTGCTGGATGGCGCCGTCGATAACGTAATGGCTCACCTTGCCCGCCTTGTCTTTTGCATCGCCCTCGAGATGAACCTTCCAGCCTGCGGGGTCGAGAGTGGCCTTCTCCACCTTGATGTTATCGGTGCCGGGGTTGATGGTGCCGCTCACGGCTTTCCCATCCCAGCTGAGGATCATCAGGATATCGTTGCCGAGTACCGTGTTGCCCTCCCATACACCGATCCACGATCCCTTAAGCGGGTGGCCCTCCTGGGCTGTCATCTGAACCGCCAGCGCCATGGCTAGCAGGACAGGAGACCATTTGGTCAGACATCTCAAAATTCGCATGGTCACAATTGTCGTCGCAAAGAATGCCGGAGTCAAGGCCTCTTTCGGCCTATGGGGTCCCTCTTTTGCCCAGGGTGCCGATTCTGGATTTTCTATCACGAAATACAAGCGGATGTATCAACCCAGATGATACAGCAGGCAGAGAACGACTGGTTTAGTCAGAAATGCGCGGTTTGACCACCCAATGTACCTATTTTCCCCTGTAAGACTTGAACCACCCTGCCGAATGGTATACAGTGGTTTCACTCAGCCCTAGGGGGGCCAAATCTGAACATGCAAACTCGAAGAATACTCGCTCCAATTCTCGCCGTACTTCTTGCCGCATTTACGGCAACCTCAACACTACGCGCTCAAACCGCGCTGGCAACCATCACTGGCACGGTGAATGACCCCAGTGGGGCCGTTGTCGCGAATGCGCCGATTTCGGTTCGTAATCTCGAAAACGGACAGGTTTTCACCGGATCCAGTTCCACCACGGGCAACTTCACAGTGTCGCAGCTGCCGATTGGCGACTATGATCTGACCGTCGCCGTCGCAGGTTTCAAGACCTACACCCATACCAAGTTCCACTTGGCCGCCGCACAGACGATGCGTGAAGATGTCTCGCTGGAAGTCGGCCAGACCTCCGAATCCGTCACGGTAACAGCCGAGGCTTCCCTGCTGAAAACTGAGTCCAGCACAGTGGCGCAGAACGTCACGCTGACCCAGTTGAATAACCTGCCCGTCCTCACCGTAGGTGGCAGCAACTCGGGTTTCCGCGATCCGTTCAATTCGGTGCGATTGGTTCCGGGCGTGCGTTACGCCGCCGGCGCGAACATCGCTTCCGGCACCCCGGCCGCCGTCACCACTATGGTGATCAACGGCACGCCGGCCAACACGGTCCAGGCTCGCTTGGACGGCATGACGACGAACCCGACCGGTCCGCGCCTTTTGGGCGCCCAGCAGCAAACGCAGCCGTCGGTCGACGCGATCGAAGAAGTCTCCATCGAAACCAGTAACTTTGCCGCTGAGTACGGCACCGCCGGTGGCGCCATGATCAACATGGTCAGCAAGAGCGGCACCAACGTTTTCCATGGCAGCGCCTACGACTACGGGACCAATGAAGCGATGAATGCCCGCCAGCCTTACACCGGCATCCGCAACGTGGTCAAGCAACACGATTGGGGCTTTACCATTGGTGGTCCGGTTTGGATCCCGAAGGTTTACGACGGTAAGAACAAGACGTTCTTCTTCTATAACTACGAACAGTTCCGCAGCAAGAATATCAATACCAGCAATACCACTACCGTTCCCCTACCCGCCTATCGGATCGGCGATTTCTCCAGCCTGCTGACGGCGGAAAACCGCTTGATCACAACGTCGACCGGCAACGCTGTTGACGCGCTGGGCCGCACGATGGCCAGCGGCACGATCTTCGATCCGAACACGCAGAAACTAGCGGCCAATGGTACCGCGTATCGTGATCCGTTCCCGGGCAACAAAATCCCCGTGACTCGCTTTGATCCGATCGTCGCCAAGATCCTGCCCCTGATCCCTCAACCGCTGGGCCTCAATGCCTCGCGTGGCCAGGCGTCCAATAACTACCAGGGTACGTATGACTCGAGCCGCACGTCCGCGGTTCCGTCCATCAAGATCGACCAGAACATGGGCAGCAAGGGTCGCGTATCGTTCTACTACCAAAAGACGCATACCGCGGTACCGCGCACTCCAACCGGAGCCGACGCGTTTGTTCCGCCGATCACCGGCTCAGTCGCTTCGATCTCGTCCGGCCGGACGCTTCGTCTGAACTACGACTACACCATCACTCCGCGCCTGCTGTTGCACTTGGGCGCAGGTTGGAATGATAGCGACTTTGCTCTGAAAGCAGAGCTTGAGAACTACGATGCCCTCAAGGAACTGGGGCTGAGAGGCCAAACGGCCGCTCGGTACTTCCCCTATCAGGTTCTCGCCGTGAATGACAACACCGCCATCGGTGGCAGCTCGAACTTGGGTATGTCGGGTTTCCCGACCCATTCCTTGGAACGGCGTCCGTCGGGCATCGCTTCCGCCAGTTACGTCACCGGCGGGCACACCATCAAGGTGGGCTCGGATTGGCGCATGGAGAAGTTCCCGAACATCATCGACGGCCTCACCAACGGCACTTGGACCTTCGGCTCGAACATGACCGAACAGCCGTCGCTGTTGGGCATTACGACCACGCAGGGATTCGATGGCTTTGAATTTGCGTCGTACCTGCTAGGTGGTATGAGCTCCAATAACCTGAACGCACCCATCGCCCTGAGCAATAACAAGACCCAATTCGCAATGTATGCTCAGGACACCTGGAAGGTCACTCGCAAACTGACGCTGGACTATGGCTTGCGCTGGGACTACGGCACCTACACCCACGAACAATACGGTCGTAACGGTTCGATTGGTCTCGCGATCCCGAACCCGTCGGCATCCGGACGATTGGGCGCAACCCAGTTCGAGGCCAACTGCAACTGCAAGTTCGCCAACAACTACCGCTATGCTGTCGGACCGCGGTTAGGCTTGTCATACCAGATTGACAACAAAACGGTGCTGCGCGCAGGCCTCGGAGTGGTTTACAACTCTACCGCGTCGCCGGCCATTGCCGCGTCGAATAGCGCTGCTACCAGCGCGCTTCCGGCAAACTCGGGCCAGATTACCGGCCTGTTCAAAGACGGTATGCCCGCCAGCGTCCAACCGGCGTGGCCCAACTTTACCCCGAACGTTGGTCAGAGCGTGGGCGCGGTCATCGCGATGCCCCAACTTATGGACCGCAACGCGGGCCGTCCGGCGCGCCTGTTGCAATGGAGCATCGGACTGCAGCGCGAGATCAACCGCAACCTGGTAGTCGAAGCCTCCTACGTCGCCAACCGGGGCGTGTGGTGGACCGCGAACGCCTTGGCTCCGCTGAACTCCTTGAACCAGAGCACGCTACGAGCCGCTGGCTTCAACGACTTCACCAGTGTTGCCGACGCCACCTTGTTGACCAGGACCGTTTCGGCCCTGACTGCGGCGCAACGGTCTAATTTGGCCGCTCGCGGCATCACGGGACTTCCCTACGGAAGCTTCCCTGGCTCACAGACCGTTCGCCAATCGCTGCGGGACTATCCGCAGTACACTACGAGCGGACTCTTTAACGCCCCCTTGGGCACCACCTGGTACGATTCGCTCCAGTTGAATGTGACCCAACGCTTTAACCACGGTGTGAGCTTCAACATGAACTACACCTACTCCAAGTCCCTGGATATCACAAACTCGTCCGACCCGTTCAACCGGGCCAACGGCAAGAACCTCGGTGCCTTCGACCTTCCGCACAATATCCGGTTCACGGTTCAGTATCAAGTGCCTGAACTGCGGAACTCGGGGCTAGCGCTTGTTTCAAACCGCGTTACATCCTACATTCTTTCGGGTTGGGGCCTAGGCGCGTATCTGAATTACCAGAGTGCGGCTATCGTCGGACGGCCTACCAGCAACGGCACTACGCCGATCAGCCAGTTCCTGGGCTACGGTCCCGGCGCTGCGGGTTGTGTCGGCTGCGGCGCGCAGTTGAAAAAAGACGCGGACGGGAAATATATGAACCCCTGGTCCGTGGATTGGGTCGATTACGCCGGTACGCGTCACACCGATCCGATCGACGTCAACTGCCATTGCTTCGATCCCACGAAGACGGTCGTGTTGAATCCAGCCGCCTGGACCAACGTTCCCGACGGCCAGTTTGCTGCCGACCAAAGCACCCTGCGCTTCTATCGCGCTTCCCGTCAACCGGAAGAGAACGTCAACTTCAGCCGCAATTTCCGGTTCAAGGAAGGACGCATCAATCTAAACGTTCGTGCGGAGTTCAACAACATTCTCAATCGGATGCGGTTGCCTGGTCCTATCACGACTGGCAACTTCGCGAGTGCACCCACGAAGTTCACCACCGGTGCGAACGCTGGCTTGTACAGCGGCGGCTTCGGCACAATGAATGTGTTGTCCGGGACGGGTGGTCAACGTACCGGCACCTTCGTCGGTCGCATCACGTTCTAACTACACTCCGCGAGTATTACTTAGCCCCGGGCGCAAGCCCGGGGCTTTTTCTTTTGCAGTGTATTCCTGCCAAACCCGTCAGAGCCGGAGGCCATTGCTAGATCCCTCCCCTTGTTGCGCCCCACCCAAAGGTATAAAATGTTCTGGGCTTCTGCCAAAGCCAAGACAAAGGAATCTGATGCACATCAAGAAAACAGTTCTTCCCGCTCTTGCCATCCTGCTCGCAGTGTTCGCGGCGCCCGTGCTACACGCACAGGGCGGACTCGCGACCATTACCGGCACGATCAACGATCCCAGTGGGGCCATCATTGCAAACGCACCGGTTACGGTTCGTAATCTGGAAAACGGAACCGTCTCCACGGCAGCCAGTTCCGACACCGGTAACTACACCGTGCCGCAGTTGGCCATCGGAGACTACGAACTGACTGTCGCAGTCCCTGGCTTCAAGACCTACACGCACACTAGTTTCCACTTGGCGGCGGCGCAGATTATGCGCGAAGACGTAACGCTGGAGGTCGGACAGACGACCGAATCGGTCACGGTTACGGCGGAGGCATCGTTGCTCAAGACCGAGTCGAGCACGGTGGCGCAAAACGTGACCCTGGCGCAGCTCAACAACCTGCCGGTACTGGCCGTAGGAACAACGGGCTCTGGGTTCCGCGATCCGTTTTCGTCGGTGCGTTTGACGGCGGGCATCAACTATAGCAATGGCGCCAACGGTGCTCCGGTGGTGGCAACGAACATGGTGGTGAACGGCACGCCGGCCAACACCTACGGCACGCGTCTGGACGGGATGACGATGAACCCGACGGGTCCTCGTCTGCTGGCCAACCAAATGCAGACGCAGCCGTCGACGGACGCGATTGAAGAAGTTGCGATCATGACGAGCAGCTTCGCGGCCGAATACGGTGCGGCGGGCGGCGCCATGATCAACATGGTTACCAAGAGCGGCACCAACGCGTACCATGGCAGCGCGTACGACTACTTCACCAACGAAGCTCTGTACGCTCACCAACCGTATCTGTACTTGCGCCCCAAAATCCGCCAGCACGATTTCGGCGGTACCTTCGGCGGTCCGCTGCGAATCCCCGGGGTCTACAATGGCACCAACAAGACGTTCTACTTCTTCAGTCTTGAACTCTTTAAGCAGACGAACCAACTGAATGGCAACGCGTCGGTTCCGACGGCGGCGTACCGGAATGGCGATTTCAGCGCCCTGATCCCGGCCGAAGGCCGCCTGATCACCACGGCCACCGGTAACGCTCTGGACTCCCTGGGCCGCACGATGGCCAGCGGTACGATCTTCGATCCGAACTCGCAGGTCGCCGTCGCAGGCGGCAAGTTTAACCGCGATCCTTTCCCCGGCAACAAAATCCCGGTATCGCGTTTCGATCCCATAGCCTTAAAGGTTCTGACCTACGTTCCCCTGCCAGCAGGCACGAATTTCGACAAGGGCTTGGCTACTAATAACTACACTGGCGACTGGAACGCGGATCGTACCTCCAAGATTCCATCCATCAAACTGGACCAGAACGTCGGCTCGAGCAGCCGCTTGTCGTTCTACCTGCAGGAAACAAACACTCGCTCTCCGCGCAGCCCATCGGGTGCGGATCCCATGCCGGACCAGATCACGGGCGGCATCCGGACCTTCTCTTCCGGCACCACCATCCGCCTGAACCTGGACCATAACCTGACGCAGCGCCTCCTGCTGCACTTGGGTATTGGCTGGAACGACAGTGACTTCCGCTTGGATGCTCCTGTCCCCGGCTTCAACGCTTTGCAGACATTGGGTCTGAAGGGCGCCACCCAAGAGGGCCTCTTCCCCAGAATCGTCACGAATGTCAACGCCAACCAACAAATTGGCGGCATGACGTCGATCGGGGCGTTCCAGCCGACGGCATCCTTCGAGCGGCGTCCGTCGGCGACCGGATCCATCAACTACGTGACCGGCGGCCACACCTACAAACTCGGTTTCGATTACCGCGAGGAGAAATTCCCGAACTACTTCTACACCAACGTGAACGGGACGTACACCTTTGGCTCGAACATGACCGAACAGCCCTTCCTGCAGGGGATCACGACGAACCAGGGTTTCGACGGCTACGAATTTGCCTCCTTCCTGTTGGGTGGTACCAGCGCGAACTCCTTGTCCGCCCCGATCGCCTTGGCGAACAAGAAGAAACAGTATGCTCTGTACGCACAGGACACCTGGAAGCTTACGCGCAAACTGACGTTCGATTACGGTCTGCGCTGGGACTTGGGTACTTACGCCCGGGAACAGTATGGCCGCAACGGCTCTATCGGACTCGATATTCCGAATCCGTCCGCAGCGGGAAGACTGGGCGCCACTCAATTTGAGTCGGTCTGCAAGTGCAACTTCGCCAGTAACTACCCTTATGCCCTGGGACCCCGGGTGGGCTTGGCGTATCAGTTTGACAGCAAGACCGTACTCCGGTTCGGTTTGGGTGTGGTGTACAACTCCACCGCCACCGCCTCCGGTTCCGCGGCATCCTCGGCGAGTTCCAGTGCGCTACCGGCGAACTCCGGCCAGATCACGGGCCTGTTCAAGGACGGCATGCCCGCGAGCATTGTGGCCGTGTGGCCGTCGTTCAACCCGGCAGCGGGCCAGTCTTCTGGTCAGGTTGTCGCGATGTCCCAGAACACGCTGCTGGACCGCAACGCCGGCCGCCCGGCGCGGTTGACGCAATGGAGCCTCGGTCTGCAGCGCGAAATCAATCGCAACATGGTGGTCGAGGCTTCCTACATCGGCAACCGTGGCACCTGGTGGACCGCCAACGGCTTGGCTACGCTCAACTCCCTGAGCGCGGACACGCTGAAGCGTTACGGCTTCACGGATTTCACCAGCCAAGCCGAAGCGAATCTGTTGACGGCGCTGGTGTCGAGCCTTGCGACGAACACCGCCGCAAGGTCGACGCTCGCTTCCCGCGGCATCAGCGGCTTCCCCTATTCGAGCTTCCCGGGGACGCAGACCGTGCGGCAGTCGTTGCTGGATTATCCGCAGTTCACCGGAAGCGGCCTTACGGCCGCGCCGCTGGGCAACACCTCGTACGATGCACTCCAGCTGACCTTGACCCAGCGTTTCACGCACGGGCTGAGCTTCAACATGAACTACACGTACTCGAAGAACCTGGATACGATCACGTCGATTTCCGACGTCTTCAACCGGGGGCTGAGCAAGAACCTGTCGTCGAACGACATTCCGCACACGCTGCGGTTGACGGCGCAGTATCAGGTTCCGCAACTGAGTAAGTCTGGTCTGGCGATCCTCTCCAACCGGGTGGTGTCCTACGCGCTGTCGGATTGGGGTCTGGGCGTGTACATGCAGTATCAGAGCGCGGGTGTGTTGGGGCGTCCCACCAGCAACGGTACGGTGCCGATCAGCCTGTTCCTGGGCCGCGGTCCGGGTGGCGCGCAGTTGAAGAAGGACGCCGACGGCAGCTACATGAACCCGTGGTCGGTGAACTGGGTGGATTACGACGGCAAGGTCCACACCGACCCGATCGACATCAACTGCCACTGCTTCGATCCGACCAAGAACCAGGTGCTGAATCCGGCGGCCTGGGAGAACATCCCCAACGGACAGTGGGGTGCCGACCAAAGCACGCTCCGCTTCTTCCGTGGGACGCGCCTGCCTACCGAAAACGCCAACTTCAGCCGCAACTTCCGGTTGACGGAGAAGGTGAGTCTGAATGTGCGAGCGGAGTTTAATAACGTGTTCAACCGGACGCGTTTGCCGAACCCGTCAATCGCGGGCAACTTCGCCCAAGCAGCGACGAAGTTCACCTCGGGCGCGAGCACCGGCTTGTACAGCGGCGGCTTCGGTACCTACAGTGTCCTCAGCGGCCTAAGCGGCCAACGTACAGGCACCTTCGTGGCTCGCCTGACGTTCTAGCTTATAGTTCGCGAGTATCCTTCGGCCCCGGGCGAAAGCTCGGGGCTTTTCTTTTGCAGTATGTCCCGTAGCCTGCGCAGGCGTAAAAAGATCCCAGGCCAAGGGGATTGCACCGGCTCCCTTGTATCCGAACGCAAACTAGTATAGACTTGTCCCCAATCTGGGCTATGCCCAACTGAGGGAGTCTACATGCAAACAAAGAAAGCTCAACTTCTAACGATCCTGCTCACGATGTTCGCGGCGCTCTCTTTACACGCGCAGGGCGGATTAGCCACCATCACCGGCACCATCAACGACCCGAGTGGGGCAATCCTTGCCAACGCCCCCATCACCGTTCGCAATCTGGAAAACGGAAGCATCTCCAATGCGACCAGTTCCGACACAGGCAACTACACCGTGCAGCAGTTGGCCATCGGCGACTACGATCTGACCGTTGCAGTCCCTGGCTTCAAGACCTACACTCACACTAAGTTTCACTTGGCAGCGGCGCAGATCATGCGCGAAGACGTTACGCTCGAAGTCGGACAAACCTCCGAGTCCGTTACCGTGACCGCCGAAGCTTCGTTGCTCAAGACGGAGTCCACTGAGGTATCGCAGAATGTCACGCTATCGCAGCTGAACAATCTGCCGATTCTCGCTGTCGCCGCGACTGGCTCCGGCTTCCGCGATCCGTTCGTCTCGACGCGGCTTGTCCCCGGTATCAATTACACCAACGGCACCAACAGCGCCGCAGGCACCCCCGGCGTCACCACTTCCATGTCGATCAACGGAACGCCGGCAAACACCTACGGCACGCGGCTGGACGGTATGACCATGAACCCCACGGGACCCCGCTTGATCAGCGCGGTGATGCAGACCCAACCGTCCGTGGACGCGATTGAAGAAGTGGCCATCCAGACCAGCAACTTCGCGGCCGAGTTCGGCGCAGCCGGAGGAGCCATGATTAACATGGTCACCAAGAGCGGCACCAACACCTACCACGGCAGCGCCTACGACTACGGCACCAATGAGTGGTTCAACGCCCGCACGCGGTACACCGGCCTGCGCAGCAAGATCCGCCAAGCCGACTTCGGCTTCACCTTGGGCGGGCCCCTCAGAATCCCGAAGCTTTATGACGGGAAAAACAAGACGTTCTTCTTCTTTAGCATTGAGATCTTCAAGCAAGCGAACCTGGTGATCGGGAACAGCACCGTCCCCACGCCAGCCTATCGCGCCGGAGATTTTAGCAACCTGCTCACCGCCGAAAACCGCTTGATCACGACGTCGGGCGGTAACGCCCTGGACTCGCTCAATCGCACCATCCAAAGTGGAGCCATCTTCGATCCGACCACGCAACGGGCAGTCGCGGGGCGGAATGACGTCCGTGATGCCTACCCGGGCAACAAGATTCCCGTCTCACTCTTCGACCCCATCGCCGTCAAAGTCCTGGCTCTCGTCCCCTTGCCGCAAGGCGTAAATTTCGCCCAGGGCCTGCTTACCAACAACTACACAGGGATCTACGATACCAGCCGCACCTCGAAAATCCCGTCGATTAAGCTCGATCAGAATATCGGATCCAAGGGACGCCTGTCGTTCTATCTGCAGGAGACGAACACGCGGTCGCCAACCAGCACCTCCGGAGCCGATCCGCTTCCGAATTTGATCTCCGGCGGCAACACCACCTTTTCTTCCGGCACTACCGTGCGTTTGAATTACGACTACACCATCACGCCCCGCCTCCTCTTCCACATCGGCATCGGTTGGAATGACAGCGACTTCCGGCTGGACGGAAAACAAGACGCGCCCTACAACGCCTTCACATCGCTCGGCCTGCGGGGAGCTTTGGTCAACCGCACCTTCCCCAGGATTAATACTGCCGCCAACGCCAATGCCCAGATCGGCGGCATGTCTTCCCTGGGCCAGACCGGTGCCACCGCATCTTTTGAACGGCGTCCCTCCGGCACCGCCTCCGCCAGCTACGTGACTGGTAGCCACACCTACAAATTCGGCGTGGACTACCGCATCGAAAAATTCCCGAATGTCATCGACGGTTCCTCGGCGGGTACCTACACATTCGGCGCAAACATGACCGAGCAGCCCTCGTTGCAAGGAATAACCACAAACCAGGGTTTCGATGGCTTTGAGTTTGCTTCCTTCCTCTTAGGCGGCATGAGTGCGAATTCAATCGCCGCTCCTATTAACTTGAGCAATAACAAATCCCAGATCGGAATCTACGCGCAAGACACATGGAAGGTCACCCGCAAGCTGACGTTCGACTACGGCTTGCGTTGGGACTTTGGCACGTACGCCCGTGAGTCCTATGGCCGTAACGGCTCCATCGGACTCGCGATCCCCAATCCGTCCGCATCCGGAAGGCCGGGGGCGATGCAATTTGAACAGGCCTGCCAATGCAACTTCGCGTCTAACTACCCTTATGCTTACGGACCGCGGCTGGGCATGGCATACCAGATCAACACCAAGACGGTGCTGCGCGCTGGTCTCGGCTTGGTTTACAACGCAACCTCAACATCGTCCGGTTCCTCTACAGCCGGGGCGGCTACAGGCGCGCTTCCGGGAAACTCCGGCCAGATTACCGGTCTGTTCAAAGACGGTATGCCGACCAGCGTCGTCGCTGTATGGCCCTCCTTCAACCCAGGTGTCGGTCAGACCCCTGGCACGGTAATCGCCATGCCTCAGCTTCTGGACCGGAACGCGGGCCGCCCGGGGCGTCTGTTGCAGTGGAACATCGCCTTGCAGCGCGAGATCAACCGCAATCTGGTGGTGGATGCTTCCTACGTTGGCAACCGTGGTGTTTGGTGGACGGCAGCCGGCTTGGCTCCGCTGAACGCTATCAGTGAGTCTACGTTGCGGCGCTACGGCTTCAACGATTTCACGAGCCTCGCGGAATCGAACCTGCTCGCCGCCCTGGTTTCGAGCTTGCCCGCGAACACGGCGACGCGGACGACTCTGGCCGCCCGCGGCATCAGTGGCTTCCCTTACTCGAGCTTTCCCACCACGCAAACCGTTCTGCAATCACTGCGCGACTATCCGCAGTACAACAGCAGCGGCCTGGCAGGCTCTCCGCTTGGGAATACGTGGTATGACTCCTTCCAGTTGAGTGTCACCCAACGCTTCAACCGCGGTCTGAGCTTCAACATGAACTACAACTTCGCGAAGAACCTGGATCTCATTAGTGCCACCGACGTGTTCAACCGCGCCAACGGCAAGAGCTACTCCGGCAACGACATCCCGCACACGCTTCGCCTCACCGTGCAGTATGTTGTTCCGAAGGTGCAGGCGAACAGCGTCGTGTCCTACCTCTTGTCCGATTGGGGCCTGGGCGCATATGTTTCTTACCAGAGCGCGGGAGTTTTGGGCCGGCCCAGCAGCAACGGCACGGTACCGCTCAGCCGCTTCCTGGGCCGCGGTCCGGGCAGCGCGCAGTTGAAGCAGAACGCCGACGGAAGTTACATGAATCCGTGGTCGGTGAACTGGATCGACAACTCCGGCGCGGTGCGCACCGATCCTCTCGATATCAACTGCCATTGCTACGATCCGACCAAGGTGCAGGCGCTGAATCCAGCCGCGTGGACCAATATTCCCGACGGGCAGTGGGCCGCCGATCAAAGCGACCTCCGCTTCTTCCGGGGCATCCGCCGACCGAGCGAGAACATGAATTTCAGCCGCAACTTCCGCCTCAAGGAACGCGTGACGCTGAACGTGCGCGTGGAGTTCAACAACGTCCTCAATCGGATGCTGCTGCCGAGTCCCTCGACGGCCGGAAACTTCGCCCAGGCGCCGACAAAGTTCACCAGTGGTGCCAGCACCGGCCTCTATAGCGGCGGGTTCGGCACCTACAGTGTGCTGAGCGGCGTCGGCGGCCAGCGGACGGGAACGTTCGTCGCGCGCGTCACGTTCTAAGTACACTTAGCAGTTCAGCCCCGGGCGCAAGCTCGGGGCTTTTCTTTTCTCAAAAACGAAAATGGGTCATACTACGTAGGCCGTCTCGCTCAAGTTCGGGTCAATTCAAAGGGGAAGTATGGACATTCTCAGCCGAGTGAAGGTTCGTTCCAGCCGGTATTCCGCGGTGTTGCTCGCGTTCGTCATGGTGGTCCCGAGCGTTTATGGCCAGACTGCGGCCGAGGACCACAAGAACATGCTGGACCAGTTGGGGATCAAGGCCCTGCGTCCAGGCCCCAGCGGCACGGAGACCGCGCCGAATCACGCCAACTACGATGAGGCGACGGCAAATCCTTTTCCGCAACTGCCTCACGTGTTGCTATTGAAGAACGGCAAGAAAGTTACGTCCGCCGACATGTGGCGGAAGCAGCGGCGTCCGGAAATCGTAGAAGATTTTGAAAGAGAGGTCCTCGGCCGAGTCCCGAAAAACGTTCCCAAGGTTACGTGGACGATCTCCAATACGGTGAACGCCACGCTGGGCGAACGCCCTGTAATCGGGAAGCAATTGGTGGGGCACGTGGACAATTCTTCCTACCCGCAACTCGACGTCAACATTCAAATGATCCTGGTCACACCGGCGGACGCGAAGGGTCCCGTTCCGGTGATGATGATGTTCGGAGGCGGCACGCTCCCTGGCACTCCGACCACAGGACGCGCGGGTCCAGCACCTGCCGCCGGGGCCGACGCTCCCGCGACGCAGCAGTTGATTGCGGCTGGTTGGGGCTACGCCTACCTCAATCCCACCAGTTTTCAAGCCGACAACGGAGCAGGCCTAACGAAGGGCATCATCGGTTTGGTGAACAAGGGCCAACCTCGCAAGCCTGACGACTGGGGATCCTTGCGAGCGTGGGCTTGGGGAGCCACGCGCGCGCTGGACTATCTGGAGACCGACAAGACCGTGGATTCCAAACGAGTCGGCATCGAGGGCGTTTCGCGTTACGGCAAAGCCGCGCTGGTCACGATGGCCTTCGATACTCGCTTCGCGGTGGTGTTGGTTGGTTCCTCCGGCGAAGGCGGCGCCAAGCTGCATCGTCGTAACTGGGGCGAGGCCGTGGAGAACCTCACCGGCACCGGCGAATACCATTGGATGGCCGGGAACTTTTTGAAGTACGGCGCAGCCGAGGCCACCTTCGGCAGCAAGAACGCGGGAGACATTCCCGTGGACGCGCATGAGTTGCTGGCGTTGTGCGCACCGCGTCCCACCTTCATCAGCTACGGCGTGCCGGAGAAGGGCGATGCGAAATGGCTTGACCATCAGGGGAGCTACATGGCCGCGGTCGCCGCCGGACCGGTGTTCCGCCTGTTAGGGGCCAAGGATCTGGGTACTTCCGACGATTACAACAAAGAGAAGATGCCTCCGGTGAACGTCAGCATGCTCAACGGCCAACTCGCCTGGCGGCAGCATGACGGCGGACACACCGACGCACCGAACTGGAAGTACTTCATCCCGTGGGCCAACAAGCTTCTCAAGCGATGAGACCGTCCAGAACGCTGTTGGTTCTAGTGTGCGCTGTCGCAGCGTTCGGGCAGAGCCCGGCCGACCAGGCAGCGCCTCGCACCGACCAAAACTCGCTCACCGCCCACGCGCAATTGCTGGAGAAAGCAAAGCGCGGAGGCATCGACATCTATTTCGAGGGCGATTCGATCACACGGCGCTGGGGAGCCACTGACTATCCCGACCTGCTGGCGAATTGGACGCAGAACTTTTTCGGTTGGAACGCCGCTGATTTCGGTTGGGGTGCGGACCGGGTAGAGAACATTCTGTGGCGGCTCAACAATGGCGAACTGGACGGCGTCCATCCCAAGGTCATCGTGCTGCTGGCCGGCACCAACAACGTCGGCAATATCGTCCCAGCAAGTGGCGGTGAGACGAGCGTAACTGAGATCACGCGAGGCCTGACCGCGATCCTCAACGTGATGAGAGCGAAGGCTCCTGAGGCAATCGTTATTCTAACGGCCATCTTCCCCCGTAATGACAACATGGCAGTGATGCCGACCATCCACGCGATCAATCGCAATCTGGCCAAGTTCGCCGACGGGAAGGGAGTCCGCTATCTCGATGTCAACGACAGGCTCGCGGATCGGGACGGGCGACTGTTCGATGGAATGATGAACGCCGACAAGCTGCATCCGGCGATCCCGGGCTACCAGGTGTGGGCCGATGCCTTGAAGCCGATCTTCGCCGAGTTGCTGGGGCCACAGGGCAGGGAAGATCATGCTCCGCCGCCGACCGGCGATCCCAGCGTTCGCCGCTAGATTGACCATCAACGTTATTGATAGCCTGTATCGTCCGCCGGGGGCTTGACTCCCACTCGGGCTGGCAGGATACTTAGCCCGATTGACTGTGGAGGGAACGGGTGCGCTTGTGCGTGCCGATAGCCCAATTCCGGGAGCCAACTAGAGGGTTATGAGACGTCGTACTTGGATTCTGTTTTCGATCATCTTGGGCGTGGGGGCCTGCGTCGAGATCGCGCACACGCAGCCGCGATCCACGCCTTCGGCAACCCCGGCCGCCACGCAGAAAGCCGTCATCGATCGCTATTGCACCGGTTGCCACAGCGACCAACTACGTACGGGTGAACTCTCGCTCCAAAATATCGATATCGCGGATCCGTCCGCGCATCCGGAAGTGTGGGAGAAGGTGATCCGCAAGCTGCGAGTGGGATCCATGCCGCCCCAAGGCCTGCCGCGTCCGGATCGCGCAGCGCTAGATAGCCTCGCGACATATTTTGAAACTTCGCTGGATCGTGCGGCCGCGGCTAAGCCGAATCCGGGCCGCGTCTCCATGCACCGGCTGAATCGGGCGGAGTACGCCAACGCGGTCCGCGACTTGCTTGCGCTGGAGATCGACGCTACAGCTCTTCTTCCCGCGGACGACGAAGGCAGCGGCTTTGACAATAGCGCTGACGTCCTACGCATGTCGCCCGCGTTGATGGAGCGCTACCTGTCGGCTTCCTGGAATGTAAGCCGTATGGCTGTCGGAAATATGAAGATCGTGCCTACGACCACGGTCTATCGGGTCCGTCCCGATCTTTCGCAAGACCAGCACCTGGACGGCCTTCCCCTCGGCACGCGCGGCGGCATTGTTGAAAAACACAACTTCCCCTTGGATGGCGAATACACGATCAAGCTCCGGCTCTGGCGGAACACGTTTGACCTGCTGCGCGGGATGGAAGATCCGCACGAAATGGAAATCGCGGTGGATGGGGTTCGCGTCCAGGCAGCCAAAGCGGGTGGCCGTGAGGACTTCATCAAGATGGCGGAGAACCCCGGCGAATTTGGCGCGGCGCTGGATCAAAGACTGTCGATCAAATTGCCCGTGAAGGCCGGAGTGCATACCGTTTCTGCTTACACGGTGCTGCGGAGCAACGCGCAGCACGATAGTTTAGTGAAACCATTCCTCCGGACTACGATCGATGGCTTGGACATCACGGGAGATCCGTCGGTGGATCGCATCAGTATTGAGGGCCCGTTCCAACAGACGAGTCCCGGGGATACGCCTTCACGCCGCCAGATCTTTACTTGCCGCCCAGCAAAGACTCAGGACGAGTTGCCGTGCGCCCGCACGATCCTCTCCAGCTTGACCCGCAGGGCGTTTCGCCGGCCGGTGAGCGACGCCGACTTGGAAGCGCCCCTCAGCTTCTTTCAGCGTGGGCGTAATAATGGCGGCAGCTTCGAAGCGGGAATCGAATCCGCGCTGCAACTTCTGCTGACCAGTCCCGAATTTCTCATCCGCTTCGAGGCCGATCCGGACAATGTCGCGAACGAAACCGCATATCGGATCAGTGATCTTGCGCTGGCATCCCGGCTGTCGTTCTTCCTGTGGAGCAGCATTCCCGACGACCAACTGCTCACTGTGGCGGCCAGCGGAAAGTTGCACGAACCCGCCGTTCTGCGAGCCCAGACAATGCGCATGTTGCGCGATCCGCGCGCGGAAGCGCTCACTGATAATTTCGCCGAACAGTGGCTGTTCCTGCGCAATCTGAAAACGACCGCGCCGAACCTGGAGGCCTTCCCTGACTTCGACGACAACCTGCGCCAAGCCATGCGGCAAGAGACGAAGCTGTTCTTCGAGAGCATCATTCGCGAAGATCGCAGCGCGATGGACCTGTTGAACGCGGACTACACGTTCGTCAACGAACGCCTCGCGCGACACTACGGCATCCCCAACATCTACGGCAGTCAGTTCCGGCGTGTGGCCGTAACCGATGAAGCGCGGCGTGGCTTACTGGGTCAAGCCAGCATCCTGGCCGTGACGTCTTATCCGAATCGGACCTCTGCTGTGCAGCGCGGCAAATGGATTCTGACCAACATTCTGGGAGTTCCTCCGTCGCCTCCGCCACCCAACGTGCCCGCGTTAGGCGAGAATGCGGAAGGCGCGCCGCCGCGTTCTCTGCGGGAACGCATGGAACTGCATCGCGCGAACACGGTCTGTGCGGGCTGCCACAAGGTGATGGATCCGGTGGGCTTCGCGCTGGAGAATTTCGACGCGACGGGTCGTTGGCGCACCATGGACGGAAGTAATAACATCGACCCATCGGGCACGTTGTTTGAAGGCACCAAGGTAGATGGGCCGGTTGCGCTGCGTCGCATGCTGACCAATCGCCCGGAGATATTTCTCGGTGTCATGACGGAGAAGATGCTGACGTACGCGTTGGGCCGGGGTGTCGACTATCACGATATGCCCACGGTTCGGAAGATCGTGAATCAGGCCCGAACTAACGGCTTCCGCTTCTCCAGCTTGGTTCAAGGCATCGTCGAGAGTACACCGTTTCAGATGAAGATCAAACAGTCGCAAGCGAGCAATAAGGGAGGACCGTCCAAATGAGGATCATCTTCAAAAAACACATTCCGCGCCGGACGTTTTTACGCGGGCTGGGCGTCACGATGTCACTGCCGCTGCTCGATTCCATGATCCCGGCGCAAACGCCTCTGGCCAGGACCGCGGCGAATCCGAAGGTTCGCATGGGGCTGTGCTTCATTCCACACGGCGCGGTGATGAGCAACTGGACGCCGGCTACCGAAGGCGCACTGACACTCTCCCGAACCCTGAGTCCACTGGAGCCTTTCAAGAAGGACGTTGTCGTCGTCAGTAATCTGGCGCATGCCATGGCCGCCCCCGGCGGTCCCGGCGATAACGGTGGCGACCACACTCGCTCGCCTGCGGTGTTCTTGAATGGCGTCCATCCCAAACGAACCGACGGTGCGGATATTCGCGCGGGCGTCACCATTGACCAAATGGCGGCCTTGAAGATCGGCCAGGAGACACCGCTGCCCTCGCTGGAACTTGCCACCGAAGATTTCAGTGGCTTGGTCGGCTCCTGCGACGTGGGCTTCAGTTGCACGTACATGAACACGATCTCCTGGCGCACGCCCACCACGCCGTTGCCGATGGAGATCAATCCGCGCGTCGTCTTTGATCGCCTGTTCGGTGATGGAGCCACCGCCGAAGAGCGCTTGGCACGCATCGAACAACAGCGCAGTATTCTGGATGCCGTCAGTAATCAGGTCCGGCGGCTGGAAGGAAAGTTAGGCGCGACCGATCGGAATCGCGTTTCGGAATATCTCGAAACGGTGCGCGAAATCGAACGTCGCATTCAACTGTCTGAGAAGCAGAATAGCAACGCGGATCTGAGCGTGCCCGCTTCGCCCAGCGGTATCCCTGACGATCACCAGGCGCATTCGAAGTTGATGCTCGATCTGATGGCGATTTCCTTCCAGGCTGACATCACTCGTATTTCAACCTTCATGATGGCCCGCGAAGTAAGCTACCGCACTTTCCCGATGCTGGGCATCTCCGAAGGATTCCATCCCGCATCGCACCACCAAAATAACGCCGAGCGGTTGGAGAATCTGACTAAGATCAACACCTATCACGTCAGCCTCATTGCCCATTTATTGGACCGGCTGAAATCCACGCCGGACGGGGACGGCACGCTGCTGGATCACTCGCTGATCCTCTTCGGAAGTGGAATGAGTAACAGTAACGTCCACAATCATTCTCCGTTGCCGGTGCTGGTCGCTGGTGGCGCAGCAGGCAAGTTGAAGGGTGGGCGGCACGTGAAGTACCCGGAGAACACACCCATGGCGAATCTGCTGCTCACGATCCTGCAAAAAGCGGGCATCGAACAAGAATCTGTCGGCGACAGCACGGGTCCCTTACTGGAGGTTTAAGGCATGACGAAACGATCTGGATTTTGGCTCTCCGCCGTGCTGTTAGGCGCCAGCTTGGGAAACGCCGCTTCCTCTGATATTGCCAACGCAGTGGAACATCGCGATGCCGCCGGCGCAAAGGCACTGGTCGCCAAGCACGCCGACGTGAATGCGGCGCAGGCCGATGGCACCACGGCTCTGCATTGGGCCACGCATTGGAACGATCTGGATACTGTGCGGCTTCTGTTGGCTGCTGGAGCGAATCCGAAAGTCACCAATCGCTTCGGCGCTTCGCCGCTTTCCGAAGCGGCTGCCCTGGGCAACGCTGCGTTGGTTGAAGCGTTATTGAATGCTGGAGCAGATGCCAAGTCACTGACCACCATCGACGGCGAGACCGTATTGATGACCGCTGCCCGGGCCGGTAACGCGGCCACCGTGAAACTCTTGCTGGATCGTGGCGCGGAAGTGAACGTGAAAGAAGCTTACAAGGGCCAGACCGCGCTCATGTGGGCCGCAGCCGAGCGCCACACCGACGTCGTCAAATTGCTCTTGGATCACGGCGCCGATTGGAAGGTGATCTCCTTCGATCACGAAACGAAGATGCCCAAGCTGAGCGCCGCTTCTTCCGTGTCGCCGATGGCGCGCGGGGGCATGGCGGCGTTTCATTTCGCCGCGCGGGAAGGGGACATCGAAACTGCGAAAGTGATGCTGGCTGCCGGAGTCGATATCAACCAACTCGACGTGGACAAAACCAGTGCGCTGACAGTGGGGTTGATGAATAAGAATTACACCTTTGCGAAGTTCCTGCTCGATCGCGGCGCTAATCCGAACCTCGCCGACGTGCTGGGCCGGACGGCTCTCTATGCGGCTATCGATATGCGCAATGAGGACTATTCGGCAACGCCGGGCCGGCCTGCGCTGGATCCGATGCCCAGTGTCGAGATCGTTCGAGCGCTGCTCGATCGTGGGGCCAACCCGGACGCAGCACTGACCCAGCGGCTACCGGGCCGAAGTGGAATGGACGGGGGCGATACATCGCTCGGGGAAGGCACCACGCCCTTGATGCGAGCTGCGCGCGCAGGCGATGCCGAAGTGATGCGGCTTCTGCTGGCTAAAGGCGCTGATGCGAAACGGAAGACCAAGGAAGGCAACACTGCCTTTATGTTCGCTGCTGGCGTTGGCTATCGCGACAAGAATACGAGCGGGTCTGAGAGCCAAGCGCTGGAGGCCGTACGCGTTGCATTGGAGCAAGGCCTCGATATCAACCAGGGAAATTCGCGTGACGAGACGGCCATGCACGGAGCGGCAAATCGGGGAGCGGATTCTATCGTCGAGTATTTAGCGGCGCATGGCGCGAATATCGACGTGAAGTCGAAGGCCGGCTATACGCCGCTGGATGTGGCAATGGGGAAGAACAGCTTTGGATCGCTCCCCGTGCCGCATGACAGCACGGTAGCGCTATTCCAAAAACTAGGAGCACACGAAGCCAAGGATCTAGCCCCGGCTCCGGGTGCGCCCACAAAGTCTACGACAAACCAATAATACGACCGGTCTCGGTATCGAGATCGATGTCGTAGTAACCGGGGCGTGTGGAGAGTCCGGGCAGCGTGGACATAGTGCCCAGCAGTGGGTAGAGGAAGCCCGCACCGACGCTGGCGCGGATGTCACGCACGGG
>CALQCC020000024.1 GCA_943328975.2 Bordetella parapertussis | reverse complement strand
GCTCCGGACAGGTTTTCCTTGACGAACGCGAACACTTACGGCAAAATCAAACTGCCAGCGTCGCTACGCTCCGTGAACTGTTCGCCTTCGGCCCGGAATGCCGTTCGCGTTCCCTCTGGAATGACTGTTCGCCTTCGCCGGAATCCGCAGTGATGGAGCTTCGATTGAGACGTATCCATAAAAATAGGGTGCTGGTATGCAGAGTTATTATACGCCCCCAATGTTTCATCCCACTTTAGGAGATGTGTGTAGTTCCCAGAATCGCTAACTTTCGCTACTGAACTACAGTTGTTGCATTAAGTGGCCTATTCGAGCGTCCGAAGAACCCCGTCCCAGCGCAGAGTTTGCTAAGGTTCTGACTGCCCAACTATATCAAAGTCCAGAGGCAAGAGGTGAGTCCAACGAGTCGGCCATCCGAAGATGTCGTTCCGAATGCTCTTAACTTACTGGTACAATTCACAAAACGAACATCGGACGCAGAAGGACCAAGTGGGACCTCCAGGTTAGGGCTGCTCTACGGTTTTCCCGAAGGAAACTCTTGAACTCACCCAATTGTTGACGGGGTGGGCCGATGTTAGCGCTATAGGGGAGCCTCTTTGTATATTGACCAAAAGATCCGTTTTGACCTGATCAAGTCAGCGTTGACCACGGTGGGCGGAAATGAAAAGGGAAAGGTTCTTGAAGTCGGCTGTGGCGGAGGCGCTCTTGCTACCATGCTTACGGAACTGGGGCACGACGTATTCGCGAGCGACATGCCGGGCCTTTATCTTCCCCAAGCCCCGAAAGTATTCTTCGCCGATGGGCGTTTTTTGCCCGTGGGCTCAGAGCAGTTCGACTACACAGTATCTAGTGAAGTTCTTGAACATGTCCCGCCCGCAGGACGGCAACAGTTCATGGAAGAGTTGTTTCGGGTAACGCGTCCACAAGGACGAATCATCTTAACTGCGTTTGTCCGTCGAACTCTCACATTCCGGCTGTGGGGCGCCGCCTGGCTTTTAGCTAACCGGAAGGGGTCTCTCCCGCAATGGTACTGCGAGCACGTCATGCTGCCTCCTCCCACGACGGACGAGATAAAAGACGCGTTCTCGTCAATGTCGGGCAAAGTATTATTTTCATTCGAATATCTAGGTCCCATCGGGCTGTGGCTCACATGGATCCAAAACGCCACGGGATGGATGGGAATAACCAAACTCGCGAATCTTCTCGGACCCCTGGTGCACGTCGGCGGAAAAGTTTCCTGCGTGGTGGCAGTCGAGAAGCCCGGCGTTGCTTAGGTACGACGGCTCAATACTGCACCCAAGTATTGAGAAACAAAGAACACGTTCGGGCAGTTCATGCAGATGTGGCTGAGTTCACTGTGGCACCAGGTACGCGATTGATGGAGCTTTTCCCCTTCGCCCGCTGCATGCCCGGCATTTCCACAAGACGGAATGTGGCGTAGCATAGGCTCAGCAGCAAGGGCGTGACGCCCAGGATTACCAGCCAATGAGAGAGCGGAGAGAACTCCTTCGCGGTGGGCGCTCCGATGATGAACGTGAAGGTCACAAACAACACCATGCCGTGAACCAGATAGATACTGTACGCCATCGCCCCCATGAAGCGCGAGAGTGGAAGCTCTAAAAGACCGAACAGGTTGTTTCCGCAAGCGATCAGGATGAAGACGACGGACAAGAGGACAACGGCGCCCGGCATGTAAGCCGAAGGGTATTCGTAGACCAGCAGCCCTACCAACCCCAGGACGACGACCGAAGCCGTTTGGGTGGAGGCGATTCTCTGGGCCCTGGGTACACGCACAAGCAAAGCAGCCGCGATTCCGCCGAGAAATATCACCAAGCGAATGCCCGTTGGCCTTACAACAAGTACTCCTCCGATGACCCCGACCAGGCCCATAAGGATGTAGCGCTTGGGCGGAATCGTTCGCGTAAAGATGGCCAGAAGCGGCAAGGATACGTAAAAGAGGGCCTCATAACCGAGGGACCAGGTGACACCGGCGACAATCAGGCTCGTGCTGGTTACGCCGTTGATGTCGGGGGAACGGAAGAGGAGCCAGCGGAAGATCTCGCCGAGAACGGTTTGGGGCGGTTCCTGCCAGCGACCTCCAGCTAGATAGGCGACGACCCCCAACAAACCGCCCAGGACCACGGCATAGAGCGGGAGGATGCGGAAGAAGCGGGAAACAAAGAGCCTGCTCCAATCGATTGCGTTTGTTCGTCCTTCAATCAGCTTCGAGAAAAACAGAAAGCTGGTGATCATGAAGAACAGGGCCACGCTGCTTTCTCCAAAGTGCGTGTACAGGTTCGAGGGCGGCGCACTCCACACGCCGGTTCGTAAATATGCGTACCAAATTGCGGAGTGGTGCAAAAACACGAAGAAGGCCAGGTAGCCACGTAAGCCGTCCAAGGAACGGTACTGCTTGGAACTAGGTGGCGCCCCGAAGATCTTCGTCAGGAAGAAAGAGGTCAGGATCGCGATAATGACTGCCGTGATCGCAGGAAGTGGACTCAGCAAGCGACGCTCTCCACAGTGTCTGGGGCTACGGGGGATTCTTTTTCTGTTGTGACCACAGTCATATTCTTAGCTTCACTAGAACGAATGAATCATTCCCTCGCGCCTGCCAAGTCCTCACCAGAGTAACCCAGAAATAGCCCTGAACCATTCTTGATCCTAAATGGTTGAGTACACCGCCCGCTAACTGGTACTTTCGTATAAGTGACTGTGCATCAACAACAGATCCCCTTTGAGCTGATCAAGTCAGCCTTGCGAGGGAGCCGGCTCGCGCGCAAATGATGGGCCTTCGACCGAACTTGGTACTCCTCCGCGCAGGAGACACATCTATCCACCCGGCTTGGCTTCAGGTTTCCCGAGAGCGCAACTGGGACCTGATCGTGAACTACTTCGGGGACGATCCGGATATCTTCAGGGACCATTGCATTCGGATCGATAACAAGGGCGCCAAGCTTCCCGGTCTGTTCGAATGCATCACGAACAATCGAGAGCTGCTGACGAAGTATAGATACATCTGGTTGCCCGACGACGATCTTGCCTGCAAAGGGGACGACATCACGAAGATGTTCGAACTGGTCGAAAGCGGGGGGTACCAATTAGCGCAGCCCTCCCTCACCCACGACAGTTACTTCAGTCACGCGCTCACGGTCCACAACCCCATGTTCAAGATGCGGTACACGTCTTTCATTGAAATCATGGCGCCTTGTTTTGAGAGCGGCTTTCTGGACCACTTGTTGCCAACCTTCAACCTCAATATTTCGGGTTGGGGGGTGGACCATCTTTGGTCGCAAATGCTGCGCTCCAGCGACGTGCGCGTGGGCGTGATCGATGAGATTCAGATCCGGCATACGCGTCCTGTGGGCGGCGGGCAACTTTATAGTCTCTTGAAGGGTCGTACCGCTGAGGAGGAGATGGCTGAGCTATTCGAGTTGAACAAAGTCCCTCGGCGATATTTGAAGATTCACAGTGCTGTTACCACGAGCGGAAAGGCCCTTTCGCACGGGTTTCGTCTCTGGATACTGCATGGTATGGGGCTGCTCTCCGCCGGGAGGAAATGCAAGATGTCCCGCTTTCAATTTCTGCACATGTGGACCACGGCTATGTGGCATCAACTTGTGGATTAGAGTTAGGCTGCCGCAGGCTCTCCTCGCGAAGATCGAATCCTCTTCACAAAGTGCCAGTACCGCATAACGCGGCTGCGAAAACAACCGAAGAGCATTGCGGCGTAGACGAGTCCGCCGGCGCAGACCTCTAGCACGAGAGCTACCCATAGTGGCAAGCCAAGAGAGCCCAGCCATGGGCGGAGCGCGAAGAGCACCAGCATCATCACAGCAGTGCCAGCCACCGACGCCCAGCTTGCGTGGCCGATACTCCAATAGCTAAGTTGGATGTGCCGGTGAACGCGAATTACAGAAGGCAGAGTGGTAAGAGGGACCATCAGTAGCCATGTAGCGGCCACCGCTTGAGCGCCACCCCACTGCGCCGCGACCCAGAAAGCGGGGGGGAGAATACACAAGCAAAAGATGGACATCCACATACCGAAGTCCACCAGGCGTTGGGACATCAAGACCTGTTCGTAGAGAACACCAAGAACCCGCATGATCGTGAAAGCGGCCAACCATCGCAGTGGGAGGACAGCGGGCAGCCACTTATCGCCGATGGTTACGCGGATCGCTTCCGGGGCCACTATCGCGAGGCCAAACATCACGGGCATTAGACCCAAGGTGAGCAATTCCACCATAGTTACGAGGTAGCGACGCACTTCAACATGGTCGTGCTGCACCTTGACAAACAGCGGGGTGGAGGACCGCATGAGGAGCATGCTTATTTTTTCCGCCGGCGACGAGACTAGATTCAAAGCCATGCGGTACACTCCCAAAACGGAGTCTCCCAGCACGCGGCCCACCACCACGCCGTCCACACTTATATAGGTGCTCCAGGCCAAGCGTCCGAGGGACATTTTCCCTCCCATGTGAACGGCTTCCCGGATACTCTCCCATTGCGGCCAGGTAAACGGAACAGGTTTCCAGTAAAGCAAGAGGGCTGTCCGCACAAATCGACCCCCAGCTACCCCCGCGGTCATGGACCAATATCCCCACCCCAGCCATGCCGCACCCATGGTGAGGAGGGACTGCGCCGCAATCTGCGCGCCCTCGCTGATGGACAGCCGGCGGTAGTCGAGATCCTTGGAGAGGAGCGCGAACGGAACGGCTTGAACGCCGATTATCAGGAACCCCACATTATTCGCGGCGATCAGAAGCTTCAAATGTTCGATACGGAAGAAGGCCGCAATGAGCGGTACCGCCAGCAGCGAAGCAGTGAATACCCCGCCGCCAATCAGGCAGGAAAAGGTGTGGAGTTGCGCGATGGCCTTAGGTTTCAACTCCTGCATCTGAAGCACAGCCCCAGAGATGCCAAACTCTGCCACCACGCTGGTGATGGTGATGAACATTGCTCCCATCTCGGAGATGCCAAAATCCGCAGGAGACAGAAGGCGGGCTGTAACGTAGATGGATAGCCAGGTGAGCCCCTGGGTGACCCACTTGGCGCCGGCGGTCCAGGCGACCCCGCTGGCAAACCGAACATCGAGATCCCGTCCGGGAGTCTCTTGGGTGCTCATGGATTGCCTCGCACGGCATCTTCCACCATGCGCGTGAAATGCTCGACGTAAACCGCTTCATTCAGGTGTTGATGGGCCCGTTGATAGCCGTGTTCTCCGATCGTGCGACGCAAACCCGGATCGGTCAGAAGCCTACGGAGAATGTCGGCAAGAGCCTGGACATCTTCACAGGGAAAGAGGAACCCATTGTCTCCGTGCTGGATCATGAAGGGGATGCCACCGACCTTCGACCCGACCACGGGAATCCCAGCCGCCATCGCTTCGATCAACACCCGGCCCATTCCCTCACAGCGGCTGGGGAGCACCAAAACAGCCGCTTGGCTTATGATTTGCAAGGTTTCCGGATTGGGCCGGGCGCGCAGAATCTCGATCTTTGGGGACCCATTTGTGAGCGCCAGCAATTCTTCCTTGTCGTTAGGGAAGTGGCCAAGAATTTGCAGTTTAGCCTCTGGGAACTCTGGGGCAATTTGGTGGAAAGCGCGGATGAGGATATCGGCACCTTTAAGGAACCAAGGCGCACCTACCAGCACGATATTGAGAGTGGAATCCTGGGGCTGGGCCCGAGGGACGGTAGAGACTGGCACGAAATCGTGAAACACCGAATTCGGGGTTTGGCGTAGAAAACGATAGGCCCCCAGATGATTGGGGTAGAGGAAGTGCGCACGGTTGGCTAGTCCGACCGAAAAGTGTAGGCAGAGATTCGAATATTGATGCAGTAGCCGGTCGCTCCAGGAGGGGAGCGGTCTGCTTGTCAGGTAGGCTTGTTCTGGGGTTGTCGCGATCTCGATGATGAGTCTCGCACCTGTGAGCAGCTTTAGAATGGCGGCGATGACGCCCGGCATCATGTGCGAGTAAGCAACGATGCAATCAAATGGTCTTTCCCGATGTAATTCTCTGGCCTTGCGAATGTAGAAACGGAACATCGCGAGCCGCTCAGAAGCTGTTTGAGTGGCATGCGAAAGGAACCAATGGTAACGGAACCGCCCGACCGTATATACAGGATAGGAACCCGGGCCGAACGTTGTCTCTACCTCCTCGGGTGTAGAGAGCCAGACAGGCTGTAAGACATCGCCTTCGAGAGACTCAGAAAGTAGACTGAAGCGGTCCGCCCGAAGATCCAACGGCGGGGGCACGAGACTATTCTGAATATAAAGTATACGCATCAGCGGGGAGATTCTGCCGCATCACAACTGCTTCAAGAACGAACTGCCGCTAACTGCGTTGTTCGTCGTGAATCCAGGCAGGGAGTGGCTACGTTGTAGATGCAGATGGCAAGGCCGACCATCATGACAGGTTGGAAATGATAGGCGTGCGCTAAGAACACGATCGTGACTAAGTAGCCGATGAAACTGACCAGATAGCAGAACGCGACATTTGCGACATCAGGAACATTTTCCAGTCTGGCACGGCGATAGATTTTGCTGATCATGAAAAATGCTGATCCCAAGCCACCCACAAAGAACAAGAGTGCGGGCACTCCGTCTTCACTGGAGACCTGGGTAAACACGTTATGAGTTTCTGTCCAGGCGCCGCGTTGGCCCTCCTCCATGCGCTGATTCCCTTCGTAGTTGGAAAACTGGCCAGGTCCCACTCCAAAGATAGGGTTCTGCGCCGTATAGAGGAGACTCTTCTTGAAAAGATAGCTGCGGACGTCACCGGATTCTTCCGCTTCTTTGTGCTCCTGTCCGAACAGCGACCCCAGGCGGGTAATGGTCGCGCGGGGCAGGATTACCGGTGCGAGTAGGAGCATCATCAGAATTCCGATCACCGCCAGAGCCCGCTGAACTGCCGTTGCGCGGATCAGAATAAACAGAGCGACAACGCCTAGGGAGACCAAGGCGCCTCGTGAGCCCGTGCCAAGGATCACGGTGAGGCTATAACCTATCACAGGCCAGAGAAGGAGCCGTACAGGCGTAGGGAGGAGCGCGTCCTTGATCACAAACCAGATGAAAGGGATGACGAGGATGAGTTGGGCGGCCAAATCATTGGAATTTCCGATGGTGCCGGAGACGCCCGTCATGGCGAACCGACCGGAGAAGTCCTCTTGCAAAAAGAGGTGTGAGAACAGGACGGTTGTGAGGGCTGCGGCGGCGAGCGTGTACATTAGGATTCGAACTTCCTTCCAGGTCACTGCTAAGCCGCCGACGACAAACAACATGATCAATTCCGTACGTCCGTAGCCTATGAGTCTTCCCACGGACCCGCCTATCCAAGAACTGAACGGGGTGGCTAAGATCATCCAGCCAACGAAGCCGGCCCAATACCAGGAGGCTCTTTGGCGAAACGTGCGGTTTAGCGCTCCACTCACCAATGCTGTAAAGATTGCCGGTATCGCGAAATAGTACAGGATGCGGGTGTTAACTTGGGTGAGGGCCAGCAAGACCTCAGGGATTGCCGCGATCCGCAAAAACAACGTCACTAGACCGGTGTAGAATGCGACTTTGCGTATAGCGTTGTGTTCCTGTGGGTCCCGAACCTGAACAGGCGCCACGGGAAGACGACGGACTGGGGTTGCGGCTTTCTGAAGCGGAGCCAGCGAGGCTGGCCTGAGGGCCTCCGGCCTGGGGACAACACTGGGGCGAAGCGCTTTGGTAGTGAGCATTCGTCCCATGTAAACATCATACCTGTAGCGAGTAAGGTTGTGATACGGGGGAGCACCTAGCCGGTAGTGTCATTTCACTCAGAAACGTCCCGAAGGACCTTGGTCCGGACTCGAAGCCAAAGATCCCCCAGTACAAATTTAGCGGCCTTCTTGGTGTTCCAAAATACAAGGTCCCTCAGCATTGTGGGCGAGTGACCGGCAACAATTGCGGCGGACCATTGAGGCGAATGACCCCGTTTTGCGCCAAACCGCCCCAAGACCAGGCAATCATTGACTTTGTGTGATCGAGTGATGGGCTCGGAATTGAATAGTACACGGATGCCTGCGTCTGCGGCTGTCAGCGCCACGTTGCGGGAGTATCCCCCGCCGGGAACGGAGGCAACCCGGACGGGAGCGCCGAGAATGTCGGTGAGAACGTGAACGCTTTGTTTCCACTCGCGATCCAGTTCTTCGACGGAGCAGTTCGACATGCGAAGCGGGTGCGAGTAGGAGTGAGAGCCGATGATGTGGCCCCGTTGATGCAAGGCCCGGATTTGTGCGCGGTTGAGGAAACCCTCCGTGCCAACACGACCGGCAGTTACTAGAAAGTGTCCCTTCCAGGAAAACTCTTCCAACATGTCCGCAATATAAAGGGCAGCGCTGACGCCGCCATCATCGAATGTGATCAGTACCGGACTCTCAATGGGTGTTTCGAGGAGATCGAGTGCCGTGACTACTTGCCTCCCGGGCACGCAGGAAATTGCTTCCAGGTGACGATGGAAATCCTGGCAGTCCAGTTTGTATAAGTCGGCTGCGACACCGGGGAACCCGCTGCTTTCCCATCGGTTATCCGGCACTACGTCATGAAACATCAGGGTAATGGCTCGCATCAGGCCCGCCTCGCTGCCCGTTTCCATCGCCAGTAGGCGGTGAGCCAGGGCTGTCCCCAGGTCTGCGATTTCCGCCCTGTTGTATCGATGGTTTGGGAAGGATTGCTCAAGATGTTCTCGAGATCCTTTCGGAGGCGGCCGAGGTTGTCGAAGACCACGCGGTTCTGAATGACGATATGGGACTCACGTTTCTCATCAAAATCGCACCCATAGTAGCCATACAGTGGGCCCGTATCGACTCCGGCATCCACGCGTAAGAGGGTCATGCCCACTTTGCCCAGGTCTCTGTGGGCCAGTGCCCAAAAGCAGCCGTGCGCATTGCGGTATTCCGGACACACGCCGGGATGCATCACGAAGGTGCCGACGGATGCGGTGCTGAAGATTTGCTCCTTCAAGATTGTCTTACACCGCGCGAGGATCAGCGCAGGCTGCACGTCACGCAGCAACTGCAATACCTCGGCACTGTTAGGACTGGGAGTTTCCAGGATGCGGCAACTGGGGGGGAGTTCTGGATAGCTCCGGAGGAGTTGTTGAAGAGTGGCTTCCGTCCAGGCACGGTCGGCATTGGCGAGGGCGAAGCGGTAGTAGAGACGAAAGGCCAAGACGTCGAGAAACCGAAGGAAGCCTACGCGACGGAGTTCCCTGCGGATGCGCTGGCGGAGGCGCCCGGAGGGTTCGCGGATGACAACGACGGCCGCCAAGTCAGTGAACGACGCCAACCATCGAGCCAACCCAAACTGGTTGAGTGGTTCGTCGTGGTGGCAGATGAGTACGCTACGAATCAATTTTATACCGGACGCCCCAGGAGTTTCCTGATTTGAGTGTAAAAGTACCACAGCACTAGCATTAAGGACCCACGGAGAACACGTAAGGATGTGCCATAACGCCAGGCTGCTCCCACCGATTGTAGTGCTTCCGAATACAATCTGCCTTGCAGCAGCCCACGGGCGTGCCAGACCGCCTCATATCCCCACTCGGACAGGGCGCGCTGACGGAGTTCCTTCCGCCTGGCAGGAGGAAGGTATTCGTTTATGATGCCAATGCAATTCCGCATATCGGCCAAGTTCTTATTGTTTCGAGTGAGGCGCGCCGTTTCGGAGCCGGCGTGCTCTCGCCAGGAAAACAGAATCTCCGATTCGTACCACACCGGATGATTCCAACCGATGCGTAGCCACATTTCCCAGTCGAGCGCGTAATACAGGTCGTCGCGGAATCCACCCAAGGTCTCATAAATGCCACGTCGAACGACGACCGCGGGACACTGTATCCGGTTGGTGACAGATAGTGTTTCCAGGACGGATTGTCGCAGTAAGCCAGCGGTGGGCATCTCTAATGGGCCTACGATCGTGGGGTGGCTATCGGCATCAATCCAGCGTACGCGGCAGAAGGCCATGGCTGCTTCGGGATGGGCTTCAAAGGCCGCGCGCAGTCTTTCATAGTAGCCAGGCAGCACCAGATCATCGCTGTGCATGATATGCACAAATGACCCACGAGCGTTTTCAATGCATTGGTTCCAGGCAGAACTGATGGACACGTGCTCCCGCAAACGGATCAATTCCACGCGCTGGCTCACGCCCAGGTCCCGGAGAACTACTTCGGGATCCGCTGCCGTGGAACAGTCATCCACTACTGCGATCTGCATGTGCTGCTGGCCAGGATCCTGTGCCAAAATACTGCGGAGAGTCTCGCCGAGGTACTCGAACCGGTTGTAGGTCGGAATCATAACCGACCAGAACGGCCTAACCTCGCCTTCGGGACGAGGCCCAATCCTAGGGATGGGTGAGGGAAGGTGGGAAGCCATGTCACGTCCTAGCATTGGATCGGAAGGAAACCCCGACAGCATGACGGATCCGCCAACTTTTCAAATGCTTTAGCACAGCTATCGGCGACAGGCTTCGGGGAGGAATACGAACCAGGAGGACGTTGAAGAAATTGATTCTGTCTGTCGAACATCAGAACAGTCGAGCTTAGCACGGTAGAGTAGTAAAGAGGATCAAGACATTCCTATGAGTTCAACGGGGGCTGCAACCCGTCCTATTTCCTACATGCTGGTGTGTCATTCGTATCCGCCGGTCTTGGGGGGGTCCGAGATTGAAGCGCAGCGGGTATCTGAAGAACTTCAGAAACGCGGTCACCGCCCACGTATTATTTGCGCCGGCGGGGATCCGATGCCTGCGGTTAGCGAGTGGGTGGATCCTGTGGGGTTACGGGTCCGGCTCTACGGCAGAAGCCAGAGTAGGCCCTATTGGCGGGACGTGGTCTACGCTTTGGGAGTTGCCTGGACGCTGTTCAAGGAGCGCGCCGACTACGACGTGGCTTACTTTCTGATGCAGGGGCTGCATCTTGCGACGGGGCTTCCGGTGGCGCGGTTACTGGGGAAGCCGATCGTCATGAAGTTCTCCTGCAGCGGGTTGGTTGTGGGCATGCGGGATTCCTGGATCGGCCGTTTGGAGCTGGTGTTTTTGCGGCGGTGGGCTACGAAGATTCTGATTCTAAATCCCGGGATGGTGGACGAAGCGTTGGAAGTGGGCTTCGAACAGGAGCGAGTGGGATGGATGCCCAATCCGGTGGATACCGACTATTTTCAGCCGTGTTCCGGGGAAGAGCGCGTCCAGCATCGGCAGGAACTGGGGATTGGAGCCGAGACTCCCCTGGTAGCTTTCGTAGGCCGGTTGGACCATCAGAAGAAACTCCCGTGGGTGCTGGGGGCCTTCGCTCGCGTCGTAAAAGAGCGGCCGATGGCGAAGCTGGCTCTGATTGGGGACGGACCACTTCGGGCCGAAGTCGAAGAGCGGATCAAGGCTCTGAATCTGAGCCAAAACGTGATCGTGGCGGGAAGAGTGCCGACTCCGAGTGTACTGAAATGGCTGCAGGCAGCGGATACGTGCATGCTGGTTTCAGAAGTGGAAGGGTTGCCGTGTGCACTGATTGAAGCGATGTCCGCGGGAGTGCCGCCAGTGGTGAGCGATATCCCCGCACATACGCAACTGATCGATGATGGCGTGCACGGCCTCATCACGCGGTTAGGCGACGAGGAATCGATCGCGCAAGCACTGATCCAAGTGCTGGATGATCCTGCGTTGCGAAATCGTCTTTCGCTGGCAGCCCGCCGCCGTATGGTGGAGTTCTTCTCCACTCAAGAAGTTGTGAACCGCTACGAGACTTTGTTCACGGAGTGCACCAGCGGAGCTGTTAAGGCTGCTTCTTGTTAAGGCTGCTTCTTAAAGAGGCCCCTTAGCCAGCGGCTGAAGTCGCCGGGCGAGATTCCTTCTAGCCGCATCAGAAGCGCTAGGGCGGACTGGTCCGAACTCACGCCAAAGCGGGGGATGTCGAACAGAGATGTTTGGGGGCCGATGAAGCCTCCATGTGCCGAGAACAGGGCGCGATATCCTGCTGATGCCACCATTTCCCGCACTTCTTCGCGGATGTTATGGATTCCACCAAAGGGGAACGAAAATAGCAGCACTGGATGTTGGAGCCATTGCTCCAATTGCTGGCGGGATTGAACGACTTCCGTCGATGCTTGCTCCAGGGTCACTGAGCCAAGGTCTACGTGGTTCACGGTGTGAGCCGCGATCTCTACGCCGAAGGCAGGCAATCGTTGCAAATCCGGTTGGCGGAGATTGGGGAACCTGTGTGGGTATTTTTTTAAATCGTGCTGGAACAGCCGGTCGGTATCGACGAACCCCGAGGCGATGAAGGCGACGGCCGGAGCGGAGGCAGCGTTCAAAATAGGCGCCGCAAAGTCATGTACATCCCGGTAACAATCGTCGAAGTGAATCGCCACGGATGTTGCGGGAATTGAAACGCCGCCAGCGATTTGTCCCACTAGGTTTGCTGTGGAAGTCAGCAGGTAGTAATGCTTCAACGCAACGATGTGCTCGGCAAAGCGACGCGTGTTGGCGGTGAGAACATCCTGTGAAACATCGTTAATGCGATGGTACAGCAGGATCGCACCGCGGCTTGATCCACGGCGGCTCCAGCGAATCAGCGAGAATAGGCCGCTATGAAAGATGGTCAGCCAAACGATTAGCTTGATAACTTGAGAGCCATCCCCCAAACGCCTCCAATGTGGTAGCCGGCGCGCGAGTTCCTCTTGTTGCGCTCTAGTAGGTCGAGTGCGCGGAACTCTATCGCCACGGATCTGAGGTTGGCGCAGCGCGGTTCCTTGCTGCAGTTGGTCCAGAGCGGAAGCCAATACCTGCTCTCCCGCGATGTTTAATTTGGAGCGGAGAGATTCCGGCGTCTCCAAAGGATGAATCGGAACGGAAGTTGTCTCAATCACGTCGCCGGTATCGAGGCCGGCGTCCACGAAATGGACCGTAACGTGAGCAGACTCTTGCTGCTCGTACAGTTCCCAGAAACCGGGAGGCATGCCCCGGTACTCCGGAACCTTTCCCTTGTGTAAATTGATGCAGCCGAGACGAGGAATAGAGAGGAGGTCTTGCTTTAGGACGCGGGTGCCGAGGACAACGCCGAGATCCGCTTGAAAAGAGCGGAGCGCCTGTTGAGCTTGGGGGGAATTTAGATTCTCCACTTCCATAACGGAAAACCCGTATCGCAGGGATAGACTCTCGATCGATCGATCGGGGAATGCTTGCCGAAGCAGAGTCTCTACTTCGTCCTGCGGGATGATTCGATCCGCCCGCGCCTCCAGGTGCTGCCGCAGCATAGAGACGGCGCGGTAGAAGACGTAAGTGAGGCCTTCGCGGCGGATGTTCCGGCGCAAGTTGTTCCAGCGTTGCTGGCGGTTGGGATGAGCCGTATCGATCAGCACGGCAATGGGTTCGATGCCCGGGACTTGGCAAGCCCGCGCAAGCGTGGATAGCGTGGCCGAATCGGCGCGGCCGATCAAAAAAACGACTCTCACAATGTCTCCCGACGCGGATTCCACGAGGAAGGGAAACTGCTCACGTTCAAGCGAAGCAGCAAAATCCTTGTCTTATCTGAATGATACCGTCTCTTCTCACGTCGTTGGGCTCGAAATCACGAACACTATGGGGTGCGAGAGGAGCAACATTCAAAATCATGAGGCAGTCAATTATATTTGCCGCGGCGGTAGGACTCTGTGGCCTTTCTCTGCAGGCACAAACCCGGGTGGATCTGCGGAGCCAGTCGAAGACCGTGGATTTTCAATCCGCCCAGTTCACGAAGCCGCTCAAGACGGGGTCTGCGCTGCCGGCTACCTGCACGGTTGGGGAAATGTTTTTCCTGGCGACCGCGGTTGCTGGACTGAACGTGTACGGGTGTCCCGCGGTGAACACTTGGGTAGTCGAATCGGGCGACGGCGGCGGTTTGATGACGATTCAGAACGCAGGTGTGGCTGTAGGCGCGCGATCGATTCTGGATGTAACGACCGGCGGGGGGGTGCTCTTTGCCGCCAGCGACACTGGTTCCGCGATCACGTTGCAGACTAGCCTGGACACGGCCGTTGTTGAGACGCGCAGCTCGGTACAATCCGGAATGCGTCTTAAATGCAGTTCTGAGGGAGGTTCAGGAACGGAGTTTCTATGTTCGATGTCACCGTTACTCACTGCCTACACGCCAGGGATGGTGCTGCACTGGATTCCAGACGTCGATGGCGCTGGCGGCCCGACAACGTTAGATGTGGATGGGCTGGGGGCCGTAACGATTAAACTAGCGGATGGGATCACGGATCCTGGACCTGGGGAATTGATTGGAGGACGCCTTTACGAGATCTGGCACGACGGCACGGTGTTCCGGTTCGTCAACCTCGGGATGGCGGGCGGCACGTTAGCGGAAACGGAGCCTGTGTGTATCGCGGCGCTCCGCGGACGGGTATGGTTTGTAGCAGGCGGAAGCGGAATCAAAGACAGCTTCTCCGTATGCGCCAAGGATGCCGGGGACGTGTACGCTTGGCGGTCCATCTACTGACACGAGCCTATTCCAGGAGGATTTACATCATTATGAACAGACTTTCTTTGGCTCTACTTCTTTTTTCCTGCCTGCCGGGGTTTGCCGGTCAGTCGCTAGTGTTGAGCGGTACGAAGATGGTGGACAACACCTCCGTGCAAGCGCAAGGGGCTAATAGCTCCTGCCGCATGGAGTTGGCCGTACATGATTGGGACGACATGCCAAGCAGCGGGCGGATTGCGGGGGCGAGCGCGTGCGGTTGGAGTCTGGCGATCAACAATCGGGACCGGTTCGAAATCTATCCTGAGCGCACCACTGTCGGCTGGGGTTGCTGTGCGAACGCCCAGATCCTGCTGTCGGTTTTCACGACGAAGTTTGCTGTGATCCGGGCGCAGATCATCCCCTCAGGAGCGGGTGGAACATTTTCTTTGGAAGCTTGGGACGCGAGCGGATCGCGCGTATTTTGGCGAGAGACAGCCTATACTTCGACATCGGGCACAAATTCCAGCGGAGCCTTCCTGGGTGTCGATTTTGGGGCGCCCAGCATGCGCTATGGTTTCTTCCGGTTATCTACGGCGACCGTCCCGGTCAACTCTCGGCCGCCTGTCTTTGCGGACACGGGGAATCTTCTGGAGTGGAAATTCGAGAACAACTTGAACGATTCCAGCGGCAGGAACTACAGGGGAAGCCAAAACTCCGGCTCGCAAGTGTATTCGGCGACACCAAACCAGCAGTTGGTGTTGTCAATCCCCAGCACGCGGAATGCGCCTTCGTGGAGCAATTGGGTGAGTGCCCGAGCTGGCTACCCACTTTCGTTGGACGGCAGCCAATCTTTCAGTTGGAGTGATGCGAGTGCAACTACCAGTTGTCTGTGGCAGACCACGCAAGCTCCTACCGGAGCGGCTTTGCCGAAATTCAATAATCCTCAGTCGTGTACGCCGGTGGTTACGGGGCTGGTATTTGGAACGTACACATTCCGGTTAACGGCCACAGCGGGGACAACGCGAGCCAGCAAAGAGCTGGTGATGGGAGCTGTTGCTTATGACGATAACGGTGTCGTGATCCAGGCGGACCCTCGGGCGGAGATGATTTTCGGGCCAATGGTGGCGTTCGGCCAGAATCCATGGGGGCAAGCAGACGAGCGAGCCTTGTCAGCGCTGAATATCCGGTATGCGGATTATTCGGCTACGGGCGCAGACGGCTTTAGCGTCGCTCATCCGTCGTGGGATGAACCCCAGGCGGGCAGTGTCAGTTATGTCTTCGGCGGGACGGTGAACTTTTCCTCCGGGACACAATGCACAACGCTAGCAAGCAGCGTGACGGGGACCGGGACGGCGATTGCGGTGGCCGACGCGAGTTGTCTGGATCTCAGCAGCCTTCCTACGCGGATCATGATCACGGCGGACACATTTTCGTCTAGCTTCGAGGAGGTCTGCGTCAACGGCGCCAGCGCAACGACGGGTCCCGCAACGTTGACGGTTTGTTACGACGGCCGGGGTGTAGACGACGCCAGCGGACTGAGCCAGATTTTGGGGCCTACGAACTGGGCGGCGGGTTCCCGCGTGGGACAGCAAATCGTCAAAGGTACAGGAACGACGTTTGCGGGTCCCGGCGGGTCATTCTGCCCGGCGGGGGCTCCCGGTCCAGCTGGACGGATCACATACAACATGGGCACTGTCGGTTTCACGGCGGGATCAGCCACAATGACAGGCTCCGGAAGCGCGTGGACCAGTCCCAACGGCGCCCACGTTGGAGACGCAGTACGAGTGGAAGCGATGCATGCAGGCACTCCGTTTGTGTTTACCGCCTACGTGACCTCGATCAATAGTGACACGCAAGTGACCCTGAACCGCGTCTTTCCGGCGACCGCCGATACGGCGACGGGTTTGAGCTACGCCATGGTGGAACCGTTCGCGCGATTCGCCGCACTGCATTTCACCAGGCAAGGCGGCGGGGATGCCATGGCAGCCTGGACCCCGACGGCGTGTGAATCCAACACCCGGTTGTATCTCAATACAGGCATCAACGGTAACGATCTAGAAGGCTACAAAGGAGTCACTTTCAGCGGACAACCGTACTCGTTCGGGTACCAGGGCTACATCAATCAATCCCCCTCAGGCGGCGTCAATTTTTATGGTGAGTCGTTGGCACACAGGGCACTGTATCTGCGGTCGGGATTGAACAAAGCACACGAGGCGGCGAACATGCTGGACGATCACTGGGTTCGGTATCCGGGAGAAAGAGGCGGAGTGGTCGGTTCAGGTTCTCCGTTGTATCGAGGAGGTGGAGTGATCGCGGGGATCACCTGTCTGGTTTTGGATTCGACATGCAAGATCGGATGGCCGGATGTCCGCGGTTATATTCAGCAAGGTGCGAATACCGCACAGGTCACAACGTGCCTGGATTGGGATTCTCGAGATGGTGGCTACCTGGGTGCGTGGCTAACGATGGGCGCACTGTTTGATCCAGATACATCGACAAATGGCTACCGGCAGCGGTGGCGGACCGCATTAACCCAGTGGCAGGCGCGGGACAATGCGTGCAAAGGCACTAATTTCTCGTTCGCCAACCAGGCCACCTATTTCAATACATCCGGCCCGCAGATCGCGCTGACACACGGCAGTGCCAGCGGAACGGGTACGGGCCTCGCAACGGGGATCTGCGCGGGCATCAGCATCGGACAAGCGACCATCACTAACGGATCGGCCACAATCACAGCGATCAGCGGAGCATTCGACGCTACCGCGGCTGGTATCATCCTCAACGGGACAAAGAATGGCAATCCGTTCCCGGCCCACTATCAATTCTTGAGAACGAGCGCGGCGAGCGGGACTCTTTCCGTGTTGTGGCCCGGTACAACAGGCACTGTAACCTTCATGACGACGGATGGTTCCCCGGATGCGGCCACGGTATTCGGGACGGGCAATTCCGATGCCGACCTTGTTTACCAACACGGGTGCATTCGCAACAGCGCCACGCAGATTACGTTGGATCGTCCGTGGGAGGGCAATAGTGCGCTCCACTACCTCTATCGGTTCCCTGGAACGGGGACGTCGGGAAACGGCCAACAGCCGTTCATGGCTGCGATCAATCTACTTCACTTGAACTGGGCTTCGTCTCTGGACTCAACGTTGGGGACGGACTTCACTACACTGAGGAATGGTGCTTCAAACTGGTTGCACGATGTCGGCTATGACACGCAGACTCATGGCGTTCACTATGGCCAAGTATTCCAATTCGCGGAATCCATTGGAACCGGTGTAAACGGGTTCGCGTGGAAAGTGCCCGGAGTATCTTACGGTCCGGCTCAAACCGACGTATCCCGTGCCGTAGCTGGAGAAATCCAGTCCGCGCTCCGGCTCTACTATGAGGCGAACGGGGGCTCAAATACGGCCCGGGACTGGGGCGATGCGGTCTACGGCGGTATTTGGGGGAACTGCGCATTAACGAAACCAGGCTATTTGTGCGATCCGAATTTTGTTAAGGGCGAGACCTCTGACGGGTCGTTTCATCAGGGGAAATGGACAGGGTTCTTCTTCGGGGTTGGAATGGCGCACCAGTGGCCTGCGATGCGAGTCGGCGGAGTGCAGAACGCACGAAACCGGGCCGTTTCGGTTGGATATACACAAACCGCCGGGGCCGGTGCGCGGGTGGCTGTGACCGCTCCCTCGGGCTCAGTCTCTACGTATCTTTGCGATGCTACTTTATGCCGGTTCACTGTTGACGACCGGCAGGGGTCGCATTGGTTCAAGATCCAGTATCTGTCGGCCAGCGAGCAAGTTGTCGCCGAGACGGATCCGGAATTATTGAATCCTCCACCCACACCATAAACAAATGGGTCAAGTTCCCCCGATAGCTAAGTCTGGGGAACCTTGGCATAATTGATTACAGGTGGCAAGACTGTGGTGAGCGTACGTTGGGCTTTGCTGATCTTGTGTGTCCGTGTGGCCTATGGCGGACAATCCATCGTCCTTTCAAACGCTGTGGTGGAGAACACCTCTGTACCCGCACAAGGGGCGAATGGTTCTTGCCGCGTGGAATGGTCGTTCCACGATTGGGCGCCCAATGTCACGCCGATTTCGCATCCCGTCTATCCGGAAGCGTGCGGGATGAATGTCTACTTCCAAAACTTAGGACCTAACGATCTAAGACTTCAGTTTGAACAGCGCCACAGCCGGGGACCGGACTCCGGAGTCTGTCAAGTGCAATTGGGGACTCTGCAGCAAAAATTTGCGACGGTTCGTTACCAACACGTCCCGAATGGAGCAGGGGGAGTGGATACCTGTGAAGCTTGGGACATAAAAGGCGTCCGGTACTTCTCAGACAGTAAGGTTTATACAAGCACAGAGGGAACACCGTCTAAAGGTGTATCGATTACCGGTACGCAACAAGACTTCAGCACGGCGTACTTCCGTTTGTTCACCAGCACTGTTCCAATGGGCTCCCGGCCTCCCGTTACCGCGGATCGGGGGGATTTATTGGAATGGAAATTTGATGGGAATCGGGAGGATGCTTCCGGGCACGGATACAGCGGGTCTTCCGCCGCCGGTTCGCAGCGGTTCGTGCCGACGCCAGGCCAGGATTTGGTTGTAGCCGTGATCAAAACCGCCAATGCTCCCGTATGGTCTGACTGGACCTCGTTACGAGTCGGCTACCCCAATGAACTCGACTGCGGCAACAGCTATTCACAAGCCGATGAGTCTTCTCAGGTTTCCTGTAATTGGACATCTACGGGTGGGCCTACCGCACCCACGTGGTCCGGACAAGACTCCCAAAGGCCGGTGCTGACGGATCTTGCGTTTGGAAGCTATGCGCTTCATCTAACGGTGACGGACGCCACTAGATCGGTGGCGACCGCGGATCTGGCGGTGGGCGCGGTTGCGTATGACGACAGCGGGATCGTGATCCCGTCCGATCCCAGAGTTACGGAGATCTTTGGGCCGATGATAGCCTTTGGTCAGAATCCTTGGGGCTACGAGGAGGAGCGGGCCAAAGCCATGGTGGGGCTCCAAAATGCGTCCTTCAAGCGGCTTGGAATCAATCCGCCGGGTTGGACCACTCCGGCTCAAGGCACCGTGAGCTATCTCTACTCCGGGATCGGACTCTACCCGAGTTTGCCAGGCAGCCAACTTTCCTCCGACGTGACATCCTCCTCTTCCAGCTTTCCGGTCGCCGATGCCGGACGCCTTCCCGGACTCACCTCCTTACCTTCCTGGTTCGTCTTAGGACCCTGGGACGGCTCGCAGGAGTTAGTAAGAATCTGCTCCGCTACAGCGATCAACGGGCCGGCTGTGCTTACGGCGTGTTACGACGGACGCGGACTCACCAATTCTTATGGGACCAGTCTGGTACGTTCGTGGCCGGAGGGGACCTCGATTGGCGAATACCGGGTATCTGGAACGAATACACGATTTGTTTCCGATACCCAGCGGCCGATTTGTCCTGCCGGAGCGCCCGGGCCTCCGGGACCGGTGTTGTATTCCGACGGAAGCGTATCGCTTGGGGTCAACAGTACCCACATTCTCGGGAACAATGTCGTTTGGGATAGCCGCCAAGTTGTTACTCCAGGCACCTACATTCGGATTGAGGCTACCCATGACGGGGGTGTGCCTTTCGTGTACTGGTCAAGAATTGATTCGGTTCCCTCCAGCAACGAAATCGTGGTCAGCCGGCCGTTGCCGGCTGACGTCGACGCTGGACCCTTCCCCTATAAGATCGTCGGCTATCGCTATGTGGCGCTCGGCGCGAAGACCCCATATGGTGATATTCAATACGGGCTGGAGTACACGCAAGGATGCGAGTCCGAGACGGCTCTGTTTGTCGCACCCTCTAGCGACCTGGAGGGATTCAATCAGGTGCAGATGTCAGGAATGCCGTTCAGCTATAAAGATTCGTTAGGAATCCAGTCAGTCTATGGGCCGAACTTCTATGGCTCCGGTCTAGCGGCGCGAGCGTTCTACTTTCAGAGTGGATGGGATGTAGCCAAAGAAACCGCAGATATCATTGATGATTATTGGGCGCGAGACCCTGAACTCGCGGGGGGGTGGCGCGGGGGCAGTCCCTATCTGCGCGGCGGAGCGGTGGTGGGAGCTATTGCGAGTCTTGTCACGAATCCGGCGACAAAGCTCTCCTGGAACGATGTTCGTCCTTTTGTGGGTGGAGCCGAATGGGCTCTCGGCCATTACGGCTGCAATGAAGCGGACACGCGGGACTCGGGTTACATGGCCGCTTGGATTATGCTGGCGGCCAAGTACGATCCGGATCCAACACAGCAGGCCCATTGGCAGTCCGTTGTAGAGAAAGTCCATGACAGAGATGTCATGTGCCAAGGGGCCGACAGCTCTTGGTCCAACAGTTTTCTCTTCATTAACAATGGGCCGAAGTTGAACCTAACCACAGGCAGTTCTGTAGTCACGGGCACAGGCTTTGATCCAGGCATGTGCTTTGGGGTCTCGAGTGGATCGGTTAGTGTTGAAAACGGCTCGGCCAGGATCATCGGCAGCGGTCTCATCGACGGGGCCGTCATCACGTTGACGGGGACACGGCAAGGAGCTCCGTTTACGGTGTTTCACCAGTTCACGAAGACGGGAGACAACGAAGGAGCACTCTCCGCGCTATGGGGTGGCGATTCGGGTACCGTGTCCTTCACGATCGGGAATGACGTCCAGCTTACGACGATTGGTGTAGATACGGACGACCCGCAGTTGAGCAAGAATTGGATCTGTACGTTTCAATCGCCCACCGAACTACGGTTAGATCGCCCCTGGGATGGTGCTAGTACAGGTGAGGGGCATTCATTTTCCTACGCACTCTCCGGTCACGGGCAGCAACCCTTCATGTTGGGGATCAAGATCGCATCGATGCGATGGGCCACGCTGAACACGGACCCGTCTATTAGCCGGCCTTACATAGTGCTCTTAGGACAAGCTGCCCAGTGGATTCACGATCAAGGATTTGATGCGACTACCAACGGTTTGCATTACGGACGCATTTTCGCCGCCTGTGAGCCGCTTAGCGTGGCGAATCCAGACGCCGCAACCTGGTCCTTCTGGCGAGTCCCCAATTGCAGCCATTCCTTGGCGCCCGGAGCAATTCGAGCTTCTCGAACCTACGCTGCGGAGGCGAATCAAGCTCTGGGAGCCTATTTCCTTGCGAGCCCTAGCCAGGCCAGGAAGGACTGGGGGGATTTGGTGTACGGTTCGATTTGGGGCTACTGTCCGTATACCAAGCCCGGCTATTATTGTGACCCCTATTACGTCCGGGATGAGAACTCGGACGCCTCGCTCTCTGGAAACAAGTGGCCTGGGTTCTTTTTCGGAATGGGAATGGCGCATCAATGGCCGGCCATCCGCCAGTCATCTGAGGCCTTTCGCACTACGCCGATTCGTCGCAGATAGCGAATCATTTGAGAATCGAGGGGCAGTGGAAGGGGGGGGCGACTGGCGTCCCTTCCGTCATCGCTTGTTCCGTTGCCGGGAGTTCAGCGCGGTAGAAGCAAATCGGATGGAATCACGAAGGACTGCCGACGAGCCGGTTCATGACATTCTGGATCAACTCTTGAAATCGCCCGATCGTCAGCTTTTCTTCGGCAAAGATCCGCGCTTCTCGGGATATCCGTTGTAGTTCCTCTGGATGGTCGGCCAAGGAAAAGACGCGTTGCGCCCACTCCGCGGGAGTAGCGTCAGGAGACATTAGAAACCCGGTTTTCCCGTCAAGTACCAGGTCTCGGATCCCACCGACGTCATTAGCGATGCAAGGCACGCCTGTGGCTAGAGCTTCGGCTAGAACCTGCGGCATATAATCTTGCTGCGTAGGAAACACAAAAACGTCGCTCGAACGATAAATCTCCATCATTCGCTCCCGATCCAGTCCCCGCAACCACTCGACCCCTGCTGGCAAAGATTTGGCTTCTAGTTTCGGGTCGTTAGACGCGATGGTTAAAGTGAAGCCATCGGACAGATGCCGCGAGAAAAGATCCAATAAAAAATCTCCACCTTTGCGATCGAAGTCATTCGTCACAAAAAGCAAACGCAAGGGTGATCTTACAGCGGCTTTAGCGGATGCCGGTTTCCAACGGTCTGTATCCTGAGGCGCCAGGGTCACGAAACACTGTTCGCCCGGGATTCCGTAGTCCCGCTCAAGTGAATCTTTGCAGTCGGAACCCATGGGTAAAAAAAGCTGAAATTCCCGGGCCGCTCTAGCAAAGCGAAAGTGATGGAGCTGAAAGGAAAGGAGTCGCTTCACGCCGCCATGTCCGCGGCGACGCAATTGGCAATCAGAGGTGGCTGGGACCGCGTCCATCATGGCAGCGGCTGGAATCCGTTGGGCCACGTCCTGAAATGCAACCATCAGCTCCCATCCGTTCACCAACATCGCGTCGTAGTGGCTATCCAGTACAGGGGCCGCTTTACATCGGGCGAGATATTCCGATTGCCACGGGTCAGTTAGCTTGGCCCACCATGGCATTGAATACCGTTGGTAGTCCGCTACATCGAGCAGAACATAGGTCGGCTCAATATTATCCAGGGTTCCGATCACGTCCATCATACGTTGCGTGGTGGCTCGGTTCCCCATCAAGGTTGTAAAGATGCACAATAACTTTTTGCGCGGCATTTCGGGGGCGTATCTTTAGAGTTCAGCAGAGAGTTCACCTCAGGATACCTTGGTAAGGGCCCTTCTCCTATTTCCCGAACCTCACGGTAACGAGGGCGGCTGACAATTAAGTGGGGCGAGGGAGTGGCGGAGGGGTGCAGAGTGCGAGCAGCACCGCTCCTGCGGCGAGTAATACCAGATCGGTAGACTCCGGTGTTCGGCCAGCAATATACTGCTGTGCCCACTCGCCAGACGCCAAGATTACTCCGGGGATTCCGACCGCCCATCGCCAGCCTAGACGGCGCTCGCGTAGTACCCAGATCACGGCAACATACAAGAACAATTTCCCAAAGAGCACCGGGTAGTAGGTACCGGAGGACGTCTCATACCAGGACTGAAACGGTGCCCAGCTAAACGGAGTGGGTTCGTTGGTCCACTCAAAGGGTCTAAGCTCTTCGAATACCAGGAAAGAGGGCAATAGCCAAGCCAGTACACGGGTTCCGCTGGTCGGAACAAGTTTTGCGGCGCCCCAGCCGAACCCGGCTCCGAGCATTGCCGAAAATGACCATGCCCGGTCCAATAGGAGTCCTTGGGCCGGTAGCGCTAAGTACGCCACCAATAGCCATGGAGAGCGGCCTAGCGCCAGACGCAGCAAGCAGAATTCCAGGAGCGCTTCCCACATCGTTCGCCATGTCCATGGGGCGATGAAAGCTGAAGCCCGCGTCAAGCGGATCAGCGATAGCGCGGGGACGAATGGAAACGTCTCCGACAGAATCCATAATCCCAGCAGTAGCACTCCGCTGGTATGCAGGCGCCAACGTTGCAGGTTGCCGGTTTGCAACGCTCCCTGCGTCCCCCACCCAGATCTGATTGCGAAATACGCCCCCGTAGCGCCTAGAAGAGTCCCCGTGCTATTGCAGATGATGTCCGCAACGTTGCCCACGCGGGTTGGAGTCCATAATTGCAGCCATTCGATCAGCCAAGAGAGCAACCCTCCGCAAACGACGGCAGCCAGCCACCCAAACCAGCCGCGTCGCACAGACAGGAATCCTGCGACACCCAGGGGGATATAGAAAAGAACGTTGAGAGTCGCGTCCAAGACCTGTCGCCGCCCGGTGATCGGAACCCATGCTAATGTGTTCCATTTGGCGTGCAACAAGACCTGCCCGGGATACAGCGACAGGTACACAACCGCGCAGAGGTAAAGGCCAAGGAATACCTTCGCTCGTTGATGGATCACAGGCTCTCTCAGCTTCGCACTTCAGCGCGGGTACCGCAAACGTTTCCGGATCATAATGTGCGTGGATAGGCTCAGTTGGGGGCTTCCGATACAAGGACGTCCGGATTCTGCCTGGCGGCACCGCTCAAAGAAGCGCGAGATATCCGTAAGCACCGACGGTCGCGGCTGTCCATCGCCCACGTCGTGCTGAGCGCGATTGACATCCCTCGATTTTGTCAACCATTCATAGCTGAGGATTTCCAGATTGCGGCAAACTCGCTGGGTGTGCGGTACCCCAGGCTGCTGTGGGGCCGCTCACCGCTGTACTCCTCATGCCAAGCTCAGACTTTCGCCCGAACATCCATCAGATTGTGAAACCAGTTCGCATCCAAACACAGCGCCCGTACCTGGCCCACCTCATCGTCTGCGCGACAAACTTTTCCGGAGATTTCAATAGTCTGACCGAAGCACTACAGCGCGGGAAGGAGACCCTAGCCGTGCCGCCAAATCGTCCGGCAGGTTGCAATTGAACGGGCTCAGCGGTGGGTTAGTGATAAAATTGTCGAGCGCGCGACCGCGCATGTGTAGGAGTTTCATCGCAGGACTATCCTGAATCGCAGGCGTTAGACCCACACTCTCGGGGTCACCCCCTCTGTTGAGCGCGCCCCGATGAAGCCCTAGCAGGCTACTGAAACCACTTTGACTCACAAGTTAATGAAAGGTGCGACGCGTAGAAACGCGCTGCACGCGATCAGCGCAGCCGGGTTGATAGTTTCGCCTCCCTAAAAATCGTGTTCTGCGGACCTTCTGGGGAGTTTTTCAGCAGCCTGCTAGTGCGCGCCTTACCCTCGTAGGCTCAATGTAGTCTCCTGCTCTTTGAATCGATGCGTGTTTTGATCGGTTCCGAGTGCCCGGCGAAGCACTCTTTCGAATCTCCCAAACCAGGGATTTGCTCCAAGGTCGCGGGAGTTACTTGCAGGCCAGGAATCCGGGTCTCGGACGAACCTTGACCGTCCGCCTTTTTAGGTTTGGTTGGTACGAACTTCGAGAGATCCGCTTGATGGCGGGGCCTTTGCCAATGTGAGCAAATCCGAGCGAGCCAAAATGGTTGCAATGGTTGCACTTTGAGGCCGTCTTTGGCCCTCAGAAAGAAACCTAAGTCATTACATATCCAATAGAGACAATCGGTGTTTGGTGCCCTGAAAAGGCCGGCGGCGGCCGTTCGACGTGCGCCGCTAAAAGCTTGGACCCGCGGTTTCCGCCAATCCAACGTCACTCAAATCGTGAAATGCATCACTCTCGTTGCCCAACGAATAACCCAAATTTGGGGAGCCACCCCGCGAGCGGTTTTAGTGTCAATTAGTGTCAAACACCTGCATTTCTGCCGGCGTTTCTGGCTTTACGGGAAGATAAGTCCTTTTGAATCAGTGGTGGGAGGGTGCCGTTCTTGCTTGACACGCAGGAGGTCACAGATTCGAGTTCTGTCGGGCCCACCACCTTTATCTTCGTTCTTCCCAGCAAATTAGACGCGCCCTGCACGGAGTACTACCCTTTGGCACAAAACGTGCTCCCACCACTAGTATGAGCCGAGGATTGCGCTATTTCGCGGTGTTCCTGGCCTTGACGGCGGGGTGTTCCGGACAGACGGTCGCGGATATCTTCGACGAAACCACGCTGCAGGAAATCCGGCTAACCATGAGTCCCGCGGATTGGCAGGCGCTGCACGACAAGTATCTGGACAAGAAAGCCACCTACAAGTGCGACTTTTCCTGGCGCGGCATTGAGGTCAAAAATGTCGGCATTCATACGCGCGGCACCGGAAGCCTGAACCCGATCAAACCCGGGTTGGGGATCGAGTTCGCGCAGTACGACAAAGCCCAGACCTTCCTGGGGCTCCCGTCCTTGATCTTGCGCAATTTTTCTCAAGATGCGTCCGGTTTGCACGAAACATTGACGATGCGCATGTTTGAGCGCATGGGGTTGCCGTTTCAGCGAACCGTCCATATCCGGATGGTGGTGAATGGAACCTACGCGGGACTGTTCGAGCTGGCAGAGCCCATTGATTCCCGCTATTTGATCACGCGATTCGGGGAAGACGGCGGATACTTGTACGAGGCGAAGGGCGGCCAGTCGTATCACTTTCAGTATCTTGGTGACTCCGGCGACGCCTACGTACCATCGATCTTTGAGCCCAAAACGCACACCAGTGATCCGCAGGGGCAAGTGATCGCGGACATGGTGCGGACCATCAACATGTCCACCGATGCTGAGTTTGTGACTGCGGTCGGCAAGTATATGGACATCGGGGCTTACGTGGCGCACGTCGCGGTAGAGATGTTCATGGGCGAAGTGGATGGAATCCTGAGCGACAGCGGCATGACGAATTTCTACTTGTACCGGCGCACAGTGGACAACCACTGGTTCTTCCTGCCCTGGGACAAGGAGATGACGTTCACGACCGCCAAGTGGCCCATTTGGCAAGGAACGAACGACGATGTACTTCTGCGTCGGGCCCTGCAGGTACCTGCGTTCCGTACCCGGTATCTGGACACGCTGCACCAGGCCGCCGAGGTCGCGGGCGGTCCGGATGGCTGGCTCGCTCAGGAATTCGACCGGGAGTACGCGCTAATCCGTCAGTCGGTGCTGCAGGATCCGAGTAGAGTTTGTCTGGTCAATGGGGCCTATGCGCCGTGTCCGGAAGCAACGTTTCAGGCGTCTGTGGACTACTCGCGAGGGTTTTCGCGCGAGCGCGCCGCGTTTGTGAACGAGTCTATCGTCGCGGCAGGTTGGCGGCAGGACACGCGTGTTCCAGACATCCATGCCGGAGATGCGATGAACGCGGCCTCGGGAATCCCGGTGTTAGCGCCCGGAGAGATGGTGTTCATCCGTACATATCTGCCGTTGAACAGTATTGCTCAGGCGCAGAGCTGGCCCCTACCGACGGTCCTCGCTGGCGTCTCGGTAACCTTAGGCGGGCTTCCGGCACCTCTCATCCTGGTGTCGGCCAGTGGTGCATGGATTCAGACGCCTTCCGAACTTCCGCTCGGTCCGACGTCCATCAGCGTGTCCGATGCGGCAGGAGCAAGTCATACTACGGCGGTGGAGCTTCGACCGGCTGCGCCAGGAATTTTCGCCGTGGCGCACGTCGACGGGAGTGTCGTGGACAAGGGGTCGCCAGCAGTCGCGGGGGAACTGGTGGTCGTCTGGGCGACCGGACTCGGCCATGCGAAGAGTGATGAGCGAAGCGGCCAAGCGGCTCCCCTGGATCGACTGGTGGAGATGCAAAACCCAGTGACGGCCACGGTGGGAGGGCAAGCAGCCGAGGTCCTTTGGGCGGGGCTCGCGCCAGGGTTTGTCGCCATGCAGGAAATCGTGGTGCGGTTACCCGCGGGGTTAGCCAGCGGGAGCCCGTTACTCACGTTGACGATGTTCGGTGAGCCGGGGAGTGGATATGCGTTGTCTACGCGCTAATGGTCGGGGCCCCTTGTCGCTCGGGACTTCAACTGCTACGCTGAGGAAAATCCAGCCACACGGGACGCTGGAAGGGGATTTAGATGTCTAGGATCACACGTCGTGGTTTTCTCCAGACGGCAACGGTTGCCGCTGCTGGGGCATCGACATTGCGAGCACAGGCGATTGGGATTGCTCCGGCATTCCTGCGGTGCCCCAACGTCCAAAATACCGGCCCGAATGAGGCGACCATCCTGTGGGCTCTACCGTCCCTGCAAACGGCGACCGTTTCCGTAACCGATCCCAGCGGCAAGGTTCGCATCTTCGACGCCGTGGCGACGCTGTTTGACACGGCCACGACGTCCATGGACCAGACGTATTATCAGTACCGCGCGATCCTGACTGGGCTGACTCGAGCAACGACCTACACCTACCAGATCCTAGTGAACGGCGCGGCGCTGAGTTCCCCGCTGAAGAGGGCTTTGCAGTTCAGTACCGAAGCCCCCGGACCCTTCCGCTTTCTTCACTTTGCCGATTCAGGCGAAGGCAGCGCGCAACAAATTCAACTAGGGCGGGAAATGGCAGCGGAAGATGTTTCGTTCGTGCTGGCGAACGGAGATCTAGCCTACGACTTGGCGACGCATTCTAGTATCGAAGACAACTACTACGCCATGTATCGCGAGATGATGGCGCAGGTTCCGTTCTTTGCCACGCTCGGCAATCACGAATACTACACGGACTCCGGCAATCCCAGCCTCTCCGGGCGCGCGCATCGTGCAGAAGGAGTCGCATCGCACGAGTGGGGACGCTACTATTCCTTCGATTGGGGCAACGCACATTTTGTGGCGCTGGACACGAATGCTCCGCTGGAGCGGGCCGCCAATGGCAAGGGTGGAATGCTGCAATGGCTGGAACAAGACCTACGAAACACGCGCAAGTTCTGGCGCATCGCGTTCTTCCATCATCCCGGCTACGCGACGGGGAAACACCAAGATGAGCCCGAGGCGGAACGCGTGCGGCAGCACATTGTGCCGATCCTGGAGGCCAATGGTGTCCACTTGGTGTTCAACGGCCATGAGCATACGTATCAGCGCACTTATGAACTGCGAGGTGGGCAGGTCGTCCCTGCAAACGCAGGTGGCATCGTTTACGTAACGTCGGGCGGCGGCGGCGCGCAACCATCCTGGAGCGCACCGAATGAACGAATCGCGCAGAGCATCGGCAAAAATCACTTTGTGCGCACCGAGGTGACCGGCTCGTCTTTGATGTTGCGCACGCGCGGCCTGAGCGAGGCGGTGGACCTGGATGCGCTGACCCTGCGACCACAGCCGCGAATCACGGGGGTGGTGAATTCCGCGACGTTCACGTCCCAGATCGCGAGCGGCGGCGCGGTTACGATTTTCGGAAGCAATCTATTCCCGGAAGCGGTGGCTGCGACAGGGACTCCGCTGCTGGAAGCCCACGGATGCTCCGTATTGTGGAATGGCAAGGCACTGCCTCTGGTGTTTGCCGACGCGATGCAGATCAACACGGAACTGCCCGCTGGTGTCTCGGACTCGGCGAAACTGCAGGTCATCACTCCGAACGGCTCGGCGGAAATCACCGTACAGGTGAGTGGTGTTGCTCCGGCATTGTTCGCGAATCCGCAGTCGCCGGAATTTGCGCTCGCCGTGAGCGCGGGATCGCTGGTGAATACCGACTCTCCTGCGGCCTCCGGCGCACCGATCAGTCTGTTCATGACGGGCCTGGGGACCGGCGCAGGTGTGCATGTGCGCGTGAAGTTCCAGGACGTGGAAGCCGACGCAACATCGGTAACACCTCAAGGCGGGGGCATTTACCAAGTCCAGATCCCCGTTCCGCTTGGGCTGCAGTCCGACTCCGCATCCGTGGAGGTTGTAGCAGACGGGGTCCGCAGCAACGTGCTGTCTCTGCCCATCCTTTAACTCGATCCGCTACTTGGCGTTCTGTTGGGACAGCCCGCGCTGTCTACAATAAATAGGACCCATGCAGACGATATTAGTGATCGACGACGACGACGGCCTCCGCGACACTATTGGGCTCATGCTGGAGAACGAAGGCTACCGGCCTTTGCTGGTTGCCGATGGGGCAACCGGCCTCGCGACGGCTCTTTCAGCCAAACCCGACCTAATCCTGGTGGACCTGCGCATGCCCGGGCTAAGCGGCGTCGAAGTGTGTAAACGACTGCGGGCGACGGGTTCGCAAACACCTGTCATCGTCTTGAGCGCCATGGGGGACGAACTGGACAAAGTTCTCCTGCTGGAAATCGGCGCGGACGATTACGTCGTGAAACCGTTCGGGACTCGGGAACTACTGGCTCGCATCCGGGCGCTGTTGCGACGCACGGGACAAGGGGCGGCTCCCAAGCTCGGGTTCGCCGACGTCGAAGTGGATATGGAGCAGCGATTGGTTCGCCGCGCAGGAGCAGAGTTGCGACTCACCAAAGCCGAATTCAACCTGCTGGCGTTTTTCATACAAAATCCTGGACGGGCTTTGTCGCGCGACGTGATTTTGAATTCTGTCTGGGGTTACGCCTCGTTTCCGAATACGCGCACAGTGGACGCGCACGTCGTACGGCTGCGGCAGAAGCTGGAGCCGGATCCGGAAACGCCGCGCTACTTCTTGACGATGCACGGCGTGGGATACCGGTTTCTGCCATGAAGTCGCACACAGTAATGATCGTCGACGACGAGGCCGACTGCGCGGATATGCTCGAACTAGCATTGGAAGCGTTACCCGGCGTCACCGCGATTCGCGTCTCGTCTGCCGAAGCAGCCTTAGAGGCGATGGGACGCTTGGACTTGGCCGCCGTGATCAGCGACGTACAGCTACCGGCGATGTCGGGGATAGAATTAATCACAAGGGCCCACCAATTGAAGGACGGTGTGCCCGTGGTGATCATGAGCGCATCCACCGACGCAGGGGTGAAGTCGGAGGCGCTGCAGGCCGGGGCCGCGGCATTTTTCGCGAAACCGTTTTCGCCCGCAGCGTTGTGCGCGACGGTGCAAGGATTACTCAAGGAGTCGAAGAATGTGTAAGGGGTTCATTCTCGGACTAGTGGTCTGCGTGGTTGCCGTGGGCCAACAGACCGACGCGATGCGGGATGTCTTGGAACGCTTGGCCAAACTCGAGGAGCAGAATCGCGCGCTGACAAACGAGGTTCGCGAATTGCGGGAGCGATTGGGACCGGAGCAGCCCACTGCTGCAAGCGCCCCTCTGGTGGAGCGGGTCGAAGTGGCGGAGCAGCGCATCACTGAGTTGGATCAGACCCGTGTGGGCAGCGACAACAGACTGCCCATTTCCCTCACAGGAATGCTGCTGTTCAACGCATATCTGAATGGACAATCCTCGGCCGGCGCGGCCTATCCAGTAGTCTTGCCGGCGACCGGACGCACCGCTGGAGGTGGAGCAACGTTCCGGCAGAGCGTGATCGGATTGCGCGTCGATGGTCCGACTGTTCTGGGCGGGGCGAAGGTAAAAGGCTCCGTCTTCATGGACTTTTTCGGCGGCGGTACGGGGCTGAACCAGACCATGCGACTGCGCGTGGCGACGTTGGATGTGGCCTGGAAGAATACCACGGTAGGATTCGCTTTCGACAAGCCTCTTGTTGCTCCACGCGAACCGGATTCTCTGGCGCAGGTGGGCATATCGCCTCTTTCGGCGACCGGAAACTTGTGGCTGTGGCAACCACAGGTCCGGGTGGAACATCGCCGATCGTGGCAGGATCGCGTCGGAGTGCGCGCGCAAGCGGGGCTCTATCAAACCGCCGAGGATCGCACCGGCGTAGCCAGCGTCTACTCGGATTCGTTGGCCGCTTCACGTCCGGGATACGAAGGGCGCTTCGAGATTTGGGCCAAGCGAGGGAACCGGCGGATCGAGATTGCGCCAGGATTTCATGCCAGCAGCACGCGAGTTGTGGGCCAATCGGCTGCGTCACGGATCTTCACCATGGACTGGCTGGTGCGGCCGTTCGCGCGTGTGGACTTTACTGGGGCGTTCTTCAGTGGACAAAATACGGCGGTGATCGGCGGCATCCGCCAAGGCGTCAGTATCTTTGCGTCCTCTACCGGAGTCCGGGCAACACCGGTGCACTCACGCGGCGGTTGGGCGCAACTGAAGATCCGCGCAACACAGCGAACCACGTTCCACTTTTTCAGTGGGCAGCAGGATGACCGCAACCGGGATCTATTGCGAGAAGGCGTGAGCAAAAACCAGGCTTACGGTGCAAATGTGATGTATCGTTGGGGATCGAATTTGATGACAAGCTTTGAGGCATCGCAGGTTCGGACCAGTTATTTCAACAACACTCGGATCAATCCACACTATGACCTGGCGATCGCATATTTGTTCTAGCCTGCTCGCGACGGCGCTGATGACGGCGGCTCCGGTAACGGGGCGCGTCGAGTTGCGCGATTCCAAAGACGCGGCTGTTCGCAAAGGCCTCGATTATTCGGGCGTAGTGGTTTGGCTGGAGCCGATGTTAACCCCCGCGCCGCCTCCGAAACCAGGGCTCAAGGCGCGCATGGAGCAGAGGAACAAGACGTTCCTACCTCATGTGCTGGCGGTGCAGATGGGCGCCATGGTGGACTTTCCGAACTTCGACCCGATCTTCCACAACGCGTTTTCAAATTACAACGGGCAATTATTCGATATTGGGCTGTATCCGCCAGGAACGTCGCGCAGTGTTCGCTTCGGTCGCGCAGGAGTCGTGCGGGTGTTCTGCAACATTCATCCGAATATGAGCGCCGTGATCGTGGCCTTGAATACTCCTTACTACGCGACCACCCAGAAGGACGGCACCTTCCGGATCGACGATGTCCCAGCAGGAGAGTACCGCCTGCGTGTGTTCCATGAACGGGCAACCGATGCGACGCTCACGGCGTTGACCAAGACGATCACCGTGGGAGCAGGCCCGCTCGTATTACCAGCCGTTCCAATTTCGGAAAGCGGTTACCTCGCCATCCCGCACACTAACAAGTTCGGACACGAATATCATACTCCAGCGGACGAGAACAGTTTGTATCCGGCTGCGCGCCCATGAACGATACGGCCCCACGCCCCGTATCGTTGCTGTGGCAAGTGATGCTTTCCACTTCGATCGCGATCACAGTGCTGTTCGGAGCACTGGGCTGGGTGATCCAAGACCAGTTCGGGCGCATCGCCGCGGCCACCATTGAAGAGGAAGTGCGCGCGAGCTTTCAGGCCTATCAGTCTTTGTGGCAAGCACAGGCGGAAGAGTTAGCGTCGGTGAGTTTGGTGATGAGCCGGATGCCAGACATCCGGGCGGCGTTCGGAACCGGCGACGAAGCAACGATCCAGGATACGGCCAAAGAAGTCTGGGGAAGGCTGACGCAGAGCGGCACGCTCTTCCTGGTGGTGGAGCCTAACGGAGAGGTCATGGCACAGGTTGGACCCGGGGCCAAGCTTGCCTCTCTCACCTTCGTGCAGGCTGCGGCCGCGAAATTCCCGGCGCAGGCACGTGGATTCGTGACACTCAAGGATCGCTTGTATCAAGTTGTGTTGACGCCGATATACGTGGCATCCGGACAGGGTGCCGGACTACTCAACGTCTTAGTGGTCGGCGTCGCCGTGGATTCCGAACACGTAGCGGAACTGAAGCGAGCCACAGGCGGCAGCGATTTCGTATTTGTAACTGGAGAACGCGTTGCAGCTTCGACGTTGGACCCCGCAGCCACAAACCAGTTTGCGAACGCGGCAGCGGGTGAACCCGGCGAAGTGCGGCTTTCAGGCATTGAGTACTTCAGTTCGGACTTTCCGCTGACCGATATCGAAGGCCGCGAAGTAGGACGGCTCTCGATTCTGCGCTCGTTCGAATCGGCGCGGAACCGCATTGACACGATGCGGGGTAGATTGATCGCACTCTGGATCGGCGCGGTAATCGCCGGCCTGGGTATTACATTCTGGCTGACGCGACGCCTGCTGCGGCCATTAGGAACACTGAGCGGCGCGGCGGCCGAAATCGGACGAGGCAACTATGAAGTTCGGGTTCCCGAGGGAGGCAGTGGCGAGATCGCAAGCCTGGCGGAATCGTTCAACACCATGTCGAAGAACCTGAGCACGGCGCGTGAAGAATTGATCCGGCAGGAACGGATTTCCACCATCGGACGTCTGTCGACATCCATCATTCACGACCTGCGGAATCCCCTGGCAGCGATCTACGGTGGCTCCGAAATGTTAGTCGACCGCCAATTGTCGGATGCCCAAGTGCAGCGCTTGGCGACGAATATCTACCGTGCTTCGCGCAAGGTGCAAGATATGCTGCAGGAGTTAGCGGACGTGACCCAGGGCCGCGGCCATGCCCGCGAGGTATGCCGACTGCGAGACATCGTGCAAGCCGCCTACGATCCACTGGTGGCCAGCGCAGAGGCCAGTGGCGTCGAAGTAAACATCGACGTAGCGGCAGATGTCGAACTGCCTCTGGACCGCTCGCCCATGGAACGGGTGTTTCAGAATTTGATCGCAAATGCCCTTGAGGCGATGCCCCAAGGCGGCACGGTGCACGTCCGGGCCGAAGCAATCGCAGGAGAAGTGATCGTCTCGGTCGAGGACACCGGGCCGGGCATCCCAGCGTCCATCGCAGGGGATCTATTCCAACCGTTCGTCACCGCGGGCAAACAGAACGGCGTGGGGCTAGGGCTCGCGCTGTCGCGAAAAACGGTGCTGTCGCACGGGGGCGAGTTGTGGGTGGAAGCGGTGGCGGTAGGAACGCGCTTCAGGATGCGGCTGCCAGTGTGACAACGCGTTTGCGGGGCCGCATCGCAGCGTCTAGCTTACGCCGCGCACTTACGATGTATGCTTTCGCACCGCTCTTGTTGGTGAGACCCATGATGCGAGTAACCGCGCTCAACGGGAGCTCTTCGCCATAGTGCATCAGCATCACGCGCGCTTCGGTCTTATCGAGCGTCTCGAGAATAAAGCGCCAATTGCTCTGACGCTTCTGTTCGGATTCAAACGCGTCGTGGATATCGACGGTGACCGTATCCGGCAGTTCCGTTGCCTGAGACTTAGCGATCCACACCGGTTCGGATGCGCGCCGCTGCACAGCGGTGAAGCAGAGATTGCGCGCGATCACATACAGCCACGTGGAAAAGCGGCATTCGCCACGATACTTATCTAGATTGCGATAGGCGCGTAGCAGGATTTCCTGCGCCAGATCGGCGGCAGTTTCGCGGTCGTGAGTGAAGCGGCAGCACCAACGAGTGATCCGCGACTGGTGCCGGCGGAACAATTCGTCGGCGGCATCCTCACGTGTGCGGGGTCCCCAACCCTGGCGATAAGCGGTAATGAGTTCCTCGTCCGGCAGGCTTCGCCAAGCTTCCGGATCGAAGGTCACTGAAGGATCAAATGTAACTGCGTGCGCTGCCATGACGGTTCAGGGTACGCCGGGAGGGTAGTGCAGGTCGTTACGAAGTTGTAAAAAAGTTGTAAATTCATCCAGGAACTGTTCTGGGAGCCCCAACGGGGCGTCGCACCGTGTGTGCTACGTTCTGAACGTGGCCCTCACGGGAGTTGCGGAACGGAAATCGAACCATCGGCGCGTATTTCAGGACGCGGCGACGGTGGGCGTTCTGACTTCGCTTACCAAGATCGCCGCGGCCGTGAAGGTCGCCGTCACGGCTCGCTACTTTGGCGCCAGTGACGAGTTGGATGCGTACCTCATCGCCTTCCTGCTGCCGAGCTTCTTTGTAGACACGGTCGCGGGAACCTTCACACCCAGTTTGGTCCCGGAGTTGATCCGCGCGCGTGTCTCAAATCAAGCCGGAAGGCTGGCGCAATCTGGTCTGGCGATGGTGCTGGCCGCGATGCTTCCCCTAACCGTCGTATTGATGGCCGCGGGGAGATGGCTACTCCCCTTGTTGGGGTCGAGCTTTTCACCCAGTAAAGTGGACCTGACCACCACGCTTTTCCTCAGCATGTTGGTTTGGTTACCGATGGGTGCGTGCGCGGCCACGTGGCGCGCCGTGCTGAATGCCCACGGACGGGTGGCTCTGGCGACCGGAGTTCAGATGGCGACGCCGCTGCTCACCATGTTGTTCTTGTTCTTGGGCGGGGCGCGCTGGGGCGTTCCGGTGTTGTGCGCTGCCGTGACCCTGGGGGCACTCACCGAGTTCGCTGTCTTGGGTTTCGCCGTGCGCCGACTCGGCTACTCTTTACGACCGCGCTGGTCTTCGCTAACGCAGCCCGTTTGGGCGCCCGAACTGCTGGCGATTCGAGCCCAGTATCTCCCAATGTTGGCGGGTACGCTGATCGTCGCGGGGTGCGGCCTAGTGGATCAGGCCGTCGCTGGATCACTAGGATCAGGGAGTGTTTCGGCGCTATCGTATGGCGTCAAGTTCGCGGCTGTGTTGATCGCCATCGGCGGTACCGGCATGGCCACCGCAGTGCTACCCGAATTCTCGCGGCTGATTTCATTGGGCCACTGGACCGAGCTACGCAGGGCAGTTCGTATGCACGCAGGAGTGGCGATGTTGGTGATGATGCCCATGACGCTCGCGTTAATTTGGTGGTCGGGAGACGTGGTTCGGGTGACGTTCCAGCGCGGTGAATTTGGACCAGCGGAGGCACTGGTGGTGACGGAGATTCAAAAATTCTCCTTGTTGATTGTGCCGTTCGCCGTGCTGCTCCTGATCGCCCAACGCTTGGCGACCGCGCTATCCGCGACGCCACTGATCCTGCAAGCGGGGGTTGCCGCCATGTGTACGAATATCGCCGGTGACTTGTTGTTGCCTCGCTGGATGGGAGTGAAGGGCGTCGCATTGGCGTCTTGCTCGGCATACGCTGTGTATCTGGCAGGACTGCTGTTCCTTTTGTACCGCCACGAGCCGCGACTATTCCGTCGCAGTACCGCCTAGTGTGTGCCCACCGAGCACGTGTGTGCTGCGCTGGCCGCACGGGTGCACGCAGAATCAATCACTTGAGCGTGGCAAGCCATGTGCATTACCGAAGGCATGCAACGTTCATCCCAGCCGATCTCCTCGTGGCTTGTCTCCTCCAGCCTCCATGTCGCCGCGCTGCTGGTGTTGTTGCTCGCGGCGGCAGTAATGGGCCCCCCTCCACCCCTGCCGCCGCATTTTGTCGTCAAGATGCCGCTCTCCATCCGCCTCCCTGCCCCTCGTTTGATGCCACAGGAGAGCGGTGGCGGCCAGAACTCACCCGAACCTGCCAGCAAGGGTCGCCTTCCCGATAAACCGATACGGCGCAAGTTTCTTCCGCCCATGGTTGCGATGAATGACCAACCTCATTTGGCGATCCAAGTGTCGATGATTGACGCACCCGAGCTGAACTCCTCCCTCGCCGAGATCGGCGATCCGTTGGGGCTCCTCGCGGGGACCAGCGGCGGACCGGGACAACGCGGCGGCATCGGAACGGGCCCAGGCGGTGGCATCGGCGACGGTCCGGAGCGCGGCTTCACCGGCGGCACGCTACCCCAGCAGAAGCTCACACGCACCCCACAATTGATCTATCAAGAGGAGCCGCAATACTCCGAGCCCGCTCGCCGAGCTCACGTACAAGGCTTCGTGCGGCTGCGAATCGATGTCGGCATCGACGGGCGCCCTTTGAATATTCGGGTCGTAAAGGCCATGGGCCTCGGTCTGGATGAAAATGCGATCGAAGCCGTGAAACGTTGGCGCTTCCGCCCTGCTCTTATAGGGGACCGGCCCGTGATGGCGCCAGCGATGGTAGAGGTCGGGTTTCACTTGCTTTAGAATCGGGATAGGATGCTCAAAACACTTTCGGCACTTTTTGTTTTATCGATGGCCGCGTATGCCCAGCCTCTGGGGGTTGGATTGAAGTTAGGGGTCCCAGCGACGGATGCGTTCAAAGTGATCCAGGCGCAGTCCATTGCGGATGCGCAGAACCTCGTCTGGGGCCCGTATCTGGAACTGCACCTCCCCGGCGGCAATTCCGTCGAGATCGATGCTCTGCGCCGCAAGTATGATTTTCTCGCGGCCGGAACCGGATCGTCGTGGGAGTTCCCCGTCGTGCTCAAGCATCGCATCGGCACGGGGATGGTGCGCCCGTACTTTGAAGGCGGCGCGGCCTTCAGCCGGTTGTCGGATATCAGCCTGGCGACGTTGAAACATCGCCAGAACTACGGCCTCGTGGTCGGCGGCGGCGTCGAGATCAAATTTCTATTCTTTAAATTATCGCCCGAGGTTCGCTACACCAGTTGGGCCGTGCGAAACTTCGACGGCGGCTTGCAGTCGAACCGAAACCAGGTTGCCATTCTAATGGGCTTCGGCTTCTAACGCGTCGCTACAGAATCTGTAGTCCCAACACCCGAGCCAGGACCATCGCCTGCGCTGGGTCCACGATCGCGCCCTGCAGGTCCGTCATGCCGACTAGCATGCCTTCGACTTCGGACTTGCGGAAATCCGTATTCTGCGATTTCGTCTTTTGTAGATCGGCGCGATCCAAATTGCACGACCGGAAGATTGCCCCGGCCAGATCCGCGCCGCGAAAATCGGCGTCCTGGAAATTGCAGCCTTCGAACTCGCAATCACGAAACTTTCCGCTCTCAAACTGCGCGTAGCGAGCGTCTCCGTTCTGGATCAAAACGTCTTGCCAATCCAGAGCCGTGGCGCGAAAGCCCGTCAGTCGGCAATCAACGAGTTCCACTCTGACAAGCGAAACGCGATGCGCTCGAATGTTCGCCAAGTCGCAACCTACAACCCGAACGTCTTTCCACACGACGGACCCGAACTGTCCACCAGCGAGTTGCACGCGCTCCAAGGTGGAACCTTCCAGGCGAAACGCGTCGAGCTTCAGGCTGGTTCGTTCCAAGTCTTGCAGCCGCGTTTCCTGCAACGTGATCGACTTGCCTTCGTCCAGCCACTGGGTCGATGCAAACTCCGCGGGCAGATCCGGTCGATCGCGTTTGATGACAACTGACTTCTTGGCTTTCATTCGCAGATTTCACGGATCTGGTCGGCGTGCCTGCGAGCGTGGCCATCGATCAAGTGGACCAACTCTACTCCGTTCATCTCGCCAAAGCGGGGGTGCCTCGCTCCAATCGCGTAGAGCCCTTCGCCTCGTTCTTGCACTACTTGAACACTGCGGTCCCGGATCGTTTTGAACTCAGCCAACACTGCGGCTAGCGAATCGAATCGACCCAACGGCGAAAACACCTCAGGCGTCTTTACCTTCGTCAGCCGGCTTCGGATCATCGTGAAGAGCCGCATCTCTTTCTCTGCATCGCGTTGCGGCGTAATCGAAGTTCCGTCGGCGATCCAGTCTAAATAGCGACCCTCTACGGTAACCACATGCTCGATGCATTCCAGTACGGACCAAGCCCCAAGCGCAGGTTTAGCGGATGCCTGCGCGGCAACGATGTCCTGCGTGGCGCTGAGGAAATCCCTCCGCCCTGCTTCCAAAATCGAGATAAGGCTCATGCAGAGCAGTATATTTCAGCTAGCGTCCGCCGAGCATCCCCAGCGGCCCACCACCGCCCGCAGGACGCGCCGGTTTCGCTTCCGGTGATTCCGGCACGCTATCGCCTTCGCCCGGAGCCAGGAACATGTTCTTCTCCAGGCCATGCTGGCGCGTATACAGATCCCAGTAACGGCCGTTGAGGGCATAGAGCGAATCATGCGTTCCCCGCTCCACGATCTGGCCCTCTTCCACCACCAGAATCTGATCCGCGCGACGAATCGTCGACAAACGATGCGCGATCACGAAAGTGGTGCGGCCCTTCATCAGGTACTTGAGTCCTTCTTGAATCAGCGCTTCCGATTCCGAGTCGAGGCTCGATGTGGCTTCGTCCAAAATCAGAATACGTGGATTGGCAAGGATCGCGCGCGCGATCGACACGCGTTGCCTCTGTCCGCCGGATAACTTCACGCCGCGCTCACCCACAATGGTGTCGTATTTCAATTCAAAGCGCTCCGCAAATTCGTCGACGCGCGCGATGTGGCACGCTTCACGAATCTGTTCTTTCGTGGCCCCGGGCTTAGCAAACGCGATGTTCTCTTCGATGGTTCCATCGAACAGGAACGTATCCTGCAACACCACGCCCAGCTGCGTGCGGTAGCTCTTCAAACTCACCTTGGAAAGGTCGACTCCGTCGACCGTGACCAAACCGCCGTTGGGCTCGTGGAACGCCGAGATCAAACTGATAATGGTCGACTTGCCGGACCCGGAAGAGCCCACGAGAGCGGTAACCGTCCCCGGGTCCGCACGGAAATTAACGCCGCGCAGGACGGGCTTGCCTTCTTCGTAGCTGAAGTCGACATCCTTAAACTCAACCGTGCCCTGGATCGGGCCGATCGTTACTGTGCGATTCGGCTCGGCATCCTCGCGGCGTTCGCCCAGGACTTCCCGCGTGCGATCGAGTCCAGCAAAAGCCTCCGTCAACTGCGTGCCGATGCCCACCACCTGAAACACCGGCGCAACCAGGAAAGCCAGGAACGTCGTGAACATCACGAAATCGCCCAACGAGAGCGTGCCAGCGAAGATCTGCCGCACACCCACGAACATGACGCCGGCACTGACCAGCCCCATCAGGACGGTCGACGACAGCGACATCAGCGACATCATCGTCAGTGACTTGAATACGTTCTCCAGCAGCCGGGTCACGCCCTTGGAGAATACTTCGGCCTCACGCTCTTCCGCATGATAGCCCTTCACCACGCGCACTCCACCTAGCGATTCCGTCAACCGACCGGTAACCTCAGCGTTGATCTTTCCGCGCTCGCGAAACACAGGACGAATATTCACAAATGCTTTGCTCAGTAGGATGCCGAATACGCCCACGGCACCCGCCGTAACCAGCGTCATGACGGGGCTGATGGACAGCAACACCACTAGCGAAATCGCCGCCGTCATGAGACCACCGACCAAATCCACCAGGCCCGTGCCGATCAGATTGCGCACGCCTTCCACGTCGGTCATGATGCGCGAAACCAGCGTCCCGCTTTTGTTTGCGTCGTAGTAGGCAACGGGCAACAACCCGATGTGCCGCTGGACCTTCTGCCTCAGTTCCGCAATCAAACTTTGTCCCGCCTTGGACAACAATTGCGTCAGAGCAAACGAAGTCGCCCCTTGCAGCAGCGTCGCGCCCAAAATCCCCAGCACCAAATACGTCAGCAGAGCCGACTGCCGTTGACCAATCACGTTATCGATAAGATACTTCGTCGAAATCGGAAGCACCAGGCCACTCAGCCGGTTCACGATCATCAGTAAGAAGCCCAAGATAATGATCTTGCGCCGCGGCAGAATCATCTCCCGCAACTCCGGCCAAACATTGCGCATCTGCTGCACCGGCGACTTGACGGCCTTCGGAGGACCTGACGGCCCAGCGCTTCCGCGCCGACCGCCGCTGCCCATCCCTGGAAGTCCCATGCTTCTCGTTCCCATCCCTTCAGTGTACGATCATCTCTTGTATGGCCATCTTGCGAGCAGGCACTTCCGGTTTCGCCTACCCCACTTGGAAACCCGACTTCTATCCGGCGAAACTTCCGGCAAAGAAATTCCTGGAACACTACGCGACGCGCTTGAACGCGGTCGAAATCAATTACACCTTCCGCCAATTGCCGAAAGCCACGACGCTCGAAAACTGGGTCGCAGCAACCCCGGACGACTTCACCTTCGTGTGCAAAGCCCACCAACGCATCACCCACATCCAGCGGCTACGCGAATCCGAATTCACAGAACTTTTCTTCCGCGCCATCGACCCCCTGCGCGCCTCACGACGGCTGGGACCCGTGCTATTCCAACTGCCGCCCAACATGAAGGCCGACAGGGAATTGCTAGCCGCCTTTCTGGCTAAACTACCGGCCGACGTGCGCTTCGCCTTCGAGTTCCGCAACAAAACCTGGCTCACCGACGAAGTCTACCGCCTTCTGGCCCAGCATAGAGTCGCCCTCTGCTTAGCCGAATCCGAGAAGTTTGAAGTCCCCGAAATAGTCACTGCGGATTTCATCTACGTGCGCCTCCGCAAGGAAGACTACTCCCCTGAAGAACGCGCAGAAATCGCCCAGCGCGTGCAACGCCAACTCGCCGATGACCGCGACGTTTACTGCTTCTTCAAGCATGAAGATACTCCCGCCGGTGCCCGCTACGCCGAGGAGCTACTGAGAGCCACAAAAAATGACTGACCCTGCCATTTGACATGTGCGCCGGAAGTTGTTGCAATGTTAGCTGTCAAATGAGCACTCCGCACCTTGAACGCAGTGGCGTAACCATCGACGCCAGCATCCCCCGGGAATGTGAAGAGATTGTTAGCCCGGAGGCGCTCGCCCTTGTCGCCGAGCTGCACCGCCGCTTCGACGGCCGTCGCCGTCAGTTGCTGGAAGCCCGTGTAGAACGTCAGAAGGCAATCGATGGCGGCAAGCTGCCCGATTTCCTGCCTGAGACTGCGGAGATCCGCAGAAGCAACTACACCGTGGCGCCCATCCCAGCCGACCTCGCCGATCGCCGCGTGGAAATCACCGGCCCGGTGGACCGCAAGATGGTCATCAACGCGCTGAACTCCGGCGCGAACATGTTCATGGCGGATTTCGAAGATTCGAACGCGCCCACTTGGTCGAACAATATTCTGGGCCAGGTCAACATGCGCGATGCCGTGCGCGGCACCATCGACTACGCCAGCCCCGAAGGCAAGCAGTACAAGCTGAATCCGAAACACGCCGTCCTGCTGGTCCGCCCGCGTGGCTGGCACCTGATGGAAAAGCACGTGACCATCGGCGGAGAAATCGTTTCCGGTTCCTTGTTCGATTTCGGTCTCTATTTCTTCCACAACGCCAAGGCGCTAGCGGCAAAGGGATCCGGCCCGTATTTCTATCTTCCGAAGATGCAGAGCCACTTGGAAGCTCGCCTTTGGAACGACGTTTTCGTCTACGCCCAGCAGCATTGCGGCGTGCCCAACGGCACGGTTCGCGCGACGGTCCTGATCGAAACCATTCTCGGTGCATTTGAGATGGACGAGATCCTCTATGAATTGCGCGATCACTCCGCCGGCCTCAACTGCGGTCGCTGGGATTACATCTTCAGCTTCATCAAGGTGCTGCGCAATCACCCGGCGTTCGTGTTGCCGGATCGCTCCACCGTCACGATGGACAAGCACTTCCTCAAGAGCTACGTGGACCTGTTGATCCAGACCTGCCATAAGCGCGGTATTCACGCGATGGGCGGCATGGCTGCGCAGATTCCGATCAAGAACGATCCGGCCGCGAACGATGCGGCACTTGAGAAGGTTCGCCAAGATAAGCTACGTGAAGTGAAGGCCGGCCATGACGGCACTTGGGTGGCTCACCCTGGCCTGGTCGGCATCGCGAAAGAAATCTTCGACGCGCACATGCCCACGCCGAACCAGATTCACGTTAAGCGTGAAGAAGTCAGCGTGCAGGCATCGGACTTACTGAAGGTCCCGGAAGGCGCCATCACGGAGCAGGGTCTCAAGATGAACGTCGACATCGGCATCCAGTACTTGGAATCCTGGTTGCGCGGGAACGGCTGCGTGCCCATCTACAACTTAATGGAAGACGCCGCCACCGCGGAAATCTCCCGCACACAAGTCTGGCAGTGGCTCCACAACGGTTGCCAGTTGAGCGACGGACGCAAGATCACCGGGGCCATGATCCGCGACGTGATCAAGGAACAGCTCGATAAGATTCGTGGCCAAGTGGGCGAAGCTCGCTACGATGCGGGTAAGTATCCGCAGGCAGCGGCGCTGTTCGAACAAATGATGGTGAGTCCGGAATGCAAGGACTTCCTAACGACCGAGGCGTATCGGTACCTCTAAGGTGACCGATTTATCGCCCAGCCTTCTCGCCGAATTTCGCACCGTAGTGGGTGATTCAGGCCTCATCTGGTCACCCGAAGAATTAAAGACCTATGAATGCGACGGCCTCACGAACTATCGCGTGATGCCGCTGGCCGTTCTTCTCCCTACTTCAACCGAACAAGTACAGGGCGTCGTGCGCCTGTGCCATCGTGAACGAATTCCTTTCGTGGCAAGAGGTTCAGGAACAGGCTTAAGCGGCGGAGCGTTGCCCGTCGCAGGCGGTATCGTCATCAGCCTCGCGCGCATGAAGCGTATCCTCAACGTAGACCTTCCCAACGCGCGCATGGTCGTCGAACCCGGCGTCATCAACCTGGAAGTCACCGGCCGCGTGGCGCCCGCGAACTTCTTCTACGCACCCGATCCTTCGTCGCAATCCGTGTGTACCATCGGTGGCAATGTCGCAGAAAACTCCGGCGGCGCGCACTGTTTAAAGTACGGTTTCACCACGACCCACGTGCTCGGACTAGAAGTGGTCCTGCCCGACGGCAGCGTTGTGAACCTCGGCGGCAACACACTGGACGCGCCGGGCTATGACTTAGCCGGCGTCTTCGTGGGAGCCGAAGGCACGCTTGGCATCGCGACCAAAGTAATCTTGCGTATCGTGAAACGCCCCGAGCAAATTCAGACCTTGCTCGCCGCATTCACCACGGCGAACGAAGCTGGTACCGCAGTGAGCGGCATCATCGCCGCAGGGATCGTGCCCGCTGCCATTGAAATGATGGACAGCCTCTCCATCCAAGCTGCCGAAGCCGCGGTCCACGCAAACTATCCCGATTGCGGCGGTCTCCTGCTGGTCGAACTCGACGGCCCCATCGCCGAAGTAGAAGCACTGATGGAGCAGGTCAACACCATCTGCCGCCAGCACGGAGCCTCGGAAATCCGCGTGGCTCAATCGGAAGAAGAACGCGCGCTGGTGTGGAAGGGCCGCAAGGCTGCCTTCGCCGCGATGGGCCGCGTGTCACCGAACTACATCGTGCAAGACGGAGTCATCCCGCGCACTGCCCTTCCCGACGTGCTCGACGAGATTGACCGCATGAGTAAAGAAACCGGTCTGCGCGTGGCGAACGTGTTCCACGCTGGCGACGGTAATCTTCATCCTCTGGTCCTCTACGATCGCCGGATTGAGGGCCAGGAACATACGGCAGAACGCTTGGCCGAACGCATTCTGGAGCTCTGCATTGAAAAGGGCGGCTCGATCACAGGCGAACACGGCGTCGGCGAAGAGAAGAAACACATGATGCCGAAAATGTTCGCGGAGCCGGACCTGCAAACCATGCAGCGCGTCCGTTGCGCGTTCGATCCTCTACATCTGTCTAACCCGACGAAAGTATTCCCGCGCCCACGCCTGTGCGGCGAGCAGCCGGGCGAATACAAACCTCATCCTCTGGAAACTTCCGGCGTGGCGGAGCGATTTTGAGCGAGATTATCGAACCGAAGTCTCCGCAGGAACTAGCCTCCGCTCTCGCCGAAGCGAATGCCGTGAATCGCTTGGTCATCCCTCGCGGAGGTGGCACTAAGACCGACTGGAGCAATCCCGGGGCGCGCGCCGATATCGTGCTTTCCACCGCCAGCCTGAACCGCGTCATCGAACACGCGTGGGCTGACATGACGGTCACCGTCGAAGCCGGCTGCACGATCGAGAAACTGCAAACCACGCTCGCTCAACACGGCCAGCGCCTCGCGATTGATCCGCTGTGGCCCGAACGCGCGACCGTCGGTGGCATCCTCGCAACCAATGACAGCGGCGCTCTCCGCCTCCGCTTCGGCAGCCTGCGCGACTTGATCATCGGAATCACCATCGCGCTCCCCGACGGAACGCTGGCCATGAGCGGCGGCAAGGTCGTCAAGAACGTGGCTGGTTACGATCTCCCTAAACTGATGACCGGTTCGCTCGGAACTTTGGGCGTCACTACGCAAGCGATCTTCCGCCTGCATCCACTGCCCGCGCACACACGCACCCTCTCCGCGCTGTTTCCGACTCTTGAAGCAGCACAGACGTCGATGCTCGCGATTCAAGACTCACAACTCGCCCACACCGCGCTGCAGCTCCGCACCCATCCCGCGATCGCAGTCGACATCCTCTTTGAAGGCACCGAAGCTGGCATCGCCGCGCAAGAATCCTTCGTCCGCACGCTGGCGGATTTCCGCGAAACCCCATCTGACGTCTGGTCCGCACGCCAGCAACTCTGGCCCTCAGACGATGCAGCCATCGTCAAGTTCAGCGTCCTACCGTCGGAGATCGCTGAGGCCGTCGCCCGCTTGAAGCCGCAAAGCGCCGTCGTGCAGGCCACCGGAATCGGCCATGCGAAACTGAATACTACCGCCGACATCGCGACGTTGCGCCGCGATCTGGAATCAAAAGGTGGTTCGCTTGTGATCCTCACGCCATCCGATCTCGACACGTGGGGCAGCCCCGGCGATACGCTCCCTCTCATGCGCGCCGTCAAGCAACAATTCGACCCCAACGGCATTCTGAACCGCGGCCGGTTCGTGGGAGGCATCTGATGGCAGCCTTCGATCAGCACCACCCGCCCGAACCCGCCCTCATCAATCAGTGTGTCCACTGCGGCTTTTGTCTACCCGCGTGTCCCACGTACGCGCTGTGGGGCGAAGAAATGGATTCCCCGCGCGGCCGCATCTACTTGATCAAGATGGCCAGCGAGGGCACCACCGACATGACGCCGCGTTGGGTGGAGCATATGGACAAATGCCTCGGCTGCATGTCGTGCATGACCGCCTGCCCCTCTGGTGTCGATTACGGAAAACTCATCGAAGCCACGCGCGCGCAAATCGAACGCCGCCAGCCCCGCACCGGTGCGGAGCGTTTCCATCGGCAGATGATCTTCAGTCTGTTCCCGAACGTGGGACGACTGCGCGTCATGAGACCGCTGTTGCAGTTCTATCAACGCTCCGGCTTGCAGAGCCTGCTGCGCGGGATCGGACTTTTCAAGCTTCTGCCCGATCGCCTCGCAACCATGGAGACGTTGCTACCCAAGCTCGGCGAGCATCAAGAGATCGCGGCGCTCACCCCTGCGACGGGCACGAAACGAAAACGTGTTGGCCTACAACTCGGCTGCGTGCAACGCGAGTTCCTCTCCGAAATTAACGCCGCCACCGTGCGCGTCCTAGTCGCAGAAGGCTGCGAAGTCGTCGCCCCGAAAACCCAAGGTTGCTGCGGAGCTCTGCAAATCCATGCCGGCGAAGAAGCACCCGCGCTGGACCATGCCCGCCGCATGATCGACGAGTTTGAACGCGCTAACGTCGACGTCATCATCACCAACGCCGGCGGCTGCGGATCCAACGTGCGCGAGTACGGCCATCAGCTCCGCGACGATCCGCAATACGCCGAACGCGCGAAACGTTTCTCCGCCAAATGTCGCGACGTGTCAGAATTCCTGGTCGAACTCGGACCTCGTGCCCCGCGCCACGCCGTGAACGCACGCGTCGCCTATCACGATTCCTGCCACCTGCAACACGCGCAAAAGGTCCGCACGCAACCGCGATCACTGCTCTCCGCCATTCCAGGCACAAGAATTTTGGACATCCCCGAAGCGGCCTTGTGCTGCGGCTCGGCTGGCATTTATAACATGGTGCAGCCGGAAACAGCCCAACAATTAGCCGACCGTAAGGCCGACTGGATCGCGCCGCTGCATGCCGACCTCGTGGCCACCGGCAACCCCGGATGCCTGCTGCAACTGCAGTCCGCGCTGGACCGCAAGGGAGCGAAAACCCGCGTCCTCCATACGATCCAAGTCATCGACGCATCTATACGTGGCGTGCAGCCGTAGACATTGCGCTAAACTAAGAGGCCGATGCGCCTGCTCCTCACTCTACTGTTGGCTGCCAACTCCGTCTTCGCCCACACGGTGCAGGGCCGCGACGCCGACTTCCTCAAAGCCGTCACGGGTGCACACCCCGGACCGTTCCTCTACTTGGGAGCCAAACACATGGTGACCGGCTACGATCACCTGCTGTTCCTGTTCGGTGTGATCTTCTTCCTCTACCGTATGAAAGATGTAGCGGTCTATGTCACTTGCTTCGCGGTCGGCCACAGCATCACCTTGCTGACCGGCGTGTTGAGCGGCATCCACGTGAACCCCTACTTGGTCGACGCGCTGATCGGACTCTCGGTGGTCTACAAAGCCTTCGACAACCTTGATGGGTTTAAGACGCTGCTTGGCTTCCAGCCCAACACCAAGCTCGCCGTTCTCGGCTTCGGATTGATCCACGGCTTCGGCCTCGCGACAAAATTGCAGGAGTTCAACCTGTCCACCGACGGCTTAGTCTCGAACATGATTTCCTTCAACGTGGGCGTCGAGCTAGGTCAGCTGCTGGCGCTCAGCGTCATTCTCATTCTTATGCTTCAATGGCGGCGGACTTCCGGGTTCCTCCGTCACGCTGTACTCGCCAACGTGGTCCTGATGACCGCTGGCTTCATTCTCATTGGATACCAACTAGCCGGATACGCTTGGGGAGCCGCCGCATGACACCGACAATGCCAAACAAGGGCGGCCTACTCGCTCGCTTAGCCATCGCCGCAGGTATCGGAGCAGTCATCGTGGTCTGCGTCGTGATGCCCGCCGAATACCGCAAGGATCCGACCGGCTTCGGGCGACTAACAGGCTTGCTGGAACTCACAACACCGCGCGCTGCCACGCCCGCGCCTGAAACCGCACCCGCGGGAGCACCCGCCGCAGCCACGGCGGTCCACACCTACCCAACCACTCCCCGCACCGACACGATTAAGATCCCCATCGGCCCCGATGGCGAGGTCGAATACAAAGCCGTCATGAAAGCCGGCCAGTCGATCATCTATAGCTGGGAAGTCAGCAAGGGCGCCGTCTACTTTGATTTCCACGGCGAGCCAGCCGACCCCACTCAATCCAAAAGCTACCTCACAGAGCAAGAAACGAAAAGCTCCAACGGAGCCTTCACCGCGCCCTTCGACGGCAAACACGGTTGGTATTGGCTGAACGTGACAGGCGACCCCATCGTCGTCACGTTGAAGCTCACGGGCTTCTACGAATCGCACGATTACGTAAAGTAGGGCTGGCTCAATACTGGGGCTGCCCAGTGCTAACATCGGAGCATAGTGTCCTATACTGGAACGTTTTCCCTACCGCCGGAGCTCCGCTCGGCATTCCAAAACACCTGCGAAGATTGGGCCAACGAAGATAAAGTCCGTCGACTATGGGAGCGCGACGCCTCCCTGTGGAGCAACGCCACCGAAGCCCAGTGGCTAGGCTGGCTCGGCATCGTCGCTCAACAATGGGGAGATTTGGCCCGCTTCTCTACGTTCGCCGCCGAAGTACGGCAACGCGGGTACACCGATATCGTATTGCTCGGCATGGGCGGCTCCAGCCTGTGCCCCGAAATGCTCGCTCGCTCCTTCGGAACCATTCCCGGCTTCCCTCCCCTACACGTCCTCGATTCCACGGACCCGGCGCAGGTGCGATCCATTGAGAAACGCGTGAACCTCGCGCGAACTCTGTTCATCGTCTCCAGTAAGTCTGGCTCCACGCTCGAACCCAATATTTTCAAACAACATTTCTTCGAACGCGCAGGCCGCGATGGCAGCCGCTTCATCGCCATCACGGACCCCGGCTCCAAGATGGAACAGGTCGCGCGCGACGACAAGTTCGCGCACATCTTCCATGGCGTTCCCTCCATCGGAGGTCGCTACTCCGCGCTGTCGGATTTTGGCATGATCCCCGCAGCCGCCATGGGCATCGATACGTTCCGGTTGCTCGATTCCGCACGCGCCATGACCCAAGAGTGTTCCCCGTGGCAACCGGCAGATCAAAACCCCGGTCTGTTGCTAGGAGCGTTCCTCGGCTCGCTGGCCCTCGCCGGCCGCGATAAACTCACCATCGTGTGTTCGCCAGGCATCCGCGACCTGGGAGCATGGATGGAACAACTGGTCGCCGAATCCACCGGCAAAGAGGGCAAAGGCATCATCCCCGTGGACCGCGAGCCGCTCGCCGCTCCGGGCCAGTACGGCAAGGATCGCGTCTTCGCCTATTTGCGACTGGACAAGGCCGCCGATCGCGCGCAAGATTCCGCCATCACGGCTCTCGAAACCGCGGGCTTCCCCGTTGTACGCATCGCCGTTGCGGATGCGTATCAAATCGGCGCTGAATTTTTCCGCTGGGAAATCGCTACAGCCATCGCCGGTGCCATCCTCGGCATCAACCCTTTCGATCAGCCCGACGTCGAAGCGAGCAAGATCGAGACCAAGAAACTCACCACCGCCTTCGAAGAAACCGGAGCCCTCCCGCCCGAAGAACCGCTGTTCGAAGAAAAGGGTATCAAGGTCTACGGCGATACGCCCGAGCGCACCCTCGTCACCGCCCTCAAACGCCACCTCAGCGACATTGCGCAAGGCGAATTCGTGCTGGGGAAGATGCGCCCCGCTGGTTATGTTGCGCTACTGGCCTACGTCGAAATGACGCCGCATAACGAAGCAGTCCTGAACGCAGCGCGCGAACATATTCGCAACCGGACCAAAGCGGCCACGTGTCTAGGCTTCGGCCCCCGCTTTTTGCATTCCACCGGTCAGGCCTACAAAGGTGGACCCGCAGGCGGAGTCTTCATCCAAATCACAGCCGATGACGCCGAAGATGTGCCCGTTCCGGGCCAAAAATACACCTTTGGCGTCGTAAAAGCCGCCCAAGCCCAAGGCGATCTCGAGGTTCTGAAGGAGCGCGGACGACGCTGGCTCCGCATTCATTTAGGAAAAGATGTGCGCGCAGGCCTCGCGGAACTGGCCTCAGCGGTGACTCGCGCGTTACAATAAAAGCTCCCACCTTGGCGCGCTTGCCGTTCGTGCGCGCAGATGAGGGCCGGTAGCTCAGTTGGTAGAGCATCGCACTTTTAATGCGGTGGTCGCGGGTTCGAGTCCCGCCCGGCTCACCATTCTTTCTTGCTTGTTTGAAACACCGTGCTGCGAATCTACCGAGACGCAGGCTTGGCGGACGCCGACTGTAGCAGCGTGCGGATTTCGGCCAGTGCAGCTTGGTTCACTCCCGGACCACCTTTGCCCTTGCCGGCAGCGGGAGTCGCTGGACCATTCGCCGCCGCAACTCCGCGGACCTTCCCGATAACATCGATCGGCTTCTGCCCGTCCCCATCAAGCAGGTTCGGGTCCGCACCAAGATCGATCAAATACCGTACCAAATCCAACCGGCCGTTCCGCGCCGCCTCATGGAGTGCAGAAGTGCCCTCCTTGCTGTTGACGCCGTCATTCGTGTTGCCGTAGCCAATATGAAATGAGTTGCTCAGTGTGCCGTTGATCTTGGCGTTCACGTCAGCGCCGTGCTGGGCGAGCAGGTTCAGCAGCGCTAGGTTCACCGGTCCGCCGCCTCCGCCGCGACCGTTCGGACCGTTATTGGCGGCTATCCCAAAGGCCGTGTAGCCCATGGCGTTGATGTTTGGATTCGCCCCTTTTTTCAGCAGAAGTTCAGCCACCTCCAGATCGTCCAACTGAACCGCGCGGAACAGAGCCGTCGTACCCGTGCTCACCTGGTTATCGCCGAAACGACCCCGGCCAGGAGCATTGGGACGATGGAAATTCATCTCCGGATTCGGATCGGCACCGGCGGCCAGCAACCGATTAATCAGCTCCATGCTGGAAACAGGAGGGGGCGCATTCGGATCACGCACAGCAGCTGGCGCACCTCCGGCACGACCACCACCACCCGGACCACCCTTGGCGGCGCCTGGGCCGCCCTTGGCAGCTCCAGCACCACCTCTGGCAGCGCCGCCCAGTGCGGCAACCCCAACGGCGGCAGGCTTGCGGTCCACGGCGATCCACAGCGGCGTCCGTCCCCACCAATCCCAAACATCGAGATTGGCACCTTTGTCCATCAGAAACTTCGCTACTTCGTTATGCGAGTTGTCCAAAGCGAGCATCAACGGAGTGATGCCTTCCGGAGTCGGGAAATTGATGTCCGCTCCCGCTGCGACCAACTGTTCCACGCAGGAGTAGCAGCCAGCGCGAATCGCATACATCAAGGCATTCAATCCGCCCACCGAGCGATACTGCACGCGCGGCTCACTGGTCACCTGGCTGGGCCAATCCGTGTACAGCGAACGTGGCTTGATGTCCGCTCCCTTGGAAAGCAGCAACTTCACCAGGCCGGCGTTACCGGCCGAGGCTGCGTAGATCAGCGGTGTTTGGTTGTGGAACTTCTCGATAATATTAACCTTGGCACCGGCGTTGACCAGCGTCTCCACCATGGGCAGGTTTCCGCCCTTGATGGCGAGCATCAACGCAGTCTCGTCATCCGGATTGGCCGAATCCACTTTCGCTCCGGCGTCCAGCAACATCTTGACCATGCGGGCGTCGTTCAGGCGGACGGCTTCTGTCAGAGGCAGTGCGCCGAACTCATTGCCGACGTTCGGATTCGCCTTCTTCTCGAGGAGCGCCGCCGCCACTTCGTAATCGGAGCGATTGATCGCCCATAGCAGTGGAGTGGTGCCATCGCCCTGCGCCTGCTGGACGTCCGCTCCCGCACGAATTTGTTCCAGAGCCTGCTTGGTTGCGCCCGACTGAATAGCGGTTGCCAGATCCTTGGGGGCCTGCGCGAGAACTGCCTGCACCGCAATCAGAGCGGCCGCCGCGGCCACCGACAGAACGACAATCTTAAAACGCTTCACGCATGCCTCCTAAACAACATCTCCTAAACGACATCCCTAAACAACATTGGGACCGAGCTTATCGTGGAAAGCCCAGCCGCCCTTCGCTGCCGCGTACAAAAACTTCATCGGGTCTTTCCACTTGCGAGGCAGTCCGTCGAGCGCGCCGCCTTCCAGCATGTCCTTCGGCCCTTCGCCGCCGCGAACCCGGTCGTAGATCCGCTGCCGAATTTCTTCCATCATGTCGCGCTCAGCCTTGAACTCCGCTTTGGTCATCGCAGGACCATACGCCGGAATGAACTTAGTCTGATCGTTGCTGATCTTCAGCAGCAGGTCCATCGAATCCGTACGACCGCCCACCCAGCCTCCGGTGAACCAGTCAAGTTCCGGATCGCGCACAGGTGACGCTACATCGCCCACGGCAATCACATTCGCGCTCTTGAAATGGACGTAGGCGTCGCCGGAGGTATGCGCCATCAGCAGGTAACCGTAGTCGAGCTCCTCGCCACCGATCTTCAACGTTCCCTTGTCGACGAATGTTTCGGTGGGCCAGGCAGCTTTGGGGCGCGCCTTCACATACTGTTCCACGGCCGGGTCCCAGTAATCCCGGGACAGCCACTCTTTCGTGCGCTTCTGGGAGATGAGCTTCGCTCCCTGGGCCGCGAACATTTCGTTATTGGCGGTCTGGTCCACATGATAGTGGGTGTTTAACAGCGTGGTGACCTTGGCGTTGGGGGCCAAGCCCTTTAGCGCGGCCATCACCGCGTCGCCGGACTTCGGGGCTCCGCTATCCACCACCACCAAGCCTTCGCTGGTGACGAATGCGGTCACGTTGGCACCGCCCGCATCGATTACGGCCAGCTTGTCGGTAAGTTTGGTCAGGCCCTGTTGGGCCTTAAGCAGCCGGGGCGCCCACAACGCAACAGCGCCAGCAGCCGCGCCCTTCAAAAGTTCTCTGCGATTCACGTTGACTCCCACGTTGACCATTAGATTTCCGAGATCATACCGGTGCTGTCGCCGAACTTGTCGCGCTGCAGCCCGACCTTCTGCATCAGCGTCAGGTGGAGGTTCGCGAGCGGCGTGTGCTCCGGTAGCACCAGGTGTTGGCCGCCTTGCTTCAACTTCCCATTGCCGCCGCCCACGATGAGGTTCGGCACAGGGTAATTACTGTGCTGGTTGGAGTTGCTCATGTTCGACCCGTACATAAAGATCGAATGGTCCAGAAGCGAACCCTGTCCGTCCGGCGTATCCGCCATCTTCTTCACGAAGTCGGCAAACATCTGCATGTGCCACTTCTGGATCTTGACCAACTTCTCGAGGCGCTCGGGCAAATCTCCGTGGTGCGAAACCGGGTGGAAGCCGTCGGTGACGTTGAGGAACGGATAGGTACGGTTGGTGCCTTCGGCGACGGTGACGTAGGTGGCAACGCGGGTCAGGTCGGCCTGATACGACAGGGTGAGAAGGTCGTACATCAGCTTCACCTGCTCAGCGAAATCTTCCAGCTCGCCGATGGGGGCGTTAGGGATCTTGATCGCCGAAAGGTTGGAGTTGCCGGTCATCTTGGCGCGCCGCTCAATTTCGCGAACGTTGGTCAGATAGGCGTCCAGAATCGCGCGGTCTTCGCTGCCCAGTTCGCTCTCCAATTTCTTGGTGCGGTCCAGGATCATGTCCAGGATGCTGTTGGACTGGCGCGCTGTCGCGATGCGTTCCTGCGGAGTTTCTCCTTCGCCGAACAGCTGCAAGAATACCTTGCGCGGGTTGTACTCCATCGGCAGCGGCGTATGTTCGTCGCGGAACGCCAGTGTAGTGAAGGCTCCGCCGTTGCCTGCGGCTACCTGCACCGTGGTCTCCGACGCAAGTTCCAACGAGGGGAACGGCGTGTCCTTGCCGATGAACTTCGCCATCTCCTGGTCCAGCGTGGTGGCCATGTTGTTGCCGACCGGCAGCGTCGCGCTCAACCACGTTGCTGGATTGCGGACGTGAACCGAGCCTGCTGCGGCCGCATTTTCCATGTTGCCAAAGGAGGTGGTGTACTTCTTGAACGGCTCCAACGGCGACGTAATCTCGTTCAGTTTGTAATCGGCACCCGACCCGCTCGGCGTCCAGCGATCCTGCGCCGGGCCGAACTTCGTGTTGTGCATGATCGCGCCATGAGGGATGTAGAAGAAGCCCGCGCGCAACTTGGGATTCGCAGCGGTCTGCGCCAGCGCCGTGGAGGCCGGAACCATGGCGCTCAGGAACGGTAGGGCCAGGCTAACACCGGATCCCTTGAGTACGGTTCTGCGGGAAATATGTTTCTTTGTGTTAAACATGTTTGTCTCCTGATGACCTACTTTGTGGCTTGTCGCGCTGCCGAGGCTTTGATTGCAGAAGCGACGGGCAATTTGTCGTTTGCTACTTTAGCGGTTGCGTTAGCGGTGACTTTCGGAGCCGCCTTCGACGCGGCCGCCGGACCCTGTTTCCGGAATGCGTCCGTGTTAACGATCCCCATAACCAGAGACGTCAACGTGTAGTTGTCCTTCTTCGCCGCGCGCACCACCTTGCGGATCTGCGGCATGTCGAAGTACTCCAGCGGCCGGTTGACCGAATACATCAACAGCCTTTCGGTCAGCGACCGGACGAACAGCTCGGGATTACCCGCCAGCGCCGCGCGTAGTTCCACGGGGCCGTTGATCGCTACTCCGTTCGGTAGGACCGTGCTGGCGTCGATCTTTGCGTTGCCGGCCTGAGCGTCGTTTACCCGATAGCGGCCAATCGTATCGAAGTTCTCCAGCGCCAGACCTGTTGGGTCTATCACGCCGTGGCACATCTTGCACACGGGGCTATCGCGATGCAGTTCCAGGCGCGCCCGTACCGTCTTCGGAGCTTCCCCTGGCTTCTGATCCAGGTTCGGCACAACCGTCGGCGGAGGCGGCGCGGGCGGCGTACCAATCAATTTGTCCAGCACCCAGGCGCCGCGCAGCACCGGAGAGGTGCGGTCGCCATAGGAAGTCCGCATCAGCACCGCGGATTTACCCAGCAGGCCGAAGCGATTCGGATCCGTCAGGGTGACCGGCTTGAACGCCGACGTGCTCGGTCCGTTCGTGATTCCGTAGTGGCGGGCCAACCGATTGTTCATGAAAGTCTGATCTGAGGTCAACAGATCCACCACGCTCTTGTTCTCTAGCAGAATGCTGCCCAGGAACAGTTCGGCCTCCTGCATGAAGTCGCGTCGCAACGTAGCATTGAAGCCGTTGAAGATCTTCGGATCGGGCTGCACCACGTCGAGGCTGTTGAGGTTCAGCCACTTCATCGCGAAGCTCGTGACCAGACTCGAAGCTTTCGGATCGGCCATCATTCGCTTCACCTGCGCGTCCACCACGCCGGGCTTGCTCAGACCATTCGACTCCGCCAGCTTCAGCAGCTCGGCATCGGGAGGCGTGTTCCAGATGAAGTAGGAGAGACGGCGAGCCAGCTCCAGATCTGCCAGCGCAAACTCGCTGCCCCTTACCGCGGTCTTCGGAACACGGATCGAACGGTAGAGGAAGTCGGGGCTCGCGAGGACCGCGGCCACAATCTGCTCCACACCTTTGTCGAAGGGCTGGTTGTCCAAGCGCCCTTCATTATAGAAGCGCATCAGGTACGTCAGATCGCTCTCAGTCACCGGACGGGCGTAGGCGCGATGCGCCAGGTTCTGTGCGATCTGTTTGGCACACGGCAACTCGTCAACCACCTTCGGGTCGCACACGAAGATCAGAGGTCGCGTCTTGCTATCGGTGATGCCGGTCGGATTGTACGGTCCCTTGATTTCCAGGATGTCGATATTCCGGCGGAAGCCAGCGAGCGGAACCGCGCCACCCACACCGCCCCCGGCACCGACGTTGTCGTCCGATTCCACTACGGAACGCTGGATGAAGCCCGCCATGATCTCATGCTCGCCCGCTTTGAGCTTCACGGGAATCTTCTGGAAGCGGTCCAGAATCTGCTGCCAGCCGTCAGAGCCCTTCACGTTGGCGAGCCACAGGTCATGTTCGCCGCCCAACTTGCCCTTGAACACTGTCTTGCCGTCGATCATCAAAACCAAGGTCGTCTCGTTCTGCATCTGCCGGTTGTACAAGCCGATGTCGAGGTCGAAGAAGCTGAAGCGATACTCGCCGTCAGCCGGGACGCTGTGCGTGAATTTGATCGCGCCACGCAGGCCCGGAGGGAACGGCAAGGCTGGATCTTGATTGCCCTCCGTCTGAAACATGTTGCTGGAGATCGGCGGCGCCATATTCCCCACGCCTGCCTTAGCCAAGTGGCGGGCGGCCGTGATGTATTGGTCCAGGAATGCAGGCGACGTCGTCAGCACTTCGGCAATGTTGTCGAAGCCATCCACTTGTATATCCTGAGGCAGGATCTCCTTCTCATTGACATCCACGCCGATGAGCGTTTTCACGGCCGCCGCATACTCAGTGCGGTTCATCCGCTGGATCGGCACATGCGCGGCCTTGGGGCCTTTGGCCGTGGTGTCTAACTTGTTCTCCATCCAAGTGACGAAGGCATTGACATCCTTCTGAGGAGGCTGGGGACTGCCCGGAGGCGGCATCAGGTTCCCGCGCAACTTGCGCAGTGCCTTCTCCCAGGTTTGCGCATCATTCGCCGCAGTTTGAAGACTCAGGTTATCGAGCGCCAGCCCGCCAACCTTAATGCGCGAATTATGGCAGCCAACGCAATAAGTGTTCAACAACGCACGATGCTGGTCGGTCCCAGCCGCAGCGGGAGTTTGTCCCACAGCACGGTCTTGCAAGAGCGCCAGAGAGGCGATCAGAACCACAAGGGCACTCACACAAAGGATACGCTTCATAGTTTGGAACCTATAGCTCGATCAACGATTTGCAGTCGGATGTTCAACATCAGGCCCTATTGTTTTATCACAAAACGTTGAGCCGTCCCATATGCCGTCTTCCGGCCCATAGGCGTGCTTGGCATCGGAGGCTGCCTCCGCTGGGGACGCTCGCTCTTTGCTGGGCGAGATGGCGCAAACCTACGGGCCTCTTGAGCGCAAGTCGCGATGATCGAGCAAGTGTTTCTTATACACGCGCTATGGCAAGAGAAATGCATGCAAACGGGTCGAGATGGAGGTCTCGTGATGTCCAACGTAGCGATTCAGAAGATTGAAAACTTTACCAAAGGCGTGCCGCCGATTTTCGAGGAAGTTACTAAGCGCTTGGAGCAAGTGCGGCTGCGCGCGCTGGAACTATTCGAGACACGCGGACGGGAGTTCGGACATGCGCTGGAGGATTGGCTCAAAGCAGAACGTGAGATTTTGGGCGGTTGGTCCGCTGCGGAACTCAAGGAAACAGACGGGAACTTTGAACTGGACATGACGCTGCCCGGGTACGACGCGAAAGAAGTCCAAGTGACAGTAACACCGAACGAGATTATCGTCCATGCCGACACCCGTCATGAGAAGAAGACGGTGGAAGGGCAGGTACTCTGGAGCGAATTCGGTTCCAACAGTTTGTGCCGGCGGATTGAGCTACCGAAGCCTATCGACGTGGATAAGACCAAAGCCACCTTAGAGAAGGGCTTGCTTCACGTGGCCGCAGTCAAAGCTCCGATGATGACCGAAAGAAGAGTCCAGGTTGCCGCGGCCTGAGTCCGAAGCTTACCTGCGGGAGTATTCGGACGCTCCGGTGGCTGCTCGACCGTCAACGGATCGAGTCTTCGGGGACCTTGGCGAGTGAGGCGGAGCATTACGAAGTGGTCGCGCCCATCATACTTGGTTTCCCGAAAGCTTAGCCACGGTCGAAAGCCGGCGGTGATCCACCGGCTAAAGTGACCCTTGGGGTTCGGAGCACTCCGCTTCCCTGCCCCGTACGATCCTCCTGCCTCGCAGTGGACCGTACTGAGATGTGATCACTGTATTCTGCTGGCCGCCCATAGGACCGTCATAGTAGAGCACCACCCAATCGTCCGTCTTGCCGAGTTGGTGCGCACGGGCGGTGTTCGAGAATAGAGCCGTGTAGTGGCGGTCGCCGCGCTGCGTATGCAGGATCGGCAGCCAAGCCACCCCTTCGGGATTGAATCGACGGGGAGCAATCTTGGGAAGCCGGCCGGCTTGCGCAGCCTCGCGGTATTCACGATCTACATCGAGCAATTCCTGGACTGGAACTTGACCGTCCGAGCTCTGGTCCAAACCGCGCACCCGTCCAAGACGAGTCGCCAAGGAATCCACGATGGCTGCGATTCTCTTTGTCCCAAACCCGGCCAAGCTAGCCAATCGGCCGTCGTGCGCGGCGGCTTCCAGCTCCTCAAGCGTATCGATTCCCAAATCGTGGTGAAGTTTTTCCGCGAAGGTGGGGCCTATACCAGGCACCGACTGCAGCAAGGCGATAGGGTCGATTTCACCACGAAGATGCTCCAGCATCGGCAAGCGGCCCGTCAGGATCATACTCCGGATTGCCAAGGCCAGATGATCTCCCACGCCGGGCAGTTGACGCAGTCCGTCCAGGCCTTCCCGCGCGAACAAATCAGCAACGGGCTCCGTCAGTCTCTGAATGGTGATCGCCGCCCGGCGGTACGCCTCCGCGCGAAATGGATTCGCTCCTTGAGACTGCAGCAAGGATGCGACTTCTTCGAGACGTCGCGCAATCTGGCTATTGAGCGTCATACGGGACCGGTGCAGGTACTGAGGGGAGCGGGGGATTCCCCCAAAGAAAAATGCCGGTGAGTACTCGGAGGAAGATACTCACCGGCCGGATTCACTGCGCCCTAAGGCAGCAGCTCTCCGAACTTGTTGGGGGCCACCGGGCAGAAGTACATGGGCACACCCTACAGAAAGAGACGTAATGAAACCTTGGAGGGTTTCACAACTGGACGCCCTTAGAATATCACCGGATGGGGGCCATGTACAGAAGATTGTGAATGCGTAATAACAATTTTTCTAGTATCGAAGTACTAGGCAAAACCGGGTCAGCGAAGTTGGCGATTCAGCAGGGCGGACAGGCGGTAGCCAGCCGATGCTAACTGCTTTCCTGCCAGTTCCTTAGCCTCAGCTCGATAGCCTGTAGAGAGGCTGACAGGACGATTCTGAGTACCGGAGGCTCTACCAAACGTGTACACGGTTTTCTTTGCCCTTTCTACGCCTTCTTGGGCCCAAGATACCGGGCTCAAATTATCGGATTCCAGCCGGTTGGAGCGGAGGAGTTGGTCGGCCAGATGGTCTACATAGGTTGCGCTGGACGGGTCTGGACCGGCGAGCCCATCCCAATAGGAGTGAAGATTGCGACCCGGTTCGACATAGACCGCGTTACCGCCCCGATCTCCGCCAGGATCTTCGCGAGTGAAGCGCGTAGCGGAATGCAGCGGATTGTGGATATCGCCGACCAGGTGTAGAAGCCACGGGAGGGCATAGACCGGATTCGCTGGGTCGCCGACGGGGCGCGCGAGGGCTCGGGAGAGACGTTCGATCTCAGTGACCACGTGCGGAGCGCGCGGGTCGCGCAGACGCGAACCATCCTGGGTGAACGGTAAGTTCACGAAGTGCCAATATTGATGGCGCGCCATGTCGGGAAAGCCGGGGAGCAGCGGCGTGGGGCGTGTGTCGCGCCGGTCATCGTCGTAGAAGCGTGGATCGGACTTAATCTGGTCGGCCCAGACCGAGGCGGCGATGAACGCGGCGCGCGCTCGGGCGGCGGGGTCGCTGGGAGCGTTCTGGAGAAAGTAGCGTTGATAGTCAGGATGGCGGCGCACCAAGTCGTCGACACGGGCTCGCGTGGCCGGGGTGAGCGTGTCGTAGGCGATGGCGGCGATGACGCGATGGCCGGTGCCGTTCCAGGCTTGCGTGGGGAACTGGAGCAGCAGCAAGGCGAGCGCAATGCTGGCGGGGCGCGAGATTGCAAGGAGACTGCTGCGAATGCTCATGTTGTCATTCTCCCGCATTCGGTCTTTCGGCTATGATGGGTGCGGAAACCTGACCACGTGAACGTCACCAAAGACACGGTCTCGGACAATGGAAGGATTCGCCAATGGGAATAAATGTTGCACTCGTGGAAGAACATGGCGATGAACTTGAGTACATGGGTGATCCCAAAGGGCTACTAGGCAACTTACTGCCCCCCGGTGACGACCTCGATCATCCTTTCCTGATGTCGATTGACTTCTACGGCGATACCGTTTTTAATCGTATCCAAATGACTCGGTTCCTCTCCGAATGGGCATATGCGGAATCACGAGCCGTCACTGAGCAGGACCGTGAGTTAGTCGCAGCGGTGAGGCGCATGGCGACTCGATGCCTCAATGAAGTCCACCTCTATCTGAAGTTCATGGGTGACTGAGCAGGCAGCGAGCTACCGAACTGAGGTCAGGCCGGAATGCCAGCCAAGCGCACGATGGCGAGCGCGTTGGATTGGCGATTGACGCCGGGTTTGACGCGGTAGTCGAAGTCGAGGGCGTCCTCATCGCTGCGGCTGCACATGTGGACGTTTACGCCCATCAGGCCAGGGAGCGGAGCGATCTCAGTGAGCGCGAGGTCGTGGGTGGAGAGCGCGCCGACGGCTCCGCTGGCGATGAGGGCGCGGATGACGGACTCGGCGGCGATGCGGCGATCGTGCGAGTTGGTGCCGCTGAAGATTTCATCGATCAGGAACAGGACGGGGCTGGTAGCTGCCGCGATGAGCGTGTCGCGGATGCGTTCGACTTCGGCCATGAAGCGAGACTTGCCTTCGAGCAGCGAATCGGCTGTGGAGATGGACGCGCACACGTGGAAGGGCGCGAGCGTCATATTGGCGGCTCGCACGGGGGCGCCCGCGTGGGCCAGGACGATGTTGGTTCCAATGGAGCGCATGATGGTGCTCTTGCCTGCCATGTTGGAGCCGCTGATGATCCAGAAGCGGGTTTGCGCGTCGAAGCGAACGTCGTTCGGAACACACGTTTCGGTGGAGAGTAGTGGGTGGCCGATGCTTTCCGCTGCGAACGAAGTCGCCGTGGTGAATTCAGGGAACACGTCTGCGGGGTGTTCGTGGGCGTAGGTGGCGATGGCTTGCAGCGCTTCGAACTCGGCCCACGCGTCGATCCATTCGGGAAGGTCGGCGCTGTGTTTCGCGCGCCACTGTTCGCCTTTCGCGGCGAGTTGCGTGCCGAGCATCAGGTACAGTCCCGGGCCGTAGAACCATTCTTTCTCGCGCTCACGCATCCAGAAGGTGATGCGTTCCAGGCGGCGTAGAGGCTGGGGCGCTGAGGCGGCGCGTTGCGCGAGTGCGGCGAGTTTCGGAGACTCGAATTTCTGGCTGGCCAGAATCGACAGCCCTTGCCCGAGGATGCTGATCTCCGGCGAGAGATCGCGGCCGGCGTGGAGGATCGGTCGAACGCTTTCGTGCAGCGCGACGCCAGCGAGGGCGTGCAAGCCCATCAATCCCGCGATGAACGGGACGAGGACTTCCCACGCGATTGCTCCAGAGAGGCCGGTGAGCAGTATCCCCGCTAGGATGACGGACGAGACTTGCAGTGACGGTCCGAGCACAGCCGGGAACGCGACGCCGGGTGCCGCGATCCATTGTTTGAGGCCGTCCGATGCGACGTTACTGAATTCGTGCGTGCCGAGTTGGACCATCTCTTCGCGCAGCGGTGTGCGGTCGCGGAGTTCTTGAACGGCGGCCTGGCGGGCGCGCGCTTCCTCGGCGGAGACGGGACGCAGCAGAAATTCGGCCAGCCGGCGGCGACCGATATCGGTGCGCGCAGTGCACAGCAACTCGAAGAGAGAACTACTGCCCAGGATGTTGAGGTCGTGATCGTAGAGATGGTTGGGCTCGCGATAATCTTCGCCGGTTTGGCCGGTACCGTGCCAGTTATTCTCGATGCGCTCCATGCCGCGTTTATAGAAGGACCGCAGGTGCGCGAGGCGGGTGGCCGCATCGCGGAATCGGAAGTAGCGCTGCGCGGCGAAGAACGTGATGACCAGCGGTATCGCAGCGGCGGGCTTCAGTTCGGATGCGAGCTGAAAGCCGAGAAATCCGCACGCGACTACGCTTCCGAAAACCACGAGCAGCGCGGTCATTTTGCTGGTCTCGGCTTCATTCAACGCCACTGTGAGTTGTTCGATACGGGGCTGATACATCAGCCTGCCGCCATCTTGATCAACTGCTCGGCGTGGCGGAGGGCTTCGGGGGTGATGCGCTCACCGGAGAGCATGCGGCCGATTTCCTTGGTGCGGGCCGCGCCGGTGAGTTCCTGGATGGAGGCGACGGTGCGATCGCGCTCGGTGTGTTTTTCGACGTAGTAGTGATGGTCGCCGAAGCCTGCGATCTGCGGCAGGTGCGTCACGCAGAGCACTTGGCTGGAGGCGGAGAGTTTCTTCAAGCGACGGCCGACGGACTCCGCGGCGCTGCCTCCGACGCCGGCGTCTACTTCGTCAAAGACCAGCGTTCGGGGGACTTCGTTCTTGCGCGCTGGGCCCGTGGTGCAAGTCTTCAACGCGAGCGCAACGCGGGAGAGTTCGCCTCCGCTGGCGATCTTTTCTAGCGGCTTCAATTCTTCGCCTTGGTTGGGAGCGATCAGGAACTCGACCTTGTCAGCTCCGTGGGTGGACCAAGGCGCGGGCTCGATTCGGATCTCAGCGCGGGTTTTGTCCATAGCGAGCGCGGCCAACTCCTGCGCGACGTTCTTCCCGAGCGCTCGGGCGGCTTCTTTGCGCTTGCTGGTGAGTTCCTTCGCAGCGGACTCGTAGGTCTTCGTCAGTTGGTCCGACTCCTTCTGCAATGCGGCGCGGCGGTCAGTGGAAGATTCCGCATCGGCCAGGCCGCGGACGGCTTCGTCGAGGAAGGTGAGCACTTGTTCGATCGAAGCTCCATACTTGCGCTTCAGTTTTTCGATGGCGGCCAAGCGGGCTTCGACTTCATCCAGACGCGTAGGGTCGGCTTCCAGCTTATCGATGTAGCGCGAAAGCGACCGCGTCGCGTCGTCGATCGCGAGGCGGGCGGGTCCAATGGCGGCGTGGATCTCAGCAGCGGTTTCGTCGATGCGCGCGAGTTCGTCGAGGCGCTTGGCGATCAGGCCAAGCTGCGTGGAGACGCTATCCGGATCTTCAGAGAGTGCCGCAAAGGCCGCGCCCGAGATTTCCTGCAAGCGAACTACGTTGCGCAGCACGCGACGTTCGTTCTCCAGTTCAGCATCTTCACCCGCAAGTGGGCCGACTGCTTCGATTTCGTTGCGCTGGAATTGCCACAGGTCGGCGAGGCGGAGTTTTTCCTGCGCGGTCCGGTCGAGGTCTTCCAACTCTGCCGTGACCTGCTTCCAACGCGAGTAGGATTCGGCCACGCGAGCGAGCAACGGCTCGGCTTTCGCGAAGGCGTCCAGCATCTGGCATTGGATCTCCGACGAAAACAGCTGTTGCTGGTCATGTTGACCGTGGATATCCGCCAAGTGCGGCGCCAGATCCCGAAGCAAAGAGGCAGTCGCAGGCCGGTTGCCGGCGAAGGCTCGCGACTTGCCGTTGGGCTGAATCTCGCGCTCTACCAGAAGCTCGTTGTCTTCCAGTTCGATGCCAGCGTCTTCCAGGATCGCCGTCAGCGCCGGTGTCGGAGTCACTTCGAAGATCCCCGAGATACGCGCGCGGGCCGCTCCCGCCCGGACCATCTCCGCCGAGGCGCGACCGCCCAGCAGCAGACCGAGGGCATCCACGACGATAGACTTACCACTTCCCGTTTCGCCCGTCAGAAGATTCAGGCCCGCATGAAAGCGGACGCGAACGGATTCGATGACAGCGTAATTTTCTACCGTGAGTTCAACCAACATGAGGGCTCGACTCGATTATAGCGATAGGGCATACACGGTAGTACGCAAAACATTTTTCCCCTTGCATGTTCTAGGGGCACCGGGCGTACAATGGGGGAATGGGAGCACCAGGGAGAGAGGTGAATTGGGTTGACTGAGATCTCTTTAACACCGGTGCTGGCGCAAGTGGACTTCTGGGGCATGATCGGACATTCCGGCCTTGTACCCCTATCGGTGATGGCCGTGTTGCTCGGGTTCTCACTGCTCTCCTTCACCATCTTCTTTTCCAAGTTCGGTGCGTTCCGCAAGGCAGCGACGGCGAACGCTCAGTTTCTGCGG
>CALQCC020000023.1 GCA_943328975.2 Bordetella parapertussis | reverse complement strand
GCGAAAACGATTCCGGGCTCGAGCGAAAACTGTTCGCCTTCCCCCCGGAATCGCTGTTCGCGTTCAGCCCGGAATCCTGTTCGTCTTCACCCCGGAATCGTTTTCGCGTTCACCCCGGAATCCCGTTCGCCTTGCCCCGGAATCCCCACAAGATCACGCCTGCATTGGAAGCAGGCCAGAACTGCTCAACTATCCCCCACTTCCCCGCGTTGCTCGGGCCAAGGGATCGGTCGTGGCGCATGTCACTATTGGTAACGACGGCCGAATCTCGACAGTGAGACTTGAATTCACCCAGCGCATGCTGGAGGGTACGGTCCGAACGTTTGTTGAACAGGCCACATTCCCCGTGGGCTGCGAGGGTAAGACCTTGGATCTAGTTTTTGAGTTCGTGTTTCGTGACGTGGAGTCTGAGCGTGCCGAAACGAAGATTGAGATTCTGCCGTCGGGTGCGTATCGAATCACGGCGAATCTATTTCCGCCGTTCCTAATTGCGGACTAACGCAAGCCTTAACTACCGATACTCCTCCTGCAACTTATCCAACGCCGCCGACCCCGGACACAACACGTCGTACGGCAAATCCCGCAGAGGAGTCTCCGACGTCTGCCGCATCTCGTGTACGTCCGACGAATTCGGATCCACGTACAACAACCCCGTAACAATCTGGTTCGAAGCCCGATGTTCATCGAGGAACCGCATCACCGAACTCCGGTCCGTGGGATCGTACCCCTTGGGAACCTGCTTAAACTGAATCACGCTCCCGTCGTGCATCGTCACCGCCGTCGCTCCGCTGGTCCCAATCGCCGCGAGAATTTCATGCTTGGGTGGAACGAAATCCGTCTGCGTAGCCCGCATCGCATGCTGCCGGGTATAGAGGTAACTCTTGGTCGACCCCTTGTGATCGTTGAACGTCACGCACGGCGAGATCACGTCGATCAACGCGAACCCCTTGTGCGAAAACGCCGCCTTCAAGATCGGCACCAGCTGTTCCTTGTCCCCCGAAAAACTCCGCGCGACAAACGTAGCCCCAATGCTCAGCGCCAACGACGCCGGATCAATCGGAGCCATCAGGTTCGCTTCTCCGCGCTTGCTCTTCGATCCAATATCCGACGACGCCGAAAACTGCCCCTTGGTCAATCCATACACGCCGTTATTCTCGATCACGTAGACCATGCGCAGATTGCGCCGGATCGCGTGACACAACTGCCCCAGTCCGATCGACAGCGAATCCCCATCGCCCGAGATCCCGATGTAAGTCAGATCCCGATGCGCTGCAATCGCCCCACTCGCGATCGCCGGCATGCGCCCATGCGCCGAATTGAACCCGTGCGCTCCCCCCACGAAATACGTCGGAGTCTTCGATGAGCACCCGATCCCGCTGAGTTTCGCGATCATATGCGGAGGCGTCGACAGCTCCCACAACGCGCGGATGATCCCGGCCGTGACAGAATCGTGCCCGCACCCTGCGCACAGCGTGGACATGGAGCCTTCGTAATCCCGAATCGTGAGCCCGAGCTCGTTCTTCCGCAACGTCGGGTGTTTGGCAATAGGTTTCGCGATGGACGGCATTAGAGTTGTCCTAAGATTCCTTTCACCACATGGTGCGCGCTCAACGGAAACCCGCTATAGACCAGCACGCTCTTTAACTTCTCTTTCGGAACCGCCGTCTCCAGCGTCAACAACGACCGCAGTTGGGCGTCCCGGCTCTGCTCCACTACGAAGCAAAACTCATGCTCCGCTAGGAACCGCTCCACGACATCCGAAAATGGGAAACCCTTGAGTCGCATATAATCCGCGGGAATTCCTTCCCGATCCAGAATGTCCATCGCTTCCAAGCACGCCGGATTGCAGCCGCCCATCGCGATCACGCCGAACTTCGCACCCTCGCGACGATGAATCTCCGGCTCTGGTATGAACTTCGCAGCCGCCGCGTGCTTCAGCTTCAGCCGGTCCATCACTTGCTGATAGTCGTCCGGAGTCTCCGTATACCCGCCGAGCTTGTTGTGCCCCGAACCGCGCGTGAAGTACGACCCCTTCGTGCTCACCCCCGGCAGCGTACGCGCCGCGACGAAATTCTCGTCCTCAGGGGAGTAGCGATGGAACTTCGGCCCCTTGTCGAGATCTTCCTTCGTCAACACCCGTCCCCGATTCGGCCGGTAACTGTCATCCCACGCGAGCCGCGGCACCACCCAGTCATTCATCCCTATATCCAGATCGCTCAACATGATCACCGGTGTCTGAAACTGATCCGCCAAATCGAATGCCTTCACCGCAAAGTGAAAACACTCGTTCGGATTCGCCGGAAACAATAAAATGTGTCGCGTGTCCCCATGCGAAGCGTAAGCGCACAACATCAGATCCGATTGCTGCGTCCGCGTCGGCATTCCCGTCGATGGACCCACCCGCTGCACGTCGATGATCACCGCCGGCAACTCCGCGTAGTACCCGAATCCGATTAATTCGTTCATGAGCGAGATGCCTGGGCCCGCAGTGGACGTGAATGATCGGGCCCCGTTCCACGTGGCTCCCAACACCATGCCGATGGCCGCGAGTTCATCTTCCGCCTGCAAGATCAAGTAGTTGTTCTTGCCTGTTTCTTTGTCTACCCGAAACTCCGCGCACAACGAAGTAAACGCGTCCATCACCGACGTCGCCGGCGTGATCGGATACCATGCCGCCACCGTCGCGCCCGCATACAAACAACCTAGCGCCGTCGCCGTGTTCCCGTCGATCAGAACCTTGTCGCCGTTCGCGTCCATCTTCTCCAAACGAAACGGCAGAGGGCACTCGAAGTGTTCCTTCGCGTAATCGTACCCGAGCTTCAGCGCCGCGATGTTCGATTCACGCATCGCCTTCTTGCCGGCGAACTTCTCATCCAGCATCGCCTCGATCACGCCCATGTCGATATCCAGCGCCGCGACCATCGCCCCCGCGTACGCGATGTTCTTCATCAGAATGCGCGCCCGAGGATCGTCAAAATGGTCGTTGCACATCTGCGCCAACGGAATGTCCCAGATCGTGATGTCGTCGCGATACAGCGCCGGATCTAGAGGCCACGTGGAGTCGTGAATGAGGTAGCCCCCAGGCCGGACCTCCTTCACATCCTGGGCGTAAGTCTGTCCGTTCATCGCCACCATCAAGTCGTAGTCCAGCGCGCGAGCGCCGTACCCGTCCTTGTTGACGCGAATCTCATACCAGGTTGGCAAGCCTTGAATGTTCGACGGAAACAAATTCTTCCCCGTCACCGGAATCCCCATGCGAAAGATCGCCTGCATGATCAGGCTGTTCGCGCTGGCCGACCCAGTCCCATTCACATTCGCCAACTTCACTGCGAAATCATTTACGCGTGTACGGAGGACGTCGTGCATTTGGCTCCAGCATAGGGACTCAGTAAGTCGAACTTCTGCATGTCCCACGCTGCGGTGGGGCATCGTTCCGCGCACAGCCCGCAATGGACGCAGACGTCTTCGTCTTTGACCATCACGCGCCCTGTTTGCGGCAGCACTTCAGAGGCGTAAATCGCTTGATCGGGATTCGTGGCCGGCGCCGAAAGTCGCGTACGCAAATCGGCCTCATCTCCATCCCGAGTAATCGTAAGGCACTGCACCGGACAAATATCGACGCACGCATCGCATTCGATGCAGCGCTTTTCCACGAACACGGTTTCGATATCGCAGTTCAAGCACCGCTGCACTTCGCGAGCCGTCTGTTCCGCGCTGAATCCCAACTCGACTTCCACGTTGAGCTGCTCAAACCGCTTCACCAGATCCACATGGACCATCTTCTGCCGAGCCGCCGGATTGTAGTCGTTGTGGTAGCTCCACTCGCTCAAGCCCATCTTCTGCGTGATGAGATTCATCCCGTCCGGAGGGCGATCCGTCACCGGAATCCCTTCGCAGTGATGATGAATCGAAATCGCCGCCTGATGCCCCTGCGCCACCGCCCAGATAATGTTCTTGGGTCCGAACGCCGCATCGCCTCCAAAGAAGACCGCAGGCAGTGTCGACTGGAACGTGACTTCGTTCACCACCGGCATGCCCCACTTGTCGAACTCGACGCCCAGATCGCGCTCGATCCACGGGAACGCGTTCTCCTGCCCGATCGCGAGAATGACGTCGTCCGCCGGAATGAACACCGTCTCGACCACGGTTGACTTCTTGGCGTCCGCGTCCCATGCGAGCCGTTCGAATTCCATCCCCTTCAACACGCCGCCTTCGACCACGAACCGCTTCGGCGCGTGATTGATGGTGATGTGGATGCCCTCTTCTTCGGCATCCTCCAATTCCCACGGCGAGGCCTTGAAGTATTCGCGCGGTCGCCGCGCCATCACTCGAATGTCCTTGCCGCCAAGCCTTCTAGATGACCGACAACAATCCATCGCCGTATTTCCCACGCCGATGATCAGGACCCGCTCGCCGATCTTGTCTACATGCCCAAACGCCACCGACTCCAGCCAGTCGATCCCAAGATGGATACGATCCGTCTCATGCCGTCCCGGCAGATCGAGTTCCTTGCCGCGCGGCGCGCCCGTACCCACAAACACTCCGTCGTAGCCCCGCCCCATCAGCGACTGCAAGCTCGTCACCGGCGAGTTGTAGTGAATCTCGCACCCCATGTCGAGAATTACGCCAACCTCTTCATCCAGCACGTGCTCCGGCAACCGGAACGACGGGATGTTGGTGCGCATCAGCCCGCCCGGCTTACTCTGCTTCTCGAAGATCGTGACTTCGTAGCCCAGCGGCCGCAGATCATTCGCAACGGTGAGCGAAGCCGGCCCTGCGCCGATCAGCGCCACGCGCTTGCCATTCGATTTTGCCGGAGGTTTCGGCAGCAGATGCGAGATCTCGCCCTTCAAATCCGCAGCCACGCGCTTCAGGCGGCAGATCGCGACAGGATTCGGCTCCAGCCTCCCGCGTCGACAAGCCGGCTCGCAAGGCCGATCGCAAGTGCGCCCCAGAATCGCCGGAAACACATTCGATTCCCGGTTCACCATGTACGCCTCGGTGTACTTGCCCTGCGCGATCAGGCGGATGTAGTGCGGAACATTCGTGTGCGCCGGACAAGCCCACTGGCAGTCCACGACACGGTGGAAATAATCAGGGTTACGGACGTTGGAAGTTTTCGTAGCGGTCTCCCCTGGGGGGTTATGGTAGCAGGACCGCGCGTCGGTGTCTGCCGGGGGTTACTCGACCTTCAGATGCAGTCATGTTTGACTCGGCACGCGTACTCGATGCCGATAAAGGCATAGGACAGAAATGGGCCGAAAAGCGCGAAGGGCAGACCGAGCAAGCTCCAGCAGCCGCGCCATCGGTACTTAACAAGCGCGTAGACGGTCGCGGCGAACCACCCTATGAAGAGCACTCCACTAGCGGCCAGCGCCCACCATCCGCCGTGCGGAGCGAAAACTGGGACCGACGCACTAAGCGCCGCGCAAGATAGGGCGATCCCGGCGATGTCTTTGGCTCGCACGTCCTAGCATTCCCGGAACTGTTACCGCAGAAACTTGCCGAGCATCCCCATCACGTCGTCTGCAACGGAGCCGTCGTTGTTTTGATCCAGCATCCCCAACAACCCGCCGCCTGTGGACGCTTGCGCTTGACCGGCGTTCTGTTTCGCCAGCCCACCCATGACCATCGTCGCCACGATCGGCAGCATCTGCTTCAAGATGTCCGCGCCGATGCCCGTCTGCGCCGAGGTTTGATTCGCCACCGCGCGGCTGACGTCTTTGCTGCCGAACACGTGCCCCAGAATTGAGTTGCCGTCCTGGATGGTGGAGTCTTGTCCCAATACGTTGGGGTTATCCAGATACTGCGAATGATTGCCGCCCGCCAACGCACCCAGCAACGCTCCCATGCCGCCTTCTTGCTGCGTGTTCTTCTGCATGCCCGCCATCACCGCCGGGACCAACTGCGCCAGAGCACCACTGGTCTGGTCGGGAGAGAGGCCGAACTTCTGCCCGATCTGTTGCGTTGCTCCGCCACCAGCCGCGTTCAACAACATGTCCAGAATCGGATTCATTGGTTAGTCTCCTAGTCCATCAAACAACACTGAACTTAAGTAGCGCTCTCCGGAATCGGGCAGGATCACGACAATCGTCTTGCCCTTCATCTCCGCAGTATGCGCCACGCGAACCGCTGCAGCAACTGCGGCGCCGCTGGAAATTCCCGCGAGGATTCCCTCTTCGCGCGCCAGCCTGCGAGCCATGACAATCGCTTCTTCCTCGCCCGCCAACTCGATGCGATCCACCACTTTCAAGTCGAGCGTTGCGGGAATGAAACCGGCACCGATGCCTTGAATCCCCGTCGGCCCGGGACGCAACGGCTTGCCCGCGAGATGCTGCGTGATCACAGGACTGTTTTCAGGCTCCACGCCGATTGACAACAGCTTGCGACGTTTCTCCAACTTGAAATAGCGCGAGATGCCGGTGATCGTGCCGCCCGTGCCGATGCCTGCTACCACGGCGTCCACATGCCCGCCGGTATCGGAGAAGATCTCCGGACCCGTAGTCTTCATGTGAATCTCCGGGTTCGCCGGATTCTTGAATTGCTGCAGCAGCACGTAGCGATCCGGATCTTCCGCCACCATTGCTTCGGCGCGCTCAATCGACGCGGCCATGCCCTGCGCACCATCGGTCAGGATCAACTTCGCGCCCAGCGCCTTCAAAACCTTGCGTCGTTCCAACGACATCGTCTCCGGCATCAACAACGTGACGGGATACCCGCGCGCCGCTCCCACGAACGCGAGCGCGATGCCCGTGTTACCGCTGGTGGGCTCAATCAATTCCTTGCCGGGCTTCAGCACGCCGCGCTGTTCCGCGTCCCAAATCATCGACGCGCCAATGCGGCACTTCACTGAATACGCCGGGTTGCGACCTTCAATCTTTGCCAGCACCGTGGCATGTGCGCCAGCGGTGACGCGATGCAGTTTGATGAGTGGCGTGCGGCCGATGCTGAGGGAGTTGTCTTCAAAAATCACGTGAATCTCCCGGCCTAGATCTCAAAATTGGGCACGTAGCGCGTCTGCGATTCTTTCCATCGCCGCACCAACTCCGCGAACGTCGTCGAATCCAGCAGCGTATCCGCCGCTGCGTCCACGCGTTTCCACATGTCGATAAACGGATCGCCCACGTCGGTACGCGTCTTCTTCGATTGCTCCACGAAGCGCAGCACTTGCCCCACTGTGAGTTGGTCTGCGGGCTTCGCCAACTTATAGCCGCCCTCGGCCCCGCGCCGCGATTCCACGAAACCGCCTTGCTTCAGGCTGGCCAGAATGAGCTCCAGAAATTTCTGCGGGATCTGCTGTCGCCGCGCGATGTCCGCAATTTTCACCGGTTGATCCAGCGGCTGCGTGGCGAGATCGAAGATGGCATGCAGCGCGTACTCGCTTTTCACGGAGATGTTCATCGACATCCGTGATTGTAGGGGAGGGAACTGGCCTTTGTCTAGTGGGAAAGGGGGGATTCAATCGCGTGGCCGCTAACGCAAAAGGCGTCCGCCGATGCCCGGATGGCACCGACGGACGCCCGTGAACTGCGGAAGACTACTTCTTTACGTCGGTGGCGGTGATGTCCAAACGATGGCTGATGCGGAATCCAAACAAGCCGTTCGTCTGCACAGCCGTTGCGGGCTGACGGCTCACTTCGGTGCCGTTGATGCTGAAGATAACATTCGCGCCGTTGAACTGGACCGACAGGTTGTTGGACTGCTTGCCGTCCGCGCCTTCCGGCTTGATGGCGGCGTTCTTGGTCCAAGCGACAACCGGGGTTACCGTCGCGCCCTTACGGGTGGCGATGTAGAATTCGCCCGCCTGGCGCACTTCAAAGTAGGTGTAGGTTTGAGTGTCGTCGGCGAGATTCGCGCCGCCGAACATCAGGCCGTAGGCGTCCGGGTGGGTGGCCTTCACGTTCTGCGTGAGGGTCGCGGAGTAAGTGCGGTTGCCCGTCGCGGTCCAGGCCGGGTTGTAGAACGTGCCATTGCTGGTGGGCGGGCCAGCGGTCACAAAATGAAACGCGGCGCCTTCCATGGTCAATTTGTTGTCTGCGCCGGTACCAGAGTCGGCCCGTACGGACCAGCCGTCGGCGAGGTTCCCCGCGGCGTGCACGACGGCCGGTGCGGTGATCGTCGCGATGGTGGCAACGCCTGCTACAAAGCCAAGGCAGGTGAGCGCAATGGCGGATCGGTTACTTGTGAGAAAGCGAAATGGATGAGTGAGGTTCATGAGGGTTTCCTCTGTGAGTATAACGGACGCAGGGTTAAGGTGACGCGAAAGGCCCGCCTGGGACTGTGAAGAGAGGCATAATATGTGTGTGAGGTACGCGCTTTTTACGATCGTCGCCGCGGGTTGCGTCCTGGTTGGACTGCGAGCCGCGTCCGATCCCGCAGCCGACCTCAAGACTGCGATTGAAGCGGTCAACTCCAGGCAATTCGCGATCGCATCGCCGTTACTGGGCGACCTGCGGGCCCGGTTGCCGCAACTCGCCGACTACGCGGGCTGGTATCTCGCGACGACACAAGCCGAGTTGAAGAATTACGCGGCAGTGCCCCCGGCGCTGGACGCGGTTTTTAATCAGACTCCGCGATCCCCGTTGCGCGGGCGGGCTTCGTTGCTCGCCGCGGATGCGTATGTGAAGCTCGGGCAGCCACAAGCGGCCATCGCAATTTTGCGCGAGTACTACGCGGAGACCACCGCTCCTCAGAGCGACATGGCGCTGGCGGATGCATTTCTGGCAGTGGGCGACAAGGTTAACGCGGCGGTCTATTATCAGCGTGTCTACTTCGGCTATCCGCAATCGCAAGCGGGTCCGCGTGCGCTGGCCGCGATGGAAAAGTTGAAGCTCGAAATGGGCGCCGACTATCCGCCGGCGATGCCGTATTCAATGCTGGGCCGTGCAGTGAAGTTGCTGGATGCCGGGCAAGCCGCGAATGCCCGCAAGGAATTTGAGTTGTTGATTCCGCAACTGGGCGGAGCCGAGCGCGACTTGGCTCGCGTGCGCATCGGGGTTGCGATGTACAGCGCCAAGCAAGAGGTTGCGGCGCTGGACTACTTGTCGAAACTGGAAATCGACGCCGACGAGCCGGACGCCGAACGTTTGCACTACATGTCGCAGAGCGCGCGGCGTTTGAACAAGCTGGATCAAATGGACGAGCTTGCGGAGCGCAGCTCGGAGTTGTATCCCAAGTCGCCGTGGACCGTGGACACGCTGATCGCCGCAGCGAACCGCCACCTCACAGAGAACGACGTCGAGAAGTTTGAGCCGCTGTATCAGGCTTGCTACGAAGGTGCGCCGACGGATCCAGATGCAGATCTCTGCCACTGGAAGGTGACTTGGGAGCACTACATGCGTCGCGAGGCCGATGCTGCGTTGATGATGCGGGATCACTTAAAGATGTACCCGGCTTCCGATCAGGCCTCGGCGGCGCTGTATTTCCTGGGTCGGCTAGCGCAAGGGTCCGGCGATACTCGTGCGGCAGCGACGTATTTTGCGGAAGCCGTGAACGAGTATCCGAATGTGTTCTATGCATCGCTGGCGCGGGAGCGGCTCTCGAAGTTGGGGAACGTTCAACCGGCGGAAGCCGTTAAGTTGTTTCTGCAAACGGTGGCATTTCCGCTGCGGGCTCGAAAGGGAGAGTTCACGGTTACACCGGTGGCGCAGGCTCGCATGGTGCGCGCGGCCATCTTCGCCAAAGTTGGCCTGAAGGACTTAGCGGAGAGTGAACTGCGCTTCGGGGCCGACGCTGGCGAACAGCCGCAGGTATTGGCGATGGAGCTGGCGAAGTTGTTGAGCTCGGGTGATCCGGCGAAGGGCATGCGCTACATCAAGCGCTACGCTCGCGGATACCTCTTGATGCCGATCGCCTCCGCTCCCAAGGAGTTTTGGCGGCTGGCGTTTCCGCTGCCCTATCGGTCTTCGTTCGAGCGCTTCACGCAACAGTATGGTGTCGATACGTACCTGATGGCGGCGCTGGTCCGGCAGGAATCGGAGTTTGATCCGCAGGCGGTATCGGTGACCAGCGCTCGGGGCTTGGCGCAGATCCAGCCGACTACGGGGCGCGACTTGGCGAAGCGGCTGCGGCTGACGTTCACCGTACCGAAGTTGTTCCAGCCGGATTACAACCTACAGTTGGGTACGTTCTATTTCGACTGGCTGACGAAGCAGCTCGGGGGAAATGTCGAGGCGGCGCTGGCGTCCTACAACGCGGGCATGTCGCGCGCGAAGACGTGGCAGAAGTGGGGCGACTTCCGCGAGCCTGCGGAGTTTGTCGAGACCGTGCCCATCACGCAAACACGCGAATACGTGCAAGCGGTATTGCGAAATGCGGCGGCGTATCGCGAGATCTATGGAGCTTCGGCACCGAAGGCGGCTGCGGAATAATGTTGCACCGAGAACGGTTCCGCGCGAACCGTACCCATGCGATCACGGAGAGTGTGATTCGCGAGATGTCGCGGCTCGCGACCAAACACAACGCCGTCAACCTAGCCCAAGGCTTCCCCGATTTCGCCGCGCCCCAAATCATCAAAGAAGCCGCGCAGAAGGCGATCGCGGACGACATCAATCAATACGCGATCACGTGGGGCGCGAAGCCGTTCCGCGATGCGATTGCCGCGAAGTACAAACGGCACTACGGGCTCGATATCGATCCCGAACGCGAGATTACCGTCACATGCGGGTCCACCGAAGCCATGATTGCGTCGCTGCTGGCGATCACGAATCCCGGCGACGAAGTTATCATCTTTGAGCCGTTCTATGAAAACTTCGGACCGGACACGATGTTGTGCGCGGCAGACCGCAAGTTCGTGCGACTGCATCCACCGGACTGGCGGTTCGATCCTGACGAACTGCGACGGGCGTTTTCGCCGAAGACGAAAGCGATCATCATCAACTCTCCTGGGAACCCCACGGGGCATGTCCTGGATCGTTCGCAACTGGAGTGTATCGCCGAGCTGTGTCAAGAGTTCGACGCCATCGCGATCACGGATGAAATCTACGAACATATTTTGTACGACGGCGCGACGCACATCCCGATGATGTCGCTGCCCGGCATGCGCGATCGCACACTGCTCATCAACAGCATGAGCAAGACGTATGCCGTCACGGGATGGCGCGTGGGCTGGGTGCTGGGGAGTCCGGATCTCACTGAGTCTGTTCGCAAGGTGCATGACTTCCTGACGGTGGGCGCGGCGGCTCCACTGCAAGCGGCGGGTGTGGTGGCGTTGGGGTTGCCCGACAGTTACTACGCGGAGGTCGCGGAGCACTACAAGGATCGGCGCGATCGCATGGCGGGGATGCTTACGCGGGCCGGTTTCAAATGCTCGGTTCCCAAGGGCGCGTACTATGTGATGGCGGATATCCGCGGGTTCGGGCGCGGGGACGACGTTACGTTCGTGCGCGACTTGGTGGAACGCGTGGGTGTCGCTGCGGTGCCGGGGTCTAGTTTCTTTTCGGATCCGGCGTTAGGTGCGGATTGGGTGCGGTTCTGTTTCCCGAAGAAGAATGAAACGCTGGATGAGGCGGAGCGGCGTTTGGCGAAGTTATAGAGCTTCTGGCCGCATGCTACGCATGGCGGTTCCGTGTCGGGATCGATCACATCCTCACACAGAACCGCGACCGTTAGGAAGCGGACAGACGTACGGACCTATTTCGCGCGCGGTGGAAATAGCAGCCCCGTATAGCGCGACTGTCCGAGAGTCAGCACTAATTGTCCATCTTCTTGCGTCACTCCCGAGCCTTGGCCTTGCGGGGTCTCCACGTTCGCCACCTTCCAGCGCGGGGCTGTGCCTAGGGGCTGCATTTGGAACGCGGCGCTCAGCGTGCGGAAGTCGGCATCGGGGGCGAAGGCGATGCTGCAGCCTTTCGCGGTGCCTTCGGCGCGGGCGGTCTCGAACAACTGCGTGCCGGAGCCTTGGGCATCGACCGTGCCTGTAAGGTCGAGCGCTCCACCGCGATACGGAATACCGTTGATTGCGCCTGCGAGGTGATACTTTGAGGCGGGCGTGGTGAGGTCGAGGTCAAGTGTTCCGGCGAAGGTGGCTGGATCGAGCTGTGCGGTGATGTTGGTCAAGTGGACCGTTGCACCGTCCCATTGCATGCGGGCTTTCAGATCGCGCGCGCGCCAGTCGCCTGCGGTGACGGAGTCGATCGTGATGGTTCCTTCGGCGTGACGGGTCTTGAGCCATTCCGGAATCGCCGTCGTGCGGCGTAGCGTGCGATCGATGAAGCCGGGGCCCGCTCGGGCCAACGTGGGGGAGAGTACGCGGTCGAGTTCCGTCGCATTGGCTTCGGGAATGGCGAGCGTGAATCGCGCAGGCTGCGTACCGCGCGCTTCGTAAGATCCAGAGAAGGCCGTCTCGCCGAGCTTGCCGACGATGCGGTTCACTGCGACGCGGTTCGGCGAAAGACTCACGTTCGCGGACGTCAATTCGAGTGGGACGGCGAAGCCGGTCAGCACGACCTTCGCGTCGCGTAGTTGCGATTCGCTGGTCCACTTTTCATCTTGATAACGGGCCCAGCCGGACCAGGTGCCTTGCGGGCTTTCACCGATGACTGGAATGTTGGGGAGTCCGAAAGAGCGCAGCGTGTTCACTGCGAGGCCGCGCGTCGTAATCCGCAGGTCCAGCGCGTGTGGGGACGCCAGCGCTACATTGCCTTCGATCTGCGCTGCTTGCGTGGGCGAGACATTGATGGTCGCGGGCGCTAGATGAACGGCTCCGTCATGCATGTCGAGCGTGGCCACGGTGGTCTTCAGTGGATCGTTGTCAGGGAGCTTCAACGATGCTTCGTTGACGGTAAGTTGTCCTGTGAGGCCGGCCTGTTGATCGTAGGCGGCGGCTCCGGAGACGGAACCTTCGGCGGCGAGATTCTCTGGCAGCGTTGCTCCCATGTGGCGCGCGAGCGCGAACAGCGTGGCCAGCGGCATGGCATGGAAGTCGGCGGCGGCGTTCCAATGGGGCTGCGTGAGGTAGTCCTGCGCGTGGAACTTCATGCCGACGATCGGTTCGGGGTCAGTGCTCTCGATATCGAAGCGTTCGTTATGCAGGTCGAGGGCTCCCTTGAAGGGGAGCTTCCAGGCTTGACCTTCTTTGGGCAGCAGGTCAGAGCGATGGATGTCACCGATCTCGACGTTGCCGGTGAGTTGCAACTGCGAGGGATCGCCGGTGACGCGACCGTTGATCGCGAGGATGCCGTGGACGCCGAAGCCTTGCGGGTCCATCAAACGCAACGTTTCTTCCAGGGAGCTACGTTGCAACTCGATCAAGAGGTCGAGCTTGCTCGCCGCGGAGGAAGTGCCGCGGATGAAGAAGCGGCCGAAGTCCTGCTTGGTGTGGTCCGTGCGAGAGGGCTCGCCGCTGAAGCGCAGGTCCATGGCTCCGGTGACTGCAGGTGCGATGTCGATGTCGGCCTGGTTGAAGAAGAAGACGGACTTGGTGTCGCCGAACTTGAAGTTGACGCGGCCGCCGCGCATGCGGAACGCGGGCATAGAGGTGTCTTGCGCCTTCAGGCTGTCGAGCAAGTACTGAAAGTTCCACACTCCGTCGTTGGTCTTCACGAGGTTGATGCTGGCGTCGCCGAGGTTGATGCCGGAGAGTTCGAGGCGCCCTCCGAGGAGGCTCAAGATGCGGACGCTGGCTCCGAGCTCTTGCATGTAGGCGAAGGGTTCGATGCCGGCGCGCGGGTCTTCGTGGATGGTGACGTTTTCGAGCGCGAAGCCGGGGCCGGGAACGGGGCCGGAGGGGAAGAACGTGAAGCGGATGTTGCCGATGTTGATGGCCCGGTTGAGGCTGCGCGAGAGGGCGGCTTCGACGCGGGTGCGCAGGAACGCGGCGGGGATGTACGGTGCGAGCGCGGCCAGGACGGCGACGGCGATCACGGCGTAGAAGGCGATGCGGAGAAGTCTGCTCTTCATGCGCGGGTCTCCGTTAGTAGGCGCTGGTAGGCCTCGGGCGTATCGATGTCGGCGAAGATGCCGGGGTCGGTGACGTCTACGTATTGCGTTTGCGCGACGTGGCGGTGGACGATGGCTCGGGCTTCGTCGGTGGGCGCGAGGGCCAGGAATTCGTCCGCGATGGAGCGGGCAGCGAAGACGGGGTGGCCGCGTTTGTTGTCGATGCGCGGGATGACGAAGAGTGTCGCGGGGTCGCGATGGGCGAAGGTGTTCGCGAGTGCGGCGACGGTGGCTTCGGCGACGGCGGGGCAATCGACGGGGATGAAGGCGATGCCGGCGGTGTTGTCCGGGAGATCGGCGAGTGCGACTTGCAGCGAACTGAGTTGGCCGCGGTCGGGATCGGGGTTGATGACGACGCGAGCTCGGCTGGGCACGTGGGGTCGGATCTGGTCGACGTGATTGCCGAGGACGACGGTGACGCTGTCGCAGCTCGCGCTGAGCACGCGGGTCAAGCGCGCGATGAAGGTTTCGCCGTGCAGGTCGAGTAACGCTTTGGGCGTGCCCATGCGTTGCGACGCACCGGCGGCTAGTATTATTCCAGCGATCACTTCAGGAGGGCCTTGAGGCGGTCGTGTGCGAAGACGGACTTGGAGAGTTGCCGCCAGTCGGCGGAAGGGGCCCGGCGGACGGCGATCATTTCGGCTACGACGGAGATGGCGATTTCTTCGGGCGTTTCCGCTCCGATTTCGAGGCCCATGGGGGCGCAGACTTTGTCGAACGCCTCGCGCGAGATGCCTTCTTTTTCCAGTTCCTTGACCACGGAGATGGTCTTGCGTTTGCTGCCGATCATCGCGATATATTTCGCGGACGTACCCACGGCCCAGCGGAGCACGCGCATGTCGTCGCGATGTCCGCGGGTCACGATGATGATGTAGGTGGCGGAGTTGATGCGGAGCTTGTCGAAGACGTCTTCGTATTCTTCCGCGTAGGTGGCGGCGGCTTCGGGGAAGCGCTCTGCGTTGGCGAAGGCTTCGCGGTTATCGATGATGGAAGTCTGAAAACCCGCGAGCGTCGCGATGCGCGAGATGCCTTTGGATACGTGGCCTCCGCCGAAGATGAAGGCTTGCGGGTGCGGGATGATGGGTTCCACGAAGATGTTGAGTTGTCCGCCGCAGATGAGGCCTTCGTCGTAGGCGGCTTCCTGGCTGAGGGAAAAGTTGAGGTGCTTGGGTTTTTCGGTGTCGATAACTTCGCGCGCGGCGGTCCAGACTTCGCCTTCGACGCAACCTCCGCCGACCGTGCCGAGGATGGTGCCATCCTCGCGGACCAGCATCTTGGCGCTTTCGTAGCTAGGGATGGAGCCGTTAACCTGCACGATGGTCGCGATGGCGCACTTCTGGCCGAGGGCGCGCAGGCGCACGATTTCGTCGTAGAGATCCATCAAGGATCAATTATAAACGGTACGGGTCCGGCGTGAGGTGGTGAGTGTGTAGACTATGGGCCACAGGACCGGGACCACGATCAACTCCCGCCATAGTTGGTGTACGGACCAGAGTTGGTATGCGGACCAGCCCATTCCCCAAATGGTCGGGAGGCACGCTACCGCAAATGCAAGCGCGAGAGTCCGGGGCACAGGGCGCCCGGAGAGGCCCCGGGAGAAACCTCGAGCGCACGGGATCAGGACTACGGCTAGCATCAACAGCATCGCGATACTGGAGGCTCCGAATTCCAGAATGGCGAGGCGCGCGGTTCCGGCGAAGGTCGGGAAGGCAGTCACGGTCATGTCCGGCCGTTCGAAGGTGTAGCCCGCGATCCGATAGATGTCCCACGTGAAGACTAGGGGCAGTAAGAGAAGCAGGCTCGCTGTGCGGCGGTGACCGAGGCGCCCGAGGCTGAAGCCGACAGCCCAGGCTAGGACGGGGGCGGCGAGAAGCTCCCACGGCTTGAACAGAACTCCTGACGAGAGCATTTGCGCGATGGGTTGCGTTTGGGCCGCCGCGATGCGAGCAGGAATGTAGAGAGCAGCGGCCAGTGCCCACGGTCGCCAGGATTTCCAGGCTTGGAGTTGGCGCAGGAGTACGAGGCCAGTTACGTCGATCGCAGAGCGAAGCGTTGCCCCGCGCTCTTGAATGTCGCCGAGGACGGACTGGCGTTCGTCGTCTTCGAGCAGGGCTGCGATGTTTTCTATAGAGCGCCAGACCATGCGATTCCCTCCGTGACTGTTGTGATAGCGGTGTAGAATTCGGCGGCGGCTCGGCGACCGGCTCCGGTGAGCTTGACCATGCGCTTGGCGCGGCCTCCGCGTTCGGGGGTGGGGTCGCCCATGCTTGTCTTGACCAGACCTTTGGATTCGAGGCGGTCGAGGGTGGTGTAGAGGGCTCCCAGGGAACAGCGGCGGCCGGTGGTTTGTTCGATGTCTTGGGCGATGGATGCGCCGTAGGCGTTGTCGGCCAGGCGGTGGGCGGTTGCCAGGAGGAGATATTCGAACTCGCCGACCATTATAGTCACATTGTGTGACTAATCGGCGGGAGAGTCAAGGCCAAAGTGCGTTGCGAGCGGCCGGTGGTCTTGCGACGGACCGGCCGCTGGTGAATCAAGCGGATGCTAGCCTTCGCGGTCTGGACTGTGTAAGCTCCAGGGTTCGAAGGGCGTAGATCTGGACTTTCTGAAGATGGAACGACGATCCATGTTGCCGAGATCGATCCCGAGCGGTCTCCCCAATGGGAGTTCAGCTCCACTGCAATACAACGCTTCCTGGCCAGGAAGAAACCTGCGCTTAGGTTAGGCGCAGGCGCGACGGGGCTGGGTTGGGCGAATGTGTATCGTGCTGATGGGACTGGAAATAGAAACTAGGCTTTGGCGCGACCGCGGAGGCTGAACCACTTTACGAACATCCAGCCGGCACCGATGCCAACGATCAGCAGGATGAACCAGCCGAGGTTTTGCTTGACGGCTTGGCTGAGAGCTTCGGGGTCGTTGAGGAGGCCGGGTTGGTTGCCGATGGTGCGGGCTCCGAATTCGGCCAGCACGGCGCACCAGATGGTGGAGCCTACGAAGGTTACGGCGATGAACGGGGTGAATGGCATGCGGACCAAGCCGGCGGGGAAGCCGATCAAGTGCCGGACGACGGGGAGCAGGCGGGCGAGGAAGACGCCGCCGAGTTCGAAGTCGGCTAGCCAGCGTTCGGCGAGTTGCAAGCGCTCGGGTGGGAGCATCAAATATTTGCCGTAGCGGTCAATGAACGCTCGGCCGAGGGTGCGGGAGAACCAGTAGCAGATGGTGGAGCCGAAGGTGGAACCGAGTCCGCCTGCGAAGATCACGCCGAGCAGCGAAAGCTGGCCTTGTTGGGCCCAGTAGCCGGCGGGGGGCATGATGATTTCGGAGGGGATGGGGACGATGGTGCTTTCGAGCGCCATCATCAAGAAGACGCCGAGGTAGCCCAAGTCGCGGGACCATTCGAACCAGGTTTTGAGGAGCTCTTGAAACATTGTTGTGAACGAAGAAAAACCGCGCGGTATCGCACCCTATGCGGGCGCGCAGCCGCGCGGTTTAACCGACTACGCTTGATGAAACAGACTACTTCTTGATCTTGTACGCGCCGTCGGCGCCCTTTTCACGATACGCGCCATGGCAACCGCCGCAGCTACCAGTCGCAGCGGTGATGGCCGCTTCGTCAATCGTGCCGGTCGCAGCGGCAGCAGCCGCTTTGGCAGCGTTCGTGTGAACTGCATTCGCCATCTTGGCCGCATCCGTCATACCGGCTTTGGTGAAGTACGTTTCAACTTGCTTGAAGGTTGCTTCAAACGCCTTGGCTTCAACAGCAACAGCCTTCGCGTCCTTCGCGGTAACGGCAGCGGTCAACTTACCCTTCTGCCCGCCAACGCCCTTCATCCAACCAGAAAAGTCGCTTTCGGTCTGTGCCAGCAGCATGCCACCGAGTACACCCATACCCAAAGCGAAAACGATCCGCAGTGTTTTCATATTATGTTCAACTACCTCCTCGATCTATAATGCACGATTCTGGGCACCTTGTGGGGGACCCCTGTACCAAAGACGGGTTTCCGGGTCCGGGCGTTACACCCATGAGGCCTTAGTGGCGATGTTCCTTTTCGTGCCGGATCTGTTCCACCTGGTACTCCTTGGCGTTCGCTGCGTTCTTGGCGCGGACGCCGCGGGCGTTGATGTCGCGGGTGCCTTCCGAGTCCACTGCGAAGAGCGAGATCAACTGCTCCAGCTTGGCGCTTTGGCACGCGGGGCACGTTGGCGCGGGGGTGTTTTTCAGGATGAGGGCTTCAAAGCGCTCATGGCAGTCTTGGCACTGGTAGTCGTAAATCGGCATGGGGAAGACTCCTACTTCAATTCTTGCATCATACCCCTTCCGACCTTACTTCGTGCGTCTCACGCCGGTCGCTTCGCTAAGCTCTTGCGCACCAATTCGGCTACAGCTAGCAACGCGGGGAACGCCACGGCCCACGCGATTCCCAGGATCACGAGACCTTCGGTGGTAGGCAGGGTGGCCGCACCCAACTTGGCGCCACCGAGGTAGGCGAGCGGTCCGCCGCCGGCGCCGAAGAGGGCACCGAGCACGGAGCGTCCACGGAGCCACGCGATGCAGCCGTTCAGTGTGGTGGCTTGGTTGACCCACAGCATGATCATCCAGGGCGGGCTGAACGGGAGTGGAAATAAAAACTGCACGGGGGAGAAGACGCCGCTGGCCACAAGTGCGGTATCCATCGCGAATCCCATGATGGCTGCGGCGAGGGCAACGATGAGTTCCTGTCTCCAGTCGGTCGCTAGCGCCAGAGTTAGGAGAAGCACCAAGGGGACGACCACAAGTCCGAGCCAAGGCATGCCGTGGCCCGCGCCCAGCACCGCACTAAACCATCCGATCTGAAAGGCGACGAAGTTGATGGCGACTCGCACGAGGGGTATGTAGTAAGTCTAGCGAAGCAACCAGTGGATCAGCTTTGTTTGCCGGCCATCGGGGAACTGGCGGCGATTTGCATCGCTTCCTTTTGGATGCCCAGCAACATACCGCGGAAGACGATGTTATGAAGCGGAACGACTGAGTACCAGTAGAGGAGTCCAAGCAGCCCGCGAGGTTGGAACAGCGCGATCTGATGTAGGGTGCACTGTTGTGTGCCCAGGGGTTCTATGTGAAATTCCAACTGGGCTTCCCCAGGCAATTTCATTTCCGCACGCAACGCCAGACGGCGATCCCGTTCAAAGCCGGTTACTCGCCAGAAGTCGAGCGCTTCTCCGTAACCGACCGCCTCCGGATTCCGTCGTCCACGGCGAAGGCCGGGTCCTCCAACCAGGCGGTCGATCGCGCCGCGAAGTTTCCAGAGCCAGTCCGCCGTGTACCAGCCATGGCCGCCACCCACGCGGCAAACCGCACGAAACGTCGCCCAGTCGGGAGCGTCCACCACGACCTCGCGCGCATCGCGAAACACTGTGCCGCCCGCCCAATCCGGATCGCCCGGAATCGGTCCGGCCATCGACCAGTTGGTCTCAACGCGATTCTCCCGCAATTTCACCAACGCTGCGCGCATGGCGTCGCGGACAGACAGCAGTTCCTGCGGGATCAGCTTGGTAATCCTGTTCTCACGGCAAACGACAGGATTCTTGAGGCCTTCGGCGAGCGGCTTGGCAATGGCACTGCTTAACGGAGTGACCAAATGAATCCAGTAGGAACTGAGACGCGGGGAGAGGACGGGAACTGGAATGATCCAGCGCCTTCTCAAGCCCAATTCTTCCGCCATGATGCGCATAATGTCGCGATAGCAAAAGACGTCCGGGCCACCGATGTCGAAGACGCCGCCCGTGGTCTCGGGCACGGAGAGACTTCCCACGAGATAGCCGATGACATTCCTCACGGCGATTGGCTGGCACGGCGTACTGACCCAGCGCGGCGTGATCATGATCGGCAAGCGTTCGACAAGGTAGCGGAGAATCTCGAAGGACGCCGACCCGGATCCGATAATCATGGCGGCGCGGAGGACTGTAACCGGTACACCGGTCGAAGCCAGAGCCTGTTCGACTTCACGACGAGAGGACAGGTGTTGGCTGAGATCGGGGCCAGTTTCACCGAGGCCGCCAAGGTAGATGATCCGCCGGACTCCGGCTTCCCGTGCCGCAAGTGCGAACTGCAAGGCCAGATGGCGGTCCTTATCCTCGTACGCGGCACCTGCGGAGTTCATGGAATGAACCAGGTAGAAAGCCGCATCGCATCCGGCCAGATTCTTGGCCAGGGCCGCAGCATCTTCGAGGTCGGCTTGCTGAACCTCAAGCGCCGGGCTCGCGGCCCATTCGCGGTCCGCTAATTTGCCGGGTGAGCGAACCAGGCAGCGGACGCGGAAGCCTTCGTCGATTAAGCGCGGAACAAGGCGGCCACCGATATAGCCGCTGGCTCCGGCGATCGCTACGCGTTGGGGGGCTGGGGATTCGGTTGGCGTTGGGTTGCCTGCTGCCTCAATCGTCACACAAATGGAACGGCGGCATCGAAACTTTTGTAAGAATAAGGGAAGTGGCTCCGCTCCGCATTCTCTTGACGAACGACGATGGGTGGGATGCCCCGGGTCTGGCTGCTCTCAAGCTACTCGCTGCTGAATTTGGGGACGTGCGGGTGTTGGCTCCGCGCGATCCACACTCGTATGCTGGCCATCGCGTGACCACCGATTCGGCTCTCCATATTGTCGAGACCGCGACGGATGAGTTTCATCTTTCCGGGACACCGGCGGACTGCGTTCGAGTGGCTTTAACCACGCTGTTTCCAGACGTGGACTACGTCATCGCGGGAATCAACCGCGGCGGGAATCTAGGGGCGGACCTGTACACGTCAGGAACGGTGGCGGCGGCTCGGGAAGCGGCCCTGCTGGGGCGTCCGGCGATCGCGATCTCGCAGTTTATTCGCAGGGGCCTCGCACTGGATTGGAGCTGTTCGCGGGAACTGGCGCGGGAGTTGCTGCGAAACATGCTGGCGGACGCGCCCGATCCGAAGACTTATTGGAACGTGAATCTTCCGCACTTGGAGAGTGGCTCGATCCCCGGTGTGATCTACTGCGACCCAGACAATGAACCTTTGGATGTACGTTATCGCCGCGAGGGCGATCAAGTGCACTACGCGGGTTCCTATCCGGACCGGCCACGAACCACTGGACTCGATATCGACCATTGTTTTACAGGGTCGATCACGGTGAGCAAGCTTCGGCTCTAGACGCTACGTTATAATCTCTTTTCGGCGTCTCTCGATCAGACGAATTTAGGTGGAGGTGAGTTATGGAAATGAAGAACAGGCTGATGCTCCTGGCGGGCTCGGGTCTTTTGATGGCGGCATGGCCGCTAGCGGCGCATCACTCGTTCGCGGCGGAGTTTGACTCCAGCAAGCCGATTACGCTCACAGGGAAGTTCACCAAGATGGACTGGGTGAATCCGCATTCCTATATCCACCTGGACGCGCTGAATCCGGCCACCGGAAAGATCGAGAGCTGGGACGTTGAAACCGGCCCGCCGAACACGTTATATCGCAACGGTTGGCGCAAAGACGCGATTAAAGAGGGCGCGGAGATCGTGGTGAGTGGAACGTTGGCCAAGAACGGATCGAACACCGTCAACGCGCGTACAGTTCGGACGCCGGATGGGAAGACTCTGTTAGCCGGATCTTCGGAAGGCGCCGTACAGCAGCCCGCGCCACCGGCAGGGGGCAAGCAATAAATGCGTCGTTTCAAGATTTGCGCCGCGGTTTGCATGGCGCTTTCGCTCACCGCCGTGGGCCAGACGAAGGGGGGATACAAGCCCTCCCGGTTGGCCGATGGCAAGCCGGACCTCAATGGGATCTGGGAAGTTCGCGGTAAGGTAGACGCGGACCTGGAAGCAGCCAAGATTGGCGGGAAGAACGTCATCGTGGAACCGGCTGACGGCAAGATCCCTTACAAGCCGGAGGCGTTGGCGAAGAAAAAGCAGTTGATGGCGACACGCGCGACTTCTGATCCGGTCAACAAGTGCTGGATGCCCGGCATTCCGCGTTTGATGTATTCTCCTTATCCGTTCCGCATTGCGCAGGGCTCGAATCAGCCTGTGATGGCGGTGCTTTCGCAGTACGTTCACACGGTTCGCAATATCAATATGGGTGGCGAACATTTGGATGGACTCGACCTATGGTTGGGCGATTCCCGCGGCAAGTGGGAGGGCGACACGCTGGTGGTGGACGTGGCGGACTTCAACGACATGACTTGGTTGGACGGCGCGGGATCTCTGCATAGTTCGGCGATGCATGTAGTGGAACGTTTCACACGCACGGGTCCTGAGACGATCAGCTACGAAGCAACGATCACCGATCCGACGGTGCTGACCAAACCGTTCAAGATCAGCTTGCCTCTGGCGCTGCACACCGAGAAGAATTTCCAGATCATGGAATACGAATGCTACGCGATGAAGGAAGGCCCGACGTTTACCGTTGGTGACAAGAAGGATCCTGAACATGGCCGCTAAATTTTTGATCGCAGCATCCGCACTTTTCATCGCGGTAGGCACGGTGGTGGCTCAACCTCCTGCTGGGGCGCCTGGTGGCGGACCCGGTGGCGGACAAGGCAAAGGCGGTCCGGGTGGACCTCCGGGTGGTGGACGGGGCGGGGCGCCGGTTAACCCTCTGTTGAACGGTAACCCTTATGTATCGCCGCAAGAAGTGAAGGGCGGACCCATCGTGCGTTTGCCGGACGGTAAGCCCGACTTGCAAGGCGCATGGTCGCAGCGAACCGCGGGCAATTCCATGTCGATGTATTCGGTGGAAAAGACCGACGGACATCCGAAGACACAGATTCCGCGTACGGCCGGCGTCATTATTGATCCCGCCGATGGCGTGATCCCGTATCAGCCGTGGGCTCGGCAGAAGCAGATCGATCTTTCCGAGAACCACATGGTGGAAGAGTCGGACGCGCATTGCTTCATGGGCGGGTTCCCGCACCAGATGTACACGCCGTTCGGACTGCGCATTCTGCAGACGCCGGATTCGGTGGTGATGACTTGGGAGTTCATGCACGCGTTCCGGATCATCCCCATGGATGGACGTCCGCACGTGGCGGCGAACGTGAAGTTGTTCGAAGGCGACTCGCGCGGCCATTGGGAAGGCGACACGCTGGTGATCGATGTGACGAACCAAGTGGGTCGTACATGGTTGGATCAATCGGCCAACTTCCATAGCGATGCGATTCATGTGGTGGAGCGGATCACTCCCGTCGATTCGAACAATCTCCGCTATGAAGCGACCATCGAAGATCCCAAAGTCTATACACGTCCGTGGACGATTTCGTTCTTCTACAGCCGCATTCTGGACAAGGATTTCGAGCATCTAGAATTCGCCTGCATCGAAGGCGAAGTCGACATGGGCAAACACTAGGCGTTTTATATGAGCGAGAACCCAACACGTCGTGGCGTCGTGTTGGGGCTGGCTGCTTTGCCGTTGCTCGAAAGTGCATTGGAGGCACAAGTGGCCGATTCCTCGATTTGTTTTCTGAGCGCGGTGGAGATGGCCCGCCTGATTCGCACGAAGAAGCTGTCGGCCAGGGAAGCACTGGCCGCGCATCTGAAGCAGATCGAGCTGGTGAATCCGAAGGTCAATGCGATCGTGACGCTTGTGCCGGAGTTGGTTGCTGCGGCGGCTGCGAAGGCGGACGAGATGCAGGCCCGCAAAGAGAAGCTGGGTCCGCTGCACGGACTTCCCGTCGCGCATAAGGACCTGGTGGAGACGCGCGGCATCCGGACTACGTTTGGATCGCCGCTGTTCAAAGACTACATTCCCGCCGCCGACGATTTAATTGTCGAGCGGCTGCATCGCGCTGGGGCGATCACGATCGGCAAGACCAACACGCCGGAGTTTGGCTCGGGCTCGCAGACGTTCAACACGGTCTTCGGCGCGACGCACAATCCTTACGATTTGACGAAGACGTGCGGCGGATCGTCGGGCGGGGCTGCGGTGGCTCTGGCATGCGGAATGGTGCCGGTGGCGGACGGGTCGGATACGGGTGGCTCGTTGCGCAATCCTGCGGCGTTCTGCAATGTCGCTGGGTTCCGGCCTTCGGTGGGCCGCGTGCCGAATCCGAAAGCGGGGTTCGCGTGGTTCACGCTGAGCACTTCGGGATGTTTGGGACGGTCGGTGGCGGATATTGCGCTGGGGCTGAGCGCGATCGCGGGGCCGGATTCACGGGCTCCGCTGTCGATCAACGAGCCGGGGGAAAGTTTCGCGCGTCCGTTGGGGCGAAGCTTCAAGGGTGCGCGCGTGGCGTGGTTCAAGGATCTGGGTGGGGCACCGTTCGACCCGCGCGTGCGTGCTGTGGTGGACGGGCATCGCAAGACGTTTGAATCGCTGGGGTGCATCGTGGAGGAAGCGGAGCCGGACTTCGCTCCTGCGGAGGTCGTCTTCCGCGTCCTGCGCGCATGGAACACCGCGAACTCGTATGGCGAGCGGTTGCGTGCGAATCCGACTGCGTTCAAGGACGTGTTGAAAGAAGAGATCGAGGAAGGGCTGCGCTTGAGCGGGAACGATGTGGCTCGGGCGGAGGTCGCGCACGGGTTGCTGTGGCGGCGCTTTCAGGCGTTCCTCGAAAAGTACGAATACTTCGTGCTGCCGACGACGCAGCTGCCTCCGTTCGATGTGAACACGCCGTATCCGAAGGAGCTTGCGGGCGTGAAGTTCGATAGCTACATCGACTGGATGAAGTCGTGCTGGTACATCTCGGCGACGGGGAATCCCGCGGCCTCGGTGCCGGGCGGGTTCACGCCGGAAGGGCTGCCGGTGGGCGTGCAGATCGTCGGTCGGAACAAAGAAGACTTCAGCGTTCTGCAAATGGCGCATGCGTTCGAAGAGGCAACAGGGTTCGGCAAGAAACGTCCCGCCGTTGCGACTGCAAGATGAGCCTGCCCACGGCGAAGCAAGTTGCTCGCAAGAACATACTGTTCGGAGTGATGATGCTGGTGGCGGGTTTGTGGATGACCTACGACGGAGTTAATGCCTACCGAACGGGCGAGGTTATCCACACGTTGCGGCACGGCTCGCTGCAGTGGTGGGAGGAACTTCCGCTGGCCGTTTGCGCGATTCTGATTGGTGGCTACTTCCTTGCGGAAGGGTTTGGCTGGGTCAAGCCGCGCGGCGGGCCGACTAACGGCATCGGTTGAGTTATAGCCGGTTCATCAAACTCGCGGCGTAGCCGGCACCGAAGCCGTTGTCGATGTTCACGACCGTCACGTTGCTGGCGCAGCTGTTCAGCATTCCGAGCAATGCGGCCAGGCCTTGGAAGCTCGCCCCGTAGCCTACGCTGGTGGGGACTGCGATCACGGGGGCGGCTACCAGGCCGCCGATTACGCTGGGCAGCGCGCCTTCCATGCCGGCGCAGACGATGACTACTCGGGCTTCGGCCAGACGCTCGCGATGGAGCATCAGGCGGTGGATGCCGGCTACTCCCACGTCGTTGATCACGTCGATTTCGTTGCCCATAACTTCCGCGGTCACTTGCGCTTCTTCGGCCACGGGGAGGTCGCTGGTGCCGGCGCAGGCTATGGCGATTTTGCCTTTGCCTTGCAGCGTGCGGTCGCGCCAGACGCGGATGGCTCCGCTGGCGGGGAAGTGTTCGGCGTCGGGGATTTCGGATAGGATGCGCTTGGCGGTTTCTTCTGTGGCTCTTGTTACTAAGACGTTGGGGGAGCGCGTTAACAGGGACGCTACTATCGCGGAGACTTGATGCGGAGTCTTGCCTAGGCCGAAGACAACTTCGGGGATGCCGTGGCGGAGGGCGCGGTGATGATCGACCTTTGCGAAGCCCAGGTCCTCGAAGGGCATGTGGCGGAGGCGTTCGATGGCGGCGTCGGTGTCGACGGCTCCGCTGCGGACTTGGTCTAGGAGGGTGCGGAGTTGGTCTTGGTTCACGGGGTACGGACTTAGTTTAACGTGGGCGGAAGAGTCGAGCACGGCCGGAGGCGGTTAGTGGGACAGTTCCTGGATTACTGGGCCTGGGAGGTCGGGCTCGGGGTGGTTCATTAGGTTCAGCACTGTGGGCAGGAAGCTTAGGCTGTCGTAGGGCGTGGTGATGTGGGCGGCGGCGGGGATGCCGGTTTGTGGGCCGCCGGCGAACATGAGGACGGAGTGGGTGGATTCGCGGAAGAACGATCCGTGGTTGCCGCCTGGGTTGAAGCCGCGTACGTTGAAGTTCCAGTGGTCGCTCGCTAGCACTAGGAGGTCGGTGCGGCGGAGGTCGCTCTTGCGTTGTTGGTAGTCGTTGCTGGCGGTGGCCGGGGTGAGTTGCGTGGTGAGTCCGATGATCGCGTTGGAGTAGCGCGTCTTATGCGTGGCGGCGAGCCACTCCTGGTCGGTATGGGGATCGGCGAGCCAACTGGTGGGGACGGCTAGATTGGGGTCCTCGAAATAAGCGAGCGGGAAGCCTGGGCCCCAGGGGCTGCGTTCGTAGGTGATGGATCCATCGCGTGCGGCTTTCAGGTGTGCGACGGGGAGGTAACTGCCGCCTGTGAGCAAGGCCTGGTGTTCTTCGTCGTGATAGAGCCAGATACCTTCGCGCGTATTTACAGCGACGAAGTCGACGGGACGCGCGGCGACGGCGGACTGGACGTTGTTGCGGACGTTGATGCCTTGGATGGTCTCGAAGTAGTTCACACGGGTGAAGCTGTGTTCCCAATCGAACTTGCCGTCGGGGGTGAGCACGAAGCCTTGGGCACCGGGAGCGGTGACGTAGTTCTGCAAGTCCCACAGCGAATTGGACGGACCCAGCGAGCGGGCCGGGATGACATCGGTGAGCTTGAACTTGCCAGGATCGAAATCGGCGGGCGTGAGCTTGAGCAAGCGCTGGATGGTCGCTATGTAGAGGGCGTAGTCGCGGCGATCCTCTTCGAGGATGGCGAGCTTGCGGGCCACTCGTGTGGCGTCGCGATTCAGTTCCCGCGCGATTTGTTCCTTGGTCCACTTCTTAGGCTGGGCCGCGACAGCTTTGCGAAGCTCCGCGATTTGCGGATCAAGGGCGGTGAGTTGGCGATTGAGATCGGCTAGATCGGCGGTCCACGGTTCGCGGATGGTTTCTAGTAGTTCCATGAAGGCGTTGATCGTCTGCACGCGGACGGCACCGGAGAGCGTGCGGCGCGTAAGTTGGTCGAGCAAAATATGGAGCGTATTCAGGGTACTGTTGCGCAGGCCGATGCTGGCGCGTTCGTTGCCGTCCAGGTCGAGCATGACGGTGGGGTATTGATCGCCTTGACCGTTCAGGTAGCCGGACTGCGTAGTGGGCGTGACCACGGCGGAGACGAAGGGGTCGAGGCCGCGCACTTTGAATTCGGAAAGAGGATGGCGGTTGGTGAGGACGTGGTGGGCTCCGCCGGACTTGCTGTTGAACCAGTCGACCAGGTTGTAGCCTTGGCTGAAGACTTCGGGGCTAGTATTCATCCCGTGATCCGAGACCAGGATTAACGCTGTGGTGGCGGCTTGCGGAGTTTGCTGGATCGCGGTCCAGACGCGGCCTACGAAGCCGTCGAGTTCTTCGAGTTGATGGCGTTGAGAGACGGGGTCGTTGGTGAGGTGCGCGACGTGGTCGTATTCGCCGGTGAAGATGTCGAGGTAGCGGAGCTTGGGATTCTTGAGCGCGGTCAGGAGGTCCTGTTCGAACTGGCGGTTGAGGGAGTTGCCGATGGACATGCCGACGATCCATTCGTCGAGCAGGTCGCCGGGGGCTTTGGCGACGAAGCGTTTGAGCGCGGATTTCAGGGAGTCCCAGCGGACGCCGCGTTGCAGGAGTTGAAAGGATTGGTGGCGTTCGCGGACCGGGAACCGGTCTAGCAAGAGCGGGATACCGAGTTCGTCGAGCAGTTCCACCCCGCGCATGTCGACGCGTCCGGCAGTGGCGGCACTGAAATAGAAGGGGACGAAGTTGAGGTAGTCGTAGGGGCGGAGCGTGTAGCGATCGTATTCCACGTTGCCGCGGATTTGCAGCGGACGTCCGGTGTCTAGCAGAGACCACGAAGGGGCAGAGATGCTGAGGCCGCGCGTGTAGAAGTTGTCTAACGTGGTGCCACTTTGGGCGAAGACTTTTTCAATGTTCGGGAGATGGTTCGCGGCCAAGGCCTTCGGCGGGAGGCCGTCGATTTTCAGAACGACGACACGGGTGGTTTCGGCAGATAAGGGGATGACGGCCAGCAGTAGCAGGTGGCGAGAGAGTCTCGACACGGCACGCAGAAGCGCGTGCGGCGCGTTAGTTACCTGCGACATGGGGATTGGACGCGAGGGCCGGTTCTTGGCGGCGGCGTTGATCTAGGGCAATGGCAAGTGCGGGGCCGTGTTCGGATTCGTGATGTTTGTAGATGCCCAGCGTCGCGATGCGGGCTAGAACGAAGCCGGTGCGGGCGGCGTGGTGGTGTTCGTAAGTGGTGAGTTCGGAGTTGCGGTCGCGTTCCACGCGGGCGGTGAGACCCTTCGGATCAGCGGCGTATTTGAGTAGGGCGGTGTACTGGCGTTGGGCGATCTGGAGTTCGCTGAAGACGCTTTGATCGAGCGGGTTCACGCCCAGGACTTCGAGTCGCTCTTGTAGGTCACGGCGGAGTTCCGTTGGAAGGTGACGGTCGAGCGTGAGCCAGCGGCGGACTTCGGCGTAGGCTTTGAGGCGCTGCTGGCCGTTACCGGCGCGGCCGCGGCGGGTGGTGGTGAAATTCCACACGAAAGAACCCGCCATGTAGGGCCAGTTGCCCCACTTGGAATATCCGATGATGCCTGTGACGATGTCGGAAGTGGCGCGGGCCACCATCTCACGGCGTTTGGGCGCGTAGGTGTTGCGGAAGTCGACCAGCAGCAGCGGGACTTTCGGGTAATCGAGACCGTAGAGGGCCAGCGGGATCAGTTCGCGTGCAATCGCTCCGGGCGTGGCGGCGTCTACTTGGCGACCGGTGGAATCAAAGTAGCGGGTGATGGTGATGCCGGACCACAGCATGACCCGGTTGTCGGAATAGGGATTGGAGATGCCGAGGAACTTGGAATCGAAGGGATGTTTGGCGTCGTAGGTGTCCTCGCGCGCGATCCACAACAGGGCGTGAGTGGGCGAGTTGCCCAGGCTCATCGGGTCGAAATAGAGGCCGTTGGCTTCGGCGCGCTGGCGGAGCAGTTCCCAGTTGTGGCCGCGAGTTTCCTGCGCGCGGGTGCGTTGGGTGAAATAGGCGTCAGACAGTTTGTCGGCGGTCACCAGGCCGCCCAGCGTTTGGCCGGCGAGATTCATACGGGCCTGGATTTCCAGTAGTTCGGCTTCGCTGAGCGATTCGCGGATTTCAGGGACGTCTTCCAGTTGCGACACCACAGCAAGTCCGGCCATAAGATGGCCGCGTCGGCGATCTCCCAAGTTCGTGCGATAGCGGCGCGTGGAGGCGCGGATGAGTGCGCCCTTGGAATCGATGGCGGCGACTTGTGCGACCTGTTGGGCAATGGAATTCCAGACGATGGTCGACGTGTTGCCCAGGTCGATGACCGACTTCGGGGTTTCGTCGGCGTTCTTGCCTAGATTGGGGCGGAAGTAGAAAAACGGGATGGCACCCGCAGCTCGCTGGAGCAGCGTGGGGCTGGCGGAGGTCAGGGTCCAGATATAGCGCAGACGGTCATTGGCGGGGTCGGAGTCGCCCAGGGTGTCGCGCAGGAAGCTGATGAGGGGGACCTGTTCGGGCTGGTCGGGGACCGTCGCGAAGACAGTGAGAAGCTCGGCACCGCCAGCGACGGGGGTGCGGTCCAATCGGAAGTCCGAAGTGGCGGCCAAAGCCAGCAGCGGAGCAGCTAGGAACAGCAGGAGCTTCATTACTTCGTGTCGACACTGTCATGATACCGCTACCAATTTCCGGGCGACGCGAGGGGGGAGTCGGATACCCCCAAATGAGTCTCGGTAAACCCTCCCCGTAGGTCTTGGTAAGTTGGGCTGTCTGTCCGATACTGAAGAACCGAATGTCGGAGTTCGAAAACAGAAACGAAGTATCGTGTGGGGCAACCGGCCTTAGCTGCGAAGCTTGCACATCGCAAACAGCCACAGAGCTGGCGCGTACTTGCAGAGGTTTGCGGGGCAGAATGGTCGCTCAAATGTTTGTGCAGTTGTATCCGGAGCCGGGTTGTTCACGGATGCACGCGAATTTCGCATCGGTCTACAAAAGTGCTTCAAGCGGTGGGACTCGGGATGGCTGGGAGGATGTTCCGAGTCGCACGCTGGAAGCTGTGGCGTAGGGTTCTGGCTCGCGCCGTCTGACACATGCTCTTTAATAGTCTCGGTTTTCTACTTCTCTTTCTCCCGGTGGTCTACACCGTGTTTTGGATGCTGCGGACTAAGAACCAGCGGTATGCGTGGCTGGGCGTTACCGGGTACGTCTTCTATTCCTTCTTCAGCGTGCGCTATTGCGCATTAATGGCTCTGTCCACGCTGGTCAGTTACGCCGCGGGCCGGTTCATGGAACGAGCCCGAACTCCCTTGCAGCGGCGGCTCTGCATGGTCATCCCGGTGACGTTCGATCTGGGTTTACTTGGTTTCTTCAAATACGCCGACTTTATCAGGGGCACATCGAACTCGCTGTTTGGAACGAGTTTCCCCATGCTGGACATCATTTTGCCGGTGGGCATTTCCTTCTACACCTTTCACACCATCACTTATATCGTCGATTGCTACCGGGGGGTGATCCAGCCCACGCGCAACGTCATGGAGTTCATCAGTTACGTGTCTCTGTTTCCTCAACTGGTGGCCGGGCCGATTGTCCGTTTCCGCGAGATCGAAGGGGATTTGGATAACTTGAATTCCCCCCAGAGAGCGGACTGGAAAGACAGGGGCTGGTATTTCTTCATACTGGGCTTGGCCAAGAAGGTATGCGTGGCCGATACGCTGGCGCGGTGGATTGACCCGATGCTGCTGGCTCCCGAAACGCTTACGCTGGCGACGTCGTGGATTTGCGCGCTGGGGTATTCTTACCAGCTCTATTTCGATTTTTCGGGCTACAGCGATATGGCGGTTGGCTTGGGGTATCTATTTGGGCTCCGGTTGCCGCAGAACTTCAACAGTCCGTACCGCGCGGTAAGCATCGCGGATTTCTGGCGGCGCTGGCACATCTCGCTGTCTTCGGTGTTACGAGACTACCTGTATATTCCGCTAGGTGGCAATCGCGGTTCGGCCGTGGCGGTGTTCCGCAATCTGATGCTGACCATGCTCCTGGGTGGGCTGTGGCACGGGGCCAACTGGACGTTTGTGATCTGGGGGGGGTATCACGGCGCGCTGCTCTGGGCCGAACGAGCCAGCGGTGGTCTGACTGCATCGTTGCCGGTGTGGGCTCGTCGGGGCGGAACTTTCCTGCTGGTTGTGATCGGCTGGGTCTTTTTCCGGGCCACCACGGTGACCGATGCCTGGACCTGGCTAAAAGCGATGGCCGGCAGAGGCGGGCAAGACGACGGGACCGTGATCTACGCCGTGCAAGGCCTGGTTGGGTTGGTGCTGGCTGCGTGGCTGGCCCATTTCGGGAAGAATACCTGGGAGTTTGCGCATCCGCTGAGCCGGCAGGCGACAGTCGGTCTCGCGATACTGTTTGCTGTATGTCTCGGGGTTCTGTTGGCGGGAGTGCCAACGCCGTTTTTGTATTTTCAGTTTTAGGAGCAGCGATGCCGCAAGGGAACAGGTTCAGCTTGGCACGACTTTCCACCATCATTCTGGTGGCCGTGTTCCTGTTGCACGAAGCCTCGCGCGCGTATGCTCCGGACCTGCTTTCAAATAGTGCGTTGCCGACCATTACGCATCCCGATCCGCCACAGGCCTTTGAGGCAGGTGCTCAGATCCATGTAGCCTGGCGCCAGGGGGAAGCGGCGCGCATCGGCATACGGAGCGATGGCTGGCTGACGGAGTCCCAACTGTTTTCCACCGACGAACTTGGATTCAGGAATCTGCCGGGCACCGCGAAACGTCCGCTTGCGGGCTTCACGCTGGGGAATTCGTTCATCTACGGAGCGCAGTTGGATGACGATGAAACGCTGGCCGTGCAGCTGGGGCGAACCTTGGGCTCCACCTTTTACAACGCGGGCAGTGCATTCGTGCCGGATGTCGCCTGGGTGGAAAGCATGATCCAAACTCTGGGATTAAAAGGCGGGGTGGTCGTCTTTGGTCAACTGGAGCGCGTTCCTCCGCCGAAATTACAGGCCCAGTCAAAGGCGCCGTCCACTCCACTTCTGGGGCCGATTCAAAGCATTATCCAAGGGGTCCGGTCCGTGGATCGCCGCTGGTCGCCGCTGCGGCAGGCGGCGGAAGAAGGCTTCCGGGCCGTTCACGATCCGCGATGGCTGCGGCAACAGACGCACGAAACTGTGCTGGACGGCACCATGCGAACCGGCGAACGCATCATGTTCCTGGGCCGGGAAGAGGTGGAGTCAGTGACGAAGCCGGTGGAAACGCCGGATCTTAGTTACTGGAAGAAGCTGCAAGCCATGCTTCACCAACACAACATGGAACTGGTTGTTTTGGTCGAACCCTCCAAGTACACCGTGTACTGGGATCTATTGCAGGCGTCCATCGCGCCGCCGCCCAGGGGTCGGGGCCAGCAGCTAGAGCAAGCATTGCGGGATGCCTCGATTCCGGCGGTCTACGTGGGGCAAGAATTCCGCGCCGCGGCCCAAGCGGGCGAACGGCTCTATTGGAGTAGCGATTCGCACTGGAACGCCAAAGGGGTCAAGATCGCGGCGGGGGAGTTGGCTGCACTAATCCGGTCCATCCAGAAGTAGCTGCGCGGAGTTCGTAAAGTTCCAGCTTTAGATTCTACGGAAGAGGCTGTACTGGAATGCTTGGGGTTGGCCCCAAGGGGTGGAGTGCACTTCGGGAACTGTCTTGAGTAGCTTGAACTGTTCTCCCAATTCCACCGCGAGCGTTGGTCCATCATACTGCCGGATTTCCAAGCCGCTACACTTTTGGGGTCCGTCTGGTGCGAACGTCGCGATGATCGCGTGGCCGCCCAGTGGAAGCGTCCGGGAGAGCAGCTCTCGATAAGAATCTCTGCCGGCCTGCTCCGTGAGGAAGTGAAATACGGCGCGGTCGTGCCAAACGTCAAAGATGCCCAGATCCGGTTTAGTGGTGACGTCGGCCACGACCCACTTCACTTGGTCCGCCTTGGGGCCGAGATGTTCCCGAGCGCGGCCGATGGCTGTTGGGGAGATATCGAGCACCGTTACGGAATAGCCCCGATCGAGCAACCTGCTTGCGAGCGGAGACGTTCCGCCACCCACGTCGATTACGCTGCCGGCGGGGCAAGCCTCGGCGATCAGGGAAAGGGACGTCGTCGGATCCGGTTGGGTCCAACTCAGTTCCGCATCCGGCTTGGATGCATAGACAGACTCCCAATGTTGGCTGGTGTCGATCATTCGGGGTTAACGTGGAGTGTAGTGGCGTTTGAGCCATTGCGACAGGCCATCGAGGCCGGGGAAGAGAACCCGCTCGGTGATGTTCGACTGGTCGAGTTTGTCGCGCACTTCCCATTTCAAATCTTTCGGGATGATGATCTTCTTCCACAGGCCGGGGTGGAGCGTGAGCCAATCGTCCATGGCGAGATCGGCGCGGGAGAGCACCGAGAAGTAGGCGAATTGGTTGACGATGCGGTCGTCGAGCGAGGGCGGCTCGAAGAAGAGCGCGAAGTCGTTTTGCGGGCTCGACAGGCTGTCGAGGTCTTTTAAGGAGCCCACAGTTTCAGACAGCATTTCCACTGTGTAGACCTGCGCGCCTTCGCGCTGGAGGGGCTGGCGAACATTTTGTGGCAAAATGTTGTGGGCCTTGGCGTAGTCGACCACCCAGATCGCCCCATCGGTATCGTAGCTATCGAGTCCACAGGTGGCGAAATGCATCGCGACCAGAGGGGAATAGGTCCAATCGAGCAATCGCGTGGGAAGGCCGTGATGTTGGGCGACCGACAGCCAGTGCCATAGCGAATCGCGCTCGACGATCGACTTGTGGGCGTACTTCTTGAAATTGCGCAACAGATGCCCTTCGAGTTGCAGGTACGGGCCGCCGAGCCGCATGAGGCCGGAGTCGAGTTTGTAGCTGTGATCGCTGAGGCCACGGAAGGCGTGGCGGGAGCGGTGGCGCTGGATGCCGGTGTCCCACGAGTCAGTGAAGATAAGTTCGTGGAGCTGGGACCAGGATGTGGCGGTGAGGACGCTCATGAGATGTCTTCAGAGTATCGGAGTCGCCTCCGCAACCGCTGGCTAGCTTTCTAAAAAGAGGATCGTAGCGACCGGTACGATCCACGCGGCAGCCTGCAAGCCGAGTACGAGGAGCGCTTGTTTGGGAGCCTGCGGCAGCCAGCGCATCGCGAAGAACAGCACGATCGGGATCTGCGCCACCATCAAGAGTTGGAAGATGCGGGCGGGCGCGGCTTCATCGTGTTGGCGCGTGACTCCGTAGAGCGCGACGTAGCCGAGGATCATGGCGAGCGCGGCGAGGGAGATCAGGATGGGGAGGATGGCGCTCGGTTGTTTCAGCAGGGGGATGCTCATGGGTCCTCTGGAGGGAGGATAACACTGGCGCTTCATTGAGTGAAGCGCTTCGGGGGAGTCGGCCTTCCAGGCTGAACTCGTGTTGGTGGCGTTTTGTAGACTTTCCCGCCCTTCATGACAAACAACACACGCTGAAGGGCCGTGATGTCGGTGAGCGGATCCCCATCGACAGCGATTAAATCGGCTTCATAACCCGGCGCAACGAATCCGACCCGACTCCTCAGGCCTAAGGCTTCCGCGGCAAGCGATGTTGCGCTGACAATGGCATCCATCGGTGGTTGACCCGCTTTCTGCACGCGATAAACGATTTCCCGGGCATTTTGTCCGTGAGCGCCTGCTACGGCATCCGTACCCGTGAGTATCTTGAGTCCTCTGACCTTTAGCGCCGACTGGAACATCGCCAGGCTCAAGGGGATGCTCTTCTCTGTGAGCCGGAAGCCGCTTTCGTCAAAGTTGCCGAGGCCGAAGAAATGAGATTTGTTTTCGAGGTAGTTCTGAGACACAAGCCCAATGTTGGGCTCAAAGAACACGCCACGGTCAGCCATCAGGTTTAAGGTGGCGGCCGTTACCTGACTCCCATGGCTCACGGTGGAGCATCCCGCGGTGACGGCCGCTTTCGCTGCTGAATCGGCGTGGGCGTGCACCCATGTGCGCTTGCCCAGTTTTCTGGCTTCATCACAAATGGCTGCAATTTGCGCGTCGGTCATGGCCTGACCGCCGCCTTCTCTAAGACTCCGTGATGCGAAAAGTTTAATCAGGTCCGCTCCACGTGCGGCAACTTGCCGCACCAAGGACCGCAGTTGATCGGGTGCACCAGTCGACGCCTCGAACGGACGAATCGAGGTGAGCAACCGCGGTCCCGGGAATGTCCCACGGTCCATCGCTTCGCGCAGATCCAAGTCCAAAGGCGAACCGATACTCTGGGCGGTGGTAAAACCACTCAAGAGCATCTTGGACGCATTGTCGGCGGCATACTGCAGGGACTGCTGTCGTGTCTCCCCGCCAGTGGAAACCGTTCCATTCTTTCCGAAATGCGAGTCCATATGGACGTGCGTGTCGATCAAGCCTGGCAACAGGGTGAGCCGGCTAAGATCGTAGGTGACAGGCCGCTGTGTTGCAGGCCCCACGCTTTTGATCTTCCCTTGTTCGACAATCACGGTGACTTGGCGTTGAACACCACCCCTACCGTCGATGAGAGTCCCCACGCGAATTACAGTGGAGCCCTGCGCGGCAATCGGTGGAATTGCGTAAAAGAACGCAATTAAGCCCAGAACGTGTTTTAAATGGGAACGACGGGGAAATATTCCGGCGATGTGCGTTGCTACGCGTGGCATAGGTTTAAGTTCCCCCGGCTGAAACCCGCCAGGCTCAGCACGTCGATCATATCAAATCGAATCGGGCTAGTACTTCCAATGCTTGTCATTTTTCCCTGTGATATTTCCAAGAAAACCATTGCGAAGCGCGCCACTGTGTCGTACGTTATGAGTGTCGAGAGTCGCTGGTGTGCAACGTCAGCGTGTCATTATTCAAAAAGGAGAAAAGCCAGATGAAATATTTTGTTTCCTTAGGAATCGCGACTGCAATGTTCGTGGGAGTTTGGGTGAGTGTAAGCCAGGCGGCGACCAAGTTTCCAGTCTGCCATTTTGACCGAGATACCAACAGCTACGAACAAATCTATGTCGGAAGCTTGACCGCCCAGACGAAACACCTTGCCAACCATCAGTATGCTGAGGGTGGGGACAGCACGTTCTGCATGATTGCAGATCAATAGGTGGAGAAGTCCGGTTCTCCCGTAGCGGCTGGACCTGTTCCGTTGCTACGGGAGGAAAGTCAGCAACACCGTCCGCGTCGGGACTTGGCTTGCCAGTGTTCATCTTGGAACTCGCGCCAAGCGGTGGGGGAGTGCTGGACTCCGTGCGCAACCAGAAAACGGCGGTAGGCCGATTGATCTGAGAGCTCATCGAGGATGCCGCGGAGGATGGTCAGCAGGCGCTTCATAGTTCCTCGGCAAGTTTGGTGGCGATGAACGGGGTCTCTGTCGTCTTCGAAGACTGGGTGCCGCTTAGGATGTTGGTCCAGACTCTGATGGAGTCGATTAGGATCAGAGCGACCAGGAACAAGAACACGCCGGTTACTGCTGCGTCTAGTCTGGCGTTGAAGATCAGGGTCGCGGTGGTGGGGCCTTGCGGGCCGGCGGCCAATAGGTTGGCTTGGGCCAGGAAGCCTACTGCGGGAAGCGGAGAGAAGATTTTCTGCCAGCCTGCTGTGAAGCAGACGATCACTAGCCACACTAGCGGAACGCAGGTGATCCACATGTATTTGGTGCCGTGCATTTTTAGCAGGATTGTTGTGCCTACGCACAGCGCTACTGCCGCGAGCAATTGGTTCGCGATGCCGAAGAGGGGCCACAGGGAGTTGATGCCTCCCAGGGGATCGAGCACTCCTTGATATAAGAAGTAGCCCCACGCGGCTACGATCACGGCGCTGGTGCCCAACATTCCCGGTAGCCAACTTGTCTGGCCGAGTTTGGGCGAGACGTGGCCTAAGAGGTCTTGGAGCATGAAGCGGCCGACGCGGGTTCCGGCGTCTAGCGTAGTCAGGATGAAGAGCACCTCGAACATGATGGCGAAGTGATACCAGAAGGCCATGACGGCTTGGCCGCCTCCGGTTTGGACGAAGATCTGCGCCATGCCCAGCGCGAGTGACGGCGCTCCGCCGGTGCGATAGAAGAGGCTCTGTTCGCCGACGCTTGTCGCCAGCGTGGACATTTCAGTGGTCGATACGGGGAAGCCCCAGTTGGAGATGGTCGCGACTGCGGCGTCGGGGGTGGTGCCGACGATTCCGGCCGGAGAGTTGACGGCGAAGTAGACTCCGGGGTGCAGCGAGGCTGCGGCGATCAAAGCCATGACGGCTACGAAACTTTCTAGCAGCATCGATCCGTAGCCTACGCCGTGGGCGTGCCGCTCTCTGGCCAGTAGCTTCGGTGTTGTTCCCGATGAGATGAGGGCGTGAAAGCCGGAGACGGCTCCGCAGGCGATGGTGATGAAGCAGAAGGGGAAGATCTTGCCGGCGAAGATGGGTCCGGTGCCGTCCGTGAATCTCGTGAACGGCGGCATTTGAAGTTCAGGGCGCAGGAAGATGATTCCAGCTCCCAGCATGATGACGACGCCGAGTTTGACGAAGGTGCTGAGGTAGTCGCGCGGGGCAAGCAGCAGCCATACGGGGAGCGCGCTGGCCAAGAATCCATAAATGATGAGCGCGAAACAGAGGGCCAGGCCGGAGAAAGTAAACATCGGCGCAAGGGTCGGAGATAGGCTGACGGCTTGACCGCCGAAGATGCCGGCCATGATGAGGACGAAGCCGATCAACGATGCTTCGAGAACTTTGCCGGGGCGCCAGAAACGCAGGTAGAGTCCCATGAAGATGGCGGTGGGCATGGTCGCGGCGATGGTGAAGGTGCCCCACGGGCTGCCCTTGAGCGTGTTTACAACCACGAGTCCGATGACCGCGAGCAGGATGATCATGATCAGCAGCACGGTGATGAGGGCGGTGAAGCCGCCGATCTTGCCGATCTCTTCGCGGGCCATTTGTCCCAGCGATTTGCCGTCGCGGCGGATGGAGCAGAAGAGGATGACGAAGTCCTGAATGGCTCCGCCGAGTACGCAGCCGATGACGATCCAGAGGAAGCCGGGGAGGTAGCCGAATTGGGCGGCGAGCGTAGGTCCTACCAGCGGGCCGGGGCCGGCGATGGCAGCGAAGTGGTGGCCGAAGACGATCCATTTATTAGTGGGCTCGAAGTCGTGGCCGTCGCGGAGGCGTTCGGCGGGCGTGGCTCGGGTGTCGTCGAGGGCCATCACTTTCGCGGCGATGAAGCTGGCGTAGAAGCGATAGCCGATCAAGTAGGTGCAGACGGCGGCGACGACCAGCCACGTAGAGTTGACGGGCTCGCCCTGACTCTGGGCGATGGCTCCCATGGAGACGGCGGCGGCGAGGGCGACGAGGGCCCAAAGGATTCGAAACATACTCCGTACAGAATAGCGGACCGGGATCAATCGAGTGGGCGCTCAATCTTAGTCCTGCTGGTCCGATAAGGGCAGTGGAGCTGATCTTGTCCCAACTTGGTCCACTGCGAGTCTTGCTGATCTGTCCCGATGCGATGCTGCGGGGGGAGATGGCGGGGGTGTTTGCCGAGTTAGGGAGCGAGGTGGTGCTCTGTCATTCGCTGGCGGGTTATCCATCGGGCGGGGAATTAGCGCGGGCGTTGCGAACGTTTTCGCCGCAGGCTGTGTTCCTGAGTTTTGAGAAACCAGAGACCGCGGTGGCGGTGATGAAGTTCTTGGAATCGGAGGCCGATGGGCTGCCGGTGGTGGCGCTGCATTCGGTGGGCGGGAATGCGGTGATGCGCGAGGGAATGCACGCCGGCGCGAGGGAATTCCTGGTTCCGCCGTTTCAAGCGTCGCTGGTGGGCGAGACACTGCAGACGGTGCGGACCCTATTGCGGAGAGCGCCGCTGGCGTACTCTGCTACGGAACACATCTATTCCTTCTTGCCGGCGAAGCCGGGCGTGGGAACCACGACGGTGGCGATGAATGTCGGAGCGGGGTTAGCGCGGGAGCCGGGGATGAAGGTGCTGTTGTCGGATCTCGATCTCACTTGTGGCATGATCCGGTTTTTGTTGAAGCTGCCGCAGGATCTATCGATTGTGGATGCGCTGGCGCGGGCATCGGAGATGGACGTCAGCCTGTGGCCGCAGCTTGTGACGCATCGGGACGGCTTCGACATTCTGCATTCGGGCAGTATCAACCCGCAGGCGTATCTCGATCCCCCGCAGGTGCAGGGGTTGATCGATTTTGCGCGCAGTGCGTACAACGCGTTGCTTTTCGACATGTCGGGCAATATGGAGCGGCACTCGATCCAAGTGATGCAGGAATCGAAACGGGTGTTTTTAGTGTGCAATCCGGAGGCGGGTTCGCTGTTCTTGGGGCGTGAAAAGGTGGAGTTCCTGCGAACGCTGGGGTTGGGCGACCGGACGTCGGTGATTCTGAATCGGGCGAATCAGGCGCTGGCGGTGCCGGTGGCGAAGGCGGAGCAGTTCCTGGGAGTTCCGGTAGCGGCTACGTTCTGCGATGACACTTTTGAGGTGGATCGGGCGGTTAGCGGAGCATGTTCCGTGGTTGGGGAGGGCAAGGGGAAGAGTTCCAAGTTGGCGAAGGAATTCCGAGCGTTCGCGCGGACGCTAGTCCAGACTTCGCGGGGCGGGACGGAGGAGGGTGTGCTCTCGAAGCAGGCCGCGCAAGGGATGCTGGCTGTTGCTTGAGCGGAGTTTGGTACGTAAGGTGTTTCCCCGAGGCTGGGTTAAGTGAAATCTCCCGGTAGTTAGGCGAGTTCCTAGTAGGAAGTCGGGGGGGGAAAGAGGATTGTCCAATGAGGGGCAACCACGTAGGCTCGTTATAGAGGAAGAAAAGTGTGCGGACGATCATCATAAGCCCGGATGTTGCTATCGCAGAACGGCTGGGGGCAACGCTGGCAGGATTTGACGATGCGGTGCAATTGTGCCGGATTGTGGACCACTATCCGTCTACTGTGGACCTGCTCCGCACGCTGCGTGCGCACGCCCCGGAAGTAATTTTTCTGAGCTTTCAGAATCTATCCATGGCGGTGGCCACAGTGCGGTTCCTGGAAACGCAGGGTGCTGGGCTGCAGATTATCGCCATCAATGACGTGTGCGATGCGACGCATTTGCGCGAGAGCATGCGCGTGGGTGTGCGTGAATTCCTGACCGATCCGTTCGATCTGGAGTCGGTGGGCGATGCGCTTCGGAACGTCAACACACTGCTGCAAAAGAAGCCACCGGTCTACGAGGCCACCAACCAAATTATCTCCTTCCTGCCGTCCAAGGCGGGCGTGGGGGCTACAACGCTCGCGCTCAATGTGAGTGCGGCATTGGCGCGCGGAAAAGAAGGCTCGCTGCTGTTGACCGACATGGATCTCAATTCCGGCATGTTGCGTTTTCTGCTGAAGCTGGCCACCGAGTATTCCTTGGTGGATGCCGTGGAGAACTCGGCGACGATGGATGAGAATATCTGGCCGCAGCTGATTTCCTCTAAGCTGGGCATGGACGTGTTGCACGCGGGTCGCGTCAATCCGAACCTGCGCGTGGAACCCACCCAGGTGCACAATCTGATCCAATTCATGCGGCGCAACTACGAAGCGCTGGTGTTTGACATGTCCGGCAATCTGGAGCGTTACTCGATCGAAGTGATGCAGGAATCGAGGCAGGTCTTCCTGGTCTGCACGCCAGAAATTCCGTCGCTGCATCTGGCTCGCGAGAAGATGGGCTTCCTCAAGACTTTAGGCTTGGATACAAAAGTATCGTTGCTTTTAAACCGCGTGCAGAAGAAGCCGCCGTTTACGGTGGCGCAGGTGGAAGAGTTGGTGGGGGCTAAGGTTGTTGCCTCCTTCTCCAACGATTACTTCGCTGTGAGCCGCGCGACTACGGCTGGGCAGATGCTGGAGCCGCAATCGGTGATTGGGCAGCAGTGCGCGGCTTTCGCTGCCGGATTGTTGGAACGTCGCCCGACCCATGCTCCCCAGGAAAAGCGGAAGTCGTTCCTGCAGTATTTCAACGTCGGGAATCAGCAACTGGTTTCGCAAGACTAGTCGACACGCAAAGTGCGTGCGCCACGTTACAGTGAAGTAGTCATGACGCGTGCTGGAACCGTGGTGCTGTTGGGAGCGCTCTTAATGGGCTCCGTGTTCCTCTACGCGCAGAAACCGTTTAAGCAGTTTCCCGATACAGTGGAGCGTTACGACGACTATCCGCTGCCTCCCGATTGGACCAAGCCCGCGGAGTGGGTTTTTGCGCGGCTGAAGTATCCGGACATCGCACGCTTTCAATATGGTCGGGATCTGTATTGGACCATGGACTATCCGCGCGGGGACCGGCATCTGGCGCAAGGTCTTCGGCGGTTGACCAGTGTCGACGCACGCTCGGTCGAGCAAGTCACGGAGCTTGACGGTAGCAACGACATCTACAACTGGCCGTTCCTCTATGCTGTCGAAGTCGGCATGTGGGATCTTTCCGAAGAGCAGGCCGTGCAGCTCCGCACGTATCTGGAACGCGGTGGATTCCTGATGGTCGACGATTTTCACGGCGAGGACGAGTGGGAGACGTTCGAGTACAGCATGGACATGGTGTTGCCGGGCCATCAGGTGGTGGATCTGGACGCCAGGGACCTAGTGTTCCACACCGTCAGCGACGTAAACGAATTGGTGCAGATTCCATCGGCGCAGTTTATGGAGACGGGCGTGACGTACGAGAAGGGCGGGGTGATCCCGCGATTTCGCGCGATTAAGGACGCCAAGGGGCGCATCGCGGTGGTGATCTGTCACAACATGGACTTAGGCGATTCAGTGGAGCACTCGGATAATCCTCGCTATCCGGAACGCTTCGCCTCGCTGGGATTCCGCGTGTTCACCAACTACGTCGTGTACGCGCTGAGTCATTGATGGTATTCTGGGCGCACCATGAGGGTGCGAACGTTTTTCCTGGCTGTGCTCCTGTTCTGCTGCTGCGCTTTGGGATTGCTGTATGCGCAGAAGCCGTGGGCACAATATCCGGGGCAGACGCCGTGGCCTGTGGCACCTGACTACAAGGAACCGCACGAGTGGGTGTGGGCTCGGCTGCGCTACGGCGGCGGTGGGGGTGGCTTCGGGTTTGGCGGCGGTGGTGGGTTTCGTGGCGGCGGACGGCGCGGTGGCCGAGGTGGTGGAGCTTGGTCCACTGACTACCCGAAGGGGGATCGCATTTTAGTAGCGGGCCTCAAGCGACTCACGTTGCTCGACACGCGTTCGGTGGAACAGACGATCGACCTCGATGGCAGCGACGACGTTTTCAATTGGCCATTCCTCTATGCGGTGGAGGTGGGGCAGTGGAGTTTGACGGACACCGAGGCCAAGCAACTGCGGGAGTTTATCGACCGTGGCGGCTTCTTCATGGTGGACGATTTCCATTGTGACGCGCAGTGGCAAAGCTTCATGGATAGCTTCGAGTTGGTCTATGACCCGTCCGAAGTAGTAGACATTCCCGAGAGTGATCCTATTAACCGCTCGGTGTTCGACTTGAATCCGCGCAAGCAGATTCCGGGAGCGCAGTACAATCGCAGCGGCAGCATGGACGAATGTGGCGGCCGCAGCGATGGCGTGCCTCACTGGCGCGGTGTGTACGACAAGAAGCAGCGCCTGGTGGCCGTAATGGTCCACAATTCGGATCTGGGCGATGCGGTCGAGTATGCCGACGTCCCGGAGTACCCGCAAGAGTTCGCGCAGGCGGCGTTCCAGGTACTTTCCAACTACGTCGTATACGACCTGACGCACTAGGGGGCGGTTCCACCCCCACCTCGAATCGTGGTAGAGTGGTGGAGTCTTTGCCGAAGTCTTACTCACGGCCGCTGGATTGCCGCCTGTATTCGTTCTGACAAAGATGTTGTTTAACGAGTCTAAGGAGTAAGGCGTGACTAATATCTTTGTTGGCAATCTGAGTTATCAGACGACGCAAGAAGAACTGCACGCAGCGTTCGCCCAATACGGCAACGTTGAGCGTGTAAATATTGTTACGGACCGGGACACCGGTCAACCGCGCGGGTTTGCCTTCGTCGAAATGACGGAGAAGCGTGACGCGGAAAACGCGATTGCGCAATTGAACGGTGCGGAAATGAACGGTCGTGCGCTGAACGTGAACGAAGCGCGTCCGAAGCCTGCTGGTGGTGGCGGTGGCGGGCGTGGTTTTGGCGGCGGCGGTGGCGGTCGTGGTGGTGGTGGCGGACGCGGCGGCAGTGGTGGCGGCGGAGATCGCGGCAACCGCTGGTAAGCGTCTGTAAAGAAAGTTTTAGAGCGCACGGCGCGGGAACCTCGCGCTGTGCGCCAACGCAATTTAGGAGAATCTGTGGCGGAAGTTTACATTCAGGATGGCGAAACTCTAGAGAGCGCCCTCCGGCGTTTTAAGCGCAAAGTTTTGCAGGCCGATATCATCAAGGAGACCAAGCGTCACTCCTTTTATTTGAAGCCGGGTGAGAAGAAGCGTGTGAAGGCGGCGTTGGCGCGCAAGCGCAATCGCAAGAAGCGCACTCGTGAACCGGGTGCCGAAGCAGCGCGTTAAGAATTAAGTTCCCGCCGGCGTGTTTTGTTCGCCCTTTTGGGCAGAGCAGGACGCGCCGTGCTTACATTTAGACCTCAAATTTAAACCATGCAATATTTTGTTCGCACCATGGAGATGCACCGGGACAGCCCGAAAGTCTTCAGTGCTGAAGTCCCCTGCTCCGGCTTGGCGTCTGCCAAAGACACGGCCAAGAAACTGGTCATGAGCTCTGAGCCCAAGATCATGCTGCAGGCCGATGCTTGCTTCCGGAACCGCGGTGAGGTTCGGACGAAGTATCGCTGCTGGATGAATGAGCGCGGCGAGTTCCAGGAAAGTTCGCTCGTCTAGGCCCGTTTCGCCCCCACTTATTTCCTTTTTGGCCCGCGTGTTATTCTGAGCACGCGATGCGCCCACGGTCTGCACTTCTCGCGGTCCTCTTCATCCTTTGTGGCTGGGGTGTGCTGCTTGCGCAGAAGGAATTCCGCGAGTATCCCGGTGAAGACCGCATTCCCTTGCCTCCCGACTGGCGCGTTCCGCATGAATGGGTCACCGCTCGGCTGATGTGGCGGAACTACGGTAGCGGACGCTTGGCGACCGGTTTTGGCGGCTGGGGCACGGATTATCCGGGTGGCGATCGTAATCTGATCGAAGGCGTGCGGCGGCTGACGCGCATCGATGTGCGTAGTGTGGAACAGGTTGTCGACCTGGACGGCAGCGACGATGTTTTCAACTGGCCGTTCCTCTACGCGGTGGAGGTGGGGCGCTGGGAGCTCGACGAAGAAGAAGGCAAAGCGCTGCGCGAGTATTTGGATCGCGGCGGGTTCCTCATGGTCGACGATTTCCATGGCAAGCAGGAGTGGGCGATCTTCGAAGAGGGCATCCGGACGGTTTACCCGGACAAGGATATCGAGGACTTGCCGCAGACCGATCCCATCTTCCACATGCTTTCCGACGTCGACCTGAAGGTCCAGATTGCCGGGGTGGCGGCGCTGAGTTACGGGCGTACTTACGAGCGTGCGGATGACCCGTTTCCGCGCTGGCGCGGCATCCGCGATGACAAGGGACGTATTGTGGTCGCGATTTGCCACAACATGGACCTGGGCGATGCCTGGGAGCTTTCGAATGAACCGGGCTACCCGGAAGAGATGGCTTCGACGGCGCACAGGATTCTGGTCAACTACGCTACCTACGATTTGACGCACTAGCGGCGTGGGCGATTTGACGCACTAGGGCAAGATAGGCTGGGCTGCGTGCTATCCTGAGGGCGCGTTTCGAGTCCAACCTAATAGATGCGTCCCCGCTCGGCTCTTTTCCTCGTTTTCGCCTGCCTGGCAGCGTGGGGCGTCCTGCTCGCACAGAAACCCTTTCACGATTACGTGGGGGAAACACCAACCGAATATCGACCAGGTCAAGTTCCTCTGCCCCCGGACTGGAATCAGCCTGCCGAATGGACCCGCGGACGACTCATGTACACCTCGGTGGGCGTCCTGCATCCGCAAGCGGATACCGGATGGATGGGCTGGGCGACTGATTACCCACTCGGAGACCGGAACTTTCAAGAGGGTATCCGGCGGCTGACGCTGGTCAACGCGGCCTCGGTGGAACACGTGGTCGACCTGGATGGCTCCGACGATATCTACAACTGGCCTTTTATGTACGCCGTAGAGGTCGGGCACTGGCATCTGTTCGAGGATGAGGCGGACCAACTGCGCGATTACCTGGATCGCGGAGGGTTCCTCATGACGGACGATTTTCACGGTACCATCGAGTGGGAAAATTTCTTGGTGAACCTGCGCAAAGTGGTCGGTAATCGACCAGTTGAAGATATTGATAACTCTGATCCCATTTTCAACGTCATATATGAATTGAAGAAGCGAACACAGGTTCCGGGGAAGCAGTTTCTATCGTCCGGACGGCCGTATGAATTCGACGGGTTCGAGCCGAAGTGGCGGGCAATCCGGGATTCGCATGGCCGGATCATTGTGGCCATCTGCCACAACATGGATTTGAGTGATGCGATTGAGCATTCCAACGATCCGGAGTATCCGGAAGAGTGGGCCAGTATGGCCTACAGGATTGCGACCAACTACGTAGTGTATGATTTGACACACTGAGGTTTTTTTGAAAAGAGACGCCAGCCGACATGTTTGAATTTCTCTTCAAGTATTCGCGGACCGTATATAACCAGGGCAGCTTCGTGTTTTTGAACGCCTGGCCGGTCTGGATGTTATGGGCCGGGATCGCGTTGGCGGCTGCGGGTTTTGGCTTCCTTGTGTGGCGCAAAGGTGGCGCTGCGAACCCTATCCGCTCGGTCTTAGTGGCCTTGTTGCAGACTGCGCTCGCGGCCCTGCTGCTGTTCATGTTGTGGCGTCCGGCGTTGAGCGTTTCGACGTTGAAGCCGCAACAGAATATCGTGGCGGTGGTGGTGGACGATTCGTCGAGCATGGCGACCAAGGACGAGGGCGAGGCGAGCCGCAAGGATCGCGCGGTGAAGGTCCTCAACGATGGCCTGCTGCAGAAGCTGAAAGACAAGTTCCAGGTGCGCGTGTACCGCATGTCGGATCACTTGGGTCGCATCGAAGGCTTGGACCAGTTGAACGCGCAGGCTCCGGTGACGCACATCGGGGATAGTTTGAAGCAAGTTGCGGCGGATGCGGCGAGTCTCCCCATCGGCGCCATGGTGGTGCTGAGCGACGGCGCGGATAACACCGGCGGCGTGGATCTGGAAACCATCGCGGAGATTCGGCGGCAGCGGATTCCAGTCCATACCATCGGGTTGGGCCGCGAGCAGATGCAGCGCGACGTTGAGATCACGAATGTCGAGTTGCCGCAGCGCACGTTGCCGAATTCACGTTTGTCGGCGCTGGTGACCTTTCATCAACACGGCTATACCGGACAGAAAGCGAAGATCACCATTCGCGACAACAACAAGGTTCTGGCGGCGCAAGACGTTACGCTGAAGGCCGAAGGTGCGGAGCAGATTGAGAACGTTCTGTTTAACGCCGGCAAGGCGGGCGTGAAGACCATTCAGGCGTTCATCGATCCCTTGCCGAATGAAGAGAACGGCCGCAACAACATCCTGACTCGCGTCGTGAACGTGGATAAGCGCAAGCCGCGCATCCTGTATCTGGAAGGCGAGCCGCGCTGGGAGTTCAAGTTTATTCGTCGTGGAGTGGAGGATGACGAATCGATCGATCTCGTCACCATACTGCGTACGGCTCCGAACAAGCTCTATCGGCAAGGCGTGAAGAACGCGACGGAATTGCAGAACGGGTTCCCGACGACGGTGGAAGAGTTGTTTGCGTTCGACGGCATCATGTTCGGCAGTGTGGACGCGGCGTATCTGACTCCGCAGCAGTTGCAGAACGTGCGTGACTTCGTCGACCGGCGTGGCGGTGGTTTGATCTTCCTGGGCGGCAAGGACGCGTTGGCCGATGGCGGCTGGCAATCGACGCCGGTGCATGAAGTGATGCCGACGACGTTGCCGGATCGCAAGGGTACGTTCCAGTGGACGCCATCGAATGTGCGGTTGACCGCGCAGGGCTCAGAGAGTTTGATCACGCGTCTGGAAGACGACGTCAAGAAGAACGACAAGCGGTTCTCAGAACTGCCGTACATTCGCAACGTGCAAAATGTAGGCGAGCCGAAGTTGGGCGCGGTGACGCTCGCGGAAGCGGTTCCGATGAATGGCGGGGGCGGGGCACTGCCGCTACTGGTCACAATGAATTACGGGCGTGGGCGGTCGGCGATCTTCGCAACGTCGGGCAGTTGGCGCTGGCAGATGTTGCAGGACAAGGCCGATATGAGCCACGAAATGTTCTACCAGCAATTCCTGCGCTGGATGGTGAGCGCGACGCCGCAGCATGTGACGGGCTCGACTCCGAAGAGTTTGCTGGCGGATGTGTCCACCGCAAAACTCCGGGCTGAGGTTCGCGACAAAACGTTCATGCCCGCGAATGACGCGGTGGTGGAAGCGCACATTATTGGCGAGGGCGTAACGGAGACGGTCGCGATGACGCCTGATACAAAGGAGCCTGGTGCGTTCATTGCCGACTGGCAAGCTCCCAAGCAAGGGGACTATTTGGTGGAAGTGATCGCACGGCGGGGCACGGAGGAATTGGGGCGCGATGCGTTCACCTTCCGGCGCGAAGACGGTACAGCGGAGAACTTCCATGTGGAGCAAAACCGCGCGCTGCTGGAGAAACTTTCCTCGGAAACAAAGGGCAACTACTACAAGCCGGATGACGCGCAGCGCTTAGGGGAAGACATCACGTATTCTGAAGGCGGGATTAGCGTTCGGGAGACGAAGGACCTGTGGGACATGCCGGCGATCTTTATGGCGTTCCTGGGGATTCGCGCCGTGGAGTGGTTGCTGCGTAGGAAGTGGGGCACCATATGAGCAGGGATTTGAGAAAGCTCTTGATACTGACGGCGGCGGCGGGCATGACCGCGCAGGCCACCAGCTTCTATCTCACCGTGGCGGGCCTGGGCGGCGAGCAGGAATACGATCAGCGCTTCACGGGCTGGGCGTCGGATATCACGAAGGCCTTGTCTGGTGAGGCGGGCGCGAAAGTGGAGACGCTGACCGGCAAGGATGCGACTAAGGCGAACATCCAGGCTAAGCTGGCGTCCATAGCGTCGCAGGCGAAGGCGGACGACACCTTCATGCTGTTGCTGATCGGCCATGGCAGCTACGACGACATCGACTACAAACTCAATATTCCGGGTCAGGATATTTCGGCTGCGGAACTGGGCGAGGCCTTGAACAAGATCGCGGCTCGGCAGGTGATTGTGAATACCACCAGCGGCAGCGGCGGCGCGATCAAGAAACTGCAGCGCGATAAACGCGTCATCATCAGCGCGACCAAAGCAGGCAGTGAGCGCAACGCCACGGTGTTCGCGCGGTTCTTTGTGGAAGCGTTCCGCGATGGATCGGCCGATACGGACAAGAATCAAACGCTGACGGCGCTGGAGGCGTACAAATACGCCAAGGTGAAAACGAAAGACTACTTCGATACGCAGAAGCGCTTGGCGACGGAACATCCGGTGCTGGAAGACACGGGCAAGGGCGATGGCGAAGCGGATCCGTCGGTGGCCAACGGCCAGGGTTTAGTTGCAGGGCGTTTCGCGCTGTTGCACTTGGGTTCGGCCGCGGCGATCGTCGCGACTCCGGCCAAGCAGGCGTTGCTGAAGCGCAAGGATGAACTGGAAACGTCGATCGACGAATTGAAGTATCGCAAGGCAGCGATGGAATTGCCTGCCTACAACAAACAGATGCAGCAGTTGTTGCTTGAATTGGCAAAGGTGCAGGCGAGTCTGGACCAGTAGGTCCAGTCAAGAGATGGACCAGTAGACATGAAATCCAAACGCACATACATCATCATTCCCGCGTTGGTTCTAATCGTCCTCTATGTGGGCGATGAGCAGCGCTGGTTCCGTCAGGCCGGCGTGGTTGCGCAGGGTCCGGGACCGCAAGTGGAATGCGAGAAGCTCGCGGATCGTGGCGATGCCGGGGCCCGGGCGTGTTATCAAAAACTATCGCAATCGCGCGATCCGCTGGCGCGCGCCGAAGGCTTCTGGGGTTTAGGCGAAGGGTATCAGGCGAACGACGCTTTCCGTGAGGCGGTGGACGCCAACAAAAAAGATCCAGCACGACGCGTGCGGTGGGGTTTGCAGTACCTGTCCAGCGATCAAATGGGCGACGCGAAGGACCTGATGCAAGAGGCTCTGGACTTGGTTCCGGATTATCCTCCTGCGTTGATGGGCATGGCGCGCGTACTGAACGAAGCCTACGATGGCGAAGCGACCAAGTACGCTGAACGTGCGGTGAAGGCCGATCCGAAGATGTATCAAGCCTACGAATTGATGGCTCGGATGCACTTGGACGACAACAATCCGGAGAAGGCGATTGTGGACGCGAAGGAAGCGCTGCAGATTTCTCCCGAAGCATTGCAGGCCCTGGCGATTCTGGCTGCGGTGGACATGTTGGACGACAAGCCGGGCACGGAATGGTTGGATCGCATTTTCAAGGCGAATCCGAAGTACGGCGAAGCCTACGAAACCATCGGGCACTTTTTCGTGCAAAACCGCCGCTACGACGAAGGCATCGCGATGTTCCGCAAGGCTCTGGAGTTAAAACCGAACTTGTGGAGCGCGCGTGCGGAGTTGGGTATCAACTTGATGCGTTTCGGTAAGGAAGACGAAGCTCGGCAGCATTTGGAGGCTACGTTTAACCAGGGTCCGAAGCCGGCGCGCAAGATCGTGCCGAACTCCTTAAAGCTGCTCGATAGCTACGTTAACTTTGAAACGTTCACCACGCCGACGACCATCCTCAAACTGCAGAAGAAAGAATCCGCTCTGTTGCGGCCGTATTTCCAAGGCGAGATGGATCGGGCGATTGCGACTTACGAGAAGAAGTACAAGTACAAGCTGGACGGGCCGATTCAGGTTGAGGTCTATCCGGACCACGAAGATTTCGCGGTCCGCACGATGGGTATGCCTGGACTGGGCGCGCTGGGCGTGACGTTCGGTAAAGTGGTCGCGATGGATTCTCCGAACGGGCGCAAGCCGGGCGAGTTCCATTGGGCCGCGACGATGTGGCATGAATTGAGCCACGTCTACGTCATCAGCATGACGGAGCATCGGACGCCGCGCTGGTTTACCGAAGGCTTGGCCGTCTACGAAGAGACCGCGATTTCGCCGGAGTGGGGCGACCGCATGACGCCGCGCGAAGTTGAGGCGATCAAGAATAAGAAGCTGCTGCCGATCGCGGATCTGGATCGCGGCTACATCCACCCCAGCTATCCCGAACAAGTGGTCGTCAGTTATTACCAGGGCGGGCGCGTCATTACCTACATCGTGGAGAAGTGGGGCTATGATGCGGTGCTGTCGATGATCCAAGGCTTCAAGGATCACAAGGATACCGCGCAAGTGATCAAGGACGTGCTCAAGGTCACGCCGGAAGAGTTCGACGCGCAGTTCCTGCCGTGGTTGGAAGCGCAGACCAAGACCGCAGTGGAAGGTTTCGAAGATTGGACCAAACGTCTGAAGGGGCTGAACCAGTTAGCGCAGAGCAAAGATTGGGGCGCTGTGATCACCGAGGGCTTGGCGATTCGCGATATCTACCCCGATTACGTTGAGGCTGGTAGCGTCTATGAGTTTTTGTCTAAAGCCTACCTGGCCAAGGAAGACAAGCCGAACGCGATCAAGCAACTGGAGTTGTTTGCGATCCACGGTGGACGCAGCCCCGTGGTGCTAAAGCAACTCGCCGATCTGCAGGCCGAAGCGGGGCACACGAAAGAGGCTGTGTCGGCGCTTGAGAAGTTGAATTTCATCTCGCTCAAAGAGGAAGCCGCTCACCAGAAATTGGGCGGCTGGTATATGACCTTGGGCAATTCTCAAGGCGCGATCCGAGAGTTCGGAGCCGCGCTGGCCAGTGGTACGATTGACCTCGCCGGGACGCATTACAATCTAGCCATGGCGTATCGAGCGACGAAGCAGAATGACCTTGCGTTAGAGCACGTGTATCAAGCGTTAGAAGCCGCGCCGGCCTACAAACCGGCCCAAAAACTTTTGTTGGAACTGAGTGCGCAGTAGATCCTGAAAACGTGGAACAATAAACGGAACCGAATGTCGACAACCTCAAACCTGCAGACCGTGGACTCCAGTGATATCAAAGAGCGCATTGCACGCTTTCACAAGGTGCAGGAAGGAATCGTAGGCCAGATCCACAACGTGATCGTCGGCCAGGACGAAGTCATTGAGCAGGTGCTCATCGGCCTGTTCGTCGGCGGCCACTGTCTGATCACAGGCTTGCCGGGAACCGCGAAGACGTTGCTGGTGCGCACCATCGGCAACATCTTGGGCCTGGAGTTCAAGCGCATCCAGTTCACGCCCGATTTGATGCCGTCCGACATCACGGGCACCGACATCATCGAAGAAGATCAAATTACGGGCAAGCGGAACTGGACGTTCGTGCCGGGTCCGATTTTCTCGAACATTCTGCTCGCCGACGAAATTAACCGTACGCCGCCGAAGACTCAGTCCGCGCTGCTTGAAGCGATGCAGGAACACACTTGCACGGTGCGCGGCAACAACTACAAGATCCAGGAACCGTTCTTCGTGCTCGCCACGCAGAACCCGATCGAACTGGAAGGCACGTATCCGTTGCCCGAAGCGCAGCTCGATCGTTTCATCTTCAACGTGATGCTGGACTATTTGCCGGCGGAAGACGAACTCAAGGTGTTGGACCTCACGACCACCTCGCACAAAGCGAAAGTGGTGCCGGTCACCAGCGCGGAAGAGATCGTGGACTTTCAGGCGTTGGTCCGCATGGTTCCGATTGCGGAATCTGTGGCCCGCTATGCGGTCAGCATCGTGCGCGCAACGCGTGCGACGGATGAAAGCGCTCCGGACTTCGTGAAGAAGTACGTCAACTTCGGTGGTAGCGTCCGCGCGGCGCAGAGTTTGGTGTTGGCTGCCAAGGCTCGCGCATTGATGCAGAAGCGTGTGCACGTCACCTACGACGACATCGCGGCGCTGGTTCGCCCGATTCTGCGGCATCGCATCCTGCTCAACTTCCAGGCCGAAAGCGACAAGTTGACGCAAGACGACATCCTGAAGAAGTTGCTCGATTACATCCCGCGACCGAAGGCGTAAGCCCCGAGAAGAGAGCGGGACTAGCATGATACAGCGCTTCCTAGATCCGGCCGTGCTGGCTGGGATTTCGAGCTTGGACCTGGTGGCGAAGACCGTCGTCGACGGCTTCATCTCCGGTCTGCACGAATCCCCCGACTTCGGCTTCAGCCAAGAGTTCGCCGAATACCGCCAATACATGCCGGGCGACGATTTGCGGCACGTGGATTGGAACGTCTTTGCGCGTAGCGACAAGATGTTCCTCAAGCGGTTTAAGGGCGAGACGAACACCCTGGTCACGGTGTTGATCGATGCCAGTAAGTCGATGGCGTACGGTTCGCGCGGGATTCAGAAGTTGGAGTACGCGCGGTTTCTTGCTGCGTCCATCGTTTACCTGGCGCATCTGCAACGCGACGCCACCGGTCTGATTGTGTTCGATGACGAGGTGCGCAATTTCGTGCAGCCTTCCTCGCGTCAAGGCCAGATGATGCGCCTGATGCACGCCATCGATCAAGCCGAGGCGGGGGCGCGGACGAACTTCACGCTACCCTTCAGCCATCTTGCCGATTTTCTACGCAAGCGTGGTCTGGTAATAGCGATCTCCGATTTCTGGGAAGATCCGGAAACCGTGATCCGTGCGGTGTCACCACTGCGCGCGCGGGGCAGTGAACTGGTGCTGTTCCATGTCCTGGACCCGGAGGAACTGCAGCCTAAAGTGAAGGGTTCAGTACTGCTGGAGGATCTGGAATCCGGCAGCAAGATGCAGGTGTCGTCTGAGTACGCCATGCGCGAATACAAGGACAAGATGGCGGCGCATTTGGAAGGCATCAAGAAAAAGGCCGAAGGCGCCGGCATCGGATATTTTTTGTGTGACACCAGCCAGCCGCTGGATCAGTCTTTGCGGCGCTACTTGGCGATCAGGACAGGAAGGTTGTAACGTATGGGTCTATTCTCACCGTGGTTTCTTGCGGGCGCGCTGGCAGTGGGTTTGCCGGTGTGGCTGCATTTGCTGAAGCGGTCGAATCAAGACCCGAAGCCGTTCCCGTCGTTGATGTTCTTTGAACATCGCGAGACCAGCTCGGTCCAGCATCGGCGTTTGGACTTTCTCTTGCTGTTCATCTTGCGGACGTTGATGTTATTGCTGTTGGCGTTGCTCTTCGCGCAACCGTTCATCCGCCGCTCGACTCCGGCGCAACGTGGCGAACGCTTGACCGTGGTCGCGATCGACCGGTCGTTCAGCATGCGGACCACGGAAGGCGGTACGTCGCGCTTGGATCTTGCGAAGCGCGAAGCCACCAACGTGTTGAGCGGGATCGGTGCCGCTAGCAAGGCCCAAGTGGTTGCGCTCTCCGGAACTCTGGAAGCGATGACGCAGCAGGTCAGCGATCCGAACGAATTGCGCGCCGCTGTGACTGCGATCAAGGAAGGCGATAGCCGCGCCGATTTTGGGGTGCTGGCTCGTTACTTGCGCACTTTGCGCGAGCAGGCTGATATTCCGCTGGAAGTCCACATCATCAGCGATCTGCAGAAATCCGCCATGCCTCCGGGCTTCACCGATCTGCGTTTGGACAACGGCACCAAGCTGGTGCTGCATCCCATCGGCAAGGTGCAACCGAACTGGAGCGTGGAAGGCGTGAACGCGCCGCAGCGCATCTATGACACCAAGACCGTCCACGTGACGGCCACTATCGCGGGCTTCAACGCTCCGGCGGCGACTCGCAACGTGACGCTGCTGTTGAACGGCAAAGTAGTCGGATCGAAGCCGGTACAAGTGGCCGAGAACGGTCGCGGCTCCGTGGAGTTCATCGGACTCGAAGCGTCCTACGGATTCAATAAGTGCGAAATCCGGATTGATTCCGCCGATACCTTGGCGGTGGACGACCGCTACGCTTTCGCCGTGGAACGCACGGACCCGAAGAAGGTCCTGTTCATTGACGACGGACGGCATCCGAAGTCGCAGCGGTTTTTCACCGCGGCGCTGACCTCCGATCCCGATGCTGAGTTTGCGGTGGAAACGCTGCGTCCCGACGTTGCGGGGAGTGCGGATTTCTCGAAGTACTCCGTGGTGGTTCTCTCGGAACCTGCCAACGTGTCCTCGCAATTAACGGACGCGTTGCAGCGTTACGTGGAACGTGGCGGTGGATTGTTTGAAGCGCTGGGTGTGGACTCCCTGGTGCTCAACAAGGCTCCGGTTATTGACCTCCCCATTCAGGGCACCAAGCTCGCGGCTCGCACAGGGGAACGCTTCTGGACCGTGGGGGAGCTCGACCAGAATCACCAAGTGATGCGCAACCTGGAACGCATGGAAGGCGTGAAGTTTTATCAAGCGGTCACGATCGGCGCCGGTGACGGCCAAGTATTGGCCCGCCTGAGCGACGGCTCTCCTTTGATCGTGGAGCGCAGGGTGGGGGAAGGCTTCGTGATTGCCTACGCCTCGTCCCTGGATGACCGGCAGAACGAATTTTCCGTCAAACCGATTTACGTCCCGTTCGTCCAAGAGACCGTCAAGTACCTGGGGGGTGGCGGAGTCAGCCAGCCGGTCAACCTTCAGGTGGATTCGTACGTTGAGTTAAGGTCAGGGACGCAGAAACAGGGCGTCAGCGCGGAAGTGCTGGATCCGGACGGGCAGAGGGTGTTGTCGATTGAAGAAGCGGCCTCGGCGCCGAACTTCGCTTTGGCGCGCGAAGGGTTCTTCGACGTGAAAAATGCCGCTGGAAGGCGGACTCTGGTGGCCGCGCATGCGGACCGCCGGGAATCGGATTTGACGGTGATGGAAAAAGACACGCAAGACCTGTGGTCGGCCACCGGAACTGAAGAAGTAGCGGCCAAGGGAGCTGTGGAAAACAGCCTGAGTTCGGCCTCCACCCCATGGAGTCTTGCGCCCTATATCTTGGTGTTATTGTTGATAGTAGCGTTGGCGGAGTCGGTAATCGCGAACCGGTACCTGCGATCATCGGTGACCCCAGAGGAGACGATGACGAAGGTATGAACACCCGCGAACAACTGAACCAATATCTGCGCGGCCTTGAGTCCCGGCTGAGGGTGTTGACCTGGAGCCGTGGCGTCGCCATCGCCCTCGGTGTCGCTCTGGGCGCTACTCTGGCTCTGGTCCTGATCACCAACGCCTATGCGTTTTCCACAACCAGTATGGTGGTGGCTCGCGTCGTGCTCTTCCTTTCGTTGGCCGTGGCCATTGGGCTGGGCCTCGTCATCCCTTTGCTCAGTTTGAATGAACGGCGCGCGGCGCGTAAGGCGGAAGAGGTCAATCCCGGCTTCCAGCAGCGCTTGCTCACTTACATGGACCGTCGCGATCAAGGCGATCCGTTCATTGAAATCCTCGCGGAAGATACGCTGAAGCCGGCTCGGCAGGCTGCTCCGATGACCGTTGTGCCGCAAAAGTCGATCTTCGGCTTCGCGACCGGTGCGGGCGCCGCGGGTGCGGTGTTGTTGTGGATGATTATGTTCGCTCCCGGCTACCTGGGCTTCGGCGCGAAGACGTTGTGGGCGGGCTTGCCCAAGGCTGGCGAGGCCGGCTTCTATCAACTCAAAGTGGAACCGGGCGACGAAACTGTTCGCCGTCGCACCGACGTTGCAGTGGTTGCCACGCTGCAAGGCTTCGCGGCGCAAGAAGTTCGCCTCATGGCGAAATACGACAGTGGAGCCAAGTGGGAAGAGGCCATCATGGCCCCGCGACCGGGCGAATCCACCTACGGATACTTGTTGCCAGCGGTTCCCGAAGGTTTGCAGTATTACGTGGAAGCCGCGGGCGTGAAGTCGAAGACGTTCCACATCAAGGTCGTCGACCTGCCGGGCATCAAGAATATCAAGGTCACCTATCACTACCCGACCTGGATGCGGCAGAAGGATTTTGTCGAAGATCCCGGTGGAGATTTGCGCGCGGTGGTCGGCACCGTGGCGGAACTGACGGTTGAGACCGACAAGCCGTTGAGCGACGGTCTCATCGTGATGCAAGATGGCACGCAAATCAATCTCGCGAAGGTACAGGGCAACTTCTTGACGGCTCGGGTTCCGATCCAGAAGGAAGGCGCGTATCACTTCGCCGCCAACGTCAACAACGAAATTATCCGTCTGACGCCGGACTACTTTATCGAATCACAAGAAGACGCTGGACCCAAGGTGTCGATCAAGCATCCTGGTCCCGACGCGCAGGTGAATCCGCTGGAAGAAGTGATTGTGCAAGTGGAAGCCAGCGACGACTTCGGCGTGATGCAGTTGAAGCTGCACTATTCGGTGAACGGCGATGCGGAGAAGGTGATCGACTTAGCTGCGAAGGGTACACCCGACGCGAACGGACAGATCACGCTGTACCTCGAAGACTTCCACATGGTCCCGGGCGACGTGATCTCGCTCTACGCGACGGCCAAGGACGCGCGCACGGAAACGGCGAGCGACATCGGCTTCATTCAAGCCATGCCGTTTGAGAAGAACTATAGCCAGTCGCAGCAGGGCGGCGGTGGAGGCGGTGGCGGTGGTGGTGGCGATCAGCAACAGCAGCAGGAGATCTCCAAGCGCCAGCGTGAAATCATCAGCCTGACGCACAAGGCTCTCAAAGGCAGCGCGGTGGAAAAGGCCGCGGCCACCAAAGAGCGCGCCGAGTTCTTGAGCGAAGTACAGAAGAAGTTGAAGGATCAGGCTGACTCGTTGGCTGCTCGCGTGAAGGCTCGCGAACTCGACGGCGAGAGCGCGACGATCAAGGAATTCGTCAAGGAAATCCAGGCGGCGGCGACAGAGATGGGTCCGGCCTCGGATCTGCTCGGTGCCTCGGCTTGGGAAAAGGCTCTGACGCCTGAGAACAAAGCGTTGCAACACTTGCAGCGTGCGGAGCAGTTGAATCGCGATATCCAGGTGGCCTTCGGCAACCAGGGCGGCGGCGGCGGTGGAGGCGGCGGTGGAGGCGGCAACGCTGGTCGCGACTTGGCCAACTTGTTCGACCTCGAACTCGACACCGAAAAGAACCAATACGAGCAGGCTCAGGGGACCCGTGGTGGTGCCCAGGGCGGCGGAGCGGAAGAACAACAGCAGCAGGTTGACGACGCTCTAAAGAAGCTGGAAGAGTTGGCCAAACGCCAGGCTCAATCCGCGCAGCAGGCTCAAGGCAAGAACAAACAGCAGCAGTCCGTGGATCGCCGTTGGGAACAGGAATCCTTGCGCCGTGAAGCCGAAGAACTGCGCAAGCAGTTGGAGCAGTTGCAGCAGCAAGCCCAACAACAGGGCCAGCAGGGTCAGCAGCAACAGGCTCAGATGAGCCGGAACGGCCAGCAAGGCAAACAAGGGCAACAGGGCCAGCAAGGTCAGCAGGGTCAACAAGGCCAGCAGGGACAACAGGGTCAGCAAGGGCAACAAGGTGGCCAACAGGGTCAGCAGTCCCAGCAGTCCCAGCAGGGTCAGCAAGGCAAGCAAGGTCAACAAAGTGCGGCTAGCGCTCAGGAGCAGCGCCAGTTGCAGCAGTTGATCGATCGCGTCAAGCAAGCCGAGCAGGACATGCGCGATGCCAACAACGCGGCGGGCAAGGGCGATCAGACCCAGGCCGATGCGGCGGCTCGCCGGGCAGCGGAGCGGTTACAGGAAGGCGTCAATCAGGGCAACCAGATGCAGCGCCAAGGCGTGAATGCGGGTCTGGATCAATTGCAGCGTCGCACGCAGCAGTTGGCGGAGCGCCAGCGCCAAGCTGAGAACCAGATGAAGCAGGGTGCGACCAAGGACGGTCTCACCGCGCAGCAACGTCAGCAACTGGGAACTGAAAAGGACCAGATGCTGCAGGAATACCAGCAGTTGGAGCGCGACCTTCAGCGTCAAGCGCAGCAGCTCCGTCAGCAGGACCCGGATGCTGCTCGCGAGATTCGCGATGGGTTGAGCGAGGCGCAACAGGCGCAGACTCGTGAACGCCTGCAGTACGGTGCGGATTACGCTCGTCGTGGACAGCCGGCGGATATCGCACGGTGGTTGCAACAGGAAGCTCCGCTGACTCGCTCGCTGGACCAATTGAGCCAGTCGGTGAAGGATGCTCAGGGCAAGTTGGGCGACGGCAAGCAGGCAGGGGCCGGACAACAGAATGAGATGGAACGTCAGGTGGCGACCATTGAGAGCACGCGCGCGCAGATCGAACGCTTGCAGCAGCAGCTCGCCCAGATGGGTCAGCAAGGGCAGCAGGGCAAGAACGGTCAACAGCAGGGCCAAGGCCAGCAAGGTCAACAACAGGGCCAGCAACAAGGCCAGGGCGGTCAGCAGGGCCAGCAGCAAGCTCAGGGTGGCCAACAGGGTCAACAGGGCAAGGATGGCCAGGGCAAAGGTGGTCAGCAAGGTAAAGGCGGCCAGCAGGGTGGTGGTCAACAGGGTGGCGGCCAGCAGCAGGCTCAAGGTGGCCAGGGTGGTGGAAACCAGCAGGGCGGCAACCAGCAAGGTGGTGGCGGCTTCAACGGTGGCAACATCGGCGGATACGATCGCTATGGCCGTTACAATCCCGAAGGCATCTACGATCGCGCTGGAGCACCTCCTGTGGACCCGCGCCAGATCGTCCGCGATGCGCAGCGCGACTTGCAGGGCATCCGTCAGACCAATCGCGATAACAAGGACATCGCCAACCAGGCTGCGGCGCTCGAACGCGAACTGCAGAATTTGGCGGTGGGTAATCCATCCGGACCGGAGTTAGAGCAGCGCCTGAGCCGTACGGTTCTGCCGCAGCTCGAATCGCTGGAAGTTCAGTTGCGCCACGAACTGGATGCGGCGCAGGGTGGACAGGTTCGCAGCGCTGCTGCCGATCGCGCCCCGGCGGGCTTCGCCGTCGACGTCCAGGAATACTTCCGCAAGCTCAGCAAGAGCAAGTAGCATCCTGTGCGCCGTCTCACAGCAGCCATTGTGGTCTCGCTGCTGTTGGGCGGCGCTTTCTACAGCTTTGCGGCCACGCGCCGTTGGGCCAAGTACGAACGTGAGATGCAGTCTCCGGCGGACGATCCTCCGGACGCTAACGACGAAACCGAGTTCGCGTTCACGCGCCTGCGCTACCGTTCCACGCGCAACCGCGCCCGCTATCAGTCCTGGGGTATCGACGCCAATACGTCCGAACGCCACTTCATCACCGGCCTTCGCCGTTTGACCCGTATCTACGGTCGCAGCGTGGAACACATCGTCGATATCGATAGCGACGAAATGTTCGACTGGCCGTGGATCTACATGGTCAGTGGTGGCGACTGGGTGCTGAACGAATCCCAAGCCGCGCGTCTGCGTCAATACTTCGACCGCGGCGGGTTCCTGGTGGTCGACGATTTCCATGGTGAAGTCGAATGGGACCAATTCATGGACGGGATGAGTCAGGTCTACCCGGAAGCCCGCGTTGAAGACCTGGAAGATACGCATCCGGTCTTTCACACCGTCTACGATCTGTCGAAGCGGCTGCAAGTGCCCGGCTACCAGATTGTCGAGCGCGGCAGCATGTGGGAACGTAACAACGGTATCAATCCCTACTGGCGAGTCATCAACGACGACAAGGGCCGCGTGCAGGTCGGCGCGTTCCTCAATCAAGACCTGGGCGACGCGTGGGAGTTTTCAAACGACCCTTTGTACCCGGAGGAGTTCGCTTCGATGGCGTACCGGATGGGTGTGAACTACGTCGTGTATTCAATGACGCACTAAGCTCGCGCAGGGCGTCCTTGCCAATCCATTTTGCACTGACGCTGGCCGCGCGCGACAACCGGGTTGCCACATCCATCGCGGCTACACGCAATTCCGGATTCCGCTTCCCGATCTGCCGCAGCGACCAGTTGACCGCCTTCTTGACGAAATTGCGCTCATCGGTCGCCGCCGCTTCGATCAACGGCAGCACTTCCAGAAACGTCTCATCGGGAGCCCGCTTATCATGCACCGCCAGCGTTGCGATCATCGCGAACCCCGCTCGCCGCACGAACTCCGGCTTCTTGCGAGCCCACTTCCATGCTTGCTCCCACGCGAACGGAGACTTTCGGAAAAGATGAATCGCGCAGCCGTCGCACACATCCCAGCTATCAAACTGGCTGGCCCAACGGTCCATCTGCGCGCGGGTCATCGCCTTCGGATCCGCCGTGAGCGCCGCCAGCAGCCGAGCCTCACGATTGCCGGTCTCCCACAACTCCAGCGCCCGGGCGTGATCGCGCCCCAGCTCCCGCGCGAGTTCTTTGATCTTGCCCATGGGCACGCCGTACGCATCAGTGACTGAGATGCCAAACCGTGCCATGCCCGCGACGTTCTCTGCCGAACCCCAGCCGCGCAGCCTCGTAAGAATGGTTTGGACAGGTGACATAATGAAGTCGGAATGAAGTTCGCGTTGTTTCTATTGTCGCTCCCGCTACTGGCCCATCATTCCCTTACGGCGGAGTTTGATCTGGATCGCCCGGTCACCCTCACAGGCACCGTCGCGAAAGTGGAATGGATGAATCCGCACGCCTGGATTCACGTGCAAACGGAGACTGGATTGTGGTCGGTTGAAGTGGGGTCTCCCAGCGAATTGATCCGCCGGGGCTGGAGCCGCAGCGATCTCAAGCAGGGCGACCAAGTTACCATCCAGGTAATCTTGGCGAAGAAACTGCCGCGCACCGCAAACGCCCGCTCGATCTTGCTGCCCAACGGCAAGAAGGTCTTCAACGGGCAGGCTCCTGAAGAGCCTAAGTAAGCGTCTTCAGCATCGGCCGCGCGAACGGCTGCAATTTTGTTAGGTAGCCCGCTTCGATAATGCGAGCCCACTCCGGGTTCGCGATCAACGCACGGCCGACCGCGATCATGTCGAACTCGTCGCGCTCCATGCAGTCCAGCAACTCGTCAATGCCTGTGGCAACCGATGGAGCATCCGTGCTGAAGCTGGTCTGGATGTCTGTCCCCAGTGTGACGGAGCCCACGGCGATGGTCGGTAGTCCCGTCAGCTTCTTCGTCCAACCTGCCAGAGTCAGCTCGCTGGTGGAAAACGCTGGCTCCCAAAATCTACGCGTCGATGCGTGAAAAATATCGACGCCCGCGGCCACCAGCGGTGAGAGTATCCGGTCCAACTCCCCAGCGGTATGTGCAAGCTGGGCGTTGTAGTCCTCGACCTTGAATTGTGAAAAACGGAATGCGACCGGGAAGTCCGAACCCACGCGCCGGCGGATTTCGGTCACGATGTCCGCCGCGAAACGCGTGCGAGCAACCAGGCTGCCGCCGTAAAAATCGGTGCGATGGTTGGTGTGTTCCCACAAAAACTGGTCAATCAAGTAGCCGTGCGCGCCGTGAATTTCGATACCGTCAAAGCCGACGGACTGCGCGTTCGCCGCGGCTTCTCCATAGGCCGTGATCACGGCTGCGACTTCAGAGATCGGCATGGACGGGCCGACGGGTCGAATGCCCTCGGCTGGGGCCGGTCCACCTGCGATTTGCATCCCTACGTGCCACAACTGCGCGAAGATGTGACCGCTCGCGGCGTGGACTTCGTTGACCACGTTCCGCCAACTTGCCAACGCGGCTTCGCCGTACATGTGAGGGACGTTCGGATCGAACCCGGCGCGTGGGTGTGGAATGTAGACACCCTCAGTAACGATTAACCCCACGCTCCCTTCCGCGCGTCTGCGGTAGTAAGCCGTTACATTCGCGCCAGGAACCCCACCCGGCGAAAAGGATCGCGTCATGGGAGCCATCGCAATCCGATTCGGGATCGAGAGGCCTTTGAGCTGAATGGGCCGGAAGAGGGATTGCGTGGAGCGGGGATTCATCCGCCCTATTTCTTCAGCATCACTTCGAGCAGGTTCTTGATTGTAGCTTCAGTGCTGTTCGTGAAGATCGCTTGGTCACCCGAAAACTGAAAGCGCACCATGTTGTTCCCGTCGACGATTAGAAGAATGGGGACGAACGGATGATCGGCCATTCCGAAATCCGCGAGCCGGCGTGTGGCGTCCTGGCTCAACGTTCCCACGGGGAAGGACGGATTCGTTCTTCCGATGAAATTCGGTAGTTGTTTGGCCGCTTCCTCGTCCACCAACGCTCCCATAAACTTCACGTTTCGGGCGCGGTATTGACGCTCCAGTTTGTTGAGGGTCTCCATCAGGTTCACGCAATGAGCGCAAGTGCTCGCGAGGATGGCGATGACGCGTGTACTACCCTTGGACTGAATGACGCGAATCCGGTTGGCTCCGGGAGTATCTATGCTCACGTCCGCCAGAGGGCGGGGAAGCTTCGGCTCGACCGCCAGGACGGGACCCACCAACAGCAGGCCCGCCATCATGGTGTTTAGGAGAAAAAGTTTCTTTGGCAACATCAATCACTATCTTAATTGATTTGCCACCTCATGCAGCCAATCGGGCGTCTTCAATACGTCGCGCGGACGGCTTCCGTCCGGCGGTCCGATGATGCCATCGCGCTGCATCATATCCAGGATGCGAGCGGCGCGTCCGTAACCCAGTCGCAAGCGGCGTTGCAGTGTCGAAGTGGAAGCTTTGCCCGCCTCGCACACTACGCGGACCGCTTCTTGATACATCGCGTCTTCGGGACCATTGAGATCCGTGCCCTCGCCATCTTCCTCTTCGTCGGTCGGCGGAGCGATGAGGAAGCTCTGATCGTATTCGGGCTGCGCTTGCCGCTTCCAGAACTCCACAACGTCGTTGGTCTCGCCCTCGCTTACATAGGAACCATGCACGCGAACCAACCGCGAGGAACCCGGCGGCAGGAACAGCATGTCGCCCTTGCCCAGCAAATGTTCCGCGCCCATCACGTCCAGAACAGTGCGGGAATCGACGCGCGTTGCCACGCGGAAGCTGATGCGCGAAGGGAAGTTCGCCTTGATCAAACCCGTGATCACATCGACGCTGGGGCGCTGTGTGGCGAGCACCAAGTGCATCCCCACGGCGCGAGCCATCTGCGCCAATCGCGTGACGCTCTCTTCGACGTTGGCGCGTTCCAGCATCATCAAGTCGGCCAACTCGTCGATCAGGATCAGGATGTACGGGATAGGTTCCGGTTCTTCTTCACCGGATTCTTCGGCGAACAGGCTGCGCGGTTGCGCCCGCATCAGGCGGACCTTCTTGTTGTATTGGTCGATGTTGCGGACGCCGATCGAAGCCAGCAGTTTCAGCCGGCGCTCCATCTCGAGCACCGCATTACGTAGTGCGTTCGTAGCCTTCTTGGCTTCCGTGATCACCGGCGTCAGCAAGTGAGGAATGCCTTCGTAAAGCCCGAATTCCAAGCGCTTCGGGTCCACCATGATCATGCGAACTTGATCCGGCGTCGACTTGTACAAGATCGACATGATCAAGGAGTTCAGCATGACGCTCTTACCGGCGCCGGTTGAACCCGCGATCAACAAGTGGGGCATCGTTTCCAGCGTGGCCACTTTGATGCGGCCATTGATGTCTTTGCCCAGGGCGATGGTTAACGGGGACGGTGACTGTGTGAATTCGTCCGATTCCAGAATCTGCCGCAGGCTGATGACTTCCCGCTTCGTGTTGGGTACTTCGATGCCTACGGTGGGTTTGCCGGGGATGCGCTCAATCAAGATGGACTCGGCCTGTAAGCCCAGGCAGAGATCTTCGGACAAGGTTGTGATGCGGGAGTATTTCACGCCCGCTTCCGGCTTGAACTCGAACGTGGTCACCACCGGACCCGGATTGATCTGTGTGATGTTGCCGCGAACGTTGAATTCCTCGAACTTGGACTTGATCTGAGCAGCGGTGTCCTTCAGTTCCTGGCTATCCCAAGCGGTGCGTGCGGCCGGTTCCTGCAGCAACTGCGTGGGCGGCATTTGGAACGTGGTCCGAGGCCGGGCCGTGGTGCCATTGGCGCCTACCGTAGCGGGCTCGGGGTCCACTGTTGGTCCCACTGTCTCTTGTGCCTTGGGCGGTTCCAACTCACGGATCGGAATATCGTCGATGGTCGGCGGAACCGATTCTTCCCAGGGCGGGGTATCGATGGCCGGCTTCGCGGCGCGTGATTTCCGCGCGGGTGCCACTCCTGCTCCAGCGGCTGCGGCTTGCGCCAATGCTCCGAGCTGTCCAGCCATCGGGTCGATGATCGGCACGATTTCAAATTGCGATTGGGATGCTGCCGCCACCGCGTCGGCTTGTGCCAGCGCCTGCATCGTTTGTTCGGCCTGCGCGTGCGCTGCTCGGCGTGCGGCTCGCTCGGCTGCCTTTTCCCGAGCCTGTTCGGCTTGCTTCTCTTTCCATGCGCGGAACTTCCCGGTGATGGCGCTGGCCCATGCGAACGGAGCTTTGAACCAACCGGGCAGGCGAGCCATCTCAAAGGTCGAGATCATGTAAAGCGAAATGACCCACGTCGCGAATGCGATGAGTGAGGCGCCCACCACGTTCATTTGCGCCACTAGCGCGTCAGCGGCAAGCAATCCCAGTAATCCGCCTGCGGGTAGCGTGCCCGCGATCGGCCGCCACGCAGGCAGCAATCCCAGAGCCGTGCAGGTGGAAACCATCCACAGGACTCCGCCAATGAATTTGGCCCACGGAGCGGTGATGTCAGAGGAGCGCACCCATTTCCATCCCAGCATCAGGATCATGATGGGCAAGGTGTATGCTGCCAAGCCCAAAGCCTGCAGCAGAAGGTCCGACATCCATGCGCCCACCGGTCCGATAATGTTCACCGGTTGAGCGAGACCCGACACCGTATTCCACGATCGGTCGAGCGGATGGTATGAGACTAAGGCGAGGAAAACAATGAGGCCCGCGACTAGAAACACGAATGCGAGTATTTCATTCAGCCGGGGATGGCTGGTAGGTCCAAGAAATTTCATCTGCCACTATGAGCGGAAGATAGCCAGAGCAATCACTAGTATGCCAAAAAATACACGGTACGTGACGAAGAAGTTCAAAGAGCGCCGCCGGAGGAAGTCCATGAAGTAGCGGATGGTCAGTGCTCCCGTGATGGCGCTGACCGCGATTCCCACCGCAAAGGCGACCCGCATTTCTTCCGGGAGCCCGTGTTTATACATGTCGTAGAAGTTCTTGGCCGCCGCTCCAGCAATGATGGGTGTCGACAATAGGAAGGAAAAACGAGCCGCCGCGTAGCGGTCCAGACCCTGGAATAATCCCGCACTCATCGTGATACCGCTGCGCGAAACGCCCGGCATGACCGCGAGGGCCTGGGCGACGCCGATCGATAGCGAATCCCCGATGGACACGTGGCTAAGGTTGTTGCGCTGCTTCCCCGTTCGCTCCGTCCAGGCCATCAGCAGGCCCATCACGATGGACCACATGCCAATCATATAGAGATTGTTGCCCGCAGCCTCGGCTTGATCTTCGAACAGGAGGCCGATGACGCCTGCCGGAATGGTCGCCGCCACCAGTAGCCACAGCAGTTTCGGATTCTGCCGGATCGTCTCGTCGCCCGATGCCTTCATGCCGAACCCTTGCAGCACGATCTGCCACCAGTCCCGAAAGAAGTATCCGAGCACAGCCAGCAAAGTACCGAAGTGCAGCGCGATGTCGAACTCCAGGCCCTGATCCTTCCATCCGGCCAGATATGGCATGACGGCCAAGTGAGCGGAACTACTGACGGGGAGGAATTCGGTAAGGCCCTGAATGATCCCTAGGATGACGGCTTGCCAGATGGGCATGAATTTTTAGAGTAGCGCGAAAAGCTCCCAGGCGTTTAGAATAGAAGTTCAGTCCTTCCCAAGAGGGCGCGTAGCTCAGCTGGTTAGAGCGCCTGCTTCACACGCAGGAGGTCCGGGGTTCGAGTCCCTGCGCGCCCACCATCAAAACAAAAGACTTCGTTGCCTACTGTACATGGGTCGATGACGTCACCTTAGCGGAATCCTTAGCAGGCTCGTTTGATTTGTCCAATTCCAGGACCTTCACTGCTTCTCTCATTGCTCCCATGCGGGCGTGGGAATAACGGTCCCTCATGGCTCGGCTGACGTGCCCCATCAGGCCCATGATGACTTGCTCGGGGACTTCAGCTTCATCCAGCTTGCTGTAGGCAGTGTGCCTAAGATCATGGAACCGACATTCCACTCCGGCTTGGTCGCGCACGCTTTCCCAGGCGCTCTTGATGCCTAGCAGCGCCCTGGTCGGGTCCAGTGGCCCCGCTCGCTTAGAGAATGGGAAAACATACCAGTCGGGCTGAAGCGGGGCGTTAAGCTTAGACTCCACCCAGAAAGCATGCTTTGAAAGCGTCCGGTAGAGGCTCTCGTTCATAGGAAGGCCCCGCCCTGTGCCTGCGGCGGTCTTGGACTGCCCAACTATCAGCATGCGCTTTTCCAGATCGATGCGGGACCACTTCAATGTTCGGATCTCACCGAATCGCATGCCGGTCGATAGTGCCACCCGAAGGAACGGCAACACCATCGGGCTGCGGTTTAGCTCGGCTTGGTCTAGGAGCGTCTGCTCTTCGTCTCTCGATAGCGCCCGTCCGGTGTTTCTTGGCTCTTCCAGCCGCTTTAGCTTCGGCCAAAGAATGCGCCACTGCTTTCCCAATGCGCGCGCCAGACATTCGATCTCCATGTTGATTGTCCGATTGCCGACGCCTTCGCCTCGCCGGAGCGCCATGTAGGCAGCCATCCTGTTTTCGGTTAGGTCCGGGAGCATGGCATTCCCGAGAATCCGGTAAAGGTGGTTGGCGCGTTCAGCAAGCCAAGCCACGGCCTTGAGGCGATGGTTCACCACGTATGCGGTTTGATACTCCACCAGGGCCATTTTGACGGTACGGACGCGGTGGTCCTGCTGAACAGTCGGGATGCCCGCATACGCCCGCTCAAGTTCCAGTCGGCGCAACTTCTCGGCCTCCACCGCGATGGTCTTGCGCGTGGACTTGCTGGACTCTTGAATGCGTCTCCCCGCGAAGCTGAAGTGATACCACCACACGGCGGAATTCTTCAGTTCCTCGGGGTTCTTGGGATCGCGGTACGTGGGTTTGTAGACGGCCACTAGGTTCCTTTCTTCTTTGCTTTCGCCTTCGCGGATCGCACCTTGGCTGATGCCGCCGCCGCTTTCTTCGCTCTCGCGCTGCGCTCGGCTTTGGTCATGCTCTTAGCTGCAACCTTGCCGCCTTGCGCTCCCGTCTTCTTGAAGAAATCAAGCATTTCGGTCATAGATGTAAACTCACGTTTCTTGGTAGCCATCCCCGAAGGATAAGAGCTTTGGGGGTAAGCTACTCATTGACTAAGCTTAGGGGGTAAGCTACTATGTTGTCAAGCCACCGGAAGCAGACATGGCCGCCCCCAAAGGAACCTGAATGGCAACACACGCACTCGTTTCAATCCACCCGAGCAACCTTCCGGCCCTCTATTCACCAATGGCGGAGCAAGCCCGCGAATACGCACGCCGGGCACGCTCTGAATCCACCCTCCGTAGCTACAAGACCGATTGGGCCGACTTCACGCGCTGGTGCGAGGCCCACGCTCTGCGGTCGCTGCCAGCGCACCTGTCAAGGGCGGAGTAAAACTAGACCAGTGGGGCGGAGAGAAAGTAGACCAGTCCACAGGGTGGATGGGCCTTAGTTTGAAGGATTTGCGAGGGTGGCGGGAGCGTAGGCCTGCGAACCGCCTTGCGGGGCGCGTTTAGGCCGGAGCGGAAGCCACCCTCGTAAATCGGCGCAGGGAGTGGGGATGGGGCGGCTAAGAGCGTGTCTTGCCGGGTCGCTTCTGTTTGCTGTCCTTGAGCCGGTAGCTTTCCCCGTTCATCTCCAGGATGTGGACGTGATGGGTGAGCCTGTCCAGCAGGGCTCCCGTCAGCCGTTCGGATCCGAACGCTTCGGT
>CALQCC020000022.1 GCA_943328975.2 Bordetella parapertussis | reverse complement strand
TCCGCAAGCTCGATGGTCATCGTGACCTCTGGGCCTTGGCCAATATCCTTGGCCGTTCGCCTGTTTCCAACGCCACTCCGCAACCCAAAGTGGCGTAAGATGAATCTGCCCGCCGTGTTGACCTTCAACTAAACGCGGGACACCATCATGCCTCAGGTATCCCGTTAGTATTTGCATTATTGGGAAGTAGTCTTCCTTAGAGCTCCTGGCTATTCTCGCGAGCGAATGAATTCCACCCAATCTTACGCTCACGTCGGAACTGCCCAATTGTTCAATGGCCTTTGAAAATACGTCGGTAATCGACTTGTCCTCTGCAACCTTGAAGTTTCTGTAGGTAAAGTAGATCGTGACAGCGACGGCTAAACCTCCCATTAGGTTTACCAGCATGGCCCGATTCGCCGTCACCTGTGCCGCCCAGTCCTTAACGTGGTCGAACTGGTACTGATTCGACATCCACTCTGGCAGCCAGAGCAAAACTGCAAACAAGATTACCGCTATCACGGTGATGGCTAAAAGGCGCTTCATATGAGCAACGTAAAGTATAACGGAGATCAACCTCTATCGCCGATTAGACGAAGCGCACTCCGGTCAGAAAAGAGTCGTTCGGCTATCGGTAAACGGGTTCGCCCGAGTTCGGGATCGCCAGCGTCCACTCTAGTTTGGACACCGCTACGTCCGTTTTGCTGACGTCGCCCAGGCAAAGCAACTTCTCGGAAGGAAAGAACACCAACGTGTTCTCACCCACGCGAACAGAGCGGACTTCCGCGCCGCCCAGTGTGACAGTGCGCTCAGTCGTCACCACCTCAGCGCCTTGGAACTTGGCGTTGTTGCCGTTGCTCTCCGGCCGCGCGTTCGTAGTGAACACGAACTTCACTGGCTGTGCCGTGACTCCGCGGATCAATTCTGCGAGCCGTTCATAGTCTCCCGCGGCGGGAAGCTTGGTGTTGACCAGGATCACGCCCTGCGGTGTTACACGAAACGTCGAGTTGCTGCCGTGCCCCGTGACCAAATACGTGTTCGCACGCACGAGCCGCAACACCTGCGGAACAGGAGGTGGCGTCGGGGCCGCGGGGGCTTTGGCTTCGACTACTCCACGACCCGCTTTGGCTTTGCCCTTGGCCGCTCCTGCGCCTTCCGGAGGTGCCTGCGCCCACAGCGCAACGGCAGCCGCGATCATGACTACAGCGATTCCCAGCGTCTTCATCACCCTAATAGCGTACACCCGCTAGTTGAGCCCCGCCGACTTGAGGAACTCGGTCGCCACGTCGGGAATCTGGCGCATATCGATGACCACCTGTGCGTTCAGCTTCCGCATGGTTTCCAAATTGATCTTGCCCGTAAGTTGACTCAGGGTCTGCCGCAGGTTCGGCACCGCCGTCATGACGTCGTCACGCACCAGCAACGCAGCTTCGGCGGGCGGGAACGCGTGCTGGTCATCTTCCAGCGCCTTCCAGGTGTCCGATAGGAGCCGTGGGTCGGTTAGTGTGGCGGTCACCATTGAGACCGTGTTCTGTTCCATCGCCTTGAACAATTCATCGTCCTTCATGCTGCGCAGGGGAGCGCCCATATCCAAGCGATAGGTGTTGAGTGAAGGTAGCCCCGAAGAACGAGTCTGGAATTCGTAGGAAATCCCGACCTTCCAGCGAGTCGGGCTAGCGGCGGCTTGCGTGGCCGTGGAGATCGCCTCATTGCCCGCAGCGCGCACCACCAGCGCCGTAGGTGCGTCAAAGCCCAACGGAGCGACGTATTCCAGTAACTCGACGCGCTTCATTTCTGACCGCGCCCGTTCAAAGACGATGCTGGCTTCCGTGCCTGGTGTCTCTCTCAGTAACTCACTCACGATTAATCCGGAATACTCCGGATACAGGCTGACATCACCGTTCAACATCGCTTGGTGCACGATGCGGGTATCCCCCATGCCAAAGCGCCGTTGCACGGGTACGCCTAGGCGATGTTCCAGATGCTGGGCGACAATTTCGGCCAGCAGTTGCTGCTCCACTGAATCCTTTGACCCGACCACGATTGGCTTCGGCCGGGAACAGGCTGTCAGCAGCAGGAATGTGGTCAGGCAGAGCGCGGTGAATCGGATGGGCATGGGTGCAACATGTAGGATAGCGTCTGCTATCCTCAAAATCGAGGGGCACGGAGGATCTCGCCTCTCGCTGCCAGAACGTTTCTCAACCTACATGTCCTTTCAAATTCGACCGCTGAAAGAATTCCTTGTCCGTCCCGCCGTCCCGCCGGAACTGGATCGCCTGCCAGAGTTGGCGCTGAATCTGATGTGGAGCTGGCAGCATGCGCAGCGCGCTCTCTTCCGCAGGTTGGACCCGGTTACGTGGAAGGCCTGCAATCACAATCCGGTGGTCCTGCTGGGGCGTGTTCCGCAGTCCGCGCTGGAGCGCGCTGCTCACGATCCGCGCTATCTGGCGTTGTATCGCCGTGCTTGCGAAACGCATGACGCGTATCTGAAGGCGACGGATGCTTCTCCGTCTTCGATGTTGGTGGCTTACTTCTCGATGGAGTATGGCTTGCTCGACTGCATGCCGATCTACTCCGGCGGTCTGGGCGTGCTCTCGGGCGATCACTTGAAGGCTTCGAGTGACTTGTCGTTGCCTCTAGTTGGCATCGGCTTGCTGTATCAACGCGGCTACTTCAGCCAGTCTTTCGATGCCGATGGCTGGCAGCAGGAACGCGCGCCGATCAACGATTTCTATTCGCTCCCCATTACACCGGCCACGCGAGCCGACGGCACGGAACTGATCGTGGATGTGTTGCTGGGTTCAGCAACGGTGTACCTCAAGGTCTGGCGCATTGATGTAGGCCGGGTGAAATTGTACCTGCTGGATAGCAATATCCCCCAGAACCCCGACCCCGAACATCGCGACATCACGGGGCAGCTCTATGCGGGCGGTCTGCACAAGCGCATCTCACAGGAGATCGTCCTGGGCATCGGCGGCTTGCGCGCACTGAAGGCGCTCGGGTTGCAGCCGACGGTGTACCACATGAACGAGGGGCACGCGGCGTTTCAGGCGATCGAGCGAATCCGGTTGCTGATGGCGGAACAGGGCCTCACCTGCGAAGAAGCGCTGGATGCGTCGCGCACCAACAACGTTTTCACCACGCACACCCCTGTGCCCGCCGGCATCGATCTATTCGACGGCGGCCTGATGCGCGAATACTTCGACGAGTATTGCCGCCAGTCCGGGATCCGTTTCGAGGATCTGGTCGCCCTGGGCCGTCATAATGGCAGCGATGAACAAGAACCTTTTTCCATGGCGGTGTGTGCCCTGCGCGCCTCGGCCGCCTGCAACGCAGTGAGTGTTCTGCATCGCGAAGTCTCGCAGAAGATGTGGGAGAACTTGTGGCCCAATCTTCCAGATTGGGAAGTGCCAATCACATCGGTCACCAACGGTGTTCACCTGCCCACTTGGATCAATGGTGATCTGGCGGTTCTCTACGATCAATACTTGGAGCCGGATTGGCGCGAAGGTCACGGCAACGCGAAGGTGTGGGCGCAGATTGATGAGATCCCCGCCATGGATTTGTGGGAAGCGCATCGCCGCCGTAAACGCCGCCTTGTTACGTTCATCCGGGAGCGCGCCGTCGAATGCGCCACCGCGCGCCAGGCGCCCGCGGCGGAGATCCGCTCGTTGTCGGAAGCGTTGGATCCTGAAGTTCTCACGATCGGTTTCGCCCGCCGCTTTGCTACCTACAAGCGCGCGACGTTGATCTTCCGCGATCTGGAACGTCTAAAGCGTATTTTGAACAACGCCACCCGTCCGGTGCAAATTCTCATCGCGGGCAAGGCTCATCCTCTGGATACGCCGGGCAAAACGCTCATCCGTGAAATTATTCATCATTCCGCGAATCCAGAATTTGCGCATCGTGTGCTCTTCGTGGAAGATTACGGGATGCAGGTGGCCCGTGAACTGGTGGGCGCGGTCGATATTTGGCTGAACAATCCGCGTCGCGGAGAAGAAGCTTGCGGCACCAGCGGTATGAAAGCCGGCATGAACGGCGTGCTCAATCTTAGTATTCCGGACGGCTGGTTCGATGAGGCTGCGGAATCTTCCGGCGGTTGGGCCATCGGTGGCCGAGACACGTATTCGCCGGAGCGCGATGATTCCAACGTTGCGAGTCTCTACTCTCTGCTGGAGAATGAAATCGTCCCCATGTTCTATGAGGGGCGGGACCACGGGATGCCCGTCGAATGGATGCGGCGCGTGAAGCAATCGCTGAAGAATGTGAGTGCTCAATTCAACTGCGAACGCATGATCACCGAGTATCGTACGAACCTGTACATGCCCGCGCATGCTGGATACTCCAGTCTCTTGGAACAGGGTTTCGAGCCGACGCGCGAGCGCGTGAGGTGGACCCGAAAGGTGGCTGAGGCCTGGCCTCAGGTGAAGTTCCACTACTCTGAGCTTGGGGCGGAAGGCGTTTCCACGGGAGGACCCGTGCCGCTTCAGACGGAAGTGGACTTGGCCGGATTAGAGCCTCAAGATGTCCGCGTGGAAGCACTGGTGGGCCGCATAGGCGCGACAGGAGAACTCGAGGACGCCGAAGTAGTGCAACTCCGTGCGATCAGCCAGCGTGGTTCAGCGTGGGTCTTTTCCCAGGACTACCAGCCCAAGACAACCGGACGACTGGGGTTCGCGGTGCGCGTGAGTAGCAACCATTTCGAGAACCCTTTGAATCGTCCTTGCAACGGTTTACTGAAATGGGCGGACCGGTAGAAGTTTTTGAATCTTGCTACCCTAAAGTTGCGAACGACCGCTGACGATAATTCAGCCGAACGTAGATTTCGCTGGATTATCCGGTGAGTTCGTGGTACATAAAGGTTTAGACGTTCCGCTCGGGAAAACCGAACCTCTGTAGGTGACTCGTCTGGTCCCCCGACGTCTTTAAAATCCCTGGAGTTCGCCCTGTGACCGCAGGACCAATTCCAGACGCTTAAAACAAAAGCAGAACAAAACGTTTTATTCCCAACGAATACCCGGTGCCCAAACCATGGTGCACCCAAAACGATCAAACCAGAATTGTAGCGATACGCCCGGCGCTGTGGATCAGTTCCGGGGCGTGGATAAGCAAGGAGTAGCTAGCGGACTCATGGATAGTGATCGCAAGTACAAGCAGAACGGTTACCAGGAATCGAACCGTGACCATTCCCAAGGTTCCCAGGGTGGTTTTGATCGTCCCCGGCCGCCACAGGGCCCCCGGCCTTCCATCGATATTACCGGTCCGCGTCTGCCGCGCATGGTGCAAGCTGTAGCGGCATCGCGTTGTTTCAATTGCGCGACCATGTTGATGCCCGGCTCCGACTTCCCTAGTACATGTCCGAAGTGTCACACTTCGTTGCACTGCTGCAAACAGTGCAGCTACTTTGAACCGTCCACGCGCTTCCAATGCCTGAAGCCGGTCCCCGTGCGGATCGCGCCGAAGGACACGGCGAATACCTGCGAACTTTTTAAACCGCGTGTGACTGTAGCGCGGGATGGCGTTGCCGCTCCGCAGGCTGCTCCACCGCCTGCGCAGATGGTGGAACCTCGCAATGCCAGCGACGCACGTATGGCGTTCGATAATCTCTTTAAGAAGTCTGAGTAGCGCGCGCTAGCGCGTAGGCACCCCACAGCACGCTATCCTCGCCCAAGGCGACTTGTGCGATGTCCACACGCGCGCCGGACCATACAGGCCACTGGCGGGCGAGTTCCTGCCGCAGCGGGATGAACAGTCGGTCCCCGGCCTGCGAAATGCCTCCACCGATCACGATGCGCGCCGGGTTGAGCAACATCACGGCAGCCTTGAGGCCCAGCGCCATGTCCACCACGTAGCGCCGCACAAAGGCCGGATCTGCAAACAGCTCGCGGGGAGTCTTGCCGTGATCGCGCTCCAGCCATAGACCGCAGCACATACGTTCCAGGCAGCCGCGCGACCCGCACAAACAGTCGGGGCCATCAGGGCGGATGGTCATGTGTCCGATCTCGCAGGCCCACGAATTCGCCCCACGGTAAACCGATCCGTCTTCCAGCACCAGCCCGCCGCCGATGCCGGTGGAGACCGTCATGTAGAACAAAGGTCGTTGTCCCACGCCCGCGCCGAATTGAGCTTCGCCGAGTGCTCCCACATTCGCATCGTTATCGATGATGACAGGAACATCCAGCGCGGCTTGCAAGTGATCGCGCAGCGGGAACCCATCCCACCCGCGAACGTGCGTGGATAGCGCGACGCGCTGGGCAGGGAAGTCCACTGGTCCGCCAAAGCCTAGGCCGCAGGCTCTGAACCCCACTTCGGCTTGCCATGCTTGCGCGATGGCGACGATCTGGGGCAGTGCGCCTTGCGGCCCGAGTTCGCGATTGGTGGGATGTTTCGCGCGACGGACAATCTGGCCATCCTGAAACACGGCGAGTGCGATTTTAGTCCCGCCGATATCGATCGCCAGCGTGTTCACTGCGTTTACGTCCGAGGGAACAGAATGTCCACTAGTTCCGCGTGCCGCTCAAAGTTGGGCACAATGATGTCCGCGCCGACGCCGACCAAACGATCGCGTTTCCACGTATCGATCTCTGTGCAAGCGGGCTCGGTTGTCGCGACTCCCACCGCGATGCCGCCCACCAGTTTCACTTCTTCGATCTCGACGTAGCCGTCGCCGAAGACGACGATCTGGCCGCCGGCAACGTCGGTGCTGGAAATGATCTGCTGCACCAGGATCTTTTTGGAGAAGCTGAAATTGTCCAAGGCTCCGAAGACGCCGCCGTCGAAGAAGTGCGCCACGTTCAGCAGGCGGGCTTCTTCCGACATGAAGGCATGATCGGTGCCGCTGGCCAGGTACATCTTGAGGCCTTGATCTCTTAAGCGTTCCAGGAGTCCGCGCACGCCGGGGACCATGTACTGCTCAGGTTCGACCTGCCCCTTTTGGAGTTCTTCTACCCGCCCGCGGATCTTCACCCACAGCAGGTCGAGATACATCTTCTTGTACTCGATCGGCTCCAGCGCTTGGCCGCCGCGCTTGCGGACGTGTTCGGCGAACTCCATCATTTGGTAGATGGTTTCTTTGCCGGTGAGCCGCCAGACAAATTCATGCACCACTTCGCGCAAGGCGTCTTCGGATTCGCCGGTCTTGAGATCCGCGAGGATCTCCACCATCATGGGCACCATGATGTCTACCCAGCCGGAGCGGATGAGCGAAATGGTTCCGTCAAAATCGAATATGGCGACACGCGCGCCGGAAGCGGACGTGCCAGGCCGGATCTGTTCAATCATGTGTTGTAAGTAAGACTTTCGTTTGTAGTGCCGCGCCTACCAGTATTCCCACTTGCCCGCCGCTACTACGTAGACGCTCAGGCATGCGTTGGTTATACCGTGCGCCAGAATCAGGTCGCCCAGACTCTTCGTACGCACCATCCACCAATTGTAAAGAATTCCGCAGGCCAAGCCTACATCCCAGTACGGGCCGTGTTCCATGGCGAACAGAGCGGCCACGATCCAGAAGGCTTGGGGCGCGTACTTGCCCAGCGGGATCTTAGAGAAATCCGGGTCGATCAACCAGCGCAGGAGCCAGGCGCGCCAGAAGAGTTCTTCGACAATAGGTACGATCAGCGAAGCTCGCAGGCCGCGCAGCACCAGGACCGGAACGTTAGATTGTTCCGATTCCGGAAGCCCAGGGACGACGGCTCCGGTAATGGAGTTGCTCAGCAGCCAGTGCGAGCGATAGCCGGGGAAGAGCAGGTCCGGAGCGATCCACAGTGCGAAGACGCCGACGCCAAGGGCGATGGTACCCACCCAATGGCGCACGCGGAAATCGAGTACGGGACGCGCGACGAGTGCGATGACCGCACTCATCACTCCGAACCATAGAATCTGTTCAGCCAATGCCGGGAGTCCTGCAAAAGATCGCAGGGCCAGGAAGGCCACAAACACTACAAACGGGGCGACGTAGGGTGTCGAGGGCAATTCAATACCGCGCTGGCCTAAAGCGTGCGGAGTAACTCTTGAATCTTGGCTGCTTCGTCTTTAGACGGCCCGGCGTGCAATGCTGCTTCGAGCTCTCGCTTGGCGCCCGGAAGGTCGCCCTTCTGGCGCAGGGCCATGCCGTAGTGCATGTGGTACATCGGATTTGCGGGATACTTCTTTACCAGTTCGGTAAAGACGCGAACAGCTTCCTGGCTTAGATTCTTGCGAATGTAGACCCAGCCCAGCGTATCGGCGATATCTGGCGAGTTCGGTGCGGCTTGGAACGCACGCTGGGCCATGCTGAGCGCGGAATCGAGGTCCGTGCCTTCTTCAGCTTTGATAAAGGCCAGATTGTTGAGCGCCACCGGATGGTCCTGCTGAATACGCAGAACTTGTTCGTAGATGGGCTTGGACTGGTCACGGCGACCGGTGCCATCCATCAGCAATCCAAGTTGCAGCAGCGGGCCCGCATCGTTGGGAGCTGCCTGGCTGGCCTTGCGGAATGTATCGATCGCTTGGTTGAGATCGCCTTTGCGACGGTAGGTCTCAGCCAGTTTAAAGAGGACGTCGGCTGCTTTCGGCTCTTTCGCCAGCACGGAGGTGTAACTCTTGATAGCTTCGTCGTAATGTTCCCCGCGGACGTTCAGGTTTCCAAGGGCGATTTTGAGATCGCGGCGATCCGGTTCGGCGTTGGCGGCGTCCTGCATCTCTTTGATGGCGGCGCTGATGTTACCCTGACTGGCCATGGTCTCGACGACTCCGACAAGGCCTCGGAGGTCTTTCGGATTGGACTTGTGCATGTCGCCAAATACCTGCGCTGCCTTGCCGTAATCCTTCTCTTCGAACGCCAAGTACCCTACTTGGTAGCGGGCCTCCGCATTCTGGGGATAGGTCTTGGTCACGAAATCGAGTTCCTCGCGTGCCTTGTCTTTTTGTCCCAGCATTAGCAGCGAGCTGGATCGCGCCAAGTGCCCAGCGAGATTGTTCTTGTCGATTTTGAGAATGTTTTCGGCTTCCTGCAGTGCTTTTGCGGAATCGTTCCGGCCCAGGTAGATCCGCGTCAGGAATTCGCGCGCGGTCAGGAAGTCCCCACGCAGTTTGAGCGTCTCATCCAATTGAATTCGAGCTTGCTCGATCTCGCCTTTTGCCAGTAAGGCTCGGGCCAGATTGAAGTGCAGTAGATGGTTGCTGGGTGTCTTCGTAACCAGACTTTGCAGATCGTTGACGGCCAGGTTTACTTCGTCGCGGCTGCCAGTGGTTAGACGGAGGGCTGCGCGCATCGCGATGCCTTCGCTATCGTCCGCGTTGTCCTTGAGGACTTGGGCCAGTATCTTGTTGGCTTCGTCGTTCCGGTTGGTGGCTGCGAATAATTCCACCAGCCGTTTTTGGTAGGTTGCCTTGTCTTTTGGGAAGGCCTTCAGTCCAGCTTCGTATTGTTCCTGAGCGCGTCCGAATTCGCGCAAACGCAAATAGTAGAAATCGCCGGCGGCCAAGTGCCCGTTCGTGAACGTTTTTTCATCATTCAAACGCGCCATCGTTGAAGTCATCAGGGCTGGCTGTTGGGACGCCGCATAGTGCATCGCCAAGTGAAGAACAAATTCTGGATTGGTCGGGTTGTTCTCGCTCTTCAGTTTCAGCACGCCTTCCGCTTCCGGCATTTGCTTCCTGGTCGCATATTGAACGTACAGCAGATCGTAGATGGGCGCGTACGTCTTATCTTTCGCGATGAGCGACTTGGCGACGGCTTCTGCCTCGGGGAACTGGCCATTTTGGACCAACGCGGTGAAGTAGGCCAGGATCAGAGGGGATTGGTCGGGCTTCGCTTTGTTCGCCAGATCCAGGTACTTCACGGCTTCGGCGGGTTGCTTGTTTAGCAGCGCAACTTGGCCCAGCATGCGGTACGCATCATAGGTACCATCCTTCATCTTCAGGAGTTTTGTTGCCCGCTCCTTGGCGTCGGAAAGTAGTTTCTCGCTTTGATTGCCGCCTTGGCTTCCGGCTAGGAGTTCGATGTCAGCGGTCCGAACCAGCGCGTCCGTATTATTGGGTTGCAATTCCACCGCGCGCAGGAAGCTGAGATAGGCGCTGCCGATATCCGACAACTTCGTGAAAGTCAGCCCGAGACGGTAATAGGCCTCGCCGTAAAGCGGGTCCGCGTTTGCCGCGACGGCGCGCCGATACATGATGGACGCTTCTTTGTACTTTTCGCGTTCGTAGAACTTGTTGCCGTTCTCGACATAGCGCACAGCTCGCCCATGTGGGTCCGAGGAGCAAGCACCCAACAGCAGCAACAACGGCAAACAGGCCAATAATTTCACACGCGGCATACTCTCACTTCACCATAAAGCGAGGAGGGTTGCAACGCGTCGAACTGCCTAGTGGCATACTGGGCCGGAAACCTCAATCAGGCCGCAAGTAATGGACACTAGGTTAGGGAGCAACGGTGATATGAATGCGCCGATTCTGCTGGAAGCAGGCTTCGTTCTGTTCCGTGCAAGTGGGGCGTTCTTCGCCGTAGCTCAACACGCTGAGCTGAGTTTGGGGAATGCCACGCGTTGACAGGAATTCTTGTGCGGCGCGGCTGCGCTTGTCGGCCAGGGCCAGATTGTATTCCGAAGAGCCACGTTCATCGGCGTGCCCTTCGATCAGCAACTTCTCCGCCGGGTACTCAGCCAGGATGTTGCGAATCGCGGTGACGTTGGCCGCCAAGGTAGTGGAGGCATCGGCGCGGATGCTGGTCTGGTTGTAGTCAAAGAAGGCATCGGCCAGCTTTGCCAGGAGAAGGTTCAGGTCCGTTCGTTGTTGCGGGGTGAGTTTCTTGGGCGCGGCGGCGGGCGGTTGTGCCGCGGCCTGTTGTTGCGGGGCCGGCTTCGGAGGCGCGGGCTTCGCTGCGGGAGGAGGCGGCGGCGGAGCGGGCGGCGGTACAGGCGCAGTGATCTGCGTTGTGCCTCCCGCAGTCGCCACTGATTTCGGCTTGCAGCCTGCCGCAAACAAACATAGTCCGGTTACGAATAGAACGGTCGTTTTCATACTCACCCTCGCTGTCTATTATGCTCTATCCCGCCAAAGAATCACATCAGGTTTTTAAACTAGATTTACTTCACTTGCAACGCGCTCAACGTGGGTCCAAATTCGCCCCGAGGCAGGTTGCTGGGACCCGAACGGCGGAACACCGCGTTGGGGTCGATCTTCACGTCGAACGTCACGCCGATGAAGATGTTGCTCATCTCGTCCCAGTTCTGCGGTCCCCAGATGACCTTCGCCGCGGGGTCGGGATTGAAGCGATTGTTGGCCGAATTATCGAAGTGCGAGATCGCGACCATACGTGTGCCCTTGGGCATCACAATCGGTTTCGCGAATTCGTAGCCCATCTGCCATTCAAAATCCCATTTGCCCTTGAGCACGGTTTCGGATTCACCGGTGGGATAGATGAGACGCATCTCGAAATCCTTGCCGCGCACGTGCATGTGCGGCTGCGCATAGACCAGCTTCATGTCTTGCAGGACCGTGATCTCGCTCACAACTTCTGCGTTGCCATCGCGAGCAGGAATCGCCAGGTTGAGCGCGGTGGGTCCTGCATTGAAGAAGTAGCGGCGCTGGGGCGGATTCTTCGCGAGCACGAAGCCCACCTTAGATGCATCGGAGGTCGGGGTCTTTCCGTTGGAGGTATAGTGCAACTCGAACACCAGGTCGGAGCCCTTGGGGATAAACTTCGCGGAGCCTTCGACGTCGAAGTTTTGCGCTCCTAGGCCGGGATTGAACTTGCCTAGGATGTCATTGCCTTCTTCGCCCGCGTTGCGTCCGATGATGTCGCGCTGGGTTTCGTTTTCGTAGGCTTCACCCGGAACGGCGTCTTCCATCCAATGCGAACCCGGAGGCCGCACCCACACTTTGCCGTGATGCAGCACTTCTGAATTGCCTGGACGCATTTCCGCCGCGGAGATCCACATATCGTGATCGAAGTTGGTCTTCACGACGACGAACTTATAGTTGATGGTGCCCTTGGCAGGTAACTGGAACGGCTTCGGCATTTCGACAATGATGTCGGGCTTGATGTTCCAGCCTGCGTTAAATGTGCGTGCCGCGGGCTTGCCCTTGGCGCTGCCTTCGGGGGCTCCGGCATCGGCCCACGCGGATAGCACGCGAACGGCCTCGGGGCTGAGGGTTTTATCGTTCTTGAAGTGACCGACCTTGGTGTCGGCAAACCAGGGCGGCATCTTGCCCGTGAGGACGGCGTTTTTGATCGCCTTGGCGTAGGGCCGGGCTTCGGTGTAGGTCATGAGCGACATCGGGGCCACTTCGCCGGGACGATGGCAGCCTTGGCAGTTGGCCTGCAGTACCGGAAGCACATCTTTATTAAAGGTGACCGGTGCGTCCGCAGCCAAAGCCGCCGATGCACACGCCGTTGAAATCGCAATTCCCCGTAACAGCTTCATTCCCTTGCCTCCTCGGGCCGGCGTTTCGCCTTGGACGTATCTTACTGCTGAGCCGTTTGGGATGCAAGGCGTCCGGACATTTCTAGCTTGGCGTGGAAGGTGTCGGCAATTGGGCCGAGTTCCTCCACCACCACGCGCATCTTGCGACGCCAGTTGGGATGTTCCCACGTGGTCGCCGGGAGATTCTGCTGCTCGGTTTCACCTGTGAGGTCTTCCTGATTCACGATCGCGACAGTGCACGGCGTCGCAAGTGCGAAGCCGACTGCGTCGAAAGGGAAGCCGGCTGCAGCGAAGGCGTGCTCAGCGCGCTCGATGTCGATGCGCCTGGCCGACCACTGGTGTTGATATTCAGCGTCGCTCACCAGGCCGGCGGCCTTGCGGGCTTCAATGTCGCGACCAGAGAAGAATCCTGCGAGCGTGGGTAGATCATGGGTCGTGGTCGATACGGCAGCGTGTTGCGGATATTCGGTGGGTGCTCGCAGGTTGCCCTCGTGGTCCTTCTCGAACCACAGCACGCGGTAGCCCAGGATGCCCGCTTCGGCCAACCGCGCGCGGACTTCGCCGGAGACGGTGCCGAGATCTTCGCCGATCACGATGAAGCCGCCGCGCGCGCTTTCGAGCGCCAGAATGCGCAGCAGGTCTTCGGCATAGTCGCGAACGTAGGCGCCATCGGCGGCAGTCATCGCGTCGGGAATCCAGAACAAGCGGAAGAAGCGCATCACGTGGTCGATGCGTAGCGCTCCACCGTGGCGCGCGTTCTTGCGGATGGATTGCGCGAACAATTCGTAGCCGTTCGCGCGATGCGCGTCGCGATTCGGGGGAGGGAAGCCCCAGTCTTGTCCACTGGGTGCGAGTTCGTCAGGCGGGGCACCTACCCGCGCGCCCAGCGCGAAGAAGGGACCGTTGGCCCACAGGTCTGCGCCGAACTTGTCTGTCGCCAGTGCTAAATCGTGATACAGGCCGATCTTCATGCCGCACGCGACGGCGTGATCCTGCGCCTCGGTCAATTGCTGGTCCACCTGCCACTGCAGGAACTTGTAGAACTGTACGTCGTCCGGATGCTGTGCCGCGAACTCGGCCACTGCGGTGGAGCGGGCGTCACGCAGCGGTTCGGGCCAATCGGTCCACAGCCAGACGTCCGGGTGCTCAGCGTGTACGGCGGTCCACAGCGCGCAGTAGATGGCGTAGTCGTGAAGCAACGGGCCTTCCGCAGTGACGAAGGAATCCAGTTCGGCCGTATGGCCCGCCGCGAGGAAGCGAGTGAACGCCGCTCGCAATGCGCGCAACTTCACTGCTGCGACGCGTTCGTATTCAACGAATTCGGTCGCTCGCAGGGCCGCGATCTCGGTCTGATCGGCGTCGGCGGAGGAGTATCCGGGCACGCGTTCCACATCGAGATACAAGAAGTTTCGATACAACGAACATTCCGGCAAATACGGACTGGTGTTGTAGGGCTGGCGATTCGGCAAGGCGTGTAAAGGATTCAGCGCGATGAAGGCCGCTCCGGCCGCGGCGAAGGTGGTGGTGATGGCGCGCAAGTCAGTAAAGTCGCCCACGCCCCAGTTACGAGCGGAGCGCAATCCGTAGAGCGTGACCGCCAGCCCCGCTACTCTCTCATCGATAACGCGCGCGCGGCGGGGGCAGACAATGAAGCGAGCCTCGCCGACCAGCGCGAGGTCCGGTTTCGATACTGCGTAGAGCCGCAACCGGTGATAGCCGAGCCGCAGCGCGGGCAGCGGAACTCGATTGGAAGGTAGCTCCGGGAGCCAGAACCAGTGATGCTCCAGTTCGCCGTTTTCCCATTCAAACTCGAGCTTGATGGTCCCCTTGGCTTGCTCCGGGGGTAGATCGATAGCGAGCGACGGCTCGTCTTCGAACACCACCAGAGTGGGCGGGAGCGGTCCGGAGTGGGCTGCGGGCGCGTCTCCGAAAGAAGCCAGAATGGTCTGCAAAGTCTCATCCGAGGCGCGATGCACGCGGCCCCAGGTGTCGGTATATTCGAGCTCGATCCCGCAAGCAACCGCGGCGTTCTCGAGGGCCTCTCTCTCCGGCGTCATTCTTAATCGTATAATGAACAGGTGGCCGATTACACCGCTGAAGACACCGTATTTCACCTGAGCCAACCGCCCGAACTGTTCGCGCGCGTGGACGACGAACCTGAGATCGACGAATACGGGGATTCCGTACTCACCACGTCGCTCGACAAATTGATCAATTGGGGCCGCAAAAACGCCATTTGGCCGATGAGCTTCGGCTTGGCCTGCTGCGCCATTGAGATGATGTCGATGATCGCCTCGCGCTACGACATTTCGCGTTTCGGCGCGGAAGTCATGCGTGGGAGCCCGCGCCAGAGCGACCTCATGATCATCGCCGGCCGCGTGTCGAACAAGATGGCTCCGGTTATCCGCCGCCTGTACGAACAGATGCCGGAACCGAAGTGGGTCATCTCCATGGGTGCCTGCGCGACCTCGACGGGCGTGTTTTCGAACTACGCGCTGGTCCCGGTGAATCAAGTTATCCCGGTGGACGTGTATGTCCCCGGCTGCCCGCCGCGTCCGGAACAATTGATCTACGCGATCACGTTACTGCAGAAGAAAATCGAGCAGGAAAAGAACGTGGTGGCGAAGGTCCTCAACCTGGCGTAGGCTTCTGCTACTGCGTCGGCGCTGCTCGCGTGGCGTGAGGTGGCTATCATAGTCAACATGACGCTCGACGAAGCTCTGAAAGCTCTCAAGGCCGCAGGCACGGCGCAAACCCGCAAGACGTACCTTCGCCACGGCTACCCGGAAGACACTTGGGGTGTCAGCTTCGCGGATCTGAAGAAGCTGTCCAAACAGATCGATACCGATCACGCGCTGGCGCAGAAGTTGTGGGCTACCGGCAACGGCGATGCTTGCACCTTGGCGACCATGATCGCCGACTCCGACGAGGCTACGTCGGAAGAGCTCGACGCCTGGGTCAAGGTCATCCGCTTCTCCCTGATGTCGCAGATGCTGTCGCGCTACGCGGCGGAAACCGAGTTCGCGCACGAGAAGGCCGAACAGTGGACCAAGTCCCCCGAGGAGTTCATCGCCGAGACCGGCTACTACGTTTTGGGGCAGCTCGCGCTGCACGACGAAGAATTACCCAACGAGTATTTTGAAGAGCATCTGCGCACGATTGAGAAGTCCATTCACGGCGCGAAGAACTACACCCGTTATGCGATGAACCAGGCGGTGATCGCCATCGGCGTCCGCAATCCCGATTTGACGAAGAAGGCTCTTGCGACGGCGGCGCGAATCGGCAAGGTTTCGGTGGATCATGGCGATACTGCGTGTAAGACTCCGGATGCGGCGGCCTACATCCAGAAGACGCTCGCACACGTGGCGGAACCAAAGTCCAAGGCGGCGCGTCCTAAGAAGTAGAATGTTGCGGGTCCTCGGCCTAGCTCTGTTTCCGGTGGCGCTCTTCGCGCAATTCAACGTCACTCTATTGCCGCAGACCACGGCCGCCTTCGATACCTATCTAAAGACCACCGAGCCGCAGATCAATGGTCGCGCTCGCTACGGGCAGCTCAAGCCGGGAGAAGTTCGGGTGGAGGCTGCTCGCAAGGACGGGGCGATCGACGTGAAGGACGGCATGGTGCATGACTGGGTTTCGGCGACGCTGGTTCCGGGTGCGACGGTCGACGATGCGCTGGCCGTACTGCAGAATTACCCGGCGTATAAAACCATCTACGCGCCGGACGTGACGGATTCAAAACTGCTCAGCCACACCGGTACGCAATGGAAAGTCTCTCTGCGTATCGTGAAGAAGAAAGTGCTGACAGCGGTGCTCAATACCGAATACGAGGTGGTCTACAAAGACCTCGGGTCTGGACGCTGGAGCATGACGTCGCGTTCCACGCGCATCGCCGAAGTCGATGACGGTCGCGAACTGCCGCCAGGGACGGGGCAGGGGTTTTTATGGCGGCTCAACGCATACTGGTTGATCGAGCCGCGCCCCAACGGAGTGTATCTGGAATGCCGTTCGCTCTCGCTGTCTCGCGATATCCCATTCGGCCTCGGCTTCGCGGTCGGCCCGTTTGTTCGCTCCCTGCCGCAAGAATCGTTGCGCGCCACCATGAACGCGACGGCCAGAGCACTAGGCCGCTCGGCGGCTGCGCGTCGCGAAAACCCAACGGTCGCCCAGAACAAAGTTGATCGCTGAGGTGAGCGTGATCGCGAGTAAGTTCGCGGGCACAGCCGGGACGTTGAGCCAGCCCGTGAAGATCCGCATCAGCAGCAAGTTGGACGCAATGGACACCAGTCCGTTTGCCAAGTGAAACCGCAGTAGGCTCGCATCCCGACCTTTCCACGTCCAACGCGTGTGCCAGAAGAAGTTGTGGAGCAGCGCGGCTTCCACTGCGAGCGCGGTCGCCAACAAGTAGTGAACGTCCGCGCGCGTGAGTATCCACAGCAGCGACAGCTGCACGACGGCTCCGCCCATCCCGACGGCGTTGAACCGGAGCCAGCGAATCATTTTGTCTCTTCCTTATAGAGTTGCACCGTGTGTTTCACCGTGGCCTGAATCAGGATCAACGCCAGCGCTATCGTGCCCACTCCGAAACCGACGTCGAACAGCAGGTACTCATGTCCCAGGATGTGCGCATGTGGATGCGTTAGCACCACAACGTTGCCGATCGCCAGCAAGATGCGCAGTTCCGTTGGCCCAAAGCTCCAATAGGAGAGATGGAATTTTCCCACCGCGTACGTCGCGAGGTAGATCTCGATCGACAGCAATAAATACACCACCAGAAACGCGTAGGCGACCGAGGGCGAAATGTAGCCGGAGAGCGCGATGCCGGAGATCAGGAAGAAGATGCCGATAGCGTCCAGGATGTGATCCACATAGAAACCGTAGCGAGGCCGCTGCTTGTTGCGCACGCGTGCCAGTGTTCCATCCAGCGAATCGCCAAACCAGTTGAGGGCCAGAAATACGATCACCGCGATGAGCGCGTACGGCTGGACGCTGGCATACCAATAACTTGCCGCTGCAGCCAGCAGCGAAACGAATCCGAGTCCCGTAAGGTGGTCCGAATTCACCCACGCCGGAAGGTTCTGCGCGATCTTAATCAATGTGCACTTTTCCGCCGCCGCGAGCACGCTGGTATGTTCACGATCGGCTGCTTTGAATGTGGCCGGAGTAGTAGACATAGTTACTATAAGAGGACGTAAGCGAACTCAAATCCGTTCCATGGCAGCCAGTCTCAAAGTCTTTTTCAATCGACAAGTCGTCACCGGCCTCGCCAGCGACTTAGCGCAAGTCCATGAGCCGTTTGATGCCGCTCGTTTCACCGCGGAATGCCTGGACGGCTTGGACGATCTGGAGTTGCTGGCTCGTGCTTGGCACATCGCTGAAGCCCTGCGCCGTCATTTGCCGCAGGACTTCGAGCATACAGTGCAAATCCTGGTCCGTTCCCTTGCGGCCGAGAACGCCCAGCCGGACCTGACGGGCATGGCTGTTTTTCGCTACTTGCCGCACATTTTCTACATCTCGAAATATGGCATCGATCACTTTGAGAGTGCCATGCAGGCACAGTGGGAATTCACGCAACGCTTCACAGCGGAATTTTCCATTCGAGCGTTCATCGAGAAATACCCGCGCGAAAGCCATGACCGCTTTCGCATCTGGGCCACGGATCCAAACGTGCATGTGCGGCGCCTTGTGTCGGAAGGTTCACGTCCGCGCCTACCCTGGGCTCCCCGCCTGCGCGCCTATCAAAAGGACCCCGCGCCTGTTCTGGAACTGCTCGAACTCTTGAAGGACGATCCCGAACTCTACGTGCGCCGCTCAGTCGCGAACAACTTGAACGACATTGCCAAGGACCATCCCGCGATCGCCGTCGACGTCTGCCGCCGATGGTTGAAGGACGCGAGCCCAGATCGCCGCTGGATCGTCAAACACGCTCTGCGGTCGCTGGTGAAGGCCGGTCATCCTGGAGCGCTCGATCTGATGGGCGTAGGAGCGGCACCCAAAGTCACCGTCACTGCCGCGAGGTTCACGCCGAAGATGCCGCACGTTGGCGGCAAGCTCCAGTTTTCCTTCGACATGGTCAGCACGGCCAAGAAACAGCAAACATTGCAAGTCGACTACCGGGTCCACTTCGTCAAAGCCAACGGCAAGACCACCCCGAAAGTTTTCAAATTGCGCCGGCTCGAACTGGCACCGCACGAATCCATCACTCTGAATGCCACGGTCTCTTTTCTCCCCATGACCACGCGCAAATCGTATGCAGGCGTCCATATGTTTGAGGCGCTGGTGAACGGCGTCGGTTTCCCACTCGGCTCCGTGCGACTACAATAATCTTGGAGACATTCGATGCAGCGCAAGACCTTTCCGCGTAAGACAGCGTCCGTTGCCGCAGCCGCAATCGTTGGGATTGTGGGTTTTGCGTACATGCCTGTCGCTCAGTCGCAGCAGCCCGCCGCCAAGCAAGCCTCGCCCGCCGACGTGCACCGCCAACTGATCAACACCTATTGCGTGGGCTGCCACAGCACGCGCGCCAAGATCGGCAACCTCGTTCTAGAAGGTCTGAGCCTCGATAAGGTCGCGGACAATGCCGTCATCTGGGAAAAAGTCATTCGCAAACTGAACGGTGGACAGATGCCACCGCAGGGCATGCCGCGACCGCAACTCGCTTCCTCGCAGGCGCTGGCGCAATACTTGGCGACTTCGCTCGACCGCAACCTCGCAGCCTCCGCCGATCCTGGCCGTTCGCCCATTCACCGCATGAATCGTAACGAGTATGCGAATGCGGTTCGCGATCTTCTCGGCGTCGAAATCGATCCCGCCGAGTACTTGCCGCCCGACGATGAAAGCGACGGCTTCGACAACATCGCGGACGCACTGCGCGTTTCGCCCACGCTACTCGATCAGTATCTGGTGTCTTCGCGCAAGATCAGCGCCCTCGCAGTGGGCGATCTGGAGACCACGCCGATCAGCCGCATCGTACAAGTCCCGCCCGACCTCTCGCAAGAGGATCATATCGAGGGCCTCCCGCTGGGTACGCGCGGCGGCATCCTGATCCAACATAATTTCCCGCTCGACGCCGACTACGATTTCAGCGTCTTCCTCATCCAGAATATCGTCGGCTACGTGACCGGCCTCGAATATGCGCACGAGCTCGAAGTCTCCATCGACGGCGAACGCGTGTTCCTTGCGCCCGTAGGTGGCGAAGACGACAATCGGATGTCGGATGAAAACCTCGGCGTCGCGAAGGACACGCTCGACGCGCGTCTGAAAGCCCGCATCCCTGTGAAGGCCGGTCGCCGCTCGGTCGCCGTCGCGTTCCTGCGCCGCAACTCCGCTCCTACCGATGAGCCGCTGCAGCCCTTCACCCGCGATCACGATCTGCAAAACATGAACGGCGTGCCGCTGGTCGATCACGTCCAAATCACGGGACCGTTCAAGGCCACCGGGTCCGGCGATACTCCCAGCCGCAGAAAGATCTTCACTTGCCAGCCGAAGACGCCCGCTGCGGAAGCTCCGTGCGCCAAGCAGATCCTAAGTGCACTCGCCAAGCGTGCCTATCGACGACCTGTCGCCGACGCCGAGCTCGCGTCGCTCATGAGCCTCTATGAAGCCGGTCGCAAGGACGCCTCGTTCGAGAAGGGCATCCAAAACGCTCTGCGCCTGGTGCTGGCGAATCCGAAATTCATCTTCCGCAGCGAGCCCGATCCGAAGACCGCAGCCCCCGGCTCCACCCGCCGCCTCACCGATCTGGAGCTAGTCTCGCGCCTGTCGTTCTTCCTGTGGAGCAGTCTGCCCGACGAGGAACTCATCAACGCTGCCGCGCAAGGCCGCCTGAAGAATCCAGCGGTGCTGGAGCAACAGGTCAAGCGCATGATGGCCGACCCGCGCGCCGACGCCATGATCAGTAACTTCGCGGGACAGTGGCTGCTGTTGCGCAACCTGCAGAGCCAGACGCGCGATCCCAACGTCTTCCCCAATTTCGACGACAACCTGCGCCAGGCCTTCCGTAAGGAAACCGAACTCCTCTTCGCCAACGTCATGCGCGAAGACCGCAATGTGCTGGACCTGGTCACCGCCGATTACACCTTCGTCAATCAACGCCTGGCGCAACACTACGGCATTCAGGGAATCTACGGCAGTAACTTCCGCCGCGTGAAGATCACCGATCCGAACCGGCGCGGCATCCTGGGGCAGGGAAGTTTCCTTACCCTCACATCTGAGTCCAATCGCACCTCGCCCGTGAAGCGGGGCAAGTATATCCTGGAGACCATCCTGGGCACCCCGCCGCCGCCTCCTCCGCCGAACGTTCCGGCACTGAAAGAGAATGACGAGAGCGGTCGCAACGCCACAACACTGCGAGCGCGCCTCGCCCTGCATCGCGAAGCTGCTACTTGTTCGGTTTGTCACTCCGTGATGGACCCTCTGGGTCTCGCGCTGGAAAACTTTGACGCCGTGGGCCGCTATCGCACTAAGGAACTCGGTGGCCAGATCGACACCGCCGGGCAACTGGCGGATGGCACCAAGGTCAGCGGTCCCATCGAACTGCGCGAAGCCCTGCTGCGCCGTCCGGAACAATTCGTCGGCACCATGACGGAGAAGTTGCTCATCTACGCGCTAGGCCGTGGCCTGGAACATTACGATATGCCGGTTGTCCGGGACATCACGCATCAGGCCGCGAAGCAGAACTACAAGTTTTCGGCCGTGGTGCTCGGCATCGTCCGCAGCACGCCGTTCCAAATGAAGAAGGTGCCAGCTCCGATCGCGAAGCAAGTCGCTGCCCGGTAGCTAGTGTTCGCGGTACATGGCCGCTCCGGCGACTAGGGCCAGTGGATATTCGACCAGACCCCAAGCTACTGGCCACCACACGACGTCGTTGGGCAGAGCTCCCGGGAAGCCGGCGTGGAAATAAATCCCCGAATAGAGTGCGGAAAGCACCCACAATGCGAGACCGGTAATCGCTGCGGCAGAGGTTCCCCGTGCTCTGCGACCAGCGTAGATCCACATCCCTACTAACCCCTGCGCGAACGTCACGGCAACCAATGAGACCAGCCCCAGCGCGCTCCCTGCGGCCTCTCTACCCAGGCTGTTCAACGCGGCGGCGGTCGGTTCCGCCAGCACGACCCCATGTAGCACGGCCTCCCCGATATTCAGGACCAGGCCGGCAGTCAAACCGCCCGCAATCACCCGGCTTGTGTTCATTCGCGCTCCCTTTTCCTGGACGACATTATATGCCAGCCTTTCGGCCCTTTCACCCTCTCCGCAAACGTGACAAAATATAGACGGTAAAATCGGGCCGAGTCCAAGCCGTTCGGATCCGCTAAGGAGTGCCATGTTTATCACGAAGAAGCATCTGCCTCGTCGCACATTTCTCCGGGCCGCGGGCGTGTCGCTCGCTCTGCCGCTGCTCGATTCGATGATCCCCGCGCAGACGTTGCTCCGCAAGACTGCCGGTGCCGGAGCTTCACGCGTTGGCTTCGTTTACGTGCCGCACGGCGCCATTATGGACCAATGGACGCCCACCACCGAAGGCACTGGCTTTGAATTTCCGCGCATCCTCAAGCCGCTGGAACCGTTCCGCGATCGCGTCAATGTGATTAGTGGCCTGGGCCATCGCGCCGCCGATTCCACCGCGGTCCACTCTCTAAGCCCGACGACGTGGCTGAGCGGCGTTCGTCCGAAACCCACCCAAGGCGTCGATGCCTTCGCCGGCGTCACGGCCGACCAGATCGCGGCGCAACACATTGGACAGGACACCGTCCTGCCTTCAATGGAAGTTGCCATTGAAGATTACTCCGCGCTGATCGGAGCCTGTGATCGCGACTACGGCTGCATCTACATGAACACGCTGTCGTGGCGCACGCCGACCACGCCGATGCCGATGGAGATCAATCCCCGCAAGGTGTTTGAGCGCATGTTCGGACAAGGCGGTTCGGCCGCCCAGCGCTCCGCCCGCCGCAAAGAAGACCAAAGCATTCTCGACGCGATTCGCGGCGAGGCCAAGGGTTTGCAATCGACGCTCGGCTCCACCGACAAGGTCACGCTCGACGAATACATGGAGAACATCCGGGAAATCGAGCGCCGCATCGAACGCGCCAGCGCGCAGACGTCCGATCCCTCGCTGCAAGTGCCGGAGACGCCGGCCGGCATCCCCTATTCGTACGAGGATCACGTAGGGTTGATGTTCGATCTTCTCGCCGTCGCCTATCAAGCCAACATCACGCGCGTGTTCACGTTCATGATGGCTCGCGAAGTTTCCAATCGCACCTATCCGCAAGTCGGCGTGCCTGACGGCCACCATGCGACCTCGCACCACCAAAATCGTGGGGACAAGATCGAGAAATTAATCAAGATTCAGAACTACCACTTGTCGTTGTTCACCAAGTTCCTCACCAAGTTGCAAAACACGCCGGATGGCGATGGCAGCGTGCTCGACCATTCCGTGCTGCTCTACGGCAGCAATATGAGCAACAGCAACGCGCATAACCACTTCCCGTTGCCGAACCTTTTGATCGGCGGCGGCCAGGGACGCATGAAGGGCGGGCGGCACTTGAAGTACGACGATCACACGCCGATGACGAACCTTTTGATGACGACGCTGGATAAGGTCGGCATCGAACTAGAATCGCTGGGCGATTCCACCGGACGTCTCGCGGGAGCCTAAACACATGCGCGCACTTACCATCCTTCTTCTCGCTGCCTCCGCGTTCGCCCAAAAAGCGCCCGTCAATACAGTGGATCCCGACGGCACCACCGCGCTCCACTGGGCCGCGCGCAACAATGATGTCGACCTCGCGGCCCGCCTGCTCAAGGCCGGAGCGAATCCCAAGGCCGCGAATCGCTACAACGTGACGCCCTTCTACCTCGCTGCCCAGAACGGTAGCGCTGAGATGTTACAGCTTCTACTGAAAGCAGGCGTCGATCCGAATGCGACGACGAATCTGCAAGAGACCGCATTGATGACGGTGGCACGCAATGGCAACGTAGACGCCGCGAAAGTTCTTCTCGATGCGGGAGCCAAAGTCGACGCGCGTGAAGCGTGGCACACCGAGACTGCGCTCATGTGGGCCGCGGCGGAGCGTCATCCCGCGATGGTCGCCTTCCTCATTCAACGTGGAGCCGACGTCAATGCTAAGTCCAAGGCCAATGAATGGGAGCGCCAAAATACATCCGAGCCGCGTGAGAAATGGCTCCCGTATGGTGGCCTCTCGCCGCTGATGTTCGCCGCCCGCGAAGGCTGCCTCGGCTGCGTGCAAGCCCTGGCCGACGCGAAAGCCGACCTCAACGTGCAAGATCCCCGAGGCGTGAGCGCGCCGCTCATCGCGATCATCAATGGACACTTCGACGTCGCGGCCTACCTGCTGGACAAGGGAGCGAATCCCAACTTGGCCGACGATACCGGCCGCACCGCGCTGTTCTCCGCCGTCGATTTTAATACGGTCCCCGCGTCCAACCGCCCGCCGCCTCCCGGCATCATCGAACAGGAAGTGAGTGGCCTCGCGTTGATCGGCAAGCTGGTGGAAAAGGGTGCGAACGTCAATGCGCAGTTGACCAAGCAGCAACCCTACCGCGCCAAGCTCGACCGCGGACAAGACAGTATGCTCGCCGCTGGCACTACTCCTTTGCTGCGCGCCGCCAAAGCTGCCGATATCCCGGCGATGAAGGTGCTGCTCGCTGCCAAGGCGGATGCGACTATCGGTACCCGAGCCGGCATCACTCCGCTGATGGCCGCCGCTGGCATGGGCACCAAGGAAGAGGACGCCACCGGTCGGTTCAAGACCGAAGAAGAAGCCATCGAAGCCATCGAACTGTGCATGAAGGCCGGTGCCGACGTGAACGCCGCCAACGGCCAAGGCCAGACTGCGCTGCACGCGGCTTCGCAATTCGGCTTCGATAAAGTGGTCGCGTACCTGGCCGCACACGGCGCGAACGTGAACGCGAAGGATCGCAACGGCTACACGCCGCTAGACAGCGCGCGGGGCGAAGCGGGCGGCAGCGGGGGATTCGACGGCAGCCGCAAAGACGTCCACGAATCGACGGCGGCGTTGCTCACCAAGCTCGGCGGGACCAAAGGTGGCGGTCCGGTCGCACCGCTGGCGCGCTAGACCTACCACTCCGAATACGAGTTGCCCTCAAGGCTCTTCAAGTCCGACCCGCTGTGGACGTTGGAGATGCCCGGCTGCGTTTGATCCACCGACGTGAGTGAGTCCTCGATGACCACCCGCCACGTCCGGTCGCTGCTGGTGATCGGATCCACAGGGACCGCGCGCAGGTAGCCTTCGCGCACCAGATCTTCGAGCTGCTGCGGAGCGGCCTTCTTATCGAACGTGTACTCGTCGATCACTGTGCGCAGGTTGAAGAGGTTCTGTTTGAGAACCGTCTCCTTGGTGCGTTGGATCGACTTGGTGTAGAACGGCACGGCTACGGAGATCAAGATCGAGATGATCGCCATGACGATGATCAATTCGATCAGCGTGTAGCCCGCGCGTAACCTACCACTCCGAGTAGGGTGTGCCATCTCTTGCCCGTTCATAACTCTTCGTGTATACCGAGAAAACATTGTCTCCGCCCCAGCTCTGGCTCTTCGGGTCGTCCTTCATGCTGCGCATGCCCCAGTCGTAGGAATTGGTCATGGGGTCCTTCGGAATCTTGCGCAGGAACTTCAGTTTGCTACCGTCGGTCCGTCCACTGGCGACCACTCCCTCCACCAGCATCTCCAGCGTTTCGGGGTAGCCTTCGGTGCCCACCTTTACCTGGAACGCCCCACTGGTGGCCGCATCTTTGTACATGTCGATCGCCCGATGAATCTCGCGCAGCGCGTAGCGTAAATCGCGCTCCTTGTCGCGCCGCACTTTGTACGCCATCAGGGGAACAGACATCGCCGACAGCAAGGCAAGAATAGTGAAGGCCGCTATAAGCTCGACCAACGTCATCCCGCGCTGTGATTGTCTGCGTTTCATTGCTTTACTGTATGGCCACCGGTACCGCGCTCAACGCTACCGTGGTCGCGCGATTCTGCGTGTCCATCAACCCCATCTCCGTAACCGTAACTCGCCCCGACCCCGGAGCCAACGCTACGAACGTCAGCGTCGCCACTGAGCCCGAACCGTTCACGCCCGCCGATCCAGCAGCCCGCGACACGGTGAGTGTTGCTTGACCCGAATCATTGCGAATATCCTTGACCGACGTCACCCGGCCTCCATCACGCGACAAGAATTCTCCCGGAGCAATATCGTTCAACCGCAGCAGTGCAGGATCCCAGCTCACCCGCAGAGGCGTTACCGAAGCCGCATTCGCAGCGTTCTCCACCTGCACGTTCACGGTGAACGGAGCATTGGCCGGGACCGCAATCACGCCCGGATTAAAGGTCACGCGCGCTCCCGGACCCGGAGGTGGCGGCGCTGTCGCCGGCGGCAATCCAGGCTTAGGAGCCGTAGGAACCGGAGCGGCCGATTGCACCGGAGCGGGAGCTCCCACCGCCACGCCTGTGCCCGGACTCACGATGCTCTGCAGCGACTGCGGCCTGTCGGCCTCTGGCTTGGGAGCATACGTCAACTTCAACTGTTGATCCACACCCGCCGAGATGCCACGCAAATTCTCCGGCGAATAATCAGGCGACCGCACGATATGCGGAATCAGCGCGATCATCAAGTCGCCGCGATCTTTCTCCACGTGCGAGTTGCCGAAGAAGATCTTGCCCAGCACCGGAATGTCCACCAAACCCGGAATCCCGTTGACGCTTTCCGTATCCTGCTGCCGTGTCAGCCCCGCCAGGATATTCACTTCGCCTTCGCGCAAGCGGAGATCCGCGGTCGACTTGTTCTGGCCGACGATGGGCTGCTTGATGCTGCCCACGTCGATGTAGCTCTTCACGTTGGAAACTTCCAGCTCCACGTGGAGCGTGACTTCGCTAGTGGAATGCACCTGCGGCGTAACGTCCACAATCACACCGACCGGTTGGAATTGAAACGTGGTGTTGACGCCCACGCCGCTGGCTCCGGTGACGCCAGTCTGAAAGCTACCGCTGGCGATGGGGATGCGGTCGCCGATTTCCAGGCGCGCCTTCTGCCCATCGGAAGCCCGTAACTGCGGATTGTTGAGTACCTTCGTCCGGCTGTCATTGAGCATCGCTTGCAACAGCGCGCCCGGCAGCGTCGTACTGAAGTCCGCCGTCGAAAGCCGTCCCAGATTTGAGAACGGAATCGACGTACTGGCGGTAGTCGCGGCTCCTGCCGCTCGCGTAATCGACGCCCGAGGATTAAAGGCCGCGCCCAAATTGAGACCCGTGGTCCCAGTCGCGCTGGCGATGGTAGCCGCCAAATCCCGCGTCCGCGCCGAATTCGCTTCCATGATGATGACGTCGATCACGACCTCAGCCTTGGGCTTGTCCAGATCCCGGATCAGTTTCTCCGCCAACGCCACAGCGTCCGCATCGCCGCGAACCACAATTGCCTTCTGCGCCACATATGGATACACGCGCCGGATGTCGGTGATGGTGCGCACCGCCGTCTGGATTTCGTTGAACTCCTGCGCCGTAGCCGCGTTGGTCACGAAGAACGTTTTCACCACGTTGTCGGTGTAGTCGCGCCGCTTGTTGGCGCTTTCCTCGGTCACGAAAATCGTGGTCGGTGTCAGAACCTTCCAATACGTCCGCGTCACCAGTCCTAGATACTCAAACGCCTGCTCCACGCCCATCTCCGGCAGATCCACGTCGAAGCCGCGCGTTGGACGCGTCCAAGTGGAATCCCACACCACTGCCACGCCCGCGATTCCCGCCACCGTGTTGTAGAGAATATTGATCGGCTGGTTGTTCATCTTTAGCGGACCTACCTTGCGCACCGGCGGATTCAATTCCGGCAATCCCATCAACGATGCGGATCGATCCGCGGAATCTTTCTGTGCCCGCTCGGACGGCGTCAGGTTCGCCTGCCCCGGATTGGCTGCAGGCAGCGCCATCATTTCCTGCGTGCGCTTCAATTCCTGCATCGCGATTGCCGAAGAAGGATCCATCAGGATGGCGCGCTGAAAATCCGCGATCGCCTCCGCTGTGTTTCCCTGGCTGCGCAACACCCGAGCCTTTTCCACTAGTTCCATGCCCGCCGCAAAACGCGACCGACGCATCCCGATCAGGTACCCGGCATCCCTGGGATCTTCATCCACCGCCTGCGTATACAGGTCGGCCGCGAGGTCCCACTGGTTCTTCGCCTCCGCAGCCTGCGCCTGCTTTTGCAGCTTGTCGCCCTTTTTGGTCTTCGCGTGTGCAGCGGGAACTACCGGTCCTAGAGCCAGGGAGGCCGCCAGTACCACCGCGAAAAATCCACGTAACTGTTGTAGCTTCATTGTTTTAGCCGGATTGCGCAGGCCGCCGTGTTATACTGCCCACGTAGGCCGTCACAAGTGATTGACGGTATTCGGGTTGCTAGCGTGGAGAACAAAAAAAGAGCAGAGGGCATCAAGATCCTGTCGGACAACCGTCAGGCGAGCCACCTGTACACGCTCTCCGACCGCATGGAAGCCGGCTTGGTCCTCTCCGGGACTGAGGTCAAATCCGCCCGCGACGGCAAAATCCAGCTCAAGGACGCCTTCGGGGAAGTCATCAACGGCGAGGCGTGGCTCATGAACGCCCACATCGGGCAGTATTCCCACGGCAACATCATGAACCACGAGCCGGTTCGCCGCCGCAAACTCCTGCTCCACAAGTCGGAGATCAAGAAACTCCACGAGATTATCCGCGAAAAGGGACTCACCATCGTCCCCACCAAACTCTACCTCAAACACGGACTGGTGAAAGTGGAGCTTGCCGTCGGTAAAGGCAAGAAACTGCACGATAAACGCGAATCCGAACGCAATCGCGAGATGGAAAATGAAGCCCGCGCCGCGATGAGCCGTCGCCGGTAGTCAATCGGTTCTGGCTAGCGCGCCGGTGCGAAACGGACGGTTTTCCCGTCCACGTAGAACGCCGAAAACCATCGCGCAGGCAGCAGTCCGTCGTCCCAGCCTTCCGCCGCCACGCCTTCCAGTAGCACCGCTTCGGTGGAGGCCAACTTCGAGCCGCCCAAAGCGACCTGGCGCAGCGTTCCCCGCAGGACCGCCCTTTCGCCTGTGTGCGTCACCAAGCGACTGTCCCGCTCCACGCCCCAGGCGCGAGGGCAGCGGGCACTGCAATCCACCACCAAATTGGTGGAGCCGCTATCCAGCGCGAGTTGCCAGACGGATCCGTCCGGGTCCAGCGCGACAGGCAATACCGTTCGACCCCTGGAACTGCTCGCGGTGACGGCGTTCGGCAGGCGAAAAGCTTGTTCGGTTGCCGCCGCGCCCAGCCACAGTCGCTTGTTCTGGAAGTCCAGTAAGTACGCGTTGCGCGCCAGAAAACTCTGTCCCAGGACGCCATCGGCGTCGCGCGACAGCGAACGGACCTCAGGCAGATCCAGAGCCAAAATCGCCAGTCCTGATTCCTCCGCGTCCCCCACTTGGATCAAATTCGCAGAGGCTCCAGGAACGATCTTCTCCCCTGCTAGCGTGGTCAGGATGACCCGGTGATCGAACTCCAGTTCCGCCCGCCGAGCGGCCTGTGGGGTCAGCAGGCTGGCGTTGGCTCCGGTATCGACCAGCATGTGAAAGGGTCCACGACCGTTGATCGTGACGTCGACGAAGGGAAATCCCTGCCGCAGCGTGAGTTTCTCACCGCCGTCGGCAGCGAAACAGGACGCGCAGGGCAACATTGCCGCGAGTGTCCACCGTAACCAAGTCATTGGCCGCCCTCCGATCCCGACCTAATAATAGGGGCAATCTCGGAAAATTACAATAGCGTGACAAAATAATCAATACTCTGTTACAGACGTGTAAACACCGCTTGCTCAAGGGCTTCCATACGCGGCACCCTCCCGTACCTATATCGGCCGAGGTTCGGTATACTCAGTCAAGAATTATCGGGAGAACGGTCTCCCGGCTTCACTCCAGGAGAATTTATGTTGCGTAAGATTTTTGTCGTCGCTACCCCGCTCGCTGCCCTTGCCGCCGCGGCCATGATGTTATCGGCTCAAGCCCCCGCTCCCGCCGGTGGAGGCAAAGGCAAAGCCGCTCCGCCTCCGACCATCACCCAGATCAAGCCCGGCTTGTACGAGATTGTCGGACTGGGAGGCAACACCTCCGTCCGCGTCGGCAACGACGGCGTGTTCGTGGCCGACACCAAGAACATGGGCGAAGAGAACTACACCCAGTTGATCGCGCTGATCAAGACTGTAACCCCGCAGCCCATCAAAGGCGCGGCCGTGACCCACGTCCATCAGGATCACAGCGGCAACACTGCCAGCTTCATTCGCGACGGCGTACCTGTGTGGGCGCACGAAGGCGAAAAGGCCCTCACGGCCACCTACGTTACCAACGGTGCCAAAGTCGGCGCGCCGGATAAAACCTTCGCCAAAGACCAAACCATCACCATGGGTAACGCGAAGATCGAGCTGCACAACTACGGCCCCACCCACACCAGCGGCGACACCGTTGTCTACTTCCCCGACCTCCGCGTGGTCCACGCCGGAGACATGATCGTGAACAACGCCCCCAACTGCGACTTCGCCAACGGCGGCAGCGTCGTGAATTGGGTGAAGGCAGTCGACGAAGTTTTGAAACTGGATTTCGATACCCTGATCCCCGGCCATGGCGATCCCATGACCAAAGCGCAGGTTGCCGAATACGGCCAAAAATGGAAGACCTTCGTGGACCGCGCCCTCGCCGAAGTCCGCAAGGGCACCGCGAAGGAAGCGCTGGTCGCGGCCATCAAGGTCGATGACTTGGCGCCGTTCGCTACCGCCAGCTACGCGCAGCGCCTGGACGGTTTCTGGGCCGACTTGCAGAAGGCCAAGTAAGTCGCCCTCGCAAGTAAGTAATATGGTGGGGTGGGCATTGCCCGCCCCACTAGGAGACAGTTTGAACGTAGAAATCGTAAGTCAACCCCTGAGCCGCGTCGAAGCTGACGCGGCTTGTTTGTTGTTGTGTGAAGAAGATGCCGCCCCCGCCGAAGTCCCGGCCGCGTGGCTAGCCGAGCTGAAAGCCTCCGGCGAGTTTACCGGTAAGTCCGGCGAAGTGGCGATCTCGCACTTGCCCACAGGGTTTGCCGCCAAGCGTCTGGTCTTAATAGGTGGCGGCAAGCGCGCGCAGTTCGACGCCTCCTCCTTGCGCCGAGCCGTAGGCTCCACTGTGCGCACACTGAAAGCCAAGGGCGTGAAGAAGCTCGCGTGGCTACTCGCCGGCGACGCCGAAGCCGCAGCCGAAGGCGCGCTGCTGGGAAATTTCGAGTGCGACTTGCATAAGAGCACCAAAGAATCGAAGTCGCTGGACACGTTCGCCATCATCGCCGACGAATCCGTGCGCGCCGCCGTGGCTCGTGGCGTCATCCTAGCCGAGTCGCAGAACTTCACCCGTGAACTGGTCAACGAACCGGCCAACATCCTCACCCCCGGCGTTCTCGCCGACCGCGCCCGCGCCATGGCCGCCGAATCTGGCCTGGAATGCGAGATCCTCGACCAGGACCGCATGAAGCAACTCGGCATGGGCTCACTGCTGGGCGTCGCCATGGGCAGCTCCGAACCGCCGTACCTTATCATCCTGCGCTACACCCCGGACGCTCCCTCCGCATCGAAGGACCATCTTGGACTAGTGGGCAAAGGCGTGACGTTCGATACCGGCGGCGTTTCCATCAAGCCCTCCGACGGCATGGAGAAGATGAAGTACGACATGGCCGGCGGCGCAGCCGTCATCGGAGCCATGCGCGCCATCGCCCGCCTCAAGCCTTCGATCCCCGTGACCGCGCTGGTCCCCACCGTCGAGAACCACATCAACGGCAAAGCCCAGCGTCCCGGCGACATCGTGACCTCGCTCTCCGGCAAGACCATCGAAGTCCTCAACACCGACGCCGAAGGCCGCCTCATCCTCAATGACGCGATCACTTACGCACAACGCATCGGCTGCACGCACCTCGTGGATGCCGCGACGCTCACCGGAGCCATCGTCGTGGCCTTGGGATACGTCCACATCGGAGCCTTCACCAACAACGACGCCATGATGGCGCGCGTTTCCTCTGCCGGCAAAGCTGAAGGCGAAAAAATGTGGCAGATGCCGCTCGACGAAGAATATCGCGAGCTGCTCAAGAGTTCCTTCGCCGACCTCGCCAACATCGGCGGCCGCTGGGGTGGATCGATCTCCGCCGCCTGGTTTCTGCGCGAGTTTGCAGGCGAGACCCCGTGGGTCCACCTCGATATTGCCGGCACCGCGTGGCTCGACGAAGCCAAACCCTACATGGCCAAGGGTCCGTCCGGCGTCACCGTGCGCACCTTCGCGCGGCTAGCAATGGACTGGTAGTCCCGCATGGGCAAGAATCGCCTGGAAGCTTTCAGCGATGGCGTCCTAGCCATGATCATCACCATCATGGTGCTGGAGTTGAAAGCTCCCCATGGTGCTGAACTCGCGGATCTGTTACCGCTGCTTCCGGTCTTCCTCAGCTATGTACTGAGTTTCACCTACGTCGGCATCTACTGGAACAATCACCATCACCTACTGCACGCCGTAAAGCAGGTGAGCGCGGGGATTCTATGGGCGAATCTCCACTTGTTGTTCTGGTTGTCGCTGCTCCCTTTCGCAACCGCGTGGATGGGCGAGAATCATGCCGCCCCCATACCCACGGCCGCGTACGGAGCGGTCCTATTGATGGCCGCGATCGCCTACTATATTCTGCAAAGCTTGATCGTTGCCAGCCACGGGCGCGCCTCGCAACTCGCCATCGCCCTGGGCCGCGATTGGAAGGGAAAGCTCTCTCCCCTGTTCTGCCTGGCGGCAACTCCACTGGCCTTCGTCTATCCAGGGATCTCGAACACTTTCTATACCGTCGTTGCCCTGCTGTGGATCGTCCCCGATCGGCGCATTGAGCGAGCGCTCACTGGCCACGCGGACTAGGCCGGAAACGTCCGCAAGTAAGTTCGGATCTCATCCCGAACTCGCCGGAACAACGCGAGACGCTCTTCTTCCGACCCCTGCAACGCAGCAGGGTCGTCGAAGCTGTGATGAATGGTCCGGGTCGAAGCCGGAAACACAGGACAACTCTCCTTCGCGTTATCGCAGACCGTCAAGACGTAGTCAAAACTCTGCCCCGCAAATTCATCCACGTGTTTGGATCGATGCCCCGTCAGGTTGATCCCCAACTCGCGCATCACCGCGATCGCTTCCGGCCGCACATGACCCGGCTTCGTGCCCGCGCTGAACACTTCAAACCGATCGCCCGCGTCATGACGCAGCAGCCCTTCCGCCATCTGACTGCGGGCCGAATTTCCGGTACAGAGGATGAGAACTCTCTTCAGTGACATGAATCGTTCCTATTTAGTTTGACTCGACGGCGCGAGCCATCGGAAGAGTAACGTTGCCGTAGTCGCGCCCGTGAGTTGGGCCACGACAAATCCAGGCACATCCGTGGGACGGATCCCCGCGAAGGTATCGCTCGCGCTCCGAGCCAGCGTCACCGCTGGGTTGGCGAAAGAGGTCGACGACGTAAACCAATACGCCGCGGTAATGTACGCACCGACGGCGAACGGCACCATCGTGGGCCGAGTGCGCGAACATCCCCAGATCACCGACAGCAATCCGAACGTCGCGACGAATTCACTCCACAGTTGAGCGGAACCCGCGCGCACATGCTGCGATGCGAAGAAGAGAGGCTTCCCGAACATGACGTGCGCGGCCGCGACTCCGCCGAACGCTCCGGTCACTTGCGCGATCACGTACCCGGGCACCTCCCGCCACGGAAACTCGCGTTCCATTGCCGCGGCTAGAGTGACGGCAGGATTCAAATGCGCCCCCGAGATCGGACCGAACGTCAGGATCAGCGAGACCAGCGCCGCTCCCGTCGCGAGGGTGTTTGCCAGTAGAGCGATGGCGACGTTGCCGCCCGCCAACTGCTCCCCCATGATTCCCGACCCGACCACCGTCGCCAGTAGGAAGGCGGTCCCTAGCGCCTCACTGGCAGCACGTCGGACCACAGCAGCCTTTCTTAGCCTCAACGGGCTTCACAGCGCGCACGAAAGCGCTCATGAACTTGCCTTCCACCTGAGGAACAATCGTCTCCGCATCCATACCTTGGCCCACCAGAAACTGCCGAGCATCTTCCGCGCTGTAGACCCTCGTTGGCTCGACGTCGATGTTGTCGAAACCCGCGCGCGCCAGCTTGGCGATGTAGTCGGAATCCTTCAACGCGCCCGCGATGCAGCCCACCCACAGTTCCATGCTGCGACGCACTTCGTCCGGAACGTTGCCGCGCACCACCACGTCCGATACAGCAAAGCGCCCGCCCGGTTTCAACACGCGGAACGCCTCTTTCAACACCTTGTCCTTGTCCGCCGAAAGATTGATCACGCAGTTGGAGATGATGACGTCCACCGAGTTGTCGGGCAGCGGGATGCTCTCGATCTCGCCCTTGAGAAATTCGACGTTGGTGACTCCCGCTTTGCGCTGATTCTCGCGAGCCAGAGCCAGCATTTCATCCGTCATGTCGAGCCCGTAGGCCTTGCCCGTCAGCCCCACCCGCTTGGCCGAAAGCAACACATCGATGCCGCCGCCGGAGCCCAGGTCCAGCACCGTTTCACCCGCCTTCAGATCCGCCAGCGCCGTCGGATTGCCGCAGCCCAGCGACGCGAGCATCGCCTCTACCGGCACGCCCGCCTTCTGCTGCTCGTCGTAAAGATTGGAGGTGATAGGATCCCAGTTTTCCGGACCGCAGCATGAGCCCCCTCCGCAACAATCCGCCTTGCTGCCTTCCGTCGCTCGCAGCGCGGCTTGACCGTAGCGTTCCTGCACAACTTCTTTGATGTTGGTGTTCATCGTGATCTCCTTAGCAACAAGCCGCGATCTTGGCCGGCGGAATGGCCTTGTTGCGCGTGCAACATTCCGCATAGAGAAACCCGAGCAGATCCTGCAAGACAGCGGTGTTGGCCGTGTAGCGCAGGAACGTCTTCTCACGCTGCACCTTCACCAAGTCTTCGTTCTTCAGTTTGTCGAGATGGTGGGAAAGCGTGGAGTTGGGAATGTCGAGCTCGGCTTGAATGTCGCCCACCACCAGACCTTCAGGATGCGCTGAAAGCAAGAGCTGCATGATCCGCAAGCGCGGTTCGGTGCCCATCGCGGAGAACATGTCGGCGTAACGGGCAACCTGTTCGGCGACTTGTTTGGTCTTCGCTTTTTCCATACTTCCACTATTGCGGAAATACGGAATAGTGTCAAGCGTCTATTTTCGTTCCTGAAAGGAGCGCAGGTTCCGGACGTAGCTCATAAGGTCGGCTGGCGGTGCAGGGCCCAGAGCGTGCAGGCGCTCGATCAGGCGGAGCACGAAGAAGATCAAGGCTTCCTCGTGTTGACTGACGTTCAGTTTGCGATCGAATTCAAAAGACCCGCGATCCAACGCGCAACCGAAATCAACACGGTGCGAGACCGGAATGTCCTTCAACACCTCCTGCAAATGCCCTCCGAAAGTACTCACCTTCCAGCACGACGAAGTCGCGAGAATGCCGGCCAGGATCTTGTTGCTGCGTCGTGGATAGAGGCTCCGCACAGAGGCCGCTTTTTCTCCGGCGTAGCGCAGTTGTTGACCCGTAATACTGGCCTTCACTTCAAACACCGCGTATACGCTTTCGACCGGAATGTGAACTCCCGCCGGATGCGGGAATAGCGGCGACGAGAGCACGTTGTCGTAAATTGCAATATCAATTTGTTGCGAGCGACGACCGTCGGCATTGATGATAAACGCCGGCGCTGCCTTGTATGCTTTGGGAAGATAGTTGGCAAACAACGCCAGCCATTGCTGCTCCGTCGCGTCTCCGTGCGTCGATGGATGCTCAAACAACCCGCCCACGGAAAGCTGTGCCAGCATTTCGCTTTGCACACGACGAAAAACTTCGGCGAGGTCGAGATATCCGGAGTCTGGAGAGCCTGCCATAGCCCGAGAGTAACGCGCGAGGCCGCCTTACTAGCCCCGCTGCAGCGCTATGTGTGGCAGAAAAGCGGGTTAACGATTGGCGTAGTTGGTTTCGTAGAACGACCGGTATTCGCCGCTACGTACGCGAGCCACCCACTCAGTATTCTGCCGGTACCAGTCCACCGTCTCCTGCAGCCCCTGATCAAAAGTCATCAGTGGTGCCCATCCGGCTTCGCGCTCCAATTTCGCACTGGTCAACGCATAACGCCGGTCATGCCCAGGGCGGTCCGTAACGGTCTTCATCAGAGAATCCGGCTTGCCCAGAATCTTCAGAATCCGCCGCACCACTTCCACGTTCGGTAACGAGCAATTGCCGCCGATGTTGTAGATTTCACCCGCGCGCCCCTTATCAATAACAGCCTGGATGCCACGGCAATGATCGTCCACAAACAACCAGTCACGGATCTGCATCCCGTCGCCATAAATCGGCAACGGCTTGTCTTCCATGGCGTTGGAAATCATCAACGGAATCAACTTTTCTGGGAAGTGAAACGGCCCGTAATTGTTGGACGCCCGCGAAACAGTCACCGCCATCTTGTAGGTGGTGAAGTAGGACAATGCCAACAGGTCAGAGCCCGCCTTAGACGCCGAATAGGGGCTGGCCGTATTCAACTTGTAGTCTTCATCGGCCTCATGCGGAGCGTCAATGCTGCCGTAAACTTCATCCGTCGAAACGTGATGAAAGCGCGGAATGGAAAACTCGCGCGCCGCGTCCAGCATCGAAAAGGTTCCCACGAAATTCGTATCGATCACCGGACCCGGCGAATGAATGCTGCGGTCCACGTGCGATTCAGCGGCGAAGTGCACCACCACGTCCGGACGTTCCGCGCGCATCAGTTCCCGAACAAGATCGCGGTCGCAGATGTCCCCATGCACAAAGCGGTAGCGCGGATCGGCGGCGATGCTGGTGAGGTTCTCCAGATTGCCCGCGTAAGTGAGTTTGTCCAGGTTTACCACCTGGGTATCGGGCTGCGTGGCGATGGTCTGACGTACGAAGGCGGATCCGATGAATCCCGCCCCTCCGGTGACTAAGTATTTCATAGGTGGATGTTCTTTAATCGTAACTCTACGGAGTCTTTGGCACGACAATCTTGTCCACCGCCGTTTGTGCGATGGGGTGGTACTGCGCTCGGGCTTTGGCGTAAATGGTCTTGGCTCTCTCTTGCCCGGCGGGAGTCTTCATGAGCTCCGTGTAAAGCGGCTTGATGAATTTCTGGCGGCCGACTTCCAGAAGGAAAGACTCGACGCGCGGATAGGCCGGAGCGTAGTCGGCCTTGATGGCCAGTTGGAGCCACTGGTCCAGGATCTCGCTATTGCCGGTTTGCGTAAGGTGGAAGGCCGCATCCAGTTGCGCAAGCTGCGCGGATTTCAGCGGCGGCAGCGCTTCCAGGAATTCGAGCCATTCCTGCGTGTTCCATTTTCCAGCGGGGATTGCGGAGGCGGGTTTCGATCCGCTGGCAAACGTCGTCGCGTCTTTGCCAACCGCCTCTAGTGCCTCACTCACCGTGTGCGGAGCGGACGCAGGCAGGCCCGGCTCATAGATCCACTCTTGCAACGGGATCTTCGCGGCCAACTCGGGCTGCTTGTCCAGCAACTCGCGTTTGAGATACTCGACCATCCTGGTCGTCGTGATGCTCTGGAACGCGAAGTGGTCGAAGTAACTGCGCAAGTAGGCGTCCATCGCCGGGCGGCCGAAGGTGTGCTCCAGCAACCGCACGAACAGCGATCCCTTGACGTAGGGGATGCCGGTGGTGTTTTCATCCGGATCTTTTCCCGTCAGGTCCGCATGCAGAATCTGCTCGAGGCCAGGCATGTCGGCCATTTCTTTGGCTAGCTTGCGTTGGTCCAGAGCCTGTTCCATCACCGCGAGGTCGCGGCCGTAGACGGCTTCCTGAATCCGATTCTCGATGTACGTCGTGAAGCCTTCGTTCAGCCAGAAGTCGCTCCACGTGGCATTCGTCACCAGGTTGCCGGACCAGGAGTGCGCCAATTCGTGCGAGACCAGCCCGACCAGGCTCTTGTCGCCTGCGATCACCGTGGGCGTGGCGAACGTGAGGCGCGGGTTTTCCATGCCTCCGTAGGGGAAGCTGGGCGGGAGGATCAGAAGGTCATAACGGCCCCAGCGATACGGGCCGTAGAGCTGCTCCACTGCCGTGACCATCTTCTCCATGTCGGAGAATTCGGCCGCGGCTTTGGCGAGCACCGAAGGCTCCGCGTAAACGCCGGTCCGCGGACCTGCCGACTGGAATTGAAGATCGCCCACAGCCAGCGCAATAAGGTACGCCGGGATCGGCGTGGTCATCGCGAAGTCGAAGACGCCGCCTTCCGCACCCTTGTGTTCCGCGCTCATCAGTGCGACCAAATCTTTGGGCGTGTGAATGCGAGCGGTGTACGTCACGCGCACGCCGGGTGAATCTTGAATGGGGATCCAACTCCGCGCATGGATCGACTGGTTCTGACTGAATAGGAAGGGCTGCTTCTTGCCTGCGGTCTGTTCCGGCGTGAGCCATTGCAGTCCACTGGCTTCCGGTTTCGATTGATAGCGGATGCGAACGAACGAGGCCCCGCCCGGAATCTGCACCGTCAGCGGCGAGCCCAGAATCTTATCGCGTTCCCCGACCGACCACTTCGCGTCCGTGTAGCCCGCTCCGTTGACCGAGGCGTCGATCTTTTCAATGACCAAGTCCCGCGTATCGAGCAGCAGCGGATCTTTGCCCGACGCTGCATCGATTCCCAGGATGGCTGTTCCTGCGAGCGTCCGGTTCTCAAACGAAACCGTGAGGTCCAGTGCGACCGAGCGGACGCGAACCTTTTCGGGGTTGCCGTAAGAATGAATATCGTGCGCGCTACTGTCAGGCAATGTTTTCTCCGTGCCGCATCCCGTGAGCAAGATCCCGGCCATGACTGCGAGCGGGGCGGCCTTCATCCTACGGCATCTCCGAGAAGGCGTAGGAGATCATGTGGCAAACAATGTGGTGCGCGTCCTGGATGCGGCCCATGTGCGGAATCGCGATCTGGATGTTGAGTTGCGCCGCGGCGCCAAGCTTGCCACCATCGCGACCGGTGAGCGCCAGCGTGCGGCAGCCGAGCGAATTCGCGAACTCGATGCCCTTGACCAGGTTCATCGAATTGCCCGAGCCGCTGAGCGCCATATAGAGGTCGCCAGGCTGGGCGAAGTTGCGTAGTGTTTCGGAGATACCCTCCGTGAAATCGACGTCGTTCGAGTAGGCCGTGGCGGTAGGAATCGCATCCTGCAGCGCCATCGCACGGAAGCGCAGATCCTTGCCGAAGCTGACGTCTTTGACCAAATCGCAGACCAAATGGGATGCCGTGGCCGCGCTGCCGCCGTTGCCCGCGACGAAGATCATGCGCCCTTGGGCGCGCGCCTCGCGGAACCACTCAATTGCCTCTTCCACCTGAGCCAGATTGATCGCGTCGATTGCCTCAAGGACTTGTTGCCGGTAGGTTTCTACGAATGCCATGTTGACTTGTCTCATTGTAACCGCCCAAAACATTCCTTGGTAAAATGTCGTGTGGAAATCTGCTGAATCGGAAGGTTCTTTCAGAGTCGTTTCAAGGACTTGGCCCCAGCTCCAGAAATCCACAGAGATTTCCAACGCGATTACTGGTAAGGTTGCAAAGACTCGATGGCTGCGCTCGATCTCACTTTCGAAAAAGGCCTCCCGGCCAGCCTGGACACGGAGCGTTTCGTGCTGGGCACGATCCTTCTGAACGACACCTATTACCTCCAGGTCGCCGGAGCCCTGGACGTCGACGACTTCAGCCTGGAAAAGCACCGCCGCATCTTCGGTCGCATGAAGGACCTGTACGAAAAAGGCGAGCGCATCGACCGAGTAACGCTCGCCGACGAATTAATTAAGCAGGGGCAGCTGGAGTCGGTGGACGGGCTGGCTTACCTGGTGTCGCTGGACGACGGGTTGCCGGAGATCTCGAACGTCGATTCTTACATTCGCATCGTCAAGGATAAGTCGACGCTGCGCAAGATGATCTTCAATGCGCAGAAGGTTATTGACCGGTGTTTGATTGGCGAAGAGGGTCCGGATCAGATTCTGGCTTCGGCGGAAGAATCGCTGCAGAAATTGGGCGAGAGCCGGGCCAACGACCAACTTATTACGGCGGACGCGGTGCTGGCCTCGTTTCCGGGCGGCATTGGAGCGTTCCTCGATCCCAGCCAGCGACTGCGCGGACTCAGCACGGGCTTCACCAAGTTTGACGAAATGACGGGCGGGTTGAACGGCGGGGAACTCATCATCCTGGCGGCTCGGCCGGCGATGGGCAAGACGGCGCTGGCGATGAATATTGCGCAGCACGTGGCTACGCATCCACAGATGCGCAAGCCCGTGGCTGTGTTCTCGCTCGAAATGTCGTCCTCCAGTTTGTTGACTCGCTTGTTGTGCGCGGGGGCTCGGGTGGATCAACATAAGTTTCGCGCAGGGTTCCTCAACCAAGACGAACGGCGCAAGTTGCAGGTGACGCTGGCGAACATCACGGAGAGTCCGTTGTTCCTGGACGACACTCCGGGTGTGAACCTGATGGACGTGCATGCGAAGCTGCGGCGCATGAAGGCCCAGCACGGGTTGTCGCTGGTGGTGATCGACTACTTGCAACTGATGAGCAGCCGTGGGCGCAGCGAGAATCGCAACCAGGAAGTCAGCGCGATTTCGCGCGGATTGAAACTGCTTGCCAAGGATCTGGACGTGCCGTTCCTGGTGCTCTCGCAGTTAAGCCGCGCGGCGGAAACCCGGCCGGGAGACCATACGCCGCAGTTGAGCGATCTTCGAGATTCCGGATCGATCGAGCAGGACGCGGACATCGTGATGTTTATTTATCGCGAGGAAGTCTACAAGCGCGATCGTGAGGACTTGAAGGGGCTGGCGGAAGTCATCATCGCCAAGCAACGTAACGGTCCGATTGGCAAGGTGCCGCTGCGGTTCCTGGGGGCTTATACGCGCTTTGAGAATCGGATTGACGATTTGCCGGAGGAGCCGGAAGGGTAGGCGGGTGTCTGTCCGCTTCCTTACGGTCGCGGTTCTGTGCCGGGGCGGCTGCTAAGATAGTCAGAGTGGATCAGGACAACTTGTCTGGATCTCCCGAGGCATCGTCCCCGCAGTTGGGACACGACGCGGTAGAGAGCCCCAAAGAATTTTCGATTGAAACTGAAGCGATTCCTATGGATGGAACCGCGCCCGAGGAGCACTCCGTCCAGACGTTGACGGAAGGCGAGCCCGCGGCTGCGGAGCAACTCACGGAAGCGCCGTTGGTGCCTCCCGAGCCGCAGGGCTGGGACGGCGATCGGCCGCGCAGCACGCTGGCCGAGTGGACGATCACGATCCTGCTGCTGTTGTTCCTAACGACTACGCTGGTGCAGGCGTATGTCATCCCCACGGGGTCGATGGAAGACACGTTGCTGATAGGCGACCATCTGTTGGTGGACAAGCTGGCGTTCGCGCCGCCGGGTCCGATCAGTCAGTATCTGTTGCCGTACACCGAAGTGAAGCGCGGCGACATTATCGTATTCCGGTATCCGGAAGATATTTCGCAGACGTTCGTGAAGCGCGCCATTGGTGTTCCGGGCGATCGTATCCGCATCATCAACAAGGAAGTCTACTTGAACGGCGTGAAGCTGGATGAGCCGTACACGTATCACAAGACCGATTACATCGATTCGTATCGCGATAATTTCCCGGGTGATCCGAACGTCCATGTCGAGGCAGGCGCTTACGACATGCTGACGGAGAACGTTGTGAACGGCGAAGTGATCGTGCCGCCGAAGCATTATTTTGCGATGGGCGACAACCGCGATTCGTCGCTGGACAGCCGCTTCTGGGGCTTTGTGCCGCGCGAGAACATCATCGGGAAGCCGCTGATTGTGTATTGGTCCTTTGATGCGCCTACCGAAGACTTGAACGACGCGTCCATTAGTTCGAGGCATATCCTGGACTTGGGGCGGAACTTCTTCAGCAAGACGCGGTGGAACCGGACGTTCATGCTGATTCACGGCTACCCCATTCAATAAACTCCATGAGCAAAACCGCGGAATCCGTTAAGGGCTTCATCAACGAGTGGTCGCTGAATATTCTGATCCTGCTGTTTGGGACCACGACGCTGGTACAGGCGTTCATCGTCCCGACGCCATCGATGGATACCACGGTGAAGGTGGGCGATCACATGCTGGTGGACAAGTTGGCGTACGCGCCCTCGGGTCCGATCAGCCGGCTGTTCTTGCCGTACACCGAAGTGAAGCGCGGGGACATCATTGTGTTCCGCTATCCGGTGGACATTTCGCAGAACTATGTGAAGCGCGTGATTGGAGTCCCCGGGGACCGCGTTCGGATTGTGGACAAAGTGGTGTCGGTCAACGGCAAGGTTCTGAAGGAACCCTACAAACAACATATTTCTTCGGATATTCAGCCTTATCGGGATAACTTCCCGGGTGCGCTGCCGCCGCGTAATTCATTTGCGGGCTTCAATGGTGGCGGTGCGATGTGGGATCGCGCGAGTGAGATGCTGAAGAACGTTCAGGGAGACGAACTTGTCATTCCGCCGGGTTCGTATCTTGCGTTGGGCGACAACCGGGACAATTCGGCGGATAGTCGTTATTGGGGGCTGGTGCCGCGCGAGAACATTATTGGCAAGCCGGCGATTATCTTCTGGTCCTATGATGCTTCGACCGAGGATCTTGTCGGATATTCGTTGACGCACTTTGTGGACTTGGCCACCAACTTCTTCACTAAGACGCGCTGGGAACGGCAGTTCAAGCTGGTTCGCGGCTATTCGCAGGAGTAGGATTCAGCGTCTGTCCGCTTGCTTACGCGCGCGGCTCTGTGTGGGGATATGACGAAAAACTTTCATGGGTTGATCTTGGCCGGTGGGCGGGGCACGCGATTTTGGCCGTTGAGCCGTCGGGCTAGTGCAAAACAAGTGTTGCGGCTGTTTGGGGAACGGTCGCTGATTCAGCAGACTGTGGACCGGTTGAAGCCGGTGCTGCCGCCGGAGCGGATCTGGATCCTTACCAACGACCATTTGCGGGCGGAGATCGTGAAGCAATTGCCCGAGGTCCCGGCGCAACAGATTATCGCGGAGCCTGCGCAACGCAACACGGCACCTGCGATTGGGCTGGCGGCACAGATTATGCATGGCCTTGATCCGGACTCGGTGATGGGCGTGTTTCCGGCGGACCACGTGATTGGGAATCCGCGCAGCTATATTCGTCAGTTGAAGCCGGCGATTGCGGCGGCGCAGGCTGGGAAGATCGTGGTGCTGGGCATTCAGCCGCGGTGGGCTGAGACTGGATACGGCTACATCGAATTTCCAAAGGGCGTGCAGCCGGGGGCTCCGAAGCCGCTGCCGGTTCGCAAGTTCCGCGAGAAGCCGGATGAGAAGACGGCGACGAAGTTTCTCAACGCGGGGAACTTTTATTGGAACGCGGGGATGTTCTTTTGGAAGACCTCGGTATTGTTAGATGCGTTGCGGGAACATTTGCCTAAAACGTCGAGCTTGCTGGCTAGTCTGCCTCCGTTTGGACAGCGCGGATTCGCTGCTCGGCTATCGGAAACGTTTCCGTTGTGCGAGAACATTTCCATCGACTTCGCAGTGTTAGAGAAGGCGAAGAACGTGGTGGGGTTGCCTACGGGGGACTTTGGCTGGAACGACGTGGGCAGCTGGAACGCCGTGTATGAACTGCATGGGCGGGATGCGCAGGGCAACGCGCTGCGGTCGCCTACGTTGGTCGAGGCCAGTTCCGGGAACTTTGTGGACGCCAAGAAGTTGGTGGCGTTGTTGGGGGTTCACGATTTGGTGATCGTGGACACGCCGGACGCACTATTGGTAGCGGACCGCAAGAGGGCGCAGCAGGTGGGCGATTTGGTGAAGTTACTGGAAAAGGGTGGACATCACCATTTGTTGTAGGGGTGACGCCGAGGGTGTGTGCTCGGCGCCAAGGCTGTTTTGTTGGACGGTTGAGCGGCTGTCGACGCTAGCCCGCAATGGCCCCGATGGGCGGCTCTGCGTCGCAGGACAAGGGCCTACGCCTGCGCTTCAGGCGCCTTCGTTTTCTTGAAGACAGCTTTCAGAACGGTGATGGCGCGGTCTACGTCTTGCTCGGTCAGGATGTAGGGCGGGAGGGCGCGGAGCACTGTGGTGTGGGTGCAGTTGATCAATAGGCCCTTCTCCATGCAATCCAGGACTACTTGCTTGCCGGCGAATTCCAGTTCTACGCCGATCATGAGTCCGACGCCGCGGACTTCGCGGATGAAGCCGAAGTGGCGGGCGAGTTCCATCAGGCGCATACGGAAGTAGCCGCCTACGTGGATTATGTTGGGGAGCAGTTCTTCCAGGACGTCAAAGAATTCCAGCGCGGCGCGGCAGGCTAGCGGTCCACCGCCGAAGGTGGTTCCGTGTTGGCCGGCTGCGATGACCGAGGCGGCGTGTTCTTTGGCGGCGATGAAGCCCAAGGGCAGTCCGGCTGCCAGGGGCTTGGCGGCGGTGATTACGTCCGGCATGACGATATGGTCTAGCATTTGATACGAGAAATACGTGCCGGGGCGGCCGACGCCGCACTGGATTTCATCGAACACCAATAGAGCGTTGTGGCGATCCGCCAGTTCCCTGGCTTTGCGGATGAATTCCTCGGTGAGCGGATAGACGCCACCTTCGCCTTGCACGACCTCGAGTACGATGCCGGCGGTGTTGTCGTTGACCGTCTGTTCTAGTGCTCCGATGTCATTGCGGTTCACGAAGCGTGCGCCGGGGAGCATGGGCTCAAAATCTTTCCGGTAGTTTTCCTGGCCGGTGATGGAGAGCGATCCAAAAGTGCGGCCGTGGAAAGAACCGTTGAGGGCAACGGTCTCAAATTTGTCGTGGGAGATTTTGCGGCCATGGGCGCGGATGATCTTGAGCGCGCCTTCCATCGCTTCGGTGCCGGAGTTGCAGAAGAAGACGCGATCCATGCCGGAGACTTTGGCGATGCGTTCGGCGAGAGGACCCTGGTATTCGGAATAGTAGAGATTCGAGCAATGGATCATGCGCGAGGCTTGCTCGCGGATGACTTTCATCATGCGGGGGTGGGCGTGGCCCAGAGCGTTGACGCCGATGCCTGCGACCAGGTCGAGGTAACGTTTGCCGGACGTGTCATAGACGTAGCAGCCGCGTCCACGCGTGAGGGTGAGCGGGAAGCGGGCGTAGTTTTGAAACAGATACTGTTTTTCGAGGTCAATGACAGAAGGTGCGGCAATGGGGGCGTCGGACATTTTTCTATGATAGCGAGAGCGGTGGCGGTGCCGCTATTATTGAGAATGGACCCGGTCGCATCCACTGACGTAAATTCTGTTGCCGCGCTCATTGACCACACGCTGTTGAAGCCCGACGCTACGGAGGCAGCGATTCGGCGCCTGTGTGCGGAAGCTCGATTGAACCTCTTTGCGGCGGTGTGCGTAAATCCTTATTGGGTACAGCTCGCCGTCGCTGAATTGACGGGTTCGGGTGTGAGTGTCGCGACCGTGGTGGGGTTTCCTCTGGGCGCAAATGAAACGTCGATCAAAGTTGCTGAGGCTGAACGCGCGGCGCTGGCTGGGGCGCGAGAGATTGACATGGTGCTGAATGTGGGCGAGTTGGTGGGCGGCAACGTGCGAGCCGTGGGTGAGGATATTCGAGCGGTGACGGATGCGGCGCACAGGAGCGGCGCGATTGTGAAGGTGATTTTGGAGACGGCTCTGCTTACGGATTCGCAGAAGCGAGAGGCTTGTGGGTTGGCTCAGGAAGCCGGGGTGGAGTTTGTGAAAACGTCCACTGGATTTGCATCTGGGGGCGCGACGGTTGCGGACGTCCAGTTGATGCGGTCGGTGGTAGGCCCGGCGATGGGCGTGAAGGCGTCCGGGGGGATTCGCACGTGGGAGGTTTGCCGTGCGATGATGGCAGCCGGCGCGAATCGCATTGGGACTAGCGCGGGCGTAGCGATTTTGAGGGAGATGCAAGCTTGACGACGGCGGGTGGTGGGAAGTCCGAAGTGCAGTTTCGCGAGCGAGCAGAGCTGCTCGACTTTCTGCTCGAGGTGTCGCGCGTAACGGCGGAGACGCTCGATTTGGACGAACAGTTGGCCGCGATTGCAGCGATCGTCAAAAATGTGGTTCCGTACGATTTGTTCGCAATTTTGCTGTACAACGAACGCGAGCGCGGGTTGAAGATCCGTTATGCGATCGGGCATCGCGAGGAGATCGTCAAGAGTCTGTTTGTTTCGCTCAACGAAGGCATTGTCGGAGCGGCGGCGTCGGGTCGGCAACCGGTGGTGGTTCCGGACGTGCATGCGGATCCTCGCTATTTGAACGCGCTGGATGCTGTGCGGAGTGAGTTGGCGGTTCCGATGATGGCGCGCGGTCGCGTGGTGGGCGTACTCGATGTGCAGTCGACGCGGATCAATGCGTTCACAGAGCGCGAGAGCACGATGCTGCGGCTGATTGCGTCGCGCGTGGCTGTGTCGATCGACAATGCCCGGCTGTATCGGCGGGTGGAGAAGCAGAATCGCACGTCGCGCACGATGACGGAGTTGTCACGCGAGTTCAGTTCTATTTTGGATCTGGATGAGTTGCTGAAGCGGATCGCGGAGTCGGTCCGGGTGCTGATTAATTACGATGCGTTCGGGATCTTCCTGGTGGACGCGGCGAGCGAAGTGTTGCGGACGCGGTTTAGCGCTCGGTATGACGAGCGTGTGGAGATCGGCAATATTCCAATGGGGAAGGGCATTACGGGGTCGGCTGTGGAGACGCGCAAGCCGGTAATGGTGGCGGATACGGCGGCGGATCCTCGTTATATTGCGTCGCATCACGGGATTCGGTCTGAGTTGGCTGTACCGCTGATGGTGCAGGATCGCGTGGTGGGCGTGTTGAACGTCGAGAGCGAGAAGATCAACTTCTTTACCGAGGATCATCTGCGGGTGCTGTCGATGTTGGCTCCGCAGATTGCGAGTTCGGTGGAGAACGCGCGGCTGTATGAAGAACTGGCGCAGCGCGAGCAATTGCTGGAACAGGATTTGAAGGCGGCTCGGAAGTTGCAGCGGTTGCTGCTGCAGTCGGCGCCGGAGTTGCCGGGGTTGGAAGTCGGCATCCGGTCGCGACCGGCGCGTGAAATTTCAGGCGACGTGTATGACTTCTTTGAGTCGAACCAGAATTCGTCGGTGATTGCGTTCGGGGATGTTAGCGGGAAGGGCGCTGCTGCGGCGCTCTATGGGGCGCTGATCAGTGGGCTGCTGCGTATCCTGGGTCCGCGGCGGAGTTCGCCGGCGATACTTGTAAAGTCGCTCAATGATACGTTGATGGAACGCAAGGTAGATGCGCAGTATGCGACGCTGCTGGTTGCGTTCTGGCAGCCGGAGGAGCGGATCCTGAAGATGGCGAATGCCGGCTCATGCGCGCCGTTGATCTGGAGACAGGGCGAGATTCTGAAGCCGCGCATTGAAGGCGTGCCGATCGGTCTGCTGGAAGACATCAGCTACGAAGAATTGGAAGTTACGCTGGAATCCGGCGACGTGGTGCTGCTCTATTCCGACGGCGTGGAAGATCAAGTCAATCTGGAGTCCGAAGAGTTTGGTCGGGCCCGCGTATTAAAGTTGCTGAAGAAGCATCATGCCGAAGCACCCAAAGCGATTGCCAACGCGGTGATTGCCGCGCTGGATGCGTATCGGGGTAGCACCACTATTTCTGACGATCAATCCGTGATCGTTTTACGGGTTCCTTAAATGACACCACTTGAATATCAGGACCGCACGCTGACGATCGATGGCGTGGCGCTGGCGGATGTTGCAGCGAAGGCCGGGACGCCGTGTTACGTTTATTCGGCTGCGACGATTGTGCAGAACTATCGGGCCTACGATCGCGCATTCGGCGATGCTCCGCATACGGTTTGCTACGCGATGAAGGCGAACGGGAACTTGTCAGTCCTGCAGTTGTTGGCGCGCGAGGGCGCGGGGTTTGATATTGTCTCTGGAGGCGAGTTGTATCGCGTCCTGCAGGCGGGCGGCGATCCGGGGAAAGTCGTGTTTTCAGGCGTCGGCAAGACGGCGGCGGAGATTGACGCTGCTATCGAGGCCGGGATCTTTGCGTTCAATTGCGAGTCTGAGCCGGAGCTCGCGGTGATCGATTCGTTGGCGCATCGACGAGGGGTGAAGGCGCGCGTTGCGATTCGCGTGAATCCGAATGTGCAGGCTTCGACGCATGCTTATATTTCCACCGGCGGCAAGGCGCACAAGTTCGGTATCGATATTGATGAGGCGGAAGGCGTGTATGAGCGTGCTCGGCTGTGCAAGAACCTTTTGATTGAAGGGGTGAGTTGCCATATCGGGTCGCTGATATCCGATATGCAGCCGCTGCTGCGTGCCGTGGATCGCGTTTTGGAGCTGATCGAAAAATTGCGCGCAAGCGGTTTCAATATTCGACATGCGGATTTGGGCGGCGGGTTGGGTGTGGCCTACAAGCCCGAAGACGTGGTGCCGGCGATCGGAGACTTTGTCGCGGCCTTGCGTGAGAAGACAGCCGGGCGGAATCTGCATGTGATTCTGGAGCCGGGGCGATCCATTGTTGCGGACGCGGGGGCGCTGGTGACTCGGGTACTGTATCGCAAGCGAACCGGCGACAAAGAATTCGTCATCACCGACGCGGCCATGAACGATTTAATTCGGCCGGCGCTGTACGATGCGCATCATGAGATTCTGCCAGTGCGGATCTCAGGGCAGGGTACGATTACGGCCGATGTGGTGGGACCGGTTTGCGAAAGCGGCGACTTCCTGGCGCACGATCGTGTCATGCCGGAGACGCTGCCGGGAGACTTGCTGGCGGTTTGCACGGCGGGTGCGTATGGGTTTGCGCAGTCGTCCACGTACAACGCTCGGCCTCGGGTGGCGGAGGTGTTGATTGAAAACGGCGCGGCGCGGATCATTCGCAAACGCGAGACCTACGCCGACTTGATTCGGGGCGAAGAGCTTACTTCGTAGGGACGACGGCTTCGACTGCGAGCGTGGCATCTTGCGACGGCAGCCCTTCGATGAACACTGACGAACGCGGGTTGGGTGCGGCGAGGGTTCTGGCCTTGTCGGCAATGGCTCGGCTGACCGCGTAAGCGTTCACGAAGGCGGCATCCGCGCGGTGCACCTTGAGCGGCTCCAGCGCTTTTTCCAGGCGGTCGAAGGCCAGCGTCAGGTCCGCGTCTTGTTCGCCGAAGGTCAGCTGGGCGGCTGCGAAGACCAGCTTGGGGCTTTGAACTGGGCCACCTTGCGCGATGCCTTCGCAAGCGGCGCGCGATCCTAATGTATAGCGCGTGCTCTGCACGAAGACGCCTGCGAGTTTGGGGAATAGCTTGGCTGCGGTGGTGCGGGCGGACTCGGCTTCGGCCAGGGAATCCGCGAAACACGTGATGCGCAACGGCGTCGCGCCGGCCATGGCGGCTTGCAGCGCGGCTACGGCTTCGGCTCCTGTGGAAGCTTCGACCGCGGGGAAGAACGCTAGCCCTGCGGAATTCACGGGCTTCTTTTCCTCACTGATGCTTTCCAGAATAACTTGAGCCCCTTCCAGCGGAAGCGCGCCCACTTGAACGGTGGTGATTACAGGCAACGGAAGTTTCTTCTCCGTGAACAATCCGTTGACCAAGGTTTGGACGCGGCGCAGATCTCCCGTTCCGGCGACGAAAGCGCGCAGCTTGAGGAATGTTGCGCTGCCGTTGGCTTTATCCAGAGCCTTGATGGCATCGTCGATCTGTTGTGAGAGTAGGCCCTTGGCGGACAGCGGAGAAACGTGGAACACCAATTGGCTGGTGATTCCCGCGACTGCGGCCGGCGAATCTACGCGCCCAGTGGGAGCGTCCGCGCCTTCGATTGCCAGTTGATTGTTGGGCGGACGGCGAATGGGGCGGGACTGGGGCTGTGCCCAGGCGACGCTGGCAAATCCTGCGATGGCGAAGAGTGCGGTGATGCGTCGTGAAGGCGTCATGAATACGCGATTGTAGCTACTCTTGGAGGGCCTTTTCAATCTGAGACAGGATGGCCCGGACCTTTGGGATTTGCGAATCGTTGGGGGAGAGAGAGGCGAAGGCCATCAGGCTTTCTGCGGCGGAAACATAGTCGTGTTTTTGGACCAATACCAAGCCGAGCACGTAGTGTGCTTTCGGATTTGAATTGCGGCGATCCCCGGTGATGGCTTGCTGCAAGCTTTTCTGTGCGGCGTCGTAGTTCTTCAATTGGTAGTGCGCGACGCCGTTGAAGTAGTAGGCTTCCGGGAATTCGTACGGGTTGAGGCGGAGCAGGCGGTCGGTGGTGTCGGCTAGCTCCTGCCAGTTCGCTTCTTCAAAAGAGATTCGATAGAGTTGCTCATAGGGATAGACGAATTGCGGGTCGGCTGCGATAGCCTTGCTGAGTGCTTCCCGCGCTTCGGGGAGGCGCTTACGGCCCGCATAGGTCTTGCCCAGTTCCAGCCACGCTTCGGCATATTTCGGATGCAAGTCGACGGCCTTGCGGAATTCCTTTTCGGCTTGTTCGAATTTCTGTTTCTTGGCTTCGCTTAAGCCTTTGTCGTACGCTTTTCGTGCGTCTTTGGACGCGGCGGCGGTGGTGGCGCTGAGGGCGAGCCCATCGGTTTTCGCCATCGGGTAGAGAATCAATGTTCCTACGTTGGGGTTGTCCATGGAGCGGCGTCCGGCGAGTAAGATCGTGGATGACCGGTGGCCGGCCAGCCGTGCCCGGAGTTCGCAATCGAAGTAGGGATCGCTGCCGGACTGATTGCTCGTGCCGGTCCGCGTGTTGGAGGCGAAGCCTTGCGTGCCGTCAGAGAACATTGTCTCGCTGGCGTCGGGAACCACTTGCAGACTCTGGCCGAGTTGGAAACTGAAGCGGCCCTTTGAGTCTGTGTAGCCTTCCGAGCGGACGCTGTTGGTGGAGCATACGCGTTCGATTAAAACGCGATCGGAAGGCTCGGTACCGTCGGCTAGAGTGACGGTGCCGGAAATAAAAACGGGTTGGAAGGGCGGTCGTGGGGTGTTATTGCCGCTCTGAGGTGTCACCACCTGTGGCACGGCAGTGGGGGCGGTGGTGGGGCCGGTGCCCGTGGCGGGCGCGGTGGGTACCGGCGCGGTAGTTGCTGGTGCCGTTTGGGCGCAGGCGAACACACTCGCCACTATTAACACAAAGCCCACACGCACGAATGTTGGCATCGCTGCGTCCCCCTTTGTAAAATTGACCCTGGTCGATTATACCCCCGCAGTGTCCCGCGCGCGGTGGCAGTATGTTATACCTGCTGAAGGAGGTTTCTTGATGAAACGCTTTGTGGGTTTATCTCTTGCTACCGCTGCTGCTGTCCTGGCCCCGCAGTTCGCCAGCGGACATTTCAAACTGTTGGCTCCGGAGTCCGCGATTGTGGAGAACAATCTGGGTGACCCGCAGAAGCTGGGTCCGTGTGGTGGAACTTCGGCAAATGCGAAGGGCCCGGCGAATCCGGGAACACCGACGGGCGTTGTCAGCAAGGCCGTCGGCGGATCGAAGCTGCATATCAAGGTGCAGGAAACGGTTTATCATCCCGGGCACTATCGAATTTCGCTCGCGGTAAATTCGCGCGCGGAGCTGCCGGCAGATCCGGAAGTTACGTTGCGCGATAGTGAGAAGGGACCGCAGTCGGTCTCGGCTGTGATCATGAATCCGGCGCGGCCTCCGGTGTTGGTGGACGGACTGTGGCCGCATCAATCGAAGATGGCGGATGCTTTGGAGACGGACGTTACGTTGCCGAATATCAACTGCGCGAAGTGCACTCTGCAGGTGGCACAGTTTATGGCGGAACACGGGCGTAACAAGGATGGGGACTTTACCTATCATCATTGCGCGGATATCCAGATCACGGCGGATGCTTCGAAGCCGGTGGATACTCGGTGGCCTGGGCAGCGGTAGAGCTTTCGGTAGATGTGGAAAGGGCGCCTGACCGGGATGGTCGGGTGCCCTTTCTGTTTTTGCGGGAGATGTTAGCGGACGTATTTGTTGAAGTGGTCCAGGGTACGGGTCCATGCGAGTTTGGCGGCTGCTTCGTCATAACGAGGAGTGGTGTCGTTGTGGAAACCGTGATTGGCTCCTTCGTAGGTGTACGCAGTGTAGGGCACCTTCGCTGCCTTCAGCGCTGTTTCGTAGGCCGGCCATCCAGCGGTGATGCGCGTGTCGAGGCCAGCGTATTGCAGCGAGAGTGGAGTTTTGATCTTGGACGCATCGGCCGCCGAGGGCTGCGCGCCGTAGAAGGGCACGCCTGCGGCCAGATCCGCGCCTAGCGCGACCGCCAGGTTGTTGACCACGCCGCCACCGAAGCAGAATCCGACGGCTCCGATCTTGCCTGTGCAATCCGCGCGATTCTTGAGCCACTTCGCAGCATTGACGAAATCGATCGCCATCTTGTTGCGATCCACCTTGCCGAAGTTGGCTGCGCCTTCTTCTTCATTGCCGGGATAGCCGCCGAGGCTGGTGAGTCCGTCGGGAGCGAAGGCCATGAAGTTCGAGGTGCCCAAGCGGCGGGCCACGTCTTCGATGTAGGGATTTAGGCCGCGGTTCTCATGGACAACCAGGATGCCCGGCAGCTTGCCGGTGGCGTTGGCCGGGCGGACGAGCAGTCCTTTGATGGTTCCGTTGCCGTCGGCGGAGGGCACGGTAACAACTTCGGTTTTGATGCGAGGGTCGTTCTTGGGGACCTGCTGTGCCCAGGCGTAGTTGGGTCGCAGGCTTTCCCAGATGGCGGTGGCGGTCAGGCCGCCGACTGCGAATTTGTTGGCTCCGTTCAAGAATGAACGACGGTCGATTTCGCCGTGGACGTATTTGTCGAAGAGGTCCAGCAGTTCCTGCGGGAACTCACTTGCCTTCTTGCGTTCTGGAATGTTCATGACTGAGGACTCCTTTTGAATCCGCACAACGGACTTGCACCTGTGCGGCCCTTTTCGGCAAAGGATACCATACGGTTCTCTCGATCTGATACACTCCTTCCCCAGGAGAATCGTGCGGATGAAACTGGGACGAATCGTTTACGGGATCGGCGTAGCCGCGATTTCATTGGGGTCCATTGTGTTGGTTGCGCAAGGGCAGCAGGCGGCGGTGCAGAGCGCGACTCCGAATACAAAAGCAAATCCGAATTTCACGGGGACTGTGACGCCGGTTGAAGACAAGTACAAGGTCGCGACGGCGCATTATCGCTTTGATCCTGGGGCTCGCACCAAGTGGCACAGCCATAGCGGCGGGCAGATCATGCTGGTGGAAGAGGGCATGACGCATCATCAGAACAAGGGCGGTCCGGTGATGGAACTGCGCCCGAACGAGGCGTATTACGTGCAGCCTGGCGTGGTCCACTGGCATGGCGCGGCTCCGGATGCGAGCACGGTGCAGTTCAATACTACGCGCGGCGACATTACGTGGCTGGAAGAAGTCAGCGAGAAGGATTACAAGGCGAAGGCGAAGCGGTAAACTATCTCTCGTGTGGTTCCTATTTCTTATTGCAGCCGCGGCCTTCGGGCAATCGCAGCAAGATGTTCGCAAGGCGATTGATAAGGCGTTGCCGCCGCTGCAGCGGTCCGCTGCGACGTTCGTGAAAGAGCGGGCGTGCTTTTCCTGCCATCACAGTACGCTCTCGATCATGACGTTTCGCATGGCACGCGAGCGCGGGGTGCGCATTGATGATGGGGTGCTGGCGGCGGTGGAGGAGAAGACGTGGAAGTCGGGCGGTACGTTCGATGATGTGTTCCAAGCCAAGACGGTCAATGATCCGACGCCGAACGATAGCTTGTTGCTAATCGCGCAGGAGGTGGCGGGGAAGGATTTGGATGCGGCCTCGCAGGTTCGCGTGCAACGGCTCGCCTCGTGGCAGCGTGAGGACGGCCACTGGGTCACGTCGGATTTTCGGCCTCCGCATTCGAGTAGTGTCTTCACCGCGACTGCGACGGCGGTGCGTGCGTTACGGGCGGGTCCGAATGAGCCTCGGGTGATTGCGGCGCGTCGGTGGTTGAAGGCTAACGTCCCGGTGTCTACTGAGGACGCTTCGTTCCGATTGATGGGACTGGTTTGGTCCGGCGCGGAGAAGAGTGATCTGGAGGGCGCACGGCGCGACCTACTCGCTATGCAGAAGGCCGATGGGGGATGGGCGCAGCTTGCTTGGTATGCGTCGGATGCGTATTCGACTGGCGAGGCTGTGTTCGCGTTGCACGAGTCCGGTGTTGAGTCTCCCAAGGGCGTGCGATTTTTATTGTCCGATCAGGAGCGTGATGGGACATGGCATGTTCGTACGCGTATGGTATCGCCTGCGGAGGTGAGTCCGCCGTATTTTGAGACGGGGTTTCCTTACAAGAAGGACCAATTCATTTCTTACGCAGGGAGCTGCTGGGCGACGATGGCGCTGCTTTCGACCATTCCGACGAGTCCGAAGTCGTTACCCGCACCGGCTAGCTATAGCGAACCGTCTGCGGAAAATCTGCCCGCGTTCACGCAACTCACGATGGCTGCGTCTTACTACGGAAACGTGAAGAAGGTTGCGGCGCTGCTGGATGCTGGGGCGCCTGCGAATGCTCCTGAGGGTACGAAGTCGCGTAATACACCACTGCGGGTCGCGGCGATGTCGGGGGATTTGGCTACGGTGCAGTTGCTCCTGAAAGATGGGGCTGATCCGAACGCGGGGTCGCCGTTAAGCGAGGCGGTTACGTTCGGTCACGCGGATGTGGCTCGGGCGTTGATTGCCGGGGGTGCTGGCGCGGATGGTGTTGAGAGCACAGGCATCAATCTACTGCATTGGGCGACGATCACAAATCGCACGGAGTTGATCCCAGTGTTGCTCGATGCCAAGGTTCCACTCGACGACACGGACGACAACGGGTTCACGGCGCTAATGTATGCTGCGACGCTCGATTTCGGCGATACGAAGACGCTGGAGGCGTTGCTTGAGGCGGGGGCGGATACGAGCATTCGTGATTTCAAGAATCGGGCACCGCTGCAGCAATCGCGGCGGTTACATCACGCGAATATCGAGGCGAAGTTGCGGGCTAAAGGCGCTCGATAAGATTGCGCAGGGGGCGGCCGAAACCGTCCCATTCGACGACCACGTGGTCGCCCTGCTCCAAACGAATGCCGTCGCCGTAGCTCGATACGCTGCCGCCTAAATAGTGGATGTGAACGTCGCCGGGGACGCGGTGCGCGATGTACTTGAAGTGATGCTCTTCGACCTCGGCTAGCGTGAACTGCGTGTGGCGCTCGCCTGTCAGAACTTCGCGGGACCAGATGCGCTTCCCTCCACGTTCCACGCGCACAAGGCCGCTGACGTCTGTGAACTCGGCATCTAGCACCAGTTCCGGACCGATGGAACAAGTGCGGAGTTTGGCGTGCGATAGGAGGCGCGGGTCGGCCGTCGCCAGGGCTGGGTCCGCGAATTCGTTGCCCGGAGTCAATCCGACTCGCACGGGCGTGCCGTCCGGACTGATGATCCACACGCCGACGAGTTCTGCTTCTTCCGCGCCACTCATCGCAAACGAGGGGATGGTCAACGCCTCTCCGTGGGTGCGGAGGTGCGCTCCGTTGCCTTTGTAGAACCACGGGGGAGCAGCAGGTCGGCCTTCGCGTGTGCCGGTGTGACCGTTGGCGCAGCCGGTCACGAGGCAGCGGGCGAGGTCCTGCGGATGATCGAAGCTGGGCAGGAAGGTCCAGCCACTGCGTAGCGCATGGACTTCGTTGTAGTCGAGCACGATGCCGGAAAGGTCCGTGCTGAGGAGTTCGCGTAGAGGAGTGCCCATCTCGATTGCAGCGGTCGCGAAGTGATACGCGGTGCGATAGGTCGAGAGAAGATGCAACTCATCTCCGGCCACCAGCGCGATGCGGCGACCGTACTCCGGGTGAATGATTTGGACTAGCCGGGTGGGTTCCATTTTTTGCTTACGGTAACACGACGGTACTGGTGGAGCCAAAGAAGATGCCGTTGAACAGCAGCCGGAAGGTGCCGTGCGGCTGTGCGCGGAAGGCAACTTCTGGCCCGTAGAGAATCACCTTTCCTTCACCGACGGACGCTTCCGCAATGGCCGTTCCTCCGGATAGGTGTTCTTCGCCCCAGGCCCATCCGCTGACCAAACTCGGGATGCTGTCGAACCAGCCGATGCGCCGGACGTTGCTATTCGTCACGCGGAAGACGGGGCTGTTGTCGAAGAACACAACCGCATCTGAAGGCATCCCGTGGGCGAGTGGATGGGATGTGTCGATGTTCACGCGCAACAAGGATCCTGGTACGTAGAGTTCGTCGCGAGTAAGGTGCCGCTCTGCAGCGTCGGGGCGGGCGGTCACTAAGTAATCAGAGACGGGCACGCCGAGCAGGCCTGCGAGCGCGGTGGATGTTCCGATGGTGAGTACGGCTCCACCGGCCTCGACGAAGGTCTTGAGTGCGGGCACCGTACGCTCGGGTGAGATGCGGCCCAGCCAAGGGCGGAACTCCGCGGGGATCGATTCCGCGCGCGGTTGGGCTGCGTTGTCACGAGCGCGGTAGGCTTCATCGGTGAAGATGATGACGTCGAATTTTCCACGGAGCGAGCCGGCATCTAGCATCTGCGGAAAAACGACTTGGTAGGGGAACTCGAATTGTTCCAGCAGCCAACGTGTCCAACCGGAGGGAGCCAAGCCGCCGTATTGATCGTAGAGTCCAATGCGGACAGGCTTGAGTTGGCGAGCCGAGCCACTGGGCATGCGATCCACTGCGCGGGCTGGCACTCCCAACTCCGCCGCTGCATTCGTTACGATGTCGCGGGCCGCGTCGTTCGCGGGTGCGCAGAAGTCGCCGCCCGATTGCATCCAGAAGACGCTTTGGCTCGATTTCAGGAGCCGGTTCACGACGATGAAGGCATCGTTGGTTTGGTGCCCAATGCAGTAGGCTTGTGGATTCGCGCTGCTGGAGACCAGTGCCGGCCGGGGCGCGGCCATGCCGCTCACGCGCTCAAACGGTCCGTCGAAGCCCTCCAGCACGCGATCGAATTCAATCCCCATCTGCAACGCGAGGGTCCAACCGGCGATGTCGTAGGGCGCGACGGGCGGGCCGCCGGGGAAACGGAAATCATCCGGGTGATCTTGCGGCTCAAACATATCGAGCACGTGGGGCCGGAACGCTTGGGCGGTCTTGACGATGAACGATCCAGCGGGATATTGTTTGCCGGCCGCACGAAAGTCGGATGTGGCGCGCAGTACCCTGATGCCTGTCTTCAGTAGCGAGTTTACGAATTTCACGGCGGTGGGAAAGTCGGCCTGCGTGGCGGGGATGATGTAGCCGCGGGCGTCGCGATACTTGGGATCGCGCAGGACCTCGCTGTAGAGTTCCGGCAACACCCGGTTATTCGGATTCTTGGCGGCTTCGGCGCGCAACGCGGCGACGCGCTTGGGGGTGATGGTCCAGGAATCGCGGCTGCCGCGATCGATGGAGTTGCGGCCCATGCGGTAGATGTTCATCAACAGCGTTTCGCGATAGCGCGAAGCGTAATCGAGCACCGCGCGATTCTGACTGATCTCATAGTCGATGGACTGGCGGTAGTGCCACTTTCCGGGGGCGACGGGCAGTGGCAGATCGCCTTGAGGGAGTTGCTTGTCCGGGACCAGCGGAATATCCATGGGCGTTGGGTTTCCGATGATTTCCGTCAAGAGCCCGATCATGTTGTGGAAGTAGGAAACGGTCCGCAGGCCGCCATTCCACCATGTGGAGTAATTTGATCCGTCCCGCATGGTGGAGCCGCCCTTGCCTTCCTCCACCAAGCGGCTGTGCATGGCGGAGCCAACCATCTGGATGCCCAACGGAATCAGGGCGTCCAAATTGTAGTTGAAGGGATCACGAAACGGGGGAATGAAAACAATTGTGCCTGCGGGGCCCGCCTGGTGATGGTTGTAAACGATCTGCGGAAACCATTCCTGGAAGAGCTGTCGATTCATGTTCGTGGTTTCCGGCATGGCCGAGAGGAAAAAATCACGATTGTCATCGTGGCCAATGTATTTCTGATACAGCCGGGGCAAACCATTCACGCTTCGCCGCAGCGGGTCGGGCTCGCGCATGTACCAGTTGGCGACCAGTTCTTGGCCGTCGGGATTGGCCGGCACGTAGAGCTGAATCACGTCATCGAGCAGGCGCATCGTTTCATCGTCGGTGCGGCTCACCATTTGGTAGACCATTTCGATCAATTGCTGCGAACCGACGGTTTCGTTCGAGTGCAGGCCTCCATCGATCCACACGACGGCTTTGCCGGTGCGGGCCAGGGCTTGCGCTTCGGCGGTGGTCAAGTTTTCGGCGTGGGCCAGGCGTTCGGCGATGCTTTTGTAAAGATCGAGTTTCGCAAGGTTCGCGGGCGAACTCACGACGGCCATGTACTGGCGGCGACCCTCGGAGGTGGGGCCCATGTCGGTGAGCAGCATGCGATCGGATTCCGCATCCAAACGTTTCCAGTAGGACTCAGTCTGGGAATAATTCGCGACAGAATAGTCGTCGCCGATATCGAATCCGAAGGCTTGGCGGGGTGTCGTTACAGGCAGGAGACCCTGTGCCCAAAGGGAGCTGGAGGCCAGCAGTGCGAGAGAAAAGAAGCGCCCCATTCACCGATTGTACGCTGCTGGGCTGGGCGTTGGATGTTATCATGCCGGAACAGTGCTTTCACGCCGGCTTACTTGGGATCAACCTACCAACCGAATTTCGCTGCTGCTGGCGAAGAAGCGTTTGGACGGAGCGGCGATTCTCAACCTTACGGAATCGAATCCGACTCATGCTCGCCTGCCATATCCGTCAGGGTTGTTGACTCCGTTGGCGGATGATCGCGCGCTCAGTTATGAACCGACGCCGAAGGGTTTAGAATCGGCTCGCAGTGCGGTGGCGGCGTATTATCGCGGGCTGGGCGTGGAGGTTCCTATTGAGCGAATCTTGCTGACCGCGTCGACCAGCGAAGCGTATTCGTATCTCTTTAAGCTGTTGGCGAACCCGGGAGACGAGATTCTATCGCCGCGTCCTTCGTATCCGCTGTTCGAGTTCCTGGCAGGGTTGTCGTCGGTGACGATCCGGCAATATCCGCTGCGTTATGACGGAAGCTGGCACATGGATTTCCGCGCCCTGGAGCAAGCGATCACAGAGAAGACACGGGCGATTGTAGTGGTGAATCCGAATAACCCCACTGGGTCGTTTCTCAAGCGCGAGGAATTGGAGCAGCTTGAGTCGATCGCGTCGAGCCGAGGGATCGCTATTATCTCCGACGAAGTGTTCTGCGACTACGGGTTCCAGGCGATGGACAATCGGGCGCTGACGTTGGCCGGAGAGCGACGGGCTCTCACGTTCTCAATGAGCGGGTTGTCGAAGGTCGCGGGTTTGCCGCAACTCAAGTTGGGTTGGATCGTCGCGAGCGGGCCGCAACAGGATGTCGCGCTTGAGGCATTGGAATTGATTGCGGATACTTACCTATCGGTTGCAACGCCCGTGCAGGTGGCTCTTCCGAGCTTGTTACACGCAGGCCGCGGGATACGCAAAATGATCGCGGAGCGCACGGCTGCGAATCTGGAACACCTGCGGAGCGCACTGGTTGGATCGGGCGGGAATGTCCTGAATGTGGAAGGCGGCTGGTACGGAGTGGTGCAGGTTCCGCGCACGCACAGCGAAGAAGAATGGGCCCTGCGGTTGCTGGAAGAGCAGGATGTCGTGGTGCAGCCGGGCTTCTTTTTTGACTTCGAGTCCGAGGCGTTTCTAGTAGTCAGCCTGCTCACGCCGCAGGATACATTTGCCGAAGGTCTGCGGCGGCTGCGCTCTTTCTTATAAAATCGCCAGTAATGGCTATGAAACGTCTGCTCGCGCTCGGCCTCGCTTTTGTTGTCGTCATTCCTGCGCAAACGCGCGCTCCGCTTTCGATCGACATGATTATGCAGGGGCCGCAGTTTTACGGCTACGCTCCGCAAGAGGTGCGCTGGTCTGGCGATGGCCAGCGGATCTACTTTGGATGGAAGCAGACGACGGACACACAGGATAAGCCGTTCGATACCTGGGTGCTGCCCAGGGCTTCGGGTGCAGCGCGCAAGTTGAGTGACGAGGAGGCGCAGCTGGCTCCGCCGGTTTCGGGTGTGAGCACGCGGGATCACAGCAAATCCCTTTACGCCAGTGGCGGCGATTTGTTTTTGTACGACTACTCCACGGACAAAGTTACTCAGCTTACGAAGACCGCCGATGCGGAGAAGGATCCTCACTTCACGCAAGATGAGCGGCGGGTGGCGTTCACGCGGGGTGGCAATCTCTACGTGATGCCGCTGGGTGCCGGACCCATCGAGCAACTGACGGAGATCCAGGCGGCCGGTGCGGCCAAGGAAGACCCCAAGATCCCTGATCCGAAGACCAGTCAAGGGACGCTACAGATTCAAGAGAACAGCATTCTGAACGCCGTACGCGAACGAGCGCGCCGGAAGGATGAGGACGAGGCTAAGCAGAAGCGCGAGCATCCTCGGAAGCCGTTCAAGCTGGAGGATAAGCAGACGGTTCAACATCTGCAACTCTGCCCGAATGAGAAGTGCGTGCTGGCGTTGGTGGAAGACGGAGCCAAGGGGGCCAAGGGCGACGACGTTCCGAACTACGTTACGGAATCGAGTTATACGGCGATGATCACGGGTCGCACGAACGTGGGCGATTCGCAGGAGAACAATCGCGTGGTGGTGCTGGACGTCGAAACGGGGGAAGGGAAGTGGGTGGACCTGGGGCTCGGTGAGCGGTCCGCTTGGCAGTATCTTCCGATCTTCAATGAGCAAGGGACACGCGCAGTGATGTTGGCGCGGGCGAATGATAACAAGGATCGCTGGGTGCTGTCGCTGGATACGTCGACGGCAAAGGCCACGACGATCTTTACCGATCATGATGATGCGTGGATCGATGGGCCGGGTTACGAGACGCTCGGGTGGCTGAAGAATGGCGACGACGTGTATTTCGTGAGTGAGCGCGACGGCTGGGCCCATCTCTACACGGTTCCGTCGGCGGGTGGATCGTTCAAGCAGATCACGTCGGGCAAGTTCGAGGTGGAGTCGGTTGCGGTTTCGAACGATGGAACGAAGTTCTATCTCTCGACGAGCGAGATGGGTCCAGCGGAGCGGCACTTCTATTCGCAGAGCGTGAATGGTGGTCCGCGGACGCGCATCACGCAGTCGGCGGGCAAACACGAGGTCGTGCTGTCGCGCGACGAAAGCTACATGGCGGATGTTTTCTCCTACGTGAACCGTCCACCGGAGATTTACACGGGCGAGAATCGTCCGGGTGCTGCGCAGGAGTCGCGAACCGACTCAACGTCTGCCCAGTTCAAGCAGTATACGTGGCTGGATGCGCCCATTGTTCAAGTGGCGGCGCGCGATGGGGCGATGATTCCGGCTCGTTTATTCAGACCGGCAAATGCTCGGGCTGGTGGACCTGCGGTGGTCTTTGTCCATGGGGCAGGGTATCTACAGAACGTGCATAAATACTGGTCACCGAATTATCCGCGCGAGTTTCTGTTCCACCACTTCCTGATGGAGCACGGCTACACGGTGCTGGACCTCGACTACCGGGCTTCGGCTGGTTACGGTCGCGACTGGCGGACGGCCATTTACCGGCATATGGGTGGCAAGGACCTGGACGACAACGTGGATGGTGCGAAGTGGTTGGTGGAACAGCAAGGGGTGGATCCCAAACGCATCGGCATCTACGGAGGTAGTTACGGGGGATTCATCACGCTGATGGCAATGTTCACCACGCCGGACGTATTCGCCGCGGGAGCCGCGCTGCGTCCCGTGACCGACTGGTCGCATTACAACCACGGCTATACGTCGAACATTCTAAACACGCCGCAGGCGGACGACGAGGCGTTTAAGAAATCATCGCCGATCTTTTTTGCGGAGGGTTTGAAAGGTTCATTGCTGATCCTGCATGGCATGGTGGATACGAACGTGTTCTTCCAGGATTCGGTGCGCCTAGCGCAACGGCTGATCGAACTGCGCAAGGAGAATTGGTCGGTGGCGTTCTATCCGGTGGAGGATCATGCGTTCGTCCGCCCGGAGAGTTGGGCGGACGAATATAAACGCATCTTCAAGTTGTTTGAAGAGAATCTGAAGAAATAGCTCTAATGGCCCACGGCCGTCGCTTTCATTCCTTCCACCACGGCCATGAGTTCGTGTTTTTCAGCGGCAGGAACCTTCATATGGTCGAGCGTTTCTTCCATGTGCTTTTCGATGTCGGAGAAGGCTTCGGCCGTCAAGTGTTCCTCGGCCACAACTGTCGCGGGACCGTGATACGCGCACGCGCCGCCGGTCGCCTTGCAGATATAGTCAGCCACGTTCTTCTCGAAGGCCGCCTCGGCATGCGCGTCCTTGGCAAAGTGTCCGTACCACTTGTGGACGTCCGCGTCGGCAACGAGGCGATTGGTCCATTCATCCACAACCGCGTGGACAGCCTTCTCGCCGCCTAAGCGGGCATAGAGCGATTCATGATGTTCGGCGTCGGCCGCGAAAGCGAGTGTTCCGAGGCTCAGAGTTGCTACGAAAACTACGAAGAGAGATTTCATGCAACCCATATCGTGCCCGAGCGCCGAGCCTTGAAGACAATTACACCCGACTACCGCCGGAACAGAGCAATACCTCTCCGGTCACGTAGTCCGACAGCGGAGAGCAGAAGAACACGACTGGTCCCGCTGCTTCCTCGGCTGACCCGAACCGACCTAGAGGACAGTGCGCAGCGAGCGCATCTCGCACAGCCGGTTGCACGCCGACCTTGATCTTGCGGCCCTGCACGTCGATCTCAGCGCCCTCGGCTCCCAGCGCCTGAGTTAGACGCGTATCGATGAAGCCGAAGCCCACCGCGTTTACGTTGACGTTGTAGCGGCCCCACTCCTTCGCCATCACTTTGGTTAATCCGATGATGCCGGCCTTGCCCGACCCATAGCCGGCTTGGCCAGCCATCCCATCCATGCCGGAGATCGAGGTGATGTTTACCACCTTACGCATCACGCGCTGTCCTGCGGCGATCTCGGTTTTCGCCTGCGAGCGGATCTGCTCCGATGCTGCCCGCAGAACCCGGAAGGGAGCCACCACATGGATATCGAGCATCGCCTGGAACTGTTCGTCCGTGGTCTTCTGAATCACGTTGTCCCATGTATAGCCCGCGTTGTTGACGATGAAGTCGAGCGAGCCGAAGCCATCCACCGTGGCCTTCACCAGTTTGTCCGGGAAGTCGGTCGCGGTCAGATCGCCCGCAAGCGCCTTCGCGGTGCCACCTGCGGCATCGATCAGCGCGCCTGTCTCCATCAGAACGTCGCGATCGAGGTCGCTGAGCATCACCGAGGCTCCCGCAGCGGCCAGTTGGCGCGCCACCTCTCGTCCGATACCACGGCCTGCTCCGGTAATGAGTGCGGTCTTGCCTTTAAGCTGGAATAACATGCTTCTGTCATTGTAGGGAATCTGGCTGGCTTGGTAGGCGGAAGCGAACCACCTTTCAGCCGTTGGAATCTACCTGGTATGGCTCAAACCGATTTGCCCAAGTTCTCGATTCCCGGCCGCATCCTGATGGCGGTCATCGCGATTGGACTCATTTACTACATGCTCAGGGTGTACGTTCTTTAAGGTTGTTTCGGAAACATTGCGGATGTACCGTGGTGCCGTGGTAAACTAGTCAAGTGTCGGCAGCCTCCCTGCGAAGGGAACCGCTCGACGACGCAACGGAGGATGAAAAATCCTTTGTACTGTGGGCCTGTGGCGCAGTTGGGAGCGCGCTTCCATGGCATGGAAGAGGTCAAGGGTTCGAATCCCTTCAGGTCCACCAAAACTCCCCGTAATGCTTCGTGGTCAGTCCACGACCAACGTCGCCGATTGTACTCGGCTGTAGTCTTCCGGCGTATCCACATCCATCTCTGCTTCAGGACAATCCAGCCGCATCGCATGCTGCGTGTGTTTCAGGATCACGCCTTTGCAGCCCTGCGACGGTTCGAGGCCGAGTAAGTGCGGGAAATATTCGCGGGAGAAGAATACCGGGACGCCGACGGTTCCTGCGTACTGTGATGTAACGATCGCGTGCCCGGATGCGACGTGCGTCTGAATCAGCGTGTCGAGAATCTGCGGCGTAATCAAGGGTTGGTCGGCGAGGCCCAGGATCACGCCATCCAGTTTCTCTTGCTCCGCGATGGCGACGCCCGCGCGAATGGAGGTGCCCATGCCGCCCTCCCAATCGGGATTTTCCACGATGGTCACGGGCAAGCCCCGTAATGCCTCGCGCAGTTGTTGGGATCGGCAGCCTAGGACGACGATCACTCGTTGGCAGGACGTGGCGAGTGCCACCTCGGCCGCGTGTCGCAGCAGCGGTTGGCCTTGGTAGTCGAGCAGTTGTTTCGGGGTGCCCATGCGCGTGGACGCGCCCGCCGCCAGGATCACGACGCCGTACTTTGCGTCGCTAGCCGATTTCACAGGTTGCATATTCAGTCTCCATAACGGCTCTCTCTTGCTGCTCGCCCGACTCTTGCACGGGTTCGTGAATCGGAGCCTGACGATGGCGCAATTTCATGCCAGCGCGGCCCGCGAGTTCGGCCTGCATTTCGCTGACGATGGATAGCGCGATGCCTTCGGCTGTGTCGGAGCCGATATCCAGGCCCGCGGGAGCATGCACATTCACCGAACTCATCGCGATGCCGACTTCGGCAAACAGTCGTTCCGCGCGTTTCTTGGGACCAAGCAGACCCAAGTATCTCGGCCTTGCTGCCAGGATGCCGGGCAGTAGTTTGGCGTCCTGTGGATAGTTGTGCGTCATCATCACGACTAGCGTTTCTTGGCCGATGTTGATCCCGGCAAGAGGCTGGCCCGGCCGCATAACGACGACTTGGTCGGCTTGGGGAAACCGCGGCGCGGTCGCGTAAGCGGGTCGTCCATCCGCAACCGTGACATGCCAGCCGAGTTGCTTCGCCAGCGTTGCCACCGGAATCGCATCGTGGCCCGCGCCGAACACCACCAGCGATGGAGGAGGCGCCACGTATTCCACGAAGACTTCGCAGTCTTGCAGAAACACCATGCGGCTTTTCTGCTCTCGTTGGGTTTGTTCGATGTGGGGGCGTAGCTGCGCTGTAATGGTGGAGCCATGCAGGACGCCGCGCTCTTCATCCGTGGCGACGAGTAATCTGTCACCGACGTCCACGGCAGCGGGTCCGCGTGTGCGGATGACCGTGGCGATCACGGCAGTCTTTCCACCAGAGGTCTTGCATGTGTCCAGGAATTCCATTGCCTCACGGCACGGGCCGCTCTCCACGCGTTCCAACATCACCTGGATCACGCCGTTGCAGCCCAGTCCAAATTCCCATACCGCATCTTCATCCGACGACGTATCGTAGACGCGCACGGAGGGCTTACCGCCCTCCGTGAACCACCACGCCTTGCGTGAAACGTCGCCTTCCAAACATCCACCGCTGATGGAGCCGATACGCCGTCCATCCGGCAGGATCAACATACGAGCGCCCGGGCGCCGGTAGGCCGATCCTGTTACATGCACCACCGTGGCCAGCACAGCATCCCGGTTTGATCCGGTGAGGCCGCGCCAGCCATCCAGAATCGCGTGCAACTCGTGCATCACGCCACCTAGAGCCCGCCCATGGTCGCGCCGGGAAACAGCGGCAGGCTGTACAACCGCTTACCAGTTAGCTTGAAGTACGCGTTAGCCAGCGCAGGAGCAAACGTGGGAACACCTAGCTCGCCCGCCCCGCCGATGTTAGCCGTGCGGTCTGCTGACGTGGGACCCGGAATGATCGTGATATCGATCTGCGGCATCTCCTGCAGGCGAATCATTTTGCTCTTGCTGAAGTTGGCCGCCTGTGCCGCCCCGTTCACGAACGTCTGCTGGCCGTAGAGGGCCGCGTTCAGTCCGTGTACGATACCGCCCTGCAGTTGCGCCTGGATCGAACCGGGATTCACCGGCAGGTAGCAGTCGATGGCGCAGGATACGCGGTTGACCTTGATGCTGGTGGTGGTCAATGAAGAAATCTCCACCACTTGGGCCACAATGCTGTTGAAGGCGGTGCCGATGGCGATGCCGCGCGCGCGACCCGAAGGCGTCAGTCCGCTCCAGTTGCCTAGTTTCGCCGCCGCGTCCAACACTGCTATCCAGCGCGGATCGGTTAACTTCGAGCGCCGGAATTGATACGGCTCCACACCTGCGGCCGCAGCCAACTCATCGATCATGCACTCTACCGCAAAGGTATTGATCGATGCTCCCACCGATCTCCAGAATCCGACCGGGATGGGCGAGGGATGGGATACCCACTCCGTCACCCGCGAGCCGAAATTGTAGGGCAGGGCATTGGCGCCTTCGATGCCCTGGCTATCGCCGGCCGCGCCCAAGGGCACTCCGCGCTGTCCCAGAATCGAGGGCGAAACATTGCGATAGGACCAGCCCGTGATGTTGCCGGAGCTGTCCAATCCTGCCGCTGCGTGTACCGCTGCCATGGGCCGATACTGGTCGCGCGTGAAATCCTGTTCGCGCGGCCATACCAACATAACCGGCTTCTGGATCGCCATCGCCACCTGGATCGCCTGGCTGACGAAATCCGTCTCCGCCTTGCGTCCCAGTCCACCCCCCAAATAGGTGGTGTGAACGATGATCTGGCTCGATGAGAGTCCGGTCAGCGCCATTGCCAGGGTCAGCACCGCCTTGGCCGATTGCGTGGGAGCCCACACCTCGCAACTGATGCCGGGCACGTAGTTCACCGTGCAGTTCAGCACTTCCATGCAAGCGTGGGAGACGTACGGAAGCGTGTACTTCGCGTCCACCTTTTTGGTGGATGCCGCGATGGCGGTATTCACTGGTCCCGCTGAGCCCTCCACGGTATAGAGTGTGCCCGGGGGATTTGCTCCACCCGCGACGAACGGCACTGCGGAGGTGAGCAGTGCATCCGCATCCGCCATGAACTTCGCTGTGTTGAGATTCGACGTCGTTGCCGGCAGTGTCCAGGAAACGCTCAGGCTCTTGGCTGCCTGCCACGTATCCCAAGTATTGGGTCCCACGACGGCAACGGCATTCACGTTGCCTGTTGCTTCAGTCCCGCGGCCCGTGCCTGCGATCACTTTGGTCGGCACCACGGCCAGCATGCCGCGTGGGACCGCAGGCTGCGATGCCAGCGTGCCGCCAAACGAGGGACAATGTTTGATCACCGCATAGACCATGCCGGGAATGCGAATGTCGATCCCATACTTCGCAGCTCCATTTACCTTTTGCGGAATATCCACGCGTGGCACGGTCTTTCCAATCAAGCGGAACTGGCTATCGGGCACCAGCGGAGCACTGGTGAGCGGAGTCAAGGCCGCCGCTGCAACAGCTAGTGATCCGTAGGTCATCACTTGGCCACTGGGCGTGTACTTTACCGTCGCATTGCTCGCCACGTAGTTGGTGCGCGTTTGGTCGCCCACCTTGTTCATCGCGGCCTGCACTAACAGTTCCCGGGCGATGGCGCCCGCATCGCGCATCTTCCAGAAATTGGTGCGCGTAACACTGCTGCCGACCGTGTTGATGGACGCACCCACCGGAGTGGGAGACGCCAATGAAGGCAAGGACTGCACGGTCTTGATTTTTGCGTACTCCACCATCAAGTCTTCAGCCAGGATCTGCGCCAGTGCCGAGAAGGAGCCTTGGCCCATCTCTGAAGCGCCGATCGTCAAAGTAATTGTTTCGTCAGTGGCGATCTGCAGCCAGGTGTTCACTTGTCCAGGAACCGCTGCCTGTAGTTCGCCAAGACGGGTAATTTCCGGTAGCAGGAAGCTGACCGTTAGTCCGCCGACGGCGCTGGTGAGGAAGCCTCTGCGGCCAATCTTCCGGTCGTCTGTCTTTGCGGTGACCGGGCTCATTTCGAGAGTGTTTGTAGGCATTGTTTTGGTCTCCTTGCTTCCTCTAGAGATACGCGGCTGCTTGCCGGATACGCTGATAGGTGCCGCATACACACAGGTTCTTCACTTCGGAAAGAATCTCGCTGCCGTGATGACCGGCCTTCATGGCACCGGCTACGGTCATGATTACGCCCGATTGGCAATAGCCGCATTGGGGAACCTGATTGGCGACCCATGCCTTCTGTGCCGGATGGGAGCTGTCTGCCGAGAGACCTTCAATCGTCACCACTTTCTTGCCCACAGCGGAGGACGCGTCGAACACGCAGGCGTGTTCCCGTTGCCCGTCGATCAAGACGGTGCAGGCTCCGCATACTTCGATGCCGCATCCGTATTTTGTTCCTGTAAGCCCGATCAAATCGCGCAGCACCCACAGCAATGGCATGCTTGGATTGCTCACGTTGACCGAATAGTTTTGGCTGTTTACGTTCAGTTGAAGAGTGGACATGTCTTACCTTTCTCGTGTGGACACACTTCGCCCCAGGGATGATAGCTCATCTCAAAAAAGTCAAAGTTGTCTTGATTCAGGCGGCGCTGGGAACGAAGTAACTACTCAGCAGGAGCCGTAAGCGCCGGTACTACAGAGAGGAGTGTACTGAACCTTTCGTTTCTCAACAATGAGTGAGAGACTCTACTACTCCCTAAGGTTGGGGTGTCTCAAAGGAGGCAGGAATAATTTTGGAATGTGACGGTTACGGGGAAGTAAATACGATGTTTCGGCGCTTGGTCAGATGAGTACGCACCAAAAGTATTTTTACAAACAATTCACAACTGCGGCCGATAAGGATCGCATGATCGATATGGCGGTTCCGCTCGAAGGTATTCGTCGGGCCGAGGCGAGCTTGAATGGAGCGGCCGGTCGCTTGGCTGCGGTGGGAACTCCTCAAGGAGATGCTGTGGATCTTAGCGCCGAAGTCGTAACGATGCTAGCTGCGAAAATCGCGGTGCAGGCGAATGCGAATGTGGTGCGCACCGAGGCAGCGGTCAGTAAGTCTCTGGTCGATCTTTTGGGTTGATCAAGCTGGGTTGATCAAGCTGGGTTGATCTTTTGGGTTGATCAAGCTGGGTTGATCAAGCTGGGTTGATCAAGCGAGACGCGGGTCTCTACTTCATCTCCGCCATTACACCGTCGAGCGACATACGCTGCTGCATTGCGGCCCAGCCGTAGTTGGTCGTCAAGAACTGCAACACTTCATCCTTACTCTTACCGGCTCGGATTTGTTGGCGGACGTCCGTTTGAAGCTTGACCACGTTGTCGCGAAACTTCTGCAGGTCGGCTTTCTTCACCACCGCGCCGTGGCCGGGAATCACGGTGTCGAAATCATATTTCAAAATTGCGTCCAGGGTCTTGGCCCATTCGGCCAGGCTGCCGCCGTTGGCGTAATCGATCAGCGGGGTGGTGCCAGCCATCAAATCACCGGTGTGGATCGCGCGCCGGGCAGGGAAGAAGATGACGGCGTCGCCGTTGGTGTGGCCGCGACCCAGGTGCCGCGCGATGACTTCTTTGCCGCCGAGCACGACCTGCGCCTCATCCGCGAACGCGATCCGCGGCACGCCGGGCTGCTTGCCCTTGACCATCTGCTCGCGAGCGTTCTTGTGCAACAGGATCTCCGCGCCTGATCCGAGCATCTTAACGTTGCCGCCGCTGTGATCACCATGGTGGTGCGTATTGATGACGTACTTGACCGGCTTATCTGTGACCTTCTTGATGTTGGCCATGATCTCGTCGTAGTGCTGCTCGAACTTATCGTCGATGACGATTGCGCCTTCATCGGTCACGTAGACGCCCACATTGCCCGCGCCGCCGCCGTCGATGTCGTAGAGGTCGTCGGCCGCCTTCACCAACGTGAACGCCGGGGCTGCCTGCTTGCTCTGCTGCTGCGTGTACGCCGCCCAAGCTCCCGCCAAGGTCAAGGCTACGCCGGTGACTCGAATCGCAATCGTTTTCCGCATGGAGTATTCTACTTGCTCTTTCCCTTGGAGGGTGGTTTTGCGGTCTGCTTGCCCTTGGCTGCAGCCGGAGCCTGCAATTCCCGGACACGCTCGATGGCCCGAGCCGTATTCTGATCCCCCGGATACTGTTTGGCGAAGGCGTTAAACTCGCGCACCGCTTCGGCCCGGCGACCCATATTCGCCAACTGCTCGGCCTTCATGAATTGGGCGTCCTTGCGCATGGGGTTTTCGCCGAACTGTTCCAGCACGCGGTCGTAGGCTTTCACCGCGTCGTCATACTGTTCGTTGCGAGCGTACAGCGATCCCATTTCGAATACAGCCATGGGGGCTTCGGGCGACTCCGGATACTTCTGCGAGATGTCGAGAAATTCAGAGAGCGCGAAATTCAGTTTGCCTGCCAACTTGTCGCGTTGCGCGGCAGAGAATAGCAGCGATGCCGCGTCCGCGGCGGAAGGCCCTGAGGGGCCTGAGGAGGACGCCGGTGCAACTACCGGAGTCTGCGTCGCCAGCAAGCGAACCGCCGCCGATAAATCGTTGAGCATGCCTTCCATCTTTTCCTGCCGGCTGCGCATGGTGCTGAGGCTCGCCTGGATGGCGGATACGTTGCCGGATACATCGTCCATGCCCTGCTTCACCGCTGCCATCGGTTCAAACACGCGCGACTGCTGCTCGGTTTGATTGCGCCGCACAGTCTCCTGCAGCGCCTGCGTGTCGGCGGATAGCTTGGCGTTTGCGTCCATCACCTGCTTGAGCAGCGTTTCGAGTTGTGCCGACCGCTCCGCTTGCCCGCCCTTCAATTCGTCCAGTTTGCGCGAGAGATCGTAGATGTCCCGCTGCAGCGCGCCGATTTCCTTGCTCTGCCCGTACGCGGGCTGCGGATGATGCAACAATCCCGCCAGCACCGCGACGGCCAACAACGATGGCAGTGTGAATTTCATGCTTTTATCCTACTGCGCCTGACTCAGATGCGCGCGGCGGTTGCGCTGCCAGCAAGCTTCGTTCGCGTCTTGGCATACAGGAGCCTCTTCGCCGAAGCTGACCGTACGTAGACGGTTGGCCGGAACGCCCAACTGCACCAGCGCATCGCGTGTCACGATGGCACGGCGATCCGCTAGACCCAAGTTGTATTCGGCCGAGCCGCGCTCATCCGCGTGACCTTCGATCACGAAGTTGACGCGCTGGTCGGCGGCGAAGATGCGCTTCAACAGGTCCGCGTCGGTGTTGACCGCGCGGCGTGCGTCCTCGCGGAATTCGCTCATGTCGTAGTCGAAGTAGACGTCCTGCAGTTCGGTGATCATTCGGCGGACCGCTCCAGCCCCGTCGTCGGTGACAGGCGGCTTGGGTGCGGTCACCGGAGGAGGTGCGACCACTTCTACCGTAACGGTCCGTGTGTCCGAGCCCGTTCCGCCGCGCGCGATTAACGCGTAGGTGGTTGTACCGGTCGGGAACAACTGACGGCTACCGGACACCGCCACCGCGCCGACGCCTTGGTCGATGCTGACGTTATCCGCGTTGGTCGTCGCCCAGCGCAGCGTGATGGATTGGCCACGTTCCACGCGAGCAGGCTCCGCAGTGAAGCTGTCGATGCGAGGCACGCTGACCAGCGCGGGCCGTTCTACTTGAACGGGCGGCGGGGGCGTCGTGTTTACTACCGGAGGCGGAGGAGCCGGCGGAACCTTCTTCTTACATGCCGCCGTGAACACCAGCGCGCTCATCAAAATGACCAGTGCTGCCCGTTTCATAGTTGTCCTGTCCTTTAGTCTCAATTCGTGCCTTTAGCCCACACCGGCTGCGCGTTGTTGCCCGTCGACGTCAGTTGTTTGACGCGCGTCCCATTCGCCAGCATAGTGTAAATCTGTGTGCTGTTGCCGCGTTTGTTCGAATACACCAGATGCACCCCATCCGGAGCCCAGAACGGATTCTCATTCGATCCATTTTGACGCGTCAATTGTACAAACTGTTTCGTCGCCACGTCCATGATAAAGACGTTAAAGTTGCCCGGGTCATACCCGCGCGTCCAGGAGAACGAAACCTTGCGGCCATCGGGACTCCACGACGGGTTCGCCACGTCGCCTTCGCCAGTGGTGATCATCTCCACGCCGGACCCGTTCGCGTTCATCTTATAGAGCTGCGGCACGCCGGTCCGACCGGAGATGAACAGCACCTCGTTGCCGGTCTTCGGATTCACGCGCGGGGAAACTTCAATGGCGCGGACCTGGGAGATGCGCTGCCGCTCGCTGCCATCAATGTTCGCGACCGCGAGCTGCTGCCAGTCGGCGAACGCCATGCTGAACCACAGCTTCTTGCCATCGGGAGAAAAGTCCGGAGTCGTCATGATGGACGTGACCGGGTTCACAAACGTCTTCTGCCGCCGCGTCTCCGTGTCGATCACGCGAATCTGCCAGCCCGTATTTTCGCCCGTGACCATAGTCGCGAACGCGACCATTTTGCCGTCGCCCGACACGGCGGGGGATTGCGTGATGGTCCGGTTGCTGGTCATCCGGGTCTGGTTCTGCCCGTCGTAATCCATGGACCAGACTTCCTTCTGCCCGGACCGGTCAGAGATGAAGTAGATCTTCGTCCCGGCCAGACTCACCGCGCCCATCTGCTTCAGGATGTCCGCAGCATACTCATGCGCGATCTTGCGAGCTCCGGCCTCGGTCACCGGTCCGAAATACGGATTGTTGGCGAACAACGACGCTGTCCGCAGATCCCCCAAGCCGGCATTCAGTAAGGATCCGCGCAGCACCAGGTCCGTGCCGTTGACGTCGACGTAACCGACGCCCAAGTAGTTGGCGCTCACCGGTGCGCTCGACCAATCCGTCAGCCACATTCCGTTCTTCACGGATTGTCCGTTGACTACGGTCGGCGGGCGCAGATCGGCGGGAGACTGCGGCACCTCCAGTGGATAATTTGTCTTCGCCACCATGTCAAGGATTCCCGCGTCGGACAAGTCGTTCCATACGGTTTCGTTGAAGGTGTTCATCAACGGCTGCGCTGCGCCTTTGCCCCGGAAGTCGGGAACTGCGATGCGCGCTTTGTCTCCCGCCGTAATCTTTTCCGTGATTCCTTGTCCTGTTAGCAGGGCGACGCCGGTTGCCAACAGAATTCCGATCGTCATGAGGTAGCGTAGTTTCATCGTTTCAGCTCAAAAGTGAATTCCACCGGAACAGAGTCTTTTTCATACCCGGCTGGTAGCGGCGGATAATTCGCTTCTTCCACCGCATTCTGTACGGATAGATCCAGCGTGGGAACGTTACTTCGCCGCGTCAAACGGATGTTGGTGGCTCGGCCGTCTCGCAGAAGATCAAATCGGATGGTGACCAACGGGGCCGTCGTCACGGATCGGTCCACGTCCTGTACCCGCCATTTCAGCCGCGTCAATTCCTTGATTTGTGCGGCGTAGGCTGGAAACCGGTTGCCCAACGTCGTGTCGCCGCTGACCCCGATCTGGCCCGCCCCCGCAGCAGAGAACATGGGACTCGAGACAGCCTGCGCGCTCTTCGACGTCAATTGGTTCTGTGCGATTTCGGTAAAGGACTTCAGTCGCGGCTTCGGCGTGATCAGTTGCTTGGATTTCTTCTCAGGGGGGAGTAACGAAATGGCCTCTTTAGGCTCCGGCTCCGGTGCTGCCTTGGGAGCGGGCTTGGGCGCTTCCTGCGGCACTTCGGATTGCGTGTCGTTCGCGACTGGATTCTCGGGCCCCCGGCTTGCCAGCGGGATCGATTCGACCGCGGTTACGCCCACTGCCGCACCACCGGCATCTTCCGCTCCAAAGGATTCGCCCGGACGATTCATCCAAGCGTATAGCGTGAGTCCGCCGACCAGCGCCAGATGAAACACGACGGATTGAGTGAAGGCTCCCCGCACATTTTCGCGTTGGTCCAGCATACCGGCGTCCGCTGTCATCGTGTCACTTCCCGATGGATTCCGTTTTCGTCACGGCATTCACGGCCAATTTCGCCTGGCCCAAGGCAGACAGTACCTGTGCCACCGATTCCCAACGGACGCTCTTGTCGGCGCGCACATAGACGTTCTTCGCGCCTTTGTACTGGCGGAGGACTTCGGACGCCAGCACGTTGATGTTGACTGGCTTGTCTTTCAGGAAGATGGTTCCGCTCTTGCCGATCTGCACTACAGGAGCGTCTTCTAAAGACCGCGACGATTGCTTCACCGCAGGAACTTGGATCTCCAGTCCAAACTCCATCGCGCTGGCCGTCACCATAAAGATGATGAGCAGCACCAGCACCACGTCGACCAGGGGGACGACGTTCATTTCGGACATGCTTGCGCCGCCGCGCCAGCGTCCGCGCCCGCGTGCCCCGTTCGAACTCATGCCGGAAAACGCCATAGGTTGCTACTTACTAGATTACTGCTCTCCGAAATTCCTTTCGGTCAAATTGAGAAATTCCAGCGAAAAGTCGTCCATGCGCTGGCCCATCTCTTTGATCGAATTGCCGAAGTAGTTGTACATGATGGCCGCGGGGATGGCCGCGAACAATCCTAGCGCTGTAGTGAAGAGCGCCTCGCTGAGACCCGGTCCCACGGCCGCCATGTTGGCCGCTCCGCTGGCGCCGCCCAGCGACTGAAACGCGTTGATGATGCCGACCACGGTGCCCAACAGTCCGATGAACGGAGCGACCGCCGCTGTGGTGGCCAGCCAATTCATGTTCTTTTCGAGCCGCCCGACTTCATCGCTGATGCCGAGTTGCAGGCTCCGCTCCAGGGAAAGCAGATTGGTCACGGTCGAGCGAGCATTCACTTGACGGACAACTTCGGCGTATCCGAACTCAAACACCGCAGCCAGAGGAGCCGCCTTGAATTGTTCGGTGGCCGCAGCGATCGCATC
>CALQCC020000021.1 GCA_943328975.2 Bordetella parapertussis | reverse complement strand
CATTCCGGCGCCCTTGGCGTCCTACAATCTGGTATCTTTCCTTCACGGCGGTTGGTGTCCTTTCAAGGATTAGGTTTGGCGACTCGATTCTATCGAATCGGTCACCCACCGCCGCACTAACCTTCAACTAGGGTTGAGACACCATCTCGAGGAGGAACAACTGTCGCTGACTGAGGCGCAGCAGATGGATTTGGATTGCCCCTTGAATTCGTTCGATCAAGACATCCATCAGACGGTTACTTGGGCTGAGTTGAAGGCCGAGTTAGAGCAGCGTTGCCGATAGAGTTCGCCGTTTTCTTCCCCCACGCCATTACTCGTAAGCCTCGCGGCGGTGCGCGATGCGAGTGATCGTCACCCGCTTATTCTCGTCGTCGACGCGATACACCACGCGCCAATCACCAGTTCGGAAGCGCCACAGATCCTTGTAGCCCCTTAGCTTCTTGCTTCCAGAGGGACGAGGATTCTCGGCCAAGGCGAGAATCTTGCCGTCCACGCGCACGAACATCGAATCGTCAAGCCCATCCAATTCCTTCTGCGCGGACCGCTTGATCTCAACCGAGTATTTCGTCACGCGACCAATGTGCGCTTCAAGCGGGCGGTGCGGTATTGACTGTACGGAACGCTCTTTTCCTTCTGGCGCGATTCGGATACAAGTCCATCCCAGAAATCCTCCCAGATGGCCGCGTGCTTTTTCAGGTCGATCAGAACACCGACCTTGCGCCCCTTGTCATCGGTTACGAATTGGATGCCGCCCATGGCTTCATTGTCCTCCAGCGAATCGGCAAGTACAAGCCATCACTCATGCGCTCCAGAAGGCCCACTCCGAGAAGTATTCACCGAGTGACTATCGGTACTCGCCACCGTTCCAATTAGAACAACCTACACTATCCCCCGCTGAACCATCACTTACCGCCCCAACATCCACCACTCCCTGAATTCCCGTGCTGCCTCAGGACCGGAGGATCATCCACATATGTCACGCACCACCGCCCGCGCCGCACAAATTCAAAAAGAACGAGGGCATCCGAACGTACCCAAGGGTGTTTTCCCAAACGAACCCATTTCCCGCCCCCAACCCCAAGAAACTCCAGCTCTTATGCGTTGGAAAACGAACCCATTTCGGCCGCCGAAAACCGGGCCCGCACCGCTTGCAAACACGGCGTATAATCACACCATGGTCACGTCCCGCCGCCAATTCCTGCAAACCGTCGCGGTTGCCTCACTCGCCGCGCCGCTGGTCCCCGCCGCGCAACCCGTGCTGGGCATGATCTTTCCGCCGGCCGACGCCCCGGTTCCGCCCGAAGCCACGCTGCTCTACCCCAGCGGCATCACCTTTCTCGCCGAAGGCCTCGCCTTCAGCGGCATGACCATCGAAGGCTACGAAGAGGCCCTCCCGCGCCTCGTCCCGGCGGCCCTCGAACTCAAGCAGCGCGGAGCCACCGCCATCTCCATCATGGGAACGTCCATCACCTTCTACAAAGGGGCCGCGTTCAATCAGGAACTGATCGACCGCGTGCAGCAAGCAACCGGCCTGCCCACGAGTTCCATGTCCACCGGCATCGTCGATGGACTGAAAGTCGCCGGAGCCAAGCGAGTCGCCGTCGCCACCGCCTATACCGACGAAGTGAACGCAACCCTCGAGCGCTTCCTCAAAGAGAGCGGCTTCCAAGTGGTCGGCATCAAGGGCTTGAACTTGCTCCGCGCCACAGGAGTGACAGAGCAGCAAGTCATGGACATCTCCCTATCCACCTTCGCCGCAGCGCCACAAGCCGATGCTCTGCTGGTCTCCTGCGGAGGACTGAAGACCATCGACCTGCTGGTCCCTCTCGAAACCAAATGCAAGGTGCCCGTCGTCTCCAGCACACCGCATGCACTGATGAACGCGGTGCGTCTACTGGGGATCAGTCCACGCGTAAAGGGCTTCGGGATCGTGCTCGGCAAGGCTAGTTGAAGACTACCGCGAACGCTTGACGCGGTAGTCTTCCACTGAAGGCATCCGCACCACGCGGCACATCTCAAACAGCCGCGACCGCGCCCGCGCGCCGATCACGTCGCCCAACGTCTTGCGATGGACCTGCGTGCCGCCCGCCGTGGTGTACGCCACCGGACCGTTGTCTTCGATCTCGAGGTTCGTCGTCGCGATCAACGTCTTCTGGTTGTTGCAGCGATAGGTGATGATCGAAGTCACCGTATCTTCCACCCACTCGGTGACGCGATGCGAGCCTAGGTCGTCCAGTAACAGGACCTCGGCCTCCATCGCGGAACGGTAGGCTTCGCGATCCGCGGAACCAGACGCCGCGTCGTAGCCGGAGCGGATGCGGTCCAGTAGATTCTGGAAATCGAAGAACAGCCCCTCGTGGCCTTTTTCCATCACGGCTTTGAGCGCGGCGACCGCGAGATGCGTCTTGCCGGAGCCGGTATCGCCCACCAGCAGGAGACCGGGGCGGTCCGGGGCGGGGAACTCGCGCACGAAACTGCGCACCTGCATCAGGACCTTGCCCAAGCCCGCGCGGGCGATGGGATTTTCGGTCGGCATCTGGAAGTTTTCCAGCGTTGCGTTTTCGTAGTTCGGAGGAATGTTGGCGGCCCTGCGCACCGATGCCGGACGCGTCAGCGCCGCGCAGGTGCAGCGTTTCGCACCCGAGAGGCCGTTACGCTCTACAACGGTCCAACCCGTACCGTCGCAAAGAGGACAAACAGTTTCCGCCATGATTATTCGATCACCAACAAAACTTCTCCGGCACCCACGGTGGCCTCGGCGCGCGTGCGAACTTCGAGCACGGTTCCAGCCTTGGGCGACTTCATCTCATTCTGCATCTTCATCGCTTCCACAACAACCAAACCTTGGCCCTCTTCTACAGTGTCCCCTACCGCGGCCAGAACGCGGATGACTTTGCCGGGCATGGGCGAGAGAATTTCCTGGCGTCCTTGGTTGGCCGCGCTGCGGCCGGTGGAGCGCAGGTTGCGCGGGTCGAAGACTTCCATCTGCAGCGGACGGCCATTTACCGTGACTTGGCCTTTCGGTCCCAGCATGACGCGATAGCTGGCGCTGCCCAAGCGGACCCAGTAGGAGCCCGGCTCCAGCGGCTGGACTTCGAAATCGCTGACCACCGAGTGGGCGTCTTCGCGGTCGTAACGCATGCGGTCGGCTTCGATGTGGATCTTACCGTCGACTCCGTTGGCCAGAACGTCGCGCTTCATCGCAGGACCTCACTGCGGCCGTCAGCGAGCCAACGGCTTGCCGTCGGTCCGCTTGCTGACGCCTGAGGCAGTAGAGACGCTAGCACTAACGCGGCGGCGGCTTCCGCTTCCATGCAGGAGGAACGCTCGCCGCGCCTCGTGAAGAATTCATCCAGGAACGCCGTGGATAAGCGGCCCGCTAGAAACTCGGGGTCGACCAGGATGTCGCGGAACAGCGCCAGATTCGTGCGCACACCGGTCAAGGAATACTCCGCCAATGCCCGATCCAAACGCTGCGCCGCGTCCTCGCGCGTGGAGGCCCAGGCGCACAGTTTCGCTAGCAGCGGATCGTATTCCATGGGGACCGTCCAGCCTTCGTAGACCCCCGAATCCAAGCGAATCCCCGGACCCGACGGTTCCCGTAAATGTTCGATCTTGCCCGGCGACGGCATGTAATTCTGCTCGGGATCTTCGGCGTACACGCGGCACTCGATGGCCGAGCCTCGCCACGTCACGTCCTGCTGTCGGATGGTCAGTTTCTCGCCCGCCGCGATGCGCAGTTGCCACTCCACCAGGTCGATTCCCGTGACCAACTCGGTCACCGGATGCTCCACCTGCAGGCGGGTGTTCATTTCGAGGAAATAGAACTTCCCGTCGCGATCCACCAGGAATTCGATGGTGCCCGCGTTGGTGTAGCCCGCCGCTTTGGCCACGCGCACAGCCGCTTCGCCCATCTTCTGACGCAATTTTGGGAACTGCTGCATCACAGGGGCGGGGCACTCTTCCATCACCTTCTGATGCCGCCGCTGAATGGAGCACTCGCGCTCGCCTAAGTGGATCAAGTTCCCGTGATGGTCACCCAGGATCTGAATTTCGATGTGGCGCGGTTCGACCACCAGCTTTTCGACGTACACGTCGCCATCGCGAAACGCCCGCAGTGCTTCACTGGACGCGTCGCGGAGGGCGCCTTCCAGATCCTCTTCGCGATCCACGCGCCGCATGCCCTTGCCGCCACCGCCAGCCGACGCCTTCAGTAGAACCGGATACCCCAGCTTCTTCGCCGCAATCTTGGCCTCGGCGACATCCTTAAGAGCCGCCTCCGTTCCCGGAACCACCGGAGCCCCGGCCTTGATCGCGATCCGGCGCGCGCCGGTCTTTGAACCCATGTCCCGAATCGCCTGGGCCGGTGGTCCTATAAACACGAAACCCGCATCGCGGCAGGCCTGGGCGAAGTCCGCGTTTTCGCTCAGAAACCCGTAGCCTGGATGGATGGCGTCCACCCTGTGCTTGCGGGCGGCCGCGAGGATGCTTTCGACCCGAAGATAGCTCTCAGAGGAGGGAGACGGACCTATATAGGCGGCTTCGTCGGCCAGCGTCACGGCCAAAGAGGCCCGGTCGGCGTCCGAATAGACCGCCACGCTGGCAATCCCCCGTTCGCGCAACCCTCGCACCAACCGCACCGCAATTTCGCCTCGATTGGCGATCAGAACCTTCCGGAACACATGTCGATTCTAGCAACTAAATAGGGGTCTAAAGACTCTTATCGTTTCTGCCGAGTCACTAGGGAGGTCCAAAGTTTCCGAAATGGCAGGAAAGAACCTAAGTAATTCGCCCACTAGAGGCTATACCTTAAAGGTGGGTGGGGGTACCTGGCAGGCCCTTAGTCTATCTTTCCCTAGTACGGTACAGGACTGAGGGTTTACCGTTAGAATCAGGTTTGGCACACGCCAGTCTATTTAATGCATTGCTTTTTGTGCGGTAAAAAAAACGGTTTCTTCCGGTCCCTGGCGGATCAGCAGTACTGCTGCTCCGAACACCGGAAGGAGGCTGGGTTGGCTTCCGCTCGGGCCCTTCGCGATGAAGAGGATACCGAGAGTTGGGCAGTCGCACGCTCGCGCAAAAAGACGGGCGCGGCAAAGCCTGGAACTTCTCCAGCCGGACAGGCCGGCGCAGTGCTCGCGTTCATTGTGATCGGCGGAGCCATGGTCGCTGTGCTGATGATGGGGGGCGGAGCCAAGCCGGGTGCGGCCTATCCGGCCGTTTCAGCCGAGACTGGCAAGAAACCAAGCATGTTCTCCGGGGCGGGCAGCGCGATTGGCGATTTCGTGCGCGGTGTGGCTCCGGTCACTCTACAACACAGCTTCTCCAGCGGGAACCTGGGCAGCGCGGCATCCAGCTTGGCCGACTGGTCGAGCGTCACGTTGCGAGCTGGTGTGGACCAGATCGACGATCCGCGGGATTGGATCGGCAAGACCAAAACTTCCGCCAGCTTGCGCTTGTGGAAGAAATCCACGGCCATGCAGAACTACCAGATGGAGTTCCAGGGCCAGTTGGAAAAGACCAGCTTGAGCTGGGCTGTTCGAGCCTCCGACGCGGGCAATTACTACGCGACGAAACTGGCCATCATCAAAGCCGGACCCCTGCCGAATGCCGGCCTGATCCGTTACGCCATGGTGAACGGCAAGCAAACCGACCTCACCCAGGTGCCTCTGCCCCTGACGTTGGAACGCGGAGTAGACTATCGCATCCGTGTAACGGTGCAGGGCGATCGTTTCCTGACGTACCTGAACGGTAAAGTCATCGGTTCACTAACGGACAAGCGCCTGGTGCGCGGCGGCGTAGGCTTCTTCGACGACGCCGGCGATCCTCAGAAAGTCGCCTGGGTCAGCGTGTCCGAACACGACAGCTTCCTCGGCCGGCTGTTAGCCAACTTCGCCGTATTCGTGATCCCCGGGGAGTAACCCCCGGCAGACCGTTAAGCCCTCTTGAGCGCCATTTCAATCGGCATTCCGCCGAAGTCCATCGTCAGCTTCAGGTTTGCGCCGGAGACTTCGCCGGTGTAGGCCAAGGTGAAGGGCATGCCGCCGAAATCGATGGTGACGTTGAACGATACCTTGTTGCCTTCGATCTTGCCGTCAGCGATCTTAAGTTCTGCGCCATCTGGGCCCGTCATGGTGCCCGTCAGCGCGGCTCCATCCGCTTTGAAGCTGTAGCCAACGGCGATGGCGCCGTTCGGGGTATCGATGTTGCCCGCCCATTTGCCATCAATATCCGCGGCGAAGGCGGAGGCCGCCATCAAGACCAGTCCAGCCAGAGCCAAACGCATGTTCATAGGTGAATCCTCTTTGGGAATTATACTGACTTCCACAAAGAAGACGAGGCGGGCGGGGTTTTGTTACTGCGCGATCTGAATATCCGCCCGCAGTTCCTACCAGGAATACAGTAACATCAGAACTTGTCATGATCAGTCGCCGATCTGTTGTAGGTGCCATCTACGCGGCCTTGGCCTTGTTGCCGCGACGCGTGTATGCTCAAACATCGTCATCTCACTTGCGCGAGCATTCGTTCTCCGTCCCGCTGGTCAACTCTAACGGTCAGGTCAACCAGTCCTACAACGCGTCCAGTCTGACATTCACAGAAGACCTAGGAGAAGGCGTGACCTTCCCCGTCGCTGCCATTCCGGAATATGCCGCTCGAAACGGAGAATCAGCTTCCGATCGACGTGGTCTTCTTCACCGAGGCGGAGGAGTTCTGCGCCCGGCTGCGGAGACATACGGGCCGTTCCTATCGTCTCCCTTCTGAGGCGGAATGGGAATATGCATGCCGTGCGGCGACAACGACGCGTTACCATTTCGGTGACGCGATCAGTCAAGCGGTCGCGAACTACAACGACGGTGTGACGCGTCCGTTAAATCTCACTTCGGTTGGCAGCAAACAAGCTCCGAACCGATTCGGCCTCCATGACATGCACGGAAACGTCGAGGAATGGTGCTCAGACTGGGAGCACCTCGATTACCTCGGTGCCCCTTCCGATGGGGGTGCCTGGACCAGTAACGGCAATTCAACTGAGCGTATCGTACGGGGCGGGTCGGCATACTTTTCCGCAGATTCCGCGAGATCGGATTCGCGGTCCGCAGTTTCCTTGAATGTCAGTGCAAGCGGGTATGGATTCCGCGTGGCGCTAGATGCCGCTGGAGACTTCTACGATCTGCGCTTCTTCCGCGAGGGTCTGGTCGAGGCTGCGCAACTCTCTGCTGGGAGTCTATCAGCAGGTTCGATATTTTCGATCTTTGGTTCCACCATTGGGCCAACCGCTCCGGCGGAGTTGACGCTGGACGCCGCTGGCTTGTTGCGAACCGAACTCGCGGGCGTGCAAGTGCTCTGCAACGGACGGCCATCAGCTCTACTGTACGTATCCCGTAATCAGATCAACGCCATCGTCCCGCTGGGAATCTCAGGTCCGGCAATCGAAGTCATAGTCAAGAACCAGGGTCAAACATCGATGCCTGTAACCGTGCCGCGGAGCGAGGCCTCGCCCGCACTCTTTACCATCAACGGTTCCGGCACCGGCCAGGGTGCCATTCTCAATCAGGACTACTCCATCAACTCTTCGGCTTCCCCCGCACCGCGCGGCTCGGTCATCTCGCTGTTCGCCACCGGCACCGGACCCACGAACCCGCCTGGCAAAGATGGCGAAATCGTTAAGGCGCTTGCTCGCTCGGTTCTGCCAGTCCGCGTAGAGATCGCTGGCAGGGAGGCCTCCGTAGAATACGCAGGCAGCGCACCCGAACTCGTTTACGGCGTTACACAGGTGAACGTGCGGATTCCTGAAAACGCGCCCTCCGGCCAAGTCCGCGTGACGTTATTCGTGGGCAATGCGCAACCCCCCCCCGAGTCACGCTAGTCGTCAGCTGACGTTACTGAGCGATTTGAATGTCGGCGCGGAGTTCCTGCCAGTCAGGCAAGGAGACTTGGCGATTAAAGCGCTCGATGGAACTGACCATTTCCTTGGACTCGTACGGTCCGAGGCGTGGAGCACGGAAGGCGAACTGAGAGAGGGGCGATTGGGCGCCGCCGGTGGTGCGCAAGGTTACGTTAACGGTTACGCCGATCAGTGGGACGTTGGAATGATTCACGACCAAGTAGTGAATCTGCGGCGGGTGGTCTGGCAGGTCGGTAACGAAGCGAACGCCGGTGACTTCGACGATGCGGGCCAGAGGATTGACCGGGATGCTGGGCTCGACGGGCTTCGGCGCGGGGCGCTCGGCCTTGGCTTCCACTTTCGGCGGTGCGGAGGAATTCGCCAGGCCGGGCATGGCGTAAAAGGAAGCGGCCAGGGTTCCGGCCAGGACTGCGGCGGCGACGACAAAGCTGAGTACCCAACTGGAGCTCTTTGCCGCCACCACTTGTCCCGAGGGAACCAGGATCCTGGCGACTCCCGCAGCGTCTAGAGAGGTCAGTTCGTGCGGCAACGTGGGTCCGGGAAGTGAGGTTTGTTCCTTGACCGAAGCGGAGGCCGATTTTGATTTTGCGTTCACCGGCTTGATTCGTGACGCGGCGACGCTGGCGTAATCGCACAGGTCTGCCAGCGGCGGTCCCGAGGGTGTGACGCTCGCCAGCGACGGAAGGGCGATGGGTGCGCTGGCCGGTTCTGGGCCAGCTGCAACGTGCGGGAGATCTTTTGCGGAAGAGGCGAGGCGCGCAGGTTGAGGTTCGCGCAACGGAGCCCGCTCAATCCGAGGGGCGCGATGGGGTTCCGGCGTCGGCAGGGTCGCTTGTTGCCAGACGGGTGCTTGGGGCGCGGCCAATGGCGGGGCGGGCAGCGGGGAAAGGTCGCGGCCGGCGGCGGCCACGGGTAACGGGGCTGCTGATGCCGGAGGCTTCGGAGCTCCAAAGATACGGGTTTGTAGCGGTGCGGGATCTTCGATGGGAGCGGGGGGCAGAGCAGCGAGCGGCGCGGTCAGTAGTAGGGGCTCAGGCTTGAGCTCGAACTTTACTTCCACCGGAGCTACTACTTCCACCGGAGCTACTGCTGCGGCTGGGGCTTCGACGGGCGCGTCGGCTACTACTTCGACAGCAGCGTCTACCACTGCTTCGATGGGCGCTGCCGCGGGCGAAACAGCCACCGCCGTCGGGTCACACGCCGAGCACTCCTTCGCCGTGGGTGCGATCTCACGACCGCACTCCGGGCAGATCCAATGGAACATAGAACAAATATAGTCGGAATTGTGGAAACTGACCGTCAGTCACTTACCCTAACGAAACGGCTAGGGTACCTTACTTGGAATAGGATTCAGTCTCAGGTGAGTACTGGGGACAGATGCTTAGGTGGGATGTTCCGGTCTGCCCGCTCCCTTACGGTCGCGGCTCTGTGTCGGGATTGATGCCACCTTTCACACAGAACGCGACCGTAAGGGAGTCGACAGCACGGGATCAGCCCCACAGTGCGGTGACAAGCCTGTTGGCGAGGAATGCGCAAACGTAGGCCATGAAGGTCATGTAGCCGAACTGGATTGCCGGCCACTTCCAACTCCCGGTCTCGCGACGGACCACGGCACTGGTCGACATGCACTGCATCGCGAAGGCGAAGAATACGAGCAGGGCGACGGCTCCGCCCAACGTGAGGTCGCTCTGCAGCGCCTGCTGCAAGCCCACGTCGCTAGACTTGCCTTCGATGCCGTAGATGGTGCCCAGCGTTCCGACGATCACTTCGCGCGCCGCGAGCGAGGTGATGAGTCCGATCCCGATCTTCCAGTTGAAGCCCAGCGGCTTGATGACCGGCTCCACGAAGTGGCCGATGGTGCCCGCGATGCTATCGGCGATCTGTGGAGGCTGGCCGTTGTTGAGCGGCAGGTTGGCCAGGACCCACAGCAGGATGGCGATGGCCAGAATCACGGTGCCGGCTCGTTGCAAGAATACTTTCGCGCGGTCCAATAAACGCAGGCCGATGGATTGCGCGGTGGGCCAACGGTAGGGCGGCATCTCCAGCACAAACGCGGAACGGCCGCTGCGTAAGATGGTGGACTTGAGCAAGCGCGCCGTTAACACCGCGGCGGCGAAGCCGAGAATATACAGCCCCAGCATCACCGCTGTGCGTGCGCTGAGGAAGACGCCCACCAACTGCCGATCCGGAATGAAGGCGTTGATGATCAAGGCGTAGACGGGAAGCCGGGCCGAACACGTCATGAACGGCGCAATGAGGATGGTCGCGATACGATCGCGCTTGTTTTCGATGGTCCGCGTGGCCATGATCGCGGGGACTGCGCAGGCGTAGGCAGACAGCAGCGGGATGAAGCTCTTGCCTTGCAGGCCAACGCGGGACATGGTGCGGTCCGCGATTAACGCGGCGCGGGCCAGGTAGCCGGAATCTTCCAGGATCCCAATGAAGAAAAATAGCAGCAGAATTTGCGGCAGGAACACCAGCACGCTGCCGACGCCGCTCCAGATGCCGTCGACGAGTAGGGATTTCAGGAGAGGATTTGAGATCTGTCCGCCCAGCCACGCGCCGGAGACTTCAATGACCGCGGACACGCCATCCATTAAAGGGGTCGCCCAGGAGAAGATGGCTTGGAAGACGGCGATGACCACCAGCGCGAATACGGCGGGTCCCCAGATCGGATGCAGGAAGATGTCGTCGAGACGGCGGGTCCACAGGGGAGGGGCAGGGGCTCGGTAGCCGCCTTTGGCGCTGACCGCGGTGGCCCACTGACGACAACTCGGGACATTCTGCAACACCGGCAATTGCATTTTCGCCGCGACACGCTGGCCGGTCTTCGTGCTCGCGAGGAACTGCATCACTTTGTCGAAGCCCTCGCCGTGTTTGGCGCTGGTCATGACGACCGGAGCTCCTAACTGGGCGCTCAAGGCAGCAACGTCCAGTGCCCCGCCGCGGCGCGATAGATCGTCGGCCATGTTGAGGATCACCAGCGTGGGCAGGCCCAGGCTCAGCACCGGAGCAGCCAGCATCAGATGCCGACCGAGATTGGTTGAATCGAGCACCAACAACACGGCGTCGGGACGAGCCAGTCCCTCCATCTTGCCCATCAGGACGTCGTAGGTGACGCGTTCATCGTCGGTGCGGGGTTCGAGGCTGTAGATGCCGGGCAGGTCGATGGCCCACAGTTCGCGGCCCGATTCCAAACGGACCTTTCCCATGTGGTGCTCGACGGTGACGCCGGGGAAATTCGCGACCTTCTGGCGCAGGCCGGTGAGGCGATTAAAGAGGGTTGACTTGCCGGCGTTGGGGGGGCCGATGATGGCCACGACCTGATGATGCTCGCCCGCCGGACCGGCGGGTATGGTGGACACCGAACCTGGGTGGCACTCTGCCATCAGTTTTACGCCTTGAGGATTAGATGCCGGGCGGTTTCCCGCCGGAGTGCGATCTCAGAACCATCCACCTGAAACACACGCGGGTCGCCCCCAAAGGGAGCCGAACGCGCTGGCGTAACGCTGTGTCCGGGCACGAAACCCAGCTCCATTAGGCGCCGCGCTTCGGCCTCGGGAAGATCCAAACGGTCCAGGATCCCGGTCTCGCCGCGCTTCAGATGTGTGAGGTTCTTGTTGACACTCGATTGCATCTTGATCTCAGTATCCGCCTGCAATGCCCCAAAGTCAATCTATTGGAAACCTTAGGACGACTAACCGCTTGCATCTGGAGGATAGCACACAAACAAGACCATTGTGGTCCTCTTTCTCGGAGAAATCCGGAGTTATGGTGTCTGACACCGAATTCCGCGATCATATAGGGAATGCACTTGCCGCTTCCGGGTCCTGTTGAAACCATCGTGCGCGAACTGCGCGCGGCGGGGCATCATGCGGTGGTGGTGGGAGGCGCGGTGCGCGACGCCTTGCTCGGCATCGAACCCAAGGATTTCGACGTCGAAGTGTACGGCATCGCCTACGACCACTTGGCGGGCCTGATCGCCGAGCACGGGCGCGTCGACCTGGTGGGCAAGAGCTTCGGTGTAGTGAAGCTGCACACGCACGACCAGGACTACGACTTCGCGGTGCCGCGCCGCGACAGCAAGTTCGGATTGCACCATCGCGATTTCCGCGCCGAATTCGATCCCGCGATCAGTCCGCAAGAAGCCGCGAGCCGCCGCGACTTCACCATCAACGCGATGGCCTGGGACCCGGTGGAGGAATCGTTGCTCGATTTCTTCGGCGGAGCGGACGACCTGAAAGCCGGCCTGTTGCGCGCGACGAGCCATGCGTTTTCCGAAGACCCTCTGCGCGTGCTGCGCGGATTGCAGCTAGCGGCCCGCTACGATCTGCGCCTGGAATCCCAGACAGCCGCGATGTGTCAGACCATCTCCGATCAATATGGCACCATCGCCGTCGAACGCGTCGGAGACGAATTCATGAAGTGGGCGGTGAAGGGCCGCAAGCCCGGCACCATCGCCCCGTATCTGAAAGCGAGCGGCTGGGACGTTCACTTCCCGGAGATTGCTGGACTGGCCGGCGTTCCGCAAGATCCCGACTGGCACCCCGAAGGCGACGTCGGCACGCACACGATGTTCGTCGTCAACGCCGCCGCCGCGATCGCCGAGCGGGAAGGTCTGGACCCCGACGAACGCGCGGTCCTAGTCTTCTCCTCGTTGTGTCACGATTTCGCCAAGCCCAAGACCACCATGCTGCGTGAGCGCGAAGGCCGCATGCGGTGGAGCTCCTGGGGCCACGAGCCCGAAGGCGGTCCCATGACGCGCGACTTCCTGCGCCGCATCCACATCAAGGCCGCCATCGTCGATCAAGTAGTGCCGCTGGTCGAAAATCACCTGGCGCATTCGACGATGGCCCGAGGTCCAGTGACCGCGCGCGCCGTCCGCAGGCTCGCCATGCGACTCGCACCGGCGTCCATCGAACAACTGGTGCGCGTGATCGAAGCCGACCACTCTGGCCGCCCGCCGCTGCCTCCCGGATTGCCCGAAGGTGCGCTCCGCATCCGCGACGCCGCCCGCGAACAAGCGGTGGAGCAAGGCCCGCAAGCTCCCATCATTCTTGGCCGCCACGTCATGCCGTACTTCGAAGGCCGGGCAGGGAAGCACATCGGCGAAGTTACGACGGCCGCGTACGAAGCCCAAGCCGACGGAGCCTTCTCCGACGAAGCCGGCGCGTTAGAATGGCTAGCGGACTATGCCAAAAATCACAACCTTCCTCTGGTTCGACGGTAACGCCGAAGAAGCGATCAATCTCTACACGTCGATCTTCAAGAATTCGAAGATCCTGAGCGTGGACCGCGTCCGAGGCGAAGTCTTCACGGCTACCTTTGAACTAGAAGGCCAACAGTTCATGGCGCTCAACGGTGGACCCATGTTCAAGTTCACCGAAGCCATCTCGCTCTTCGTAAGCTGCGAGACCCAGGAAGAAGTCGACGACCTGTGGACCAAACTCTGCGAAGGCGGCTCCCCCGGCCGTTGCGGCTGGCTCAAGGACAAGTTCGGCCTCTCGTGGCAAATCATCCCCACCACGCTAGGTCGCCTGCTGGCCGACAAGGACCCCGCCAAATCCCAGCGCGTCATGCAGGCCATGTTGCAGATGGTCAAGCTCGATATTCAGAAGTTGCAGCAAGCCTACGACGGCAACTAGAGCCCGACGAAGGTATAGACGCGCGACCAGCCCGTCTCATGGCACAATGACAAGTTGAAACATAATCTCATTGAAACCGAAAACCAGTGGGGAGCCCACAACTATCACCCACTCGACATCGTCGTGGAACGCGCCTCCGGCGTGTGGGTTTATGACACCGACGGCAAGCGCTACATGGATTGCCTCAGCGCCTATTCGGCACTGAACCAAGGCCACTGCCATCCGCGCATCCTCGCCGCACTGCTTCAACAAGCCGAGCGCGTGACCTTAACGTCCAGGGCATTTCGAAACGATCAGCTTCCTCTGTTCTGCAAAGAATTGGCCGAACTGTGCCGCATGGACATGGTCCTGCCCATGAACACCGGAGCCGAAGCCGTCGAGACTGCGATCAAAGCCGCTCGCCGCTGGGGCTACACGGTTAAGGGCATCGAAGCCGACCGGGCCGAGATCATCGTCTGCCAGAATAATTTCCACGGCCGCACGACGACCATCACCGGCTTCTCTTCCGAGCCCGCTTATAAGGATGGCTTCGGCCCGTTCACGGCCGGCTTCAAGGTGATCCCGTTCGGTGACGCAGCGGCACTCGAAGCCGCCATCACGCCCAACACCTGCGCCTTCTTGTTTGAGCCGATCCAGTGCGAAGCCGGCATCCTCATGCCTCCCGCTGGATTCCTGAAGCAAGCCGAAGAGATCTGCCGCCGCAACCGCGTGCTGATGTTGGCCGACGAAATTCAATCCGGCCTTGGCCGCGCCGGAACCATGTTCGCTTGCTGGCAAGAGGACGTTCAACCCGACGTCTTCATCCTCGGAAAAGCTCTCTCCGGTGGCTTCTATCCCGTCTCGGCGGTTGTCGCCAAGAGGGAAGTGCTCAGCGTCTTCTCGCCGGGCACACACGGCAGCACCTATGGTGGAAACCCGCTAGCCTGCGCCGTAGCCCGAGCCGCCCTTGCCGTCATCCGCGATGAGAAGTTAGCCGAACGCTCCGCCACGCTGGGAGCCAGATTCCTAGCCGAGCTGCAAACCATCCGCCACCCCGAGATCAAAGAGATCCGCGGCCGCGGCCTGCTCATCGGCATCGAACTGACGGTCCCAGCCCGCCCCTACTGCGAGCGCCTCATGGACCTCGGCCTCCTGTGCAAGGAAACCCACGCCACAGTCATCCGCCTAGCCCCGCCCCTAGTCATCTCGGACGAAGACCTAGCTTGGGCCACAGCGCAAGTGAAACAAGTCTTTTCCTAGAATAGGGTGTCAGAGACCATAACTCCCGAAAGGTCCCGTGCGTGAGCGCGGGCCTATCGATGGTCAACGCCGTCCCGCGCGACTTGCGTCAACGCCACCGTCGGCTTCCTCGACCTCGAAAAGCGAACCCACATCCCCGTCAAGAGCCTCATGCGCATGCTCAGCCCCTCGGTGGCCAACTTCTCCAGCCTCCTCCCGCACGGCAGAAAACCGAAGGCGTGCATTTCGAGCTCTCGCTGAGGAGGTAGGCAATTACCGCAGTCGTTCAAATCCCTCCGCGTCGATTCCGAGTTGCTCAAGGATCCGATAGAACAACGGCGGCCCGATCTCTCGCCCGCCATGAAGTGGAATCGTCGTAGCGCGCCCGTCTTTATGACGCCACCGCTCGTGGCTCCCGGTCTGCCGCGCCCGCTCAAACCCGAGCTTGGCAGCCACTCGTTGCAGCTCCGCGGCACGCGCGCTAGGCATGTACGATTTCAGTCGTGTCGGAAGGCAAGGCCAGGCCGCTGGCGCGATATTCTTCCTCGATCAGCCGAAACACCTTCGCAAGCTCGCTCACTGCCTCTTCCGCAGTGGGCATCAGCGCGTGGCACCCCGCAATCGCAGGAACCTCCGCCACCCAGCCGTCCGGCCGGTTCCGATAAATCACGACCTTGTAGTCGTCGAAGCTCACGTCCTCATTGTAGTTCACGATAAGACTTGTTCATGAAGAAACAGTGCACGAGTCTGATGGCGCCAGGGCCGCGGGAACACCGACCTTCTCCGCCGGCTCGGCCATATCACTGGCGAGCACGATATCTTGGCCCAAGTTGCGAAATCTTTTTCGCGAGACGTAATGGGCGATTCTGCCATAAGAGGGGTGTCCTTCTAGTCTGGACTGCTGTGATACGCTACGGGCGAATGCGCGCGATCTTTGGGTTGTTATTTGCGTTAGCAACATACGGGCAGAACGCGCCCGGCTTCGTCCACGGCGAAGTCATCGTGCCGTGGTTACGAGCCGTAAATCCCGGAGTGAAGGTGGCGGTTGAATCAGACACGTTTCGCTGTGAAACCATCAGCGGATTCGATGGGAAATTCAACTGCCAGTTGCCACCGGGCGAATATCGCGTCACCGCGAAGAGTTTCGACATCCTGAATTTCCAGCGGGCACCGATCACGGTTCGCAGCAGAGATCATGTGAGGATCGTCATCCCGGAAGTGCCCGCACCCGAACGAGGAATTACGGTAACCGAGAACGGAATCATCGACTATGTAGGGAAGCCGGAGCCAATCCAGCACTTTGAGGAGAAAGCCGCAGACAGTTCACCCGTGTTGATCCGTTATCTGCAGATGGAGCAAACAGATGAATCAACGAGGTTCTTTGGCCGTTACCTCATGTTTACTCAAGAAGCTCTGACTGTCCTTGCGGACGAACTGACATGCAACCGCCCTTTGACAACTTGCCGCGCTACCGGAGCAGTCGAGGTTTACGTTGACGGCGAACGATTGGAAGGTCTCGCCGTCGATCTTGACATCAAAGCCAGATCGTTCACGCTGATCAGACCGTCCACGGTCACACGCACGTTCTAGCACTACTGTTTCGCTTCCGCGGGCCGCCGAATCCCCACAACCTAGCTGGTCCTACGCGCCCCGCAGCGCAGCCTGCCACTTGCTCGGCCTCACCACAATCTCCACATCCTGCCCGAGCGCCACCAAAAACCGCATCAGCCGCTCCACCGAATAGCCTCGAAATTGCCCCGCAAGCATCGCTGAAACCTTAGGTTGATCGATACCCATCACCTCCGCCGCAGCGGCCTGTGTCAGTTTGCTCCGGCGGATGATGCGATCTATCTTGACCACCAATTCGGCCTTGATTGAGTGCTCGCCCGCATCCGGCAAACCGAGGTCAGCGAACACGTTTCCCGAGCTTTGTTCTTGTTCAAGCGTTTTAGTTTTTGGCATTTTGCGCGTCCTCACGTAATTGTTGGAGCCGCTGCCGGATCAATTCGATCTCCGATTTCGGTGTGGCGATGCCAGCTTTGGACTTCTTGTGAAACGCATGGATCACGTAAATCGCATCTCCAATGGAGACCGTGTAAACTGCCCGGTAGGTCCCACTTGCGTCGCGCGCCACAATCTCCATGACGCCGCTGCCCAGTCGATGAAGAGGCTCAAGGTGAGCTTCTTCATCCGTATGCCTATATTGGCATGTGCTTTGGTGTATGTCATTCCTAGCTGCAACAACGAACGCCCCTTCACGTGGGAGAACCATGTCCAAAACTTTGCGAGTCTTTGCGCCTTTGCGTGAAAGCCTTTGCCGCTGTCCTACAATCAAAAGATCCCATGAGCGATCGCCTTTACCTCTCCTGCTGGGTGCGCGGCTACAGCGATTTCACCATGCTGCGCCACTACGCCAAGCTGCTGGAAACATTTCCGTTCTCGAAACTCAGTCAGCGTCCGCAGACCCTGCGCGTCCACGCCGTCGCCTACTCGGAGCCGCCGGTGGTCGAAAAACCGTTCGAGCCCAACGTCGGTCCCACGGAGATTCTCGACGCCGCGCGCGACTTTACCGGAGGCGACTGCGCCTGCGACCTCGAAACCGCGTGGGACATCTGGCAGTACGACGGCGATTGGAAACTCTCTCCCGCGCCGGTGATCATCTCCTGCTTCGGTCCAGATTTCGAGCAGGAGTCTGGTGACCACCTGCGCATCGACTTCGGACTCGACGCGAAATTCCTGCCCATGCCCGGCGTCGCCGGCTCCATTCGCATGCAGCAATCGAACCTCCGCAGCCTGCTCCATTTGGTGGGCGAGATCGAAGGCGCACTGCCGCTGTCACGTCGCCAATTATGGTCGGAGAGCGGATCTAACTTCGCAGAATTGCTGGCGAAAGCCGTTCAGGATTTCTCCGTTAACTGAAGATCCGCGTTTCCCGGACGCTACCGTGCGCCCAGGAGACGCGCATGGCCCTTTACGCCTTCGACGGCACTTGGCAGTACGACAACAAGAATCCAGATCAAGATACCAACGTGGTTCGGTTCCGCGACGCCTATGCGTGCGGCGACGTGTTCTATCTCCCCGGTGTCGGGACCCGCTTCGGTTGGCTGGGGCACATCCTCGGAGCCGTGACCGGAATGGGCGGGCATCGGCGCGTACGTGAAGCGCTGGACGCCTTCCGGCGCAATCGGATTGCTGGCGATTGCACCGTCGACGTCGTGGGCTTCAGTCGTGGAGCGGCCCTGGCACTGCACTTTGCGAACGCACTCCCCGAGGGAACCACGGTCCGCTTCCTCGGCCTGTTCGATACCGTCCCGTCGTTCGGCATTCCAGGTAACAACATCGATCTGGGATGGAACCTGGGCTTCCCGCCCGCCGCGCAACACTGCTGCCACGCCATGGCGTTGAACGAAACGCGCTACAACTTCCCCCTCCATCGCTTGGAGCCCAACCCGCGCTTAAACGAGGTCTGGTTCCGAGGTGTCCACTCCGACGTGGGCGGCGGCAACGGCAACGACGGACTTTCGAGCATCGCGCTGGACTGGATGTTCGACGCGGCCCATCGCAGCGGAGTCCAACTCAAGACTTCCAAGGTCATCGAAAATCGATCCCGTATGGATCTGGCCGCGACCGTGTCGCAAGTGAAACTAACGTCGAATCTCCATCGCCGCGCTCCGCAGTCGGGGGACTGCCTGCATTCCTCAGTTAAATGAAGTTGGTAGCCGAAACGAAGCCGAGTACCGTTCCCAAGATGGCCCCTGCGATGACGTCGCTCAGGAAGTGCATCCCCAGCAGGACTCGCGAAGCCGCGATGCTGGCGGCGCAGAAGAACAGCCCAGGCTGCATCTCCGGGTAGAACATGCCCAGCGCGACCGCCACCGAAAACGCCGTGATCGTGTGACCGGAGGGAAACGAAAACTGGTCCGGCGGCAACAGTTGCGCCCAACAATGCGGTTCGATCGCGCAAGGCCGCTTGCGGCCAATCACGCGCTTCAACTTCATGAACACCGCCACGCCCACGCCCCCGGCCACCACTGCGGAGGAAAGCGCCGCCACTCGGTGTTCGCCGCCGAAGACTGCCACTAAGAACGCCATGCTGAGCCACAACCAGCCGTCGCCCCCGCGCGTTGCCGCGATCATCCATAGCCGCAGCCACTTGGGTGCGCGCCAGTGATTCACGCGCCGCATCAAGCGTTGGTCGCGCGTATCCACCCAGAGCACGGCCCAGTCGGTCGCCCGGTATGTAAGGTCGGTTATTGCTGCCATGCTATCCTTTTACCTCTGCAACGTGTATGTCACGTGACGCTACTATAAAACATTTGTGAAGAAAATTGATTTCTTGTATTTCGACGCCGGCGGAGGTCATCGCGCGGCCGCCACTGCCCTGAAAGCAGTGCTCGAACAGCAGCACCGCCCCTGGGAAGTCCGCCTGGTGAACGTCCAGGAGGTCCTCGATTCCCTCGACGTCTTCCGCAAAGTCACCGGCATCCGCCTCGAAGATATCTACAACCTGATGTTGGCCAAAGGTTGGACCCTCGGTTCCGGTCCAGGCCTGCGGTTCATGCAGATGGTGATTCGCCTGAACTACCGCCCCATGTTCAAACTGCTGGAGCAACACTGGAAGGATACGCAGCCGGACCTGGTGGTTTCTGTGGTTCCCAACTTCAATCGGGTGCTCTTCAACAGCGTTCGTAGCGCGCTTCCCTCGATACCTTACGTTACCATTCTGACAGATCTCGCCGATTATCCTCCGCATTTTTGGATGGAGCCGAATCAAGATCAGCGCTTCATCTGCGGCACCGAAAAAGCCGTCCAGCAAGCGCGCGCCCTCGGCTACGGCGCGGATCGCGTCCTGCAAACCTCCGGCATGATCCTGCGCCCGATGTTCTACGAACCCGTTACGATCGACCGTGCCGCCGAACGCCGTCGCCTGGGCTTCGACCCCAACAAACCAGTTGGCCTGGTGCTCTTCGGAGGCCAAGGCTCCAAAGTCATGCTGGAGATCGCCGAGCGCCTGTCCGGCACCCAACTCATCCTCATCTGCGGCCGCAACGCCAAACTGGCCGACGAGCTTCGCAACCTCAAGACGCGAGCCCCGCACTTCATCGAAGGCTTCACCTCAGAGATCCCGAAATACATGCATGTGGCCGACTTTTTCATCGGCAAGCCCGGCCCCGGCAGCATCAGCGAGGCCGTCGCCATGGGCCTGCCCGTGATCGTGGAACGCAACGCCTGGACGCTACCCCAGGAACGCTACAACGCCGATTGGGTCCGCGAAAAGGGCGTCGGAACAGTGGTCTCGAACTTCCGCGACATCGCCGGCGCCGTCGACGAGCTGCAGCGCAACCTGGCCCGTTTCCAAGCCGCCGCGAAGGCTATCGAAAACCGGGCCATCTTCGAAATTCCCGACATGCTGGAAAAAATCTTAGAGACATCCGCCCCCGCCAAGTAACTACCTTGTGTGGTCCTGCGCGCGCTCTTCCTGATTCCTGGTCTGCTGCTGGCCCAAGCGGATCTCGGCTTTCCCAGTTACTCGGCCGCGAGCGTGGCGAACGCCGCCTCGAACGTGCCCGGTTCCTTCGCGCCGAACACGTTCATCAGCATCTACGGGACCAACTTGTCGTTCTCCACCGCGGCCATCAGCGCGGAAGAGATTCGCAACGGCAACTTGCCGACGTCTCTCGGATCCACGCCCGTGCGCATTTTGTTGAGCGGCCAGTTCGCCGATATGTACTACGTTTCGCCCCACCAGGTGAACGCATTGATCCCCACGCACCTGCTGCCGGGCCCTGTGACGTTGCAAGTGGTCCTGAGTGTCCGCGCGGGTCCGCCTGTGACGATCCTGCTGGAGGAATCCGCGCCAGCGTTGTTTGAAGGAGCCGACCGCTTCGTGATTGCGACGCACGGCAATGGACCGGTAGTGACCGCCGAGGCTCCCGCCGCGCCCGGGGAGGTCATAGTGCTCTATGCCACCGGTCTGGGCCCGACCTCGCCCATGACGCAGCCCAATCGGATCCCGACTGCCCCCGCGAAGTTGACGAACTTCGGAGCGTTTCAAGTGTGGTTGAACGGAGTGCCGCTGGCGAAGGAGCGCATCCTGTACGCGGGTGTGACACCGGGTTTCGCCGGGCTGTTCCAGATCAACATCCGGTTGCCCGAAAGCGCTGCGGCGGACCCAGAAATCCGCGTGGGTACCTCGGCCCGCATGAGTCCCGAAGGTCGGTTGCTGCGTCTGTCCGCATGCTCACGCATGGCGGTTCCGTGTGAGGCCGAGTGAGCATCCCGACACAGAACCGCGACCGTCAGGGAGCGGACAAACGCTCACCCCCTCCAGTCCCCTACCTAGAAATATCCCGCCGCAAAAACAAAACGTACGCCCCAACAAATCCCCCCACCGCAATCCCCCCGAGCACCACCACGTTCTTCATCGACAACTCCCCACCCGTCACCAAGTCCAACGGACTAAAGTAAGTGAACGGCGACAGCCAAGCGAACGCCTTCGCCGGCTCCCACAACCGAGCAATGTAGTCCAACAGAAACGTCACCAATGCCAGCACCCCAGCAACGCCCCCCGCAACACCCCGACGCCGCGACGCAGAGGCGATGGCCAGCCCGATCGAACTCCACGCCATCCCCAGCAACCCGAGATTCGCAGCCAATCCGAGGATCAATCTCGCCGCCGGCTTCTCCACCGTGTCAGGAGCCAGCGTCCGCAGCCCGATCCACGTCCCCGCCAGCATCAGCGCCACCACGAAGCTCAGCGAAACGATCGACACCACGATCGCCCGTGTCACCATCCGATGCCGAGCCACCGGTCTCGCCAGGATCAAGTCGATGAAGCCCGTCTCAACCTCCAACGCGATGCGCGTGCCCACCGCGATCGACAACCCCACTACAGCGAAGATCACCCCAGGCTCGAAGTACCCCAGACTGACGATGCCGCCGAACGAGAGGAACGCCGTCACCGCCGGTCCCATCAGCGCGCGCACAAAGGGCGGCAGCAACGTAGCCAACTGCGCGAACTGCCCGGCGTTCTCAATCGACCGCGCGACCAGGATCAGGATGAATTGCAGCAACGCGAGCAGCAGTCCGATGACCACCACCAATGTCCGCACCCGCTGCAAGGAATGCAACAACAGCGCCGTCATTGCGCGTCCCCCAGATAGAAATGCCGCACCGCGTCTTCCAGCTTGACCTCGGACACTTTCAAATCGTCCACGGGCAGCGAAGCCAACTCGCGTAGCAGAGGACTCAGCGGACCCTCCACCTTCAGCAGCCACGATCGCGGACCCGTGTGGATCACCCACGTCAAAGGCAGTCCCAGCGGAGCCGCCACATCGGCGACAAACGTCACATGAACGTCGCGAGGCGCCAGCTTGCGGCATTCCTCCACCGTGGAGAGCAGCACCAACTCGCCCTGCCGCAACAGCGCGACCCGTTGACACACGCGCTCCACCTCCGACAACACATGCGACGAGAAGAACACCGTGCGCCCGCGCCGCTGCACCTCGGACAGCAACTCATAGAACGAGTCCTGCATCAACGGATCCAGGCCTTCAGTTGGCTCGTCCAGAATTAGCAGTGGCGGGTCCGCTTGAAACGCCTGAATGATCCCGAGCTTGCGTTTCATCCCGGAGTTGTACTCGCGCAGCTTGCGCCGCAGGTCGCTGTCGGGCAGTTGGAGCCGCTCCTGCAGTTCGCCCACGTACTTCTGCTCCACCGCGCGATGGTTCAGGCTCCCGAGCAACTTCAGCACCTGATGCCCGGTGAGATCGGGATAGATGCCCATCTCCGACGGCAGATACCCGACGTGATCCCGCGCCGCGAGCCCATCGGCTTGGCAGTCATGCCCGAAGATCGAAGCGCGCCCGCTGGTGGGCCGCAGCAAGTCGAGCAACATGCGAATGCTGGTGGTCTTGCCCGCGCCGTTCAACCCGAGGAAGCCCAGGATCTCGCCCTCGGCCACGTCCAGCCGCAGATTCGATACCGCCGTGAGACCCCCGTATCGCTTCGTAAGTCCGTCGAACGAGATGGCCGCCACATCCGAATTGTAACGAGTTGCGATAGGCCTGCGCCGGACATGTGTGAGTTAAGTTCACGCAGATCCAGGCGGGCGGATTGCTGAAACTGCTCGGGTGTGACGGGGCGGAACTCAGGCAATAATGGGAACGTGCAGAATGGGCGAGGAATACAGTCCACTGGTGGACAAGGCCGCAATGGATCGACTCCCGCCGGATATGCCAAGGCCCCCGATCAAAATGACAACATCTTCGCAACTAAATGATCCACCCTCCCCACTGCAGGACATTGTGGGTCAACGAATGTACGCAGTTGAATTCATCGAAGATTATATCGGCCTCAAATTCGGTGAGCTGACACTGCATGCTTTGAGTGATCCCTTGATCTTGGAGCACGGTCGAACGATCGGTCGGACTCAATCCGGTTACCGCGACGCACTTTGCGCCCAAATTGGCAAGTCCGTTCAAAAGGTAGAGGACATTCCAGAAAAGCTCACTATCTGGCTGGATGAAACGCAAATTATCATTCCCTTGGACGTAGGGTCACACCCAGGACCAGAAATGGCAACGTTATCGGGACGAGGACTGTTCATCAACGCATGGTTGCACACGGACTGCGGCCCGCTCCCATCGTGATGCCGGCATGACCAGGGATGCAACCCCTGCCCAACAACTTCAGCACCTGATGACCGGTGGATGGGAATAGGCCCATCTCCAATGGTGGTCTTGCCCGCGCCGCCGTATCGCTTCGTAAGTCCGTCGAACGAGATGGCCGCCACACTTAAAGTGTAACGAGCGAAGGCCGCGTTACGTCGAACTCTTTGTGAGCTACACTCGAATTGAGGTGCATCGTATGTCCATGCGCACATTGGCGGGGTTGCTGCTCACGGCTTTTGCGGCCGTGGGACAAGACGCCCCTGCGCCAGCGGAAAAGACGTACCCTGTTCCCGTCGGCACCAAGGTGTTGCTGAGCATGGTCAACAGCGTCAGCACCAAGAGTTCCCAGTCCGGCGACCGCGTGTATCTCGAAACCACCTTCCCCGTCGTCGTCAACAGCCGCATCGTGATTCCCGCGGGCAGTTATGTGATGGGCACCATCACCAGCACGCAGCGTCCCGGCAAAGTGAAGGGCAAGGGCGAGTTCTATCTGCGCTTCGATTCGCTGATGCTCCCGAACGGTGTCACCCGCGATTTCCGAGCCACGGTATCCGGCCTGGATGGGCGCGCTTCGGAGAACCTGGATAAAAAAGAAGGCGTCATCAGCAGCGAAGGCAACAAGTCCGGCGACGTACGCACGGTCGGCGAAACGGCGGCCATGGGTGCGAGCATCGGCGGCTTGGCTGGCATCGGTCGGGCTCCCGGCATGGGCGTCGGCATCGGCGCGGCGGCGGGCGCAACCGCTGGCCTGCTGGGTGTGTTGCTCACGCGCGGTCCGGATGCGATCCTGGCCAAGGGAACCACCGTCGAAATGGTGCTGGATCGTCCAGTCACGTACCTCGATAGCGAACTCGATTTCTCCAAAGCCCCCCCGCAGTTTCGCGGACCTGACGGCGGCGGACCGCTCCCCAGCGTCAAAACCCAGCAGGGATCGCGCCGTTTCCCGCAGTAAAACACTCCCATTCTAGGGCCTTCCCCCGAGCGTAAGAGGGAGTACCTTCTGTTATCGTTGGGCTGTGGAACGCCTCTCCCTGTTGAATGCTCGTACCCCGACCGCCGGAACTGTCCGTGCCTTCAACGTTGCGGGTGTGCCCGTGCGGCTGCACTTCACCTTCCTATTACTGCTTGCGTTTCTTGTAGTTACGGACCTGGGCCACGAATCCAGCGGCACCTTTGCGCTCTACCTTTTGGGCCTGTTTGTCAGCGCAATCACCCACGAATTGGCGCACGCCGGCATGGCAGCTAGGCTGCAGGTGAGGACGCTGGAGATCGTGATGTTCCCCATCGGCGGTCTGGCGCGCTTAGAGCGCCGCTTACGCCCCTCTGAGGAACTGTGGGTGACCCTGGCGGGTCCTGCCGCGAACCTGGCGATTGCGGGGGCTATCTTCGGCTACATGGCGCTCGCGCATCAGTCGGTGACCATCGGCATGGGTGAACTGCTGCAGCCCTCGGATGGGAACGTGTTGCAGCGCGTGGCGTTCGCGAACTTACTGGTGTCCATGCTGAACCTGATGCCGGCCTTCCCCATGGATGGCGGTCGCGTGCTGCGGGCGCTGCTGAGCATGATCCGTCCCGAAGAAGAAGCCACGCGCGTCGCGGCCTGGATGGGGCGCATGCTGGCGATCAGCATGGGTCTCTACGGCTTGGTCTTCTCTGAACTGCTGCCGGTGTTCTTCGGCTTCTTCGTGTGGCTGGGTGCCACGCAGGAGACTGCGGCATCGCTCGGCCGAACCCTGACCAACGGAATCCCCGTGCGCGCCGCGATGATTACGGAGTTCCACAAGCTGGGTCACGGCGATACCGTGCGCGAGGCCGCGAACTTGTTGCTCTCCACAGCCCAGCAAGACTTCCCCATCATGCACGGCGAACAAGTCATCGGCGTGTTGGACCGCAACAGCATGTTGCGAGCGCTGGCGCAGGAAGGCCCCGAGGCCTTCGTCGCGGCAGCAATGGAGCGCGACTTCATCGCCCTGGAGCCAGATGCCGACCTAGCCGAGATGCTCCCGCTACTAGCCCGCGCAGGACGTTGCGCGCTAGTAATGGACGGCGCTCGCATGGTAGGAATGCTGACCACAGAAAACCTGTCCGAGTTCCTTCTCCTACGCCGCTTCGGCATGGAACCAGCCGTTTAAGTCAGTGTCTTTCCTTTGCGAACTTGGCGCGCTTTGCGTGAGATGTTTTGTTAGCTTCTCAGCTCCGCCGCAATCTCGTCCGCAGCCTTACGAGCCTCTTCAATCGCCCCAATAGGGAAACTGATCGCCCCAACCTTTGCGTGACCGCCGCCACCATAGCGTTCGCAGATAGACGCCAGGTTGTACTTCAGCGGCTGCTTGGCCCACGGGTTCGATCCCACTGAAACCTTCGTGCGGAAACTCGCCGCGCTCACCGAAACCGTGTAGACCGATTCCGGAAACAAATCGTAGGGAATGAATTTGTTGTAGCCTTCGATGCCGTCTTCGATCAAGTCAAAGAACACCACACCGCGGTCGCAGGCGGCCCGCTTTCGGATGATGTCGATGGAGCTGAGGTGGCGCTCATACATCGGCTTGTAGATGGCTTGAATCTCGGGGTCGGCAATGATGTCGGCCAACTTTTCGGTGCGCATCTTGCGGATGATCTTGTGCACCGTCTCCGAGCCTTTGCAGCCTTCGATCACCAGAGTGAGTTGCATGGCCGGGGCCCCCAGCGCGACAGCCGACGCAGCGGATTCATACTGGGCACCGTCGATGATGTCGGCCCAGTGCACCAGCTCGGTTAGGTCCGGCGCATCGAAACCGTAACGCTCGCGCGCGAAAGTGGCGATGTACTTCGTGCACGACCGGAACTCCGGATCGTACATCTTCTGGCCACTGGTGTCGCGCAGGAAATGTTGATGGTCCTCGGGCGTGAGGAACGCGCTCTGATGATGGTCGAACCACCAGGTTAAGCGCGGGTCGGTGGAGTACTTGAAGTCCACAATCGCGTTGACGTCACCGTCGAAAAGCTCGGGCTCGAATAACTGGGATGCCTTGTGGGCAAGGCCAGTAAATTCGAACTGCGCGCCGGGGTGGAACTTGGCTTCAAGGAAGCGGCTGAAGAGGGCTGCAGAGGCTGCGCCGTCGAAGCAGTGGTCGTGATGTAGGATTCGGATGCGCATGTGCCGGAAACTATCCGGGAAAACTTGTTAGTGTCGCGCAAAGGGGGGGCAACATGCAAGCGGAATCTTCAGCGGACGAAAACGCGGGTGCCGTCGCCTTTGAAAATGATGTCCGCTCGGGCGGCAATGAGGGCTCCCGTAGTGACGGTTTTGCCAGGAGCGAGAACGCCTGAGACGCCCACTTCATCCCCTGGATGCATGGTAGTTCTGGTGAAGCCTTGCTTCGCTAAAACAGGCACGGGAGCGGTGGAGAACGCGTATTTCATGCCGTCGCCGGTTTGGACCACGATCACGCCACTGGCTTCTTCCGGCCACACGAGCGTAGTCACGTGCCCGCTGGTCATGACGGGAGCGTTGGAATCGAAGGACATAGCAGCGAGTTCTATCGCGGCGGCCGTGAGCTCGGCGTTCAACTCAGGAGTGGAGATGCGAGAGCAGGCGGTGGTGACCACGGACAGGGTGAGCGCGAGGAGAGACCGTTTCCACATGGGAGGATTCTAACAAATGCCGCGAAGAGAGAGGCCGCTGACGGGAGAAGCGCCAGCGGCCGTTTGGTGCAGGGGGGAGAAAAGTGTTTAGCCGAGCAGACCGCCGTGTCCCAGGCAGGCGATTTCCCAGCCTGAGACACGATAGCGAGCGAGCATGGGGGGGAGGACCATGTCGACCACATTCGGTTTTGCGGAGCGGAAGCAGCCGGGGGCTGCGAGGACGGGGATGTCGTCCTTATAGGCGAGCAACATGAGGTTGCCCGGTTCGACGGGAGCGAGGAAGCGCTCCATGTGGCAGCCGACTTCGGTCATCGAATGGCCGATGCAATCATCGGGCCCAGCGGGGGCCGTAGTGGAGGCTACCAGGATGCAGGTGGGATTGGCCCGCAGCAGGTGTTGAAGGGCTCGGGTGACCGTGCCTTCTTCTTCGGTGACGGCGAGCGCGAACGCGGGGGCGATGCCGAAGCGTTCCAGGCGTTGGCGGACGATCGGTTCAAAAAGTTGCCGGGCGCGATCGCCGTGCAGAGGGTCGGTATAAAGGATGGCGACCTGCGGCGCACGAACGGCGCGGGCTTGCAGGATGGGGCCGCGCTCCTTAAGGATGTTGATGACGGCTTCCAGGTGGTCGGTTGCGACGGCGAAGGGAGCGCTCTTCACGGTCGCCACGCGCTGGCCGGGCCGGGCAAAGCTGAAATTGGGCACAGTAGAGATGACCATGCTGCCGGTGCAATTGATCTGGCGCAGAAGGTCGTCGTCCACCAACATGCAGCAATCTTCGGTCGCAAAGAGGTTGGCACGACCGCCCGCCGCTAAGCGAATTTCCAGGCAACCGCAGCCCATCTCTGTGGAGACCTGGCTGACAGCCGCGTCTTCACCGATCTCACCGTCTTCCAGTTCCGTGACCCAAACCTGGCCCAGGCCCTCGGTTTCGAGTAGACGGACATCTTCATCGTTCAGCGTGTGGCCCTTGGCCAGTAACTTTTTTCCGCCCGTGCGGAAGATGGTGCAACAAAGCATCCTGCCTGTGGATTCTTTGATGTCGACTGTCTGTGCTCTCATGATTCGGAAGGACCCCTTCTTGTTTGGCGCCATAACCAGCGAACTGGCGACAACCAATTAGTGTTTTATCTTACAGTTTTTTCTCAATGTAAAAAGATAAAAGTGTACCCAGTACGGGTACGCAAGAAGGGACTACAGGCTAAGGTGTTCGATCTACTTTAGCGGACGATGCGAGTGCCGACGTTGGACTGCGCGAGCAGTTCCTGCACGATGCCGGTGCGGGCTCCTGGGGCGATCCAAACTTCACCAACTTCCTTTAAAAGCGCGTCAATTGCGGCTTCCAGCTTAGCTTGCATGCCTCCGGTGGCGACGCCATCGGCGATCAGTTGGCGGCATTCCGCGACGGTGAGAGTGGCGAAGACGGAGCCGTCTGCACCCTTGACGCCATCGACGTCGGTAAGGAAAAAAAGTTGATCTGCGTGAAATGACGCGGCACAAGACACTGCCATTTGGTCAGCATTAACGTTGAATATTTTCCCTGAAGCGTCGCCGGCGACGCAGGCAACCACGGGAAGATAGCCGGTTCCCGTCAAGACATGGAGCAGGCGGGCGTCGGAAGCAACGGGTCTGCCTACCTGGCCCAGTTGGGGGTCTAGAATTTCGGCGTCGACCAAGCCGGCATCCAGGCCGCTGAGGCCTACTGGGAGGTTCCCGGCGGCGCGCAGGGCGGTCACCAGATCCGCGTTGACGCTGCCCTTGAAGACCTTTACGACGGCATCGATCACGTTCGGGTCTGTAACCCGTAAACCATTGATAAAAGTGCTTTCTACGCCGCGCTCAGCGAGGAAGCGGGTCATCTGTTTGCCGCCTCCGTGGACCAGGACGATGGCGCGATCGGGAGATGCCGCCGCGGTAATTTCGCGGGCCAGACGCAGGCGGGATTCGGGCTGATCGAGGAGCGTGCCGCCGAGTTTGATGAGGATGCGTTTCATATCGGATTCGTTTAGAGTAAGCCGGCGGTTTCCGGAAAGCCGAGGGCGAGATTCATGTTCTGCATGGCTTGTCCGGCGGCGCCTTTTCCCAGATTATCGATCAGAGTTACGATCACGGCGCGCCCTGTATTTGCGTCAAATGTAGCGGATATATCGCAGTAATTCGTGCGGGCGACCACACGCAACTCGGGGACTTGGCCGGGGGGGTAGATCCGGACGAAGGGTTCATTCTGGTAGGCGCGCTGGTAGATGTCGATCAGGTCTTGCGCGCAGCGAATGCCCTCGGATGCCCGGAAATATATGGTTTCCAGGATTCCTCGGTCGATCGGGAGCAGGTGGGCGGTGAAGCTAAACTCCGCCTCCTCGATACCGGAGGTCTGGAGGACTTCGGGCACGTGTCTGTGATTGAGTAGGGAATAGGCGGAAAAGTTCTCAGTAATTTCGCAGAACGCTGTTTTTAATGACGCTTTGCGTCCGGCGCCGCTGACGCCGCTCTTGGCGTCGCAGACGATTCCGCATTCGCGGCGTACGGCTCCAGCATCGATCAGGGGCTTCAGAGCCAGGTTGGCGGCCGTGGGGTAGCAACCGGGGTTCGAGATCAAGCGAGCGGCGGGAACCAGCGCCCGGTGGAACTCGGGGATGGAGTAGACGGCCTCCGCGAGGAGCGCGAGTTGGGTGTGGTCCTCCTTGTACCAGCGCCTGTAATTCTTGGCGGTGCCGAGGCGGAAGGCGCCGCTGAGGTCGACGACCTTGGCTCCGGCGTCGAGGAAGCCGGGGGCGAGGTCCATGGAGATTTCGGGCGCAGTAGCCAGGAACACGCCGGCGATGCCAGCCGATCGGACCGAATCCGGCGTGCAGGGCATGCGGCGGGGTCCGGTGTAGCCGAGCGGGCGGGGTTCGGGCGCGGCGTCGCGGTGTTCGAGGAGGATGGGCTCGGCGTGGGGATGCCGGGAGAGGATTTGAATGAGGTCGGCTCCGCTGTATCCGGAGAAGCCTACGATACCGATAGGGGTGAGTGACATGGGGTCCTGGGAACTTTCAGTATGCCACGGGGGAGACCGGAAATGGGTTCGTTTTCGGGGGCGCAAGCGGCTGGGTTTTGTTGGGGTTGGGCGGGGGAAATGGGTTCGTTTGGCGTTTTACTGGTGGGCGGTTGAGGGTAGGGGTGCGGTGCGGCATTCGGGGCTCCTGAATGTAGGGGTAGCACGGGGGATCTTTGGGAGGGGGCGGTTGGGGCTGGAAGTGGTTGGTGGGGAAGGGAAAAGAAAGCACCCCGCAGGGCCGCAACGAAATGTCACGCAAAGCCGCTAAGATACGCAAAGGTTGATGCGCGTACTCGCGCGGCGTAGGTTATTTCTTCACGCCCGCCTGCCAATTCGTCACCACCGTCAGCGGAGGAGCGGAGGCTGTGTCCGCGCCGGTGGTGTTGATGAGGAAGCGCTTGCCGTCGGCGGTGACGTCGTATTGAAACAGGACCCCGGTTGATCGGATGTGGGCTTCGAAGAGCGCGGCGGGAGTACCTGCTTCGAAGGAAGGCGTAGCTCCCACCGAGGTCTTCACCGGAACTGCCATCATCTTGCCATCGGCCCCCACGAAGAATAGTTCTTTGCCGTCACCCCTCCAGCGGGACTGATCGCCACCCGCAATGGAGATCGTGTACTCGCCCTCACCTGACGGAAACGGCCGCACGTACACTTCGCGCCGTCCTGAGCGGTCGGAGGTGAAGGCCATCCAATGGCTGTCCGGCGAGAGTTGGCCCATGAATTCACCGAACTCAGATTGCAGGAACGGGGTGGGCTTGCGATCCGCTGGCGGGCCCTCCATCGGAAGGACCCCGATGTCCTGCTTCGTCTTCTGATCATTGTGAATGTAAACGAGAAAGCGCCCGTCCCGCGACCATTGATTCGCTAGGGTATCCGGGTTGTTTTGCAGTAACGGCTCGTCTTGTCCACTGCCGCTTGCGGCCTTGGAATAGAGATGGAAGGCCCCGCCCTTACGCGTCGAAGCAAAAGCGATGTGGTCTCCCTTGGCCGACCAAAGCGGCGCAATATTTAGCGACGCATCCGTGGTGAGGCGCGTCTCCGTTCCCCGGCTCAGATCCCGTACCCATAGGTCGGTGTCCCCACCGGAACCGCGTGAAAACGCCACCTGTTTCTCATCGGGAGAGATCGCGGGAGTGCTGACCTCACCGGGAGTGCTCACCGGTCCCAACCCTTTTCCAGTCCGGTCCATCCAGGTGAGCTGACCTCCACCAGCAGCGCCGACCATTTTGTACAACAACACGCCGTTCTCAGAAACCGTAATGGGTGCATAGGCGCTAATGGCGTTCACTCCGAGACCATCCGCCAGGGGGAAGACGTCTCCAGAGACCTGCGCGCTGGAGGCATCGAAGGGCACGGCCATGAGGGTATTTTGGCGGACGAAGAGAAGATGGCCCGGCCGTCCGCTTCGTTCCGAAGGTGCGAACTGCGCACCGGACACATCCGGCAGAATGCGGCGATTTTCTCCTTTCTGATCGAGTGAGCCGACCTGGATGCCGGCTTGCTCGCTAGGTCCAAACTGGATCGTGTACAGAAAGTGGCGGCCATCCGGCAGAAACACGGGATGCCTGACATAACCTCCACTCTGGACCACATCGGTGGGGACTCCACCGGCGGCGGCGACGCGCTGGAGCGAACCTCCATCGATGCTCTGAGCGAAGACGATCACATCGTCCCGGTTCCACGATCCTCCGGTGCCGTCCGGGGCATCGCAGAGTGCCAGAGATGATCCTCCGCTCGCGGCTACTTTCTTCAGCTTGCCTTGCGCGAAGAACCCGATAAAGCGGCTGTCGGGCGACCAAAAGGGATACGTGGCCTCCTCGGTGAACGCCATAGGCTGAAATTGCAGCGCGTCCATGGGACGCAGGTAGAGCTGGCGCTTGCCGCTCACCGTGGCAGCCATCACCAGGGTGCGGCCATCGGGGGAAAGCGCGAAGCTGTGGATGTCGCTCTTCTCGGGCAGCGTGATACTGGTGCGCGTCGTCTGCTGCTGGGGTGGGGTTTCGCGGAAGTGGACGAAGGCGAGAGCGGCTAACGCCAACGCGAACGCAGCAGCCGCCGCCGTAATCGCCCACGGACGCGTGTGTGGGGCAGGCGCTTCCGCCTGCCGTGGAGCCTCATCATTTGAGGGCTTCGCCAGCGCAATCCGGGCTTCGCCGATGGCCTGCAACCGCTCCTTGCGATCCTTTGCCAGCATCCGTTCCAGCAACTTACGCAGATGGGATGGCGTCTCAGAGGGCAGCAGGGACCAATCGGGGGCATCCTTCACAACCGCAGCCAGCGTGTCTCCCATGGATTCACCACGGAACGGCCGTTTGCCGGTGAGCATCTCGTACAGCACCACGCCAAAGGAGAAAATGTCCGAGCGCCGGTCGGCTGCCTTGCCCACTGCCTGCTCGGGCGACATGTAGGCGGCAGTGCCCATAATCACGCCGGCCTGGGTCGCACCCATCGTGAGGGTTGGGGAATTCTCCGGATCGAGTGAGGTTGCGGCGCGCTGGTCGAGCGCTTTCGCGAGTCCGAAGTCCAGCACCTTGACGACGCCGTCGGGTGTCACCTTAATGTTGGCGGGCTTCAGGTCGCGATGAATAACGCCGTGCTCATGCGCGTACTCCAGCGCATCGATGATCTGCTTCGAAATCGCGATGGCTTCGTCGGCCGGCAGAGGACCCTGCTTGATGCGGTCATCCAGTGTCGGCCCCTCGATGAGCGCGAGCACCAGCGCCCAATTCTGTTCGGACTGCACCATGCCGTGAATGTGTCCGATGTTCGGATGGTCCAGAGAGGCGAGTAATTCCGCCTCACGCTGGAAACGGGCGAGCCGCTCTGGATTGGACGAGAACGCCGCGGGCAGCACCTTCAACGCGACCTCACGCTTCAGTTGGGTGTCGCGCGCGCGATACACTTCGCCCATTCCGCCTTTCCCCAGCAAGGAAAGCACGTCGAACTGTCCGAGTTTGTCGCCTGGTGAAAGGGGCATATGGGTTACTTTTTCACGCCTGCCTGCCAATTTGTCACCACCGTCAGCGGCGGAGTGGAGGCTGTGTCTGTGCCGGTGGTGGCGATCAGGAAGCGCTTGCCGTCGGAGGTGACGTCGTATTGAAACAGGGTCGTGGCCCCGAGAAGTAGGATGTGAGCCTCGAAGAGCGCGGCGGGAGTGCCCGCTTCAAAGGACGACGTGGCTCCCACAGAGGTCTTCACCGGAACTGCCATCATCTTGCCATCGGAGCCCACGAAGAAAAGTTCTTTGCCGTCGCCCCGCCAGCGCGGCTGCTCGCCACCCGCGATGGAGATCGTGTGCTCGCCCTCACCGGACGGAAACGGCCGCACGTACACTTCGCGCCGCCCTGAGCGGAGTGAGGTGTACGCCATCCAGTGGCTGTCCGGCGAGAGTTGGCCCAGGAATTCGCGGAACTCAGATTGCAGGAACGGAATGGGTTTGCGGTCCGCCGCGGCTCCCTCCATCGGAAGTACCCAGAGATCTTCCTTCGTCTTCGGATCGTTGCGATAAAAAACGAGGAAGCGGCCATCCCGCGACCATTGATTCGCCTGGTCGTTCACGCTGCCCTGAAGCAAAAGCTCGTCTTGTCCGCCGCCGTTGGCGGCCTTGGAATAGAGATTGAAGACCCCGCCCTTGCGCGTCGAACTGAAAGCGATGCGGTCTCCTTTGGGGGACCAAAAGGGGGTAAAGTTTGAGGACGCATCCGTGGTGAAGCGCGTCTCCGTTTCCCGGCTCAGATCCCGTACCCAGAGATCGCCGCGCGCGAATGCCACCTGCTTTTCATCGGGAGAGATCGCCGGTTGGTTGATCCCCTCGCGTGTGCCCACGAGCCCCAACTGTTTTCCGGTTCGGTCCATCCAGGCGAGCTGAGCTCCACTGGCAATTCCGCCCGTTCTGTACAGTACGACGCCGTTCTCAGAAACCGTAATCGGCGCATTGAGGAAAATGGGTTCCACTCCGACACCGTCGGCCAAGGGGAAGACGTCTCCCGAGACCTGAGCGCTGGAGACATCGAAGGGCACGGCCATGAGGGTATTTTGGCGGACGAACAGAAGATGGCTCGGCTGCCCGCTTCGTTCCGGAGGGGCAAACTGCGCAGGGGACACATCCGGCAGAATGCGGCGATTCTCTTTCCCGTCGCCCTTTTGATCGAGGGAGGCGACATAGATGCCCACTTGCTCGGCCGTTCCAGCCCGGATTGTGTAGAGGAAGTGGCGGCCATCCGGCAGAAACACGGGAACCCTGACAAGCCCCCCCTGAATCTGGACCACATCGGCGGGGACTCCACCAGCGGCAGGAACCCTTTGGATCGAAATTGCAGAAAGGCCTGCGAAGACGATCACATCGTCCCGGTTCCACGATCCACCGGTGCCATCCGGGGCATCGCAGAGCGCTAGCGATGGTCCGCCGCTCGCGGCGACCTTCTTCAGCTTGCCTTGCGCGAAGAAGCCGATAAAGCGGCTGTCGGGCGACCAGAAGGGATAGGTGGCTTCCTCGGTGAACGCCATGGGCTGAAACTGCAGCGCATCCATGGGCCGCAGGTAGAGCTGGCGCTTGCCGCTCACTGTGGCGGCCATCACAAGAGTGCGGCCATCGGGAGAGAGGGCGAAGCTATGGATATTGCTGTTCTCCGGCGTAGTGATGCTGTAGCGCGTCGTTTGCTGCTGGGGTGGGGTTTCGCGGAAGTGGACGAAGGCGAGGGCGGTCGCCGCCAGTGTCAGCACAGCGGCAACGGCCCACGGGAACACGGATCGCTTTGCGGGTGGAGCGGGTGCGGGTTCGGCGATGGCCGCGGGCGGGGCTTCGAGTAGCTCCCACACATCGCCGATGTCGCGGAGGCGCTTGGCGGGATCTTTCTCCAGACACTTCTTGAGGAGGCGGCGAAGCTCGTAGGGGACGGGCTCGTAGTTGGGGTGTTCCTTGATGACCGACGCCAGGATCTCCGACATGTCGGTGCCGTGGAAGGGGCGGGAGCCGGTGGCGAGTTCGTAGATGACGACGCCGAAGGCCCAGATGTCGGCTCGCTTGTCCACGTCTTTGCCCTTCGCCTGCTCAGGGCTCATATAGGCAGCCGTTCCGAGGATCATGCCGGCATCGGTCATGCCCATGGTGAGAGTGGGGGACTCGTCGACCGGTAGATCGGTACGAGCGGGGGCGGTTATCTTGGCTAGGCCGAAGTCGAGCACCTTGATCGAGCCGTCGGGCTTGAGCATGATGTTGCCGGGCTTCAGGTCGCGATGGGTGATGTGTTTTTCGTGCGCGGCTTCGAGGGCGGCGGAAAGCTGGTGGCCGAGGCGGAGGACTTCGTCGAGCGGCAGGGGACCTGGTTTTTCTTTGGAAACGAGGGGCGCGCCTTCGACGAACTCCATGACCAGGTAGTTGGGGCCGACGTCGTGCAGCGTGCAGATGTTGGGGTGGTTGAGGGCGGCGACTGCTCGGGCTTCGCGCTCGAAGCGTTCGGAGAATTGCTGCTTGGAGGTCTTGATGGCGACGATGCGGTCGAGGCGGGTGTCGCGGGCCTTCCATACTTCGCCCATGCCGCCCTTGCCGATGGGCTCCAAAATTTCGTAGGGGCCGAGTTTGTCGCCGGGGTGGAGTTGCATGGGAGTGATCCAGCTAAGTTTACATGATCGGAAAGGGGGTAGTGCTGGCAGCGGCCGGAAACGGAATGGCCGCCCTGCTTAGATTCGCGGGGCGGCCATCGGAGGGAGGGAAAACTTACAGCAGTTCGGTACCGCTAAAGAAGAACGGGATCTCGATCGCGGCCGTTTCCGGGGCGTCCGAGCCGTGCGCGCAGTTGCGTTCGATGCTGGTGGCGAAGGTCTTGCGGATGGTGCCTTCCGCGGCGTTGGCCGGGTTGGTGGCGCCCATCGTGTCGCGCCATTTCTTGATGGCGTCTTCGGCTTCCAGCACCATGACCACCACGGGGCCTTCGGTCATGAACTTCACCAGGCTTCCGAAGAAGGGGCGTTCTTTGTGCACGCCGTAGAAGCTTTCGGCTTCGATCTGGCTGAGGCGCTTCATCTTCATGCCGGCGATACGGAAGCCGGCTTTCTGCACCATGGCGAGGATGTCGCCGGTCTGGTTTGCCGCTACGGCGTCGGGTTTAATGATTGCGAATGTACGTTCCATGTTTTGTGTTTTCAATGTCCTAGGGCTGAATTCTTAAAGTTTGGCTTTGATGCGCGCGCCGATATCGGCGGGCGTGGGGCAGACGTCGATACCGGCGGCTTTCATCGCGGCGATCTTGTCTTCGGCTTTACCGCTGCCACCGGAGATGATGGCTCCGGCGTGGCCCATACGGCGTCCCGGAGGCGCGGTTTGACCGGCGATGAAACCGACCACCGGCTTCTTCACGTGGGCCTTGATGTATTCGGCCGCGGTCTCTTCGGCGTTGCCGCCGATCTCGCCGATCATCACGATGGCGTGGGTGTCCGGATCTTCGTTGAACAGCTTGATCGCGTCGGTGAAGGTGGTGCCGATGATGGGGTCGCCGCCGATGCCGATGCAGGTGGATTGTCCGATGCCGAGGCCGGTCAATTGGCCCACCGCTTCATAGGTCAAGGTGCCGGAGCGCGATACGACGCCCACGTGGCCTTGCAGATGGATGTGGCCGGGCATGATGCCGATCTTGCACTTGCCGGGGGATATCACGCCGGGGCAGTTGGGTCCGACCAGGCGGGTGCCGGGATGGTCCTTCAAGTAGTTCCACACCCGGATCATGTCGTTCTGCGGAATGCCTTCGGTGATGCAGATGACCAGGGCGATGCCCGCGTCAGCTGCTTCCATGATGGCGTCCGCGGCGAACGGAGGCGGTACGAAGATCACGCTGGCGTTGGCGCCGGTGTCTTTCACGCCGTCCGCGACGGTGTCGAACACCGGACGGTCGAGATGTTTCTGGCCGCCCTTGCCGGGCGTGATGCCGCCGACGACCTGGGTGCCGTAGGCGATGGCCTGTTCCGCGTGGAAGGTGCCTTCCTTGCCGGTGAAGCCCTGGACGAGGAGGCGGGTATTTTCGTTTACGAGTACGCTCATGTTAGTTCGCTCCTCCTACTTGGCTAGCGCGACAACTTTGTCGGCTGCGTCTTTCATGCCCTTGGCTACGGTGAAGTTGAGACCGGAATCCAGAAGGATCTTTTGGCCCTGCTCCACGTTGGTGCCTTCCATGCGCACCACGATGGGGATCTTCACAGCCAGTTCGCGAGCCGCAGTGACAACGCCCGTCGCCAACGTGTCGCAGCGCAGGATGCCGCCGAATACGTTGATCAGGATCGCCTTCACGGATGGATCGGAGAGGAGAATACGGAACGCGTTGCGAATCTGTTCCGCGTTGGCGCCGCCGCCGACGTCGAGGAAGTTGGCGGGGCTGCCGCCGGCGAACTTCACGATGTCCATGGTGGCCATCGCGAGTCCGGCTCCGTTGACCATGCAGGCCACGGTGCCGTCGAGCTTGATGTAGTTCAAGCCGAACTTGGAGGCTTCGACTTCGAGCGGATCTTCTTCGTTCAGATCGCGCAACTCAGCGAGGTCCTTGTGGCGGAACATCGCGTTGTCGTCGATGTTCATCTTGCAATCGAGGGCGAACACGCCGCCGTCCTTGGTGAGGATGAACGGATTGATCTCGGCCAGGGTGAGGTCGAGTTCTTCGTTGGCCTTGGCCAGCGCCATCATGGTCTTCGCCGCGGCGTTGACCGATGCCGCCGGGATGCCGATGCCGAACGCAAGCTTGCGGGCTTGGAACGGGCTCAGGCCTAGACCGGGTTCGATGGCTTCCTTCAGGATGCGCTCCGGCGTCTTGGCAGCGACTTCTTCAATGTCCATGCCGCCGTCGGCGGAGGCCATGAAGACGTTCTTACCGCTGGCGCGGTCGAGCACGATGCCCAGGTAGAGCTCGCGCTCAATGGGCAAGGTCTCTTCGACCAGCAGGCTCTGCACCAGGCGGCCTTCGGGGCCGGTCTGATGGGTGATCAGCGTCATGCCCAGGATCTGGCCGGCGATGACACGCGCTTCGGCAGAGTCCTTGGCAACTTTCACGCCGCCGCCCTTGCCGCGTCCACCTGCGTGGATCTGCGCCTTGACGACAACGCTGCCGCCAAGTTTCTGGGCTGCCTTTTCGGCTTCGTCTACAGTGCGGGCCATTTCCCCGCGGGGCACGGGAACGCCGTGGCGTGCCAAGAGTGCTTTGGCCTGGTATTCGTGGATCTTCATTTTGGGATCGGGTGTTAAGCTGAGAATTCCCAGGATAACATGTCCCTTTTACCCTTCTTACATCGCGTAGCCTCGCGGGCCGATTTGACCGTGGACGATGCTCGCTCCGCGATGAATGTGTTGCTGGCGGGCGAGGCGAGCCCGGTGGAGATCGCTGCGTTCCTGGTCGCGCTGAAGATGAAGGGCGAGACGGCCGCCGAGCTTGCGGGATTCGCGCGCGGGATGCGCGAGAACATGATCGCGGTGGATGCGGGCGACGGTGTTGTGGACAACTGCGGCACGGGCGGCGATGGTTCGGGGACGTTCAATATTTCCACTACGGCGGCGTTTGTTTTGGCGGGCGCGGGGGCTCGGGTGGCGAAGCATGGCAACCGCTCGATTTCGAGCGCGACGGGTGCTGCGGATGTGCTGGAGGCGCTCGGATTGCGTGTTACTGCGACGGCGGCAGAGGCTGCGGCTCTGATTCGCGAAGTGGGGATCGGGTTCTTGTTTGCCCCGGCGTTTCATCCGGCGATTCGGCACGTGCAACCGGTGCGGCGCGAATTGAAGATGAGGACGGTGTTCAATTTGTTGGGTCCGCTGGCGAATCCAGCGGGGGCTCGGCGGCAGGTGATCGGTGCTCCATCGGTGGATGGCGCGGAGTTGATGGCGGAAGCGTTGCGGATGCTGGGTACCGTGCGCGCGTTTGTGGTGCATGGGCATGGCGGGCTGGATGAGATCTCGACGACGGGTCCGACGGATGTGTTCGAGGTGGTCGGTGATTCGGTGACGCGGCGTGTGTGGGAGCCCGAGGATTTCGGCGTGGCACGCGCGGAGATGAGCGCGCTGCTGGGTGGTGACGCGATGCACAACGCGGGAATTGTACGGGCGATTTTGGATGGTGAGGTTGGTCCACGGCGGGACATCGTAGTGGCGAACGCAGCGGCTGGGTTGATGGCTGCGGGTCTGGCTACGGACCTGCGGTCGGGTGTGGCGATGGCTTCGAAGTCGATTGATTCGGGAGCTGCGCGCGGGAAGTTGGAGGCGCTGCACGAGAGGTGCGGTGCGTGAAGAAGAACGTCAGCCTGATTCACTGGAAGGCCGAAGAGGCTCAGCCTCTGATCGACTTGATGGAGAGTGCAGGCTACGCGGTGCATTACGCTGGCCATCAGAAGCTGATGCGTATGAGCGAACTGCGCGAACTTGATCCTGTGGCGGCGGTGATCGATTTGACGCGTATGCCTTCGTACGGACGCTATTGGGCGGCGGAGGTGCGGTCCTCGAAATCGCTGAAAAATCTTCCGATCGTGTTTGTCGATGGCGATGCGGAGCGCGTGGACCGATGCCGCGCGGCGTTACCGGATGCTACGTTCACTTCGCGGGACGAACTGGCGGAGATCTTGGAACGCGTGAGGCCGGTGGCTGATCCGGTGGTGCCGGATCGGATGATGGCGAGCACACGACCGACGGCCGAGAAGTTGGGGATCAAGGCAGACTCTCGCGTCGCGGTGTTCGATGCGCCCCGGGGGTATGCGAAGGTGATCGGTGTGCTGCCTTCGGGGGCTTCGTTCGAGGAGGAGCCTGCGGAGGTCCTGCCGGTCACGCTTTGGTTTGTGCGCGAGGCGGACGCCTATTTGGCGGGGCTGCGGGCAATGAAGAAGATCGCGGCGAAGACGAGGCTGTGGGTGTTGTATCCGAAGCAGAAGAGGGGCAGGGCTTCTAGTGGGATCACTCAGTTTGTTGCGCGGGAGGCGGCGTTGAACGTCGGACTGGTGGATTACAAGGTCTGTTCGGTGGATGAAACTTGGACGGGGATGGCGCTTGCGATTAAGAAGTGAAGCGCGAGGCGATCACGCCTTTCCATTTGCGCAGCACCAACTCCAGCAGGCTGAAGAGTACGGCCAAGCCTAAGAACGCGGGCCAGAGGGTCAGCGTCGTGGGTATGGTCTTGCCTGTGCCGGTGAAGACGGCGGAGGGCTCGGGTTGGAAGCGTCCGCCGGTGTATTCGGCGACCTGCTTCAACAGTGCTTCGTTATTGCCGTATTCGTTGAGTTCTGCTTCGGGGCGATAGAGGCCGGCTTCGGGGAACGCTCGGGATTCCTGGGCGGGCAGCACGCGGAACATGCCTTCGCGCGCGCCGATCTTGAGGCGGCCTTCGTAGGTTCCCGTTGCAGTTTTCTTGACGACGATAGGTTGTTGGAAGCCTCCGGGACCGAACGCGTAGATCGCGGGGATGGTAGCGGGTTCCGTGACGCCTCGGCCCAGGCGATAGTTGGCGATGAGTTCGCCGTTGGCGCTGTCGTATTCCAGCGTGGCTTCGCCGTCTTGGGTATGCGGCAACAGGTCGCGCGCGATGTTGGTCCAGAACTTGTCGAAGCCCTTCCATTTGATCCAGTCCGTGGCCCAGCGGGATTTGGCGTCGGAGGCGAAGACGGCGGCTCGGCCGAGGCCGTATTGCCAGCGGGTGAGCAGCGGATCTTCACGGTCGATTTTCAGAATCGTTTCCGCCGAGGGCTTGGCGATGAAGCGGACGTAGCCCTTCAACTGCGGCGCGGTTTCAATGCCGACGTCGTTGAGGATTTCGACCTTCTTGGTGACCTCGGGTGAGAGGGGAACTTCGTTGGTGGTGGAGCCGGTGTGCTCCATCACGTCCTTCACCAGGATCTGTTCCAGTTGGCTGAGGTCGATGACGAAGTACGATTTGCCTCCGGCGGTGGTGGCGACTTTTTCCAAGTAGGCTTTGTTGACGTCCTGGCCGATGCCGACGGTGGAGATGGTGATCTTTTCGTTCTTGGCGGCGTTGGCGGTGGTGAAGCTGTTGCCTTCTTCCGAGATGCCGTCCGTGAGCAGCACGATGTGGCGGGAGGCGGCTTGGATGGGGCGCATCTTCGTATAGGCTTCGGCGAGGGCGGGGGCGATCTGGGTTCCACCATCCGGACGGATGCCGGAGATGATGCGGGTGATGAAGTCTTTGTCCTCGGCCTTGCGCGTGGGCACGGCCCATTCAAAGGTGTTGTCGAAGGCCAGCACGCCCACTTGGTCGATGGGACGGAGGTTCTTCACGGCACCGATGGCGGCGAGGCGCGCGAGTTCCATTTTGCGGCCCTCCATGGAAGAGCTCTTGTCGACGATGAGGGTCACGGCCGTGCCTTCCGGAGAACGCGGCGGGGCGAGCTTGGCGGGTAAGGTACGTTCGAGGGCGTCTTCGATTTTTGCTTTCGACTCGTCGTAGACGTTGCGTTCGCCGCCGATGACGAGGAGGCCTCCACCTTTGCGGACGTATTCTTCGACGTCGGATTTCGAGGCGTCGGTCATCGACTCCAGATCCCAGTTGTTGAAGACAACAAGTTGGTAGTCGGTGAGCTGGACGTTGACCATGTTGCTGGCGGTCTTCACTTCGCATTGCGCGCCGGTCAGGACGCTGAGGATGTGGGTGTCATCTTCCGCGAGGTCGCCGGAGAAGTACAGAACCTTGGGGCGGCGGAGGGTGACTGTTTGATCGAAGCGGATCTCGGCTGAGTTGGCGGGGCGAATGGTGACGGCCAGTTCGAGCGCGCCTGGAGTGTTCAAGCTGGTGTGGAGGCGTATGGGGTTCTGGCCCGCGGTGAGTGCGATCTGGGTTTTCCCAAGCGGCTGGCCTTCGGCGGCGAGTTCGACTTCCGCGGCGGTGGGCGTGGGGGAGGTGACAACCACGTCGATGGGGAACTGTTCGCCGGTGAACGCAAGCGCGGGGATGCTGACGGAATCGAGATGGAGCGCGGGTTTCGGGCGGCCGGCGAGAGCGTAGGTGTCGATGGGGATGTGAAGCTCGCGAGCCTGCCATGCGGCTCGGGCGACGCTGCCTTGGTTTTCTTTGCCGTCGGAGATGAGTGCGACGCGCGGGATCATACCGGCGGGGAGCGTCGCGATGGCTTCGCGAACGGCGGCTTCGAGGTCAGTCGCGCGGCCTGCTTGGCCCGAGGTGGAGGCGAGGCGGAGTGTACCTTTTTCTTCAGAGGCAGCGAGGGGACGAGTGGTGCGCGCGAAGGGGATGACGCTCATCCAATTGCGGCCGCGGGCGCTGGTCAGACTGCGGGAAAGTTCGTTGGCCCGTTCGAGGTCGGCCGGAGATTGGCTAGCGGAGGTGTCGACCAGTACGGCTACGGCGAGCTTCGATTCGGGCAGAGTGATGTGTGGCTCGGCGAGGGCGACAATGACGGCTACGAAGCAGAGCGCTTTCATGGCGAGGCCGAAGCGGCGGCTGGTGCGCTTCCATTCAAAGGTGGCCCAGGCTAGTGGAAGCCAGGCGAGGAAGAGAACCCAGGAGCGGTCGAAGGTCATGCGGCTTTGCTCCCTGATTTATTCGCGGTCTTATTCCATGGCGCGGTGAACGAGGTTAGTTGCGTGGCGCGATTGCGGCCGAAGAGGATCCAATCGGCGAGCAAGCCGAGGGCACCGGCGATGGCGAGCCAGGGCCAGATGTCGGTGGCCGAGGATTCAGAGAATGTCTTTTCCGGAATGCCGGTGGCGACGCCTCCTGGAGTTGGCCACGACGCTTCGGCCAGGGCGGGGAGGGTAAGGGAATAGACCAGCTCACGGTCGCCGGTTTGGACGCGGATGGTGCCGGGCGAGCCGGAGAAGAAGCGGAGGGAATCGCCTTCGATAGAGAAGGGCAGCTCGCGATTGGATTCGTCGAGTACCTTGACGTCGGCTGCGTTGGTGTTGGCTTCAATGGGGACGGTGGTGGTGCCGACCGAGCCGGCTTGTAGTTCGAAGCGGCGGTAAGCGCTGGGGTTCATCCAACGCAGCACGTTCGCGATCAGCAGGGGTGTGGCGAGTTCGTACTTCATGGAACCGCGCGTGGGGTTGAAGCCGATGGCGACGTTCTTGATCGCGCCGTCGCGGGCGACGATGACGGGTCCAGAGGTGGTGGAGGCGATCACGGTGTCGGTCGGCGAGGGTGCGAAGACTTCCGTGGATTCGAGGGTCACGTCGCGCGTATAGAGGCCTGCGCCGATGGGGGTGTCTTGATTCCAGCGTTCCAGGGCGGCTTTGGTCTGTGTGGACTTCACGGGGATGAGTGAGCCCCCGGTTGCCGGCGGTTCGATCCACAACGTGTCGGTCTTGGGCGGGGCGGGTGGCGCGAAGCGGTCGAGCACGACGAGGTCGGCCTTGGCGTTCGCATCGTAGGCAGAGGTGGCGCGGAACTCGGTATCGAGGAGCGGGTTCGCGTCGAACAGGGGCCGCAGCGTGGCGTCATTGGAATAGACGATTACGTGCGAGAGTGCTTGCGACGGGACTTCGACTACGGCTCGGTCGTCTTGCGGGACGGCGTCATTGATGTTGATGCGGGCTTCTAACCATCCGGCGGTTTTCTCTTTGTAGAGGAATGCGGATTGTTCTTCGGCACCGGGCTTCAGGACCAAGCGGCGCGCGCCTGCGGGCGACTGGGCATACTGCAGCGCGAGGTCAACGGTGTGAGGTCTAGTGCCGTAGTTGTGAACGGCGACGAAGATTTCCCAGCTATCGGGCGCGGTGGGGGATCGACGGAGGGCCACTTTGCGCAGGCCGACGTTTTCGCCGGGCGCCTTCACGCTGATGACGCGGAGCTTGGTGGGGAAGCGAGGGATGGCGAGTTGGTCGGGGTTCACGCGGGCGGCACCGACGTAGACGATCTCACCGGGGCGGTCGGTTTGTAAGGACTGCGCGCGTTCGGCGAAATCGAAGGCCAGGGCGAGGTCGAGCGAGGAGGCGCTGGGCTGCGAGGCTTGTAGCGCGGATTCGATGATGCCGCGGTCCAGTTCAAAAGCCGTGGCGGGTGTGGCCAAGGCGTCGGCGCGGACCAGCATCACGCGGTCGCGGCGGGGCAGGGCTTGCAGATAGGCTCTTACGTTGGCTTTGGCTTGATCGAGCAAGGTGCCTTGCGCGTTGAGGGAGCCCATCCAGGCGGAGGTGTCGAGCAGCACAACGTGATCTGCGCCGGGGCCGTCGAAGACACCGAACTGGGGTCCGGCGATGGCTAGCAGTAATAAGATGAGGCTAATGATTTGGAGTAGCAAGCTCCAGGGTTGTTGAATGCGACGGCGATGTTTAAGGTCCGTGCGGGAGCCCGCGGGGGTCCAGAAGCGGAGGGTCGCGACGACTTGGCTGCGTTTGGAGCGATCGAGGAGATAGAGCGCAACGACACCGGCGGAGACTGCGCCGATCAAGCCGAGAAGTTCGCCCAAGCCTAGGTTCAGGAAATTCACTTACGCGACAGCTCCTGTATCTACTAGTGGACCAAAAATCGCTTGGTCGACGGGGACGGAGGCGGGGATGCCGATGTAGCGACCTCCGCTGCGTTGTGCTACTTGACGGACTTGCTGGGCGTAGGCGTCGAAGGCGGCGGTGTATTGGGCGCGGGCATCGCGGTCGAAGGCGAGCTCGACTTTCTGGCCGGTCTCGGCGTCTTCGAGTTCGAGTTCGCCATCCCACGGGGGAGTGCGATCCTCGTCGGCCCAGACTTGGATGAGGACCAACTCGTGGCCGAAGTCGCTGAGGAACTGAATGGGCTTTTCGAATTCGCCGTCGTCGAGGAAATCAGAGATGACGATGACCAAGCCGCGCTGAGGGAACTTCGAGATGAACTGGCGCGAGCAATCCATGAAGTTGGTTTTGCCGCCGGGTTGGAGTGCGGCCAGGTAGTCCATGGCGGGCTGGAAGCGATGACGGCCTCCACCGGCGGTGAACGCATCGTGGAGTTTATCGCTGAAGGGTTGGAGCGTCATCGAATCGAGTCGCACGAGTCCGACGTAGCAGAGGGCGGCGGCGAGTTGGCGAGCGTAATCGAATTTGCCTGTGTTCATCGATGGACTGACATCGATCAAGATGCGCACGGGGACGCGCGGCTCCAACTGGAACATCTTGAGGACCAACTTATCTAGACGCAAGTAGGCGCGCCAGTTGACGGCGCGCAGATCGTCGCCTTGATAGAACTGGCGATGATCGAGGAACTCCTGGCCAGGTCCGCCGAAGCGGGAGGTGTGGTGTCCACCTACCAAGCCGGGCAGGGACTTGCGCCAGTGGATACTGAGGCGCTCCAGCCGCTCAAGCAGAGCGGGGCTGAGAAGCGCTTCAGGCACGGGATGCGACCGCGGTAACGCTCGGGATCAGACGCGCGAGGATGGATTCGGTGTTCTGGCCGTCGGCGTGGGCATCGAAGTTCAAGATGATGCGATGGCGCAACACGGCCGGAGCAACTGCGTCGATGTCTTCGATGGAAAGATGCATGCGGCCATGGAAGAGGGCGTGGACGCGTCCACATTCGACCAGGGCCTGGGCACCGCGCGGGGAGCTGCCGAAGCGGATGTATTTCTTGGTCAATTCGTGGGCTTCGGGAGCGGTGGGCTGGGTCGCCATGACTAAGGCGATGGCGTGTTCCTGTACGTGGGGGGCGCAGAGGACCTGGTGGCAGATGTCCTGGAGGCCCATGATTTCGCCGTGATCGAGCACGGGCTCGACGTGGATTTCGTCTTTTTGGATGGTGCGCTCGACGATGGTGGTGAGGTCGGAGCGGGTCGGGTACTGCACCAGAATCTTCATCAGGAAGCGGTCGAGCTGGGCTTCCGGCAGAGGATAGGTGCCTTCCATTTCGATGGGGTTCTGGGTGGCCATTACGAGGAAGGGCTTTTCCAGAAGGTGCGTATGATTGCCGCTGGTGACGGTGTGTTCCTGCATCGCTTCGAGCAAGGCGGACTGCGTTTTCGGCGTGGCGCGATTGATTTCGTCGGCGAGGACGAGGTTCGAGAAGATGGGGCCGGGTTGGAACTTGAGGCTCTTGCTGCCGGTTTCCGAGGTATCCATCATGGCGCTGCCGACGATGTCGCCGGGCATGAGGTCGGGGGTGAACTGGATGCGGGAATACTTGAGGTGCAGGACGCGCGAGAGTGTTCGCAGGAGCGTGGTTTTGCCGAGACCGGGGACGCCTTCGAGAAGGACGTGGCCACCGGCGAGGAGGCAGATGAGGACGCCATCGACGACCTCTTGTTGACCAACGATGATCTTGCCAATTTCCTGACGAACGCGGGTGAGTTGCGAGGTGGCTAGCTGAAGGGCGGTCTCTGGTTGCACCTGAACATTCTAACTCACTGCCTGCGGTGTGCGTTGACGATGTCGCCGAAGCGGGACACATCGGAGCCGGTATAATCGACATGCAATGGCTACTCCGAACCTAAGCGGCTCCTTGCGGATCTTGTTTCTCTACGATGTATGCGAGGAGATTCGCATGGAGGAACTTCAGCGGCTCATCGGAGCCGAGCGTTACGGCGAACGTCCTGAGGGCCGTGCATTACGGCATCCGTCCCCGGAATACGTTCGATTTGAGCGGCCTCCGGTGGTGCAACCGCTTGGCCCCTTGGTGTTTGGGAACATCGGCGGTTTCAGCGGAGAGCTCAACTACTACGAGTACGGCGCGGTAAGCCTCAAGCTCCGATTGCCGTTCAATCTCACTTGGCCTGAATTGGTGGCTCTATCCAGCAAGTGGATCGCCGACCCGCAGCTGGAGGCAGAGGCGCGCCAGATCGTGCAGCAATGTCTGGACAAAGCACGCCAAGCGCTAGTGCGGCCAAATCCAGAGTGGCTCACCGAAGACTACTACATCCTTCATCTGCACAATCACTCGGGACCGGGCGGCAACTATTCTTTTAGCGGATCGAACCTGATCGCGGAGCATGGTAGTGACATCGCGCGAATTGTCCGTGGAGAACTGGCGGAGCTCTCAGAAGAGGAGCAGCGCGAAATTCTGGGATCGCGGATGTCCTACTATCCCGAGGATTTGCTGGTGGTCGGTTGGAATGCGGCATTTGTCTGCGACACCGAAGATGGTGCAACGCAGACCGTCCAGCTGCTCGAGTACGCGAACACGCAACTGCTCGCGTTCCGGTATTACGACACGATCTTAAGTACGTCGCTGGAACGCGTGTACAAGTCCCTCGATCATCGTGGCGGGTTTTTCGCGCGATGGCGTTTGGCGCGGGAAGCGCAGAACCTCAACAAGATTCGGCTGGATGTGCGCGAACTGACTGAACGCATCGATACGTCCATCAAGTTCGTGAGCGACATGTATTCCGCACGTCAGTACCGCATAGCCGCAGGGAAAATCGGTGTAGACGACTATCGCCGGCTTGTAGAGAGTAAGCTCCACACAGCGGGCGACCTCTACACGTTCATGATGGACCAGTTCCACGCGAGCAGAGGCTTCTTGTTGGAACTCATGGTGGTCATCATCCTCGTCATCGAACTGGTGTTTGTGTTCCGCAACGAACTCTAGGAGGCCTGTGGTTGCGGGGTGAGAGAATTGTACCGAGGGCATGAATCGCGATGAATTTGGAAGAGCAGGGAGCGTTGGAGGCACTGGAGGCTCGGCTCAAGGCGATTCTTCCGGCGGAGTATCAGGACTGCTACGAAGATGTGCAGCCTGTGTCGATGGGGTCGGCGGGGCTGAAATACGGGGACGACGGCAAGGTCGCATGGGACGAAATCTGGGGGAGCTTTTGCGATCTGGCGATGGCGGGCGGGCCCCCACACAAGGGGACGTTGTTGGAGCCTGGGTCTCGGGCGGACATTAAGGCGCAGGCGGAGCGGTATCGCGAGGTGGTGGCGGAGATTTGCCGCGGGGTGACGCTGGTGACGGAGCTGCCGGCGGAACCTGCCTCGGTGCCGGGGTGGGTGCGCGTGGAGTGTTTGACTGAGGGCATGGCCGAGTGGCTGGTTCGCGCGATCGTGATGGAGAACGTGTCGGCTCGGTGCGAAGGCAGGCTGCTCGATTTACCGGCGGGGCCGGGTTACAGGGTCGAGAAAGAAGTCAAGAACGTCATCACGGCGATCGCGAAGACTTGCCATTATTGGCTGGACCACATGTGGCCGCCGCAGCAGAGGGCGATTGGGAATTTGTTCAGCATGATGTCGGTGGAAGCGCCGCTGGTGCAGCCTGGGTCAACGGGCGATGACGTTCAGGCTGCGAGCATGGCCGAGGCTATTCGGTTAGCTACGGGGTTGGGACGGTCGGAGCATCGGTACGCTGGATGGCTCGGGGTGGAGTGTCCGGATGTGCGGGCTGCGATTTGGATGATGCGGGCGTTGGTGGTGAGTAACGTGCTTGCTCGGCGGGAGGGGACCGTGTTGTTTGTGCCGGTGAATCCGGAGAGCGATGCTGGCGGCGAGATGGTGGTGCGGTCGGTGGGGCGGGTGTATGGGTTCGCTCGGGCGCGCGGAGTTTTGTGAGGGGCGTCATTTCCCGACCATGTGTTGTTTTCCACGCAAACCCATTCGAGGATCTCGGTGTCGGGCATGAGCTTGTAGTGGAGCATGATGGGCCACGGCTTGGTGTAGGCTTTCGCGGATAGATTGGGCTTCCCGTCTGGCGTTCGGGTATCTTGTAGCAGGCCGCAATAGTCTCTCTCAAAGAGTTGGGAGCCTCTTTGAGGAAGGGCGCATGCGGTGATTGTATAGGAGGCTGTGGGGAAATTTGAGCGCGGCGTCAATGCTGGGGTGGGGACGGTTGAGGGGGTGTGGATGCTTGCCCGCAATGACCCCGAGTGGGGGGCTGAGGCTTGTGGAGAACATCGCTCTGGACCCCAACAGGGGCTAGAGGCCCATGCGTTCTAGTTTGCGATAGAGGGTCTTGCGTTCGATGCCTAGGATCTTGGCGGCGCGGCTTTTGTTGCCGTTGGTGGCGGCCATGACGCGGCGGATTTGTTCGGCTTCGGTGTCGGCCAGGCTATCGCTGGCTCCGTCGCGCGAATCCATTTGGTCGATGGCTTGGCGCACGGCGTCGGCGTCGATGCGGTTGCCGGGGGCGAGGATTGTCAGGCGCTCCATCATGTGCTGGAGCTGGCGGATGTTGCCGGGCCAGCTGTATTCCTGCATCACTTTGAGGCCGGAATCGGCTAGGCGGGTGTCGAGATGGTAGCGCTCGTTGTAACGCTTGAGGAAATAGTGGACCAGTAGTGGAATGTCCGACGCGCGCTCGCATAGGGGCGGGACGGTGATGCGGACTACGTTGAGGCGATACCAGAGATCCTCGCGGAACTTGCCTTCTTCGACGAGCTTCTGCATGTCGCGGTTGGTGGCGGCGATGACGCGGACGTCGACCTTCTTGGCGCGCGATGAGCCTAGCGGACGAACTTCGCGTTCTTGCAGGAAGCGGAGTAGCTTGAGTTGGAAGCCGTGTTCGATGTCGCCGATTTCGTCGAGGAAGACGGTGCCGTTGTTGGCGGCTTCGAAGACGCCCGCGCGGTCGCGGTCGGCTCCGGTGTAGGCGCCTTTGAGAGTGCCGAAGAGTTCGCTTTCGAGTAGGGACGGGGCGATGGCGCCACAGTCGACGGGCACGAATGGCTGCGCCGCGCGACGGCTGTTGCGGTGGATCATGCGGGCGATCAGTTCCTTGCCGGTGCCGGTTTCGCCTTCGATGAGGACGGTGGCGTCGGTGGGCGCGACGCGCGAGATCGTCTTGTAGATGTCGATCATGCGCGAGGAGCTGCCGATCATTTCGGTGTCGGGCAGATCGTTGATGGGCTCGGCATCCTCGTCGCCGTTGGTGGCGGGTTGGAAGGATTGTTCGGCGCGCTTGATGGTTTCCACCATTTGCGCCATCTCAAACGGCTTTGCCAAATATTCAAAGGCACCGCCTTCGGTGGCGGCCATCACGGTTTCCATGCTGCCGCGGCCGGACATCAAAATGACTGCGCAGTCGGGGTTCTGGCGGCGCGCGGATTGCAGGACGTCGATGCCGGTGCGCTCGTCGAGATAGATGTCGGAGATGACGATCGGGTAGGAATGTTCGGCCAGGCGTGCGATGGCTTCGCGGGTGGAGGAGACCGCGTCCACTGTGTAGCCTTCGAGTTCGAGGCAGGTGACCATGGTCAAGCGGACTGCCTGGTCATCTTCAACGACTAATAGTTTCTGCATTTTGGGCCGTCAATATCATGGTAAAGCAGGAACCTTTGCCGGGTGTACTGGTGACGTCGATTTTTCCACCGTGGTGGGTAACAATTTGTTGCACGATGGAGAGTCCGATGCCGGTGCCGGCCTCGCCGGATTCTTCGGCTCGTTTGGTCCGGTAGAACTTCTTGAAGATGCTCTTGAGTTCCTTTGCGTCCATGCCGATGCCTTCGTCTTGCACTGCGAGGCGTAGTTCGTGGCCCTTGAGCTCGCCGCGAACGCGGACGTGGGTTTCAGGAGGCGAATACTTCACGGCGTTGGTCAGAAGGTTGTAGAGCGCGTACTCCATTAGCTCGCGGTCGCCGGTGAGGGTTCCTTCGATGGAGGTGTCCAGCGTGAGAGCGATATTCTTGCGTTCGGCAAGCGGAGCAACGCGTCCCATACAGGTGTCTACGACGTCGGCCGCGGAAAACGTTTCTTTCTTTAACTCCATTTGACCTTCGGCCAGGCGCTCGACGTCGAGAAAGGTTTGGATAATTCGGGCCAGACGTTTGGATTCGGAGTTAATCATTTCGCTTAACTGGCCGCGTTTTTCCTCGGGCAATTTGTAGCGCGTCATCAATTCGCTGGAGCCTTGGATGGCGGTGAGCGGGGTGCGCATTTCGTGGGCTGCCCAATGGATGGCTTGTTGGTAACGCGCTTTGTCGGATTCCGATTTCCGCAGCGTTCCGCGGATGACGAAGTATTGATAGGTGGCGGTTCCGGCGGCGCAGAGCCAGGCGACGGCGGTGGGGGCCACTAACGGGAAGACGATGTCTTGGGCGAGAAAGAGCCGCGGCAAATATAGGGTGAGAGCAAACAGAGGGAGGATGGCGATGTAGGCGGACCAGCCGGAGAGGAACGCGAAGATCAACCCGGCGGCGGCGGCGAGGGCGAGGCAGATCGAGAGGATCGAGGTGGAGGTTGCGTCTGTAAGGAAGCGTCCGCGGCGGAGCGTTTCATAGGCGTGGGCGTGAACGGTCACACCGGGGATCGTTTCGCCCGAGGGGATCTTCAAGCGATCGTTGGCGGCGGAGAGCGCAGTGACGCCGAGGAAGACGGTCTTGCCGCGCAGTTCTTGCAGGTGTTCATCGAGCTTGGATACGGAGATGACTGGGATGGCTCCGGGTTGCATATAGCGAATGAACATGGGGCGCGTCGCGTCCTGGCGGGCCGCGGGAATACGGATGTGGGCGACCTCCAGGTCGTCGGGGGATTCCAGGATTTCTGAGGAGTGTGCGACGCGGAAGACTTCGAGTGCCATGGCCCAGCGGCGCTCGCCTGCATAGACGGTTTCGAGCGCGAGCTGGCGGGTGACGCCGTCGGATTGGTCGGCCTCGTAGTGTACGTGGCCTAGCGCTGCAGCGGCGGCGCGGAAGCGGGGCGCGGGGTTTTCCCATTTACCGTCGCTGTCGACGAGACAGCCGAGGATGAGATTCGGAGTGGCGAGCAGAGCGGCTTCGAGGCGCGTGTCTTGTTCGCGGTCGGCGTAACCTCCGAGGATCACGTCGAGAGCGACGGCTTGGGGCTGGGCGGTGCGGATCTTTTCGAGCGCTATGGCGACGATCTCGCGGAGTTTGTCGCGCTCGCCTCCCGTGCGGAGAGTGGCTTCGTCGATGGCGACGACAACGGCCTCTTCACCGGTCGCACTGGCTGGTTCGGAGAGAAGGTCGTAGGCCTGATTGTCCACTCTGCCGGCCAGACGATTCCATCCAGCAAGCATGCCGAGCGCAAAGCACACGGCTACTACGCCGATGTACCCAGCAATGTGAAGTCGCCTTCCGGACATGGAGCAAGTATACGGAGTTACTTCAAGTCGATGTTGTGAACGCGCAGTGTGCGGCCGGTGGCGAGTTGGAATACGGCGACGGATTTACCCAGGTCGGATTCGGCGCGGCGTTCCTGGCTGCGGGCGGTGATCATGTCGTTCTGGCGCTGTTGGACTAGAAAGAGAGTGGACGTTCCGGCGCGGAACTGGCGCTGCTCGCTTTCGTACTGGGCTTCGGCGGAGGCACGGGCGATGCGGGCGGATGCGAGGCGAGCCTTGGCGGATTCGACGGACTGCATGCCGTTGCGGACGGCGGCTTCGATGGCGAGCTCGGCTTGCTGCTGCTGGTCGCGGATGCGGCGGGCCTCGGCGATGTTGCTGCTGAGGTTCGCTTCGGCGGTGCGGTTACGCAGCGGGATGGACACGCGTAACTGCACTTGTGTGGTCGGGAAGTGGCCGGTGAAGAGATTCGATAGCGATGTTCCGTAGCCGCCGACGAGCAGCGGGGGGACGCCACCGGTGGTGCCGCCGCCGGTTGAGGGGAGCGGTTGCAAGCCTGCGAGTGCGGAGAGTTGGCTGACACGGTCGTTCAAGGTGGTGAGTCCGGAGGTGAACGGGTTCGGGGTGGCGGCGAGTTGTGCGCCCGCGAGGCCGGCGTTGGAATGCGTGAGGATGGCGTCGATCTGCGGTTTCGTTTGTTCGCGGAAGAGGCGGTTGTCGGCTTGGTTGATCTCGCGCGAGATACGGATCTGGGCGAGTTCGGGGCGGGAGGCGAGGGCCTCGCTGATGGCGTCGGCAAGAGGAATCACGGGAGGTGCCGCGTTGATGGGCGTGACCGGAATGATTGCTAGCGACCACAGTGGGTCATCGCGATCCGAGAGGATCAAGGTCTTTAGAGCGTTCTCGGCTGTGGTTAAGACTTCCTGTGCGCTGAAGGCCGCTTGTTCAAACGTGGCCAATTGGCGTTGGGCTGCGACTACGTCGATGGCGGCCAATAGTCCTTGTTCTTGTTGGCGGCGGTTGCTGCCATCCTGATCGCGGCCGATCTGCACGGCTTCGAGTTGCACGGCGAGGTTGCCGTGGGCGAAGGCCAGATCCCAGTAGGCTTGCTCGGCGCGGGTGACGACTTCCATGACGCGCTGGCGGAATTGTTCGTCGGTGAGTGACTGATTCTTCTTCGCGACTTCGATGCGACGGCGATTGTCGTCATAACGCAGGCCGCGCCACAGGGGTTGGGTGTAGCTGAAGGTGAGTGCGGAAGGGTATTGCGGGTTCAAGGTCGCGAACGAGTTGTTGGTGGTGGTTCGCGAAGAGGACAGGTCCATTTGATAGGAACTGCCGAGGCCGGGAAGAGCGCCGCTGAATTGCGGGTCGAGGATGCCGTTGGTGTTGGTGACTGCACCTGTGGTGGAACCGCCGAGGCTGGAGGAGACGGGTGCCACTGCCTTCTGGAAGGATGTGGTGCCGCCGACTCGTGGGTCGAACGCGCCTTGCGCGCTGATGATGTTGTAGCCGGCCCGCTGCTGATCGATGCGGGAGATATCGATATCGCGATTGTTGGCGAGCGCCATCGCGAGGACTTCCTCCAATGTGAGCGGGCGTTCGCCGGAGATGCCGACGCGAGGAGGCAGACTGAATTCGCGGGGCGGGGGAACGCTGGCGCCTTCCTGGGCCGATGCGATATAGACGGGCAGAAACAGTCCCGCGATCAAGAGAGTATGCTTGCTGAACATCTAGACCTCTTCAGTATTCCGTTGCAGGATCGTTGTGGCGGGTTGCAGGCGGTTGCCCATGAAGCTGAACATCCGCTTGAGGCCGCGCACGAAGCGGGATTCTTTGGCGTCTTCAAATAGCGAGTAGAAGACGGGGACAGCGAGTAGCGTTAGGAGCAAGCACATCGACTGTCCACCGACCACGAGGACGCCGATGGCTCGGTTGCTGGCGACGCCGGCTTTGGTGGAGAGCACGACGGGCAACATGCCGGCGACAAGCGCCATGGTGGTCATCAAGATGGGCCGCAGGCGGTCGCGATTGGCTTGAATGATGGCGTCGTACATGTCCATGCCTTTGGCACGCAGGCCGTTGGTGTGATCGATTTGCAGAATGGCATTCTTCTTGACGATGCCGAAGAGCAGCAACAGTCCGAGGCCGCTGAAGACGTTCACGGTTTGGCCGAACATCCACAGGCTGAGGATGCCGAAGGGGATCGAGAGCGGCAGCGTGAGCAAGATCGTGATGGGATGCAAGAAGCTTTCAAACTGCGCGGCCAGCACGATGTACATGAAGATGAACGTGAGAGAGACGGCCGTCAGGAAGAACGTCACGGTGCGTTGCAGTTCGCGGGTCTGACCGGCGGCACCGCTACTATAGCCGGCGTCCATCTTTATTTCGGTGTCGGCGAGCCGTGCGATTTCAGAGGTGACGTCGCCTTGCGATCCGCCGGGCAACAGGTTGGCGGAAATCGTCACTTGGCGTTGGCGGTTCAGGCGATTGATGCTGGAAGGGGCTTCGCCCTCTTTGAGGCGCACAACTTGATCCAGGCTGACGGGTCCGGATTTGGTGGAGGCTACGGTTAACTGGTTCAGCGCCTCGCGCTTGTTGCGGAATTGCGCGTCGGCGCGGAGTCTCACGTCGTAGAGTTCGCCGCCGGAGGGGAAGCTGGAGACCACTTGTCCGGCGAGCAGCGTGTTCAGAGCTTGCGCGATGTCGGAAACACGAACGCCCAGATCAGCGGCACGCTGACGGTCGATTTCGACGCGCAGTTCGGGCTTGCCGTAGACGAGCGAAGTATCGGCGTCGACTACGTTGGGGATGAGTTTCACCTTTGCCAGGAGAGCTTGTGAGTACTCTCCGAGCTTGTCGAGTTCGGGACCGCTGAGGGTGTATTGCAGATCGGCGTTGCCGCTCCAGTTGCCTGCGCCTACGCGCGTGCGAAGGTTATTGGGGTAGTTCTTGAGGATGTCACGGGCCTTGACGATGTAGACGTCTTGCGCGTCCTTGCGCTGACCGGCATCGTTGAGTTTCACGTAGATGGTGGCGGCATTTTGTTGACGTTCGATACCGCTGCCGACTGTGGTGAGAGTGGCCAAGACGTTGGGGACGGCGCGCAGATCGCGAGCGACGCGCTCGGCCACGGTAGTGGTGGCGGCGAGTGAGGTGCCTTCGGGTGTGCGGATATCGATGTTGAATTCGCCCTTGTCATCGACCGGGGTGAAGCTTTTGCCAACGACCATAAAGAGCGGGACGGTGCTGATAATGACGGCCACGCAGAGAGCGACCATGGTTTTGCGATGGTGCATGGACCACACCAGCATGGCTGTATAGGAACGATCGATGAGGCGGAAGAAACCGGATTCCTTGGACGACTTCTTGTGGCCGTCGGCGTCGCGGGTGGGGGCTTTCAAGAAGCGCGAGCTGAGCATCGGCGTCAGGGTGAAGGAGACTAGCAGGGATACGGCTACGGCGAAACCGGAGGTGAGTCCAAAGGACGACATGAAGCGTCCGACGATGCCGCCCATGAAGCCGATGGGCAGGAAGATCGCCAGCAGGCTCAGCGTTGTGGCCATCACGGCGAGGCCGATTTCCTTGGTGGCTTCGACGGCCGCCTGCATGGGAGGCATGTTCTTCTCTTCGATGTAGCGATAAATGTTTTCGAGCACGATGATGGCGTCGTCAATCACTACGCCGACCATCAGGGTCAATGCGAGCATCGTGATTTGATTGAGCGTGAAGCCTGCGGCGGCCATCATGGCGAAGGTCGAAATGATGGACGTGGGGATGGCGATGGCAGCGATCAGCGTGGTGCGGATGTTCGCCAGGAAGACGAAGATAATGACCGAGGCGAGGAAGCTGCCCTCGATCAAATGGCTCTGAATGGCTTCGACGGCGAGTTCGATGAAGATGGACTGGTCCTTGATGATTTCGATCTTGACGTCTTTGGGTAGCTCGGCTTGCATCTCGGCCACGCGGTACTTCACTTCTTTGGCGGTGGCGACGGTGTTGGTGCCGGACTGCTTGGAGACGACCAGGGTCACTGACGGTTTGCCGTTCAAGCGCGCCGCGGTGGTGGGTTCTTCGACGGCGTCTTCCGCGCGTCCGATGTCTTTCAACTTCACGACGTAGGGTCCACGGGAGACGACAGCGATCTCGTTGAATTGTTCGGGCTCGACTAAGCGACCGAGAGTGCGGACCGTGAGTTCGTTGGCGCCTTCGGTTACGCTACCAGCGGGCATCTCCATGTTTTGCTGGCGGAGCGCGTTGGCCACGTCGGCGACGGAGAGTCCGTAGGCGCGCATGCGATCAGGATTGACCCACACGCGAATCTCGCGGCGCAGGCCGCCGACTAGTTGGATTTCGCCGACGCCCTTAACGTTCTCGAGGCGCGGCTTGATTTCTTTGTCGGCGATCTCTGTGATCTCGCGAATGGAGCGGTCGCCGGAGATGACGAGTTGTAGAACGGGCTCGGCGTCGGGATCGCGCTTGATGATGACGGGCGCTTCGGCGGTCTCCGGCAGATCGGGGAGCGCTTGGCTGACTTTATCGCGAATTTCCTGAGCTGCGATGTCACCGTTCTTGTCGAGCGAGAAGCTGACATTGACACTGGAAAGTCCCTGTACGGAGGTGGAGCGCACCTCATCGATTTCGCTGATGGTGTTGACGGCGTCTTCGATGCGCTTGGTGATTTCGGTTTCGATTTCTTCGGCGGTGGCGCCGGGGTTCACCGTGGTGATGGAGACAGTAGGAACGTCCACCTTCGGCAGCAGGTCCACGCCAAGAGAGAAATACGAGAACATGCCGACCACGACCAGCGACATGATGAGCATGGTCGCGAAGACCGGGCGGCGAACGCAGATAGCGGCTAGTTTATGCACGGGGCACGTTCCCTTCAGTGGCGTTGACGGACTGGCCGTCGTAGAGGTCTTGCAAGTGGTCCTGGGCGAGTACGGCGTCGGCGGGGATGCCGGAGAGGATGCGGATCTTGTCGCCGCTCACTTCTCCCAGTTGCACCACCGCGACGCGGGCCTTGCCGTCGACGATCATGAACACCTGAGACGAATTGGTTGTGTTGTCGGTCAACACGGCGCTGCGCGGCACGAAGATTCCCTTGGTGCTGCCGGGGAGAACGACGCGCGCGGTCGCGAACATGCCGGGCTTGAGGGCGATGTCGCTGTTAGGAAACGCCGCCTCCACGATGAAGGTTCGGGAGTTGGTCTCAACGGCCGGATTGATGGCCGTGACGCGACCTTGGAAGATGCGATCGGGGAAGCCGGAGACAGAGGCTTCGACGTTCAGGCCCACCTTGATGCTGGGCGCATACGTCTGCGGAACTTGTAGTTGAAGCTTGATAGGCGTGATGCGCAGGATGGTCGCGATGGTGGCGCTGGTGGCGACGTATTCGCCCGCAGCTACCGGTCGCGCGCTGACGTAGCCGGCGAAGGGCGCTTTGATATCGACATCGGCGAGCACCTTGCGGGCCAGCGATACTTGCGCGTGAATCGCTTGCAGCGAAGCTTCCTGCGTTGCCACACCTTGAAAGTTCTGGCGGGCCGTGTTCAGCGTGGCTTCATATTGTTGCCGAGCCGCGTTGGCTTGAGCTTGTGCTGTTTCGGCGGCGGTGCGGGCGCGATCATAGGCACTGCGGGATACGTCGCCGCTATTGATCAAGTTGGCGTAGCGTTGCGCGTCGGCTTCGGCGAGCCGTGCTTGAGCGGCAGCAGACTCGGAAGAAGCGCGGGCGGCGAGTACTTCGGGGACTGTATTGGGGTCGAATGTTTGAGTCTGTCCGAGACCGATTCTCGACTGCGCTTGGCGCACGGATGCCTCGGCTTGTTGCTGTTGGGCAAGGGCTTGCTCTAGGCGGAGCTTGGCGTCGCGATCATCCAGGCGCGCGATGATTTGCCCGGCTTGCACCAGACTGCCGACGTCCACAGGGGTCGCGTTGATCACGCCGGGGCTATCGGGCGCCACGTTCGAGGATTCCTGGGCGGCAAAGCTACCGGTGGTTTGGACGGAGGCCGAAACTTCCTGCACGATGACGCGTGCGCTGGAGACGGAGGGGGTCTGTGCGGCTGCTTTGGTCTGCGTATTGGCGCTGACCGGATCCTCCGACCCGGATCGCCCGCAGGCGGTCGTAAAGGCGATAAGAATAGCCAGGGTAACAATCGGGAACATAGGATGTTTGATGCGTGTCACGTTCATGGGGATCTACTTTTTCCGCTTTTGAAGCAGGGGTTTCTTCTTTTCTTCTATGCCGGCCAGCAGGAATCGCGAGAATTCTTCGGCGGCCGGTTCATCGGCGCTCTGAATCCAGGGCGCGGCAAAAATGTACTTACTCATGCTGTACTGCAGGGCGGGGGAGTACAGCGACATCACCATCGTTCCCGGATCTCCCGCACGGAACGCGCCTTCGCGTTGGCGGAGCGCGATGTACTTGCGCAGGAACTCAAAGGTCGGCATTCCGATTTGTTGGTGCATCATGTCGGCCAGGGAGTGGCCTTCGAGCCATGCGTACAACATCAGACGATGAAACGCGGCGTGTTCGCGGAAGCTGTGGATGATGTGGGTTACCAGGCTGTGGATCAACTGCGGATCGTTCCGCTCGGCTGCCCAGCGCTTCATCTCTAACATCCATTCGCGCGAGCCCGCTTCGTCGGCGTGGGATTCGAGAATGGCGTGGTACAGGTCTTCCTTGGTCGCGAAGTGGCGGAAGAGAATCCCTTCACTGACACCGCAGGCGGCGGCGATGTCTTTAGTCCGGGTGCCGCTGAAGCCGCGTTGGGAGAATAATTCAATCGCGTGGGCGATCAACTGCTGGCGGCGGTCCTTCGAGGACAGGCGGCGGCGTGGAGCAACACCTTCGGCAAGAGGGACGGGAATAGCGGCTGAGGCGGACATCAAGTGAGTACTTACTCAATTGTAGGGCGCGGAGAGAACTTCGTCAAGCGCTGTTCTGCTGGGGGTTCCGATGTTAGGCTAAAACAATGCGCCGTTTTCTCGTATTTTCAACCGCTTCCTTGATCATCGCTCTGGCGGGCTGTTCTTCGGCCCCGACTCCGGCTCCCAGCACCGAAACGAAATCCGCAACGCCGGGTGAGACTGCCACGGCTACAGCTCCGGCTGCAACCGATGCCCCCGCTGCTGCGACGGCTCCGGCGGCTGCAACCCCGACGGCTGGGGCAGTGGCTTTGACCACGGATGAACAGAAGACGATTTACGCGGTCGGATTGGCGATGAGCCGGCAGTTGAGTCAATTGGGCCTCACCGAACCGGAACTCGACATTGTGAAGCGTGCGTTGTCGGACGCGTCGGCTGGAAAGCCTGCGTTGGACGTGGATGTCTGGGGTCCCAAGATTGAAGGCTTGGTTCAGAGCCGCGCGGGCAGCATGGCCACGAAGGAAAAGACTGCTGGTAAGGCGTATGCTGATAAGGCCGCCACGCAGAAGGGCGCGGTTCGTACCGCCACTGGATTGGTCTACCGCGAACTGACGGCAGGTAGCGGCGCGTCGCCCAAGGCGACCGACAAGGTGAAGGTTCACTATCGGGGAACGCTGCTCAACGGTACGGAGTTCGATAGCTCCTACAAGCGCAATGCGCCAGCCGAGTTCCCGCTGAACGGTGTGATCCCGTGCTGGACCGAAGGCGTGCAGAAGATGAAGGTCGGCGGCAAGTCGGCGTTGGTTTGCCCGGCTGATATCGCGTACGGCGATGGCGGACGTCCTGGCATCCCGGGTGGCGCGACGCTGTTGTTCGATGTCGAACTGCTGTCCATCAACTAAGGAAGTAGCTCGGTCTTCTTGATGTAGTCGAGCTTGGGGAAGCGCGGCACCAAGTATGCGTTCGCGCCTTCCTCCACATGTCCGTGGTCGATGAATTCGCCATCGGGCTTCATTTCGCCGTAGCCCGCGTACAGGCGGTCGACTACGTCCATGCCTTCGACGACGCGAGCGAAGGGCGTGAACTTCTGTTCGTCCAGTAATGGGTTGTCGCGCAGGTTGAAGAACATTTCGGTCGCGCGCGTGGTGGGTCCATCCTGTGCATAGGCTAGTGTGCCGCGCGTGTTGTTGAGGATCTTGGGGTCATCCAGGATGAAGAATTCGCGCCACATACGGTGCGTCTCGAAGTCCTTGTGTACGCCGAACTGCGCGATGAATCCTGGCACCACGCGGAAGAATCGGCCTTCGTTGAAGTAGCCCATCGTTACCAGTTCGTGAAAGCGATCCACGCCGCGCGGCGACCAGGCTCGCTGCGCTTCCACTACGATGTTGCCGGCGGAGGTGATGAACTTCACCTTGAATGTGTCGGGGACCTTGGCGGGCGGCTTGGCGCAGCCGCTGAGCATCAGAATCAGAATTGCCGCACAAAGTCGCATTTCCATGATTATAGGGCTGTATCATAGCGAGTATGCGGCTCATGAGTCTTGTTCTTCTCGTGTTCGTCCCTGCCTGGGCGGTGGCGCAGGATGTTCGCGAAACTCCGGAGGGCTTGGATTCTCTGGCGACGACATACAGGGCGGCGGGTCGGTTGGCGGATGCGGACAGTGTGCTGGATCGTTTGGTGGAACTCGCGCCGTCCATTGCGAGCCTCGAAAAATCGGCGCGTGTCAAAGCTGGGCTGGGTCAGTGGGAACGCGCGGAACAGCTCTACAGCCGAGCATTGGAATTGCGTCTGGACAGCGATCCTCAGCCCGTGGCATCTATTCCGACGCGCCATCAACTTGTGCAGGTGTTGGTCGCGCAAAAGAAGTTTGCCGCGGCTACGCAGCAGGCGTATTTCGCGGTTCGTCTGCGCACCTTAGCGGTGGGACCGGAACATCCTGACGTCGCGGCGGATACGGCGGTGCTGGCTCGCGTGTATCAGACGGAAACGAACTGGCCGCTGGCGGTGGACTCTTGGGATAGCGTGGTCCGTATTCAATCGGCGGCGTTGGGTGCGGAGGACTTGCGGTTGGCGGCTTCGCTGGATAATTTGGCGCTGTGTTTGAAGGAGCAGCAGATGGTTCCTCGAGCCGAGGACGCGCTGCGGCGCGCTTTGGCGATTCGTGAATTGAACCTGGGTCCGATGCACACCGACGTCGCGCACACTACCGATGAATTAGGGCAGTTGCTCTATGGCGTTGAACGATACGCCGAAGCCGAGCCGTTCTTCCGTCGCTCCTTGGAAATCTATCTGGCGTTCTGGGGGGCAGGGAGTCCGCAGTTGGCTCGGAACTATGACAATCTGGCAGTGACCGAAGCGATGCTGCAGAGGCTACCTGAATCCGCGGCTCACTATGCGGAAGCGTTGAAGATTCGTGATTCAGACAGCGCTCTGAATTTGCATCACCTAGCGTTGGTACAGGTGGCCAACGGGGATAAGGAAGCCGCCGAACCTTTGTATCGACGCCTGATCGCGCTGCTGGATTCTCCGGGCAATGCAGATCCCGAGTTACAGCGGACCGCGGCCACGGAATTCGAGACGCTGCGGCGAGAGCTACAACCCCGGCAGGCATTGAAAAAGGTGAAATCGCCGGTGACCTCGAAGCAAAAATAGCACGGCACAGGTCGCTCAATTGTGGTAGACTAAGTTTTCCATGCGCCGTTCGTTTGCCAGCTCGTTCCGATTTTGGTTCCGGTCTTATACCGGCTAGCCAACGAGTGGGTGTTCGCGGTCGAAAGTTTTGAGAACCCACTCGAAAGAGTGGGTTTTTTCGTTTTAGGCTGGTAAAGGAAGAGTCTATCTCTCAATAGAAGGTGAAACCCATGATCATATCTATGCGGCGGCACGCAACCAAGGAAGAAGTGGAACAGGTCCGCGCTCGCATTGAGGAGTTCGGTCTGAAGGTCCACTCCATCGAAGGTGAGGAGCGCGTGGTGATCGGTGCGGTGGGTGTGGGGGACATCACCAACTGTCTCGAATCGTTGGAGGCCATGCCGCAGGTGGAAAAGGCCGTTCGCATCTCGGCTCCCTACAAGTTTGTGAGCAAAGAGTTCCGCTCTACTCCCACTGAAATTAAGGTCGGCAAAGTTGTCATCGGTGGTGGTGAGAATTTTCCCGTCATGGCCGGCCCGTGTTCGGTTGAGGGTGAGAAGCAGATTTTAGAGTGCGCTGAGATTGTGGCCAAGTATGGTGGCCAGTTGCTACGTGGCGGAGCGTTCAAGCCACGGACCTCGCCGTATGATTTCCAGGGTATGGCCGAAGAGGGCTTGAAGTTGCTGGCCAAGGCACGTGAAGTCAGCGGGTTGCCCATTGTGACGGAAGTCATGAGCGATGCTGATGTGAGTTTGGTTGCCGAATATGCCGACGTGCTGCAGATCGGCGCGCGGAACATGCAGAACTTCTCACTGCTTAAGACGCTGGGCAAATGCGGCCGTCCGATTCTGTTGAAGCGCGGTATGAGTGCGACGGTGAAAGAGTTGTTGATGTCGGCGGAGTATATCGTGGCGCACGGTAATCCCGATGTCATGTTGTGTGAACGCGGTATCCGCACGTTTGAGACGGTGACGCGCAACACTTGCGATATCGGCGCAGTGGCCGCGTTGCGGGAGTTGACGCACTTGCCCGTGATCCTCGATCCGAGCCACGCGACAGGCAAACGCAGTCTGGTCCCCCCGGTGGCACGCGCAGGCGTTGCGGTTGGAGTCGACGGCTTGATCGTCGAAATGCATCCGAATCCGGAGAAGGCGTGGAGCGACGGAGCCCAATCGCTGACACCCAAGCAGTTCGCCGATATGATGGCGGATCTGGAACCGTACATCGCTTTGTGGAAGAAGTCCCGCGCTGCTGAAAAAGTGAGCGCATAGTTCCGCGATGCGTAAGTGGATTCCAGTAATGGTGTTGGGCGGCCTCCTCATGGGTGCCTCTGCGTATTGGTTTCACTCGCGTCCGTACGCGGCTTCTCAGTTGGTGCAGATGTTGCCGCCGGATCGTGCGCTGCACGTCTATCTCGACGTTGCCGCCCTGCGGTCCGCTGGCATTCTAGATTTGATCGCGGGATCGAAGTCGCTCGAAGATGCGGACTATAAGAAGTTCGTAGCAGAGACGGGCTTTGACTACCGCACCGACCTCAACAGTCTTGCGATCGCGTTCCGCGACGGTGACGTTTACTACGCTGCACAGGGTAATTTTACGTGGGACAAGATCGCTGCGTACGCTCCGGCGCACGGCGGCAAGTGTGAACGTTTCCTGTGCACTTCGCCGGGCAGTGAAGCGGGACGCAACGTGACCTACTACATGCCGCGCAACAATATCCTCGCGCTGGCGACCTCGCGCACGGCGACTGCGGGTGATATGGTGGCTCCCGGTACGTGGCAGAACGGTCCGCGCATTCCCGACGTTGGTCTGTGGGTATCGGCTCCGCCGTACATGTTCTCCGATCTCAGCAAGGTGCCCACCGGTACGCGATCCTTCCTGTCTCCGTTAGCGCAAGCAACGTCGACGATCTTCACGCTGGGTCCTGCGGCTAAAGGCAAAGAAGGTTTTGAACTTCGCATGGAAGTGAAAGCCAAGGACGCCGCCGCTGCGAAGAAGATGGCGGATCAGTATACGGAAGTCACTAGCCTGCTGGTGAAAATGATGGAGCGCGAGAACATCCACGCCAATTCGGCAGACATGAGCGGCATGTTGATCGCGGGGCGATTTGAGTCTAAAGGAGCGGATGTCACCGGGGTCTGGCCGATTTCCAAGGAGTTTGTGACGTCGCTTTCGTCGACCGTGGACCTCGGCAATAAGAAGTAGCTAGCGCTGCGCTGGTATCGTGATCACCGCGCGAGGGTTCGGGCTCGCCGGCATCACTAGCGTTCCAGACGTGGCTTCGCTCCGAACGGCCGTCACGGGGGGAGCATTCGCTGCTCCGGCGAAATCGATGCGGAGTTGCTGCACGTCGAGCGGAATGCTCAATTCGATCGGCGTCCCTGCGATCACTGGGTTCGATGGGAACAGTGTCCGCGTCCCGGCCATGATTTCCAACACACCCGCGCGTGCAGGAACGATGCGCAGGAAACCGGTGTCCTTCACTTCATAGGTGAGCGCGTCGCCGGTGGGAACTGTTGCGGGAGCCTGAACTGCGGAGTCCGTCGCGAGGAAGCCCTGCGCCGCAGGCTGACCTGTGATGCGAATCGAATCGCGGAGAGCCAGAGCCGGTTTCGGAGCCGCTGCGGGAGCGGCTAGGCGCGCCTCGGCTAATTCCTTCGCTTGTGCTGGAGGCTGTGCGGCTGTGGCCGCTGCAGTTTCGGTCGCACTCTTTTCGAGAGTTACGGGGGCAGGGGACTCGGCTTTGGGCGCAGGCTGAACGGTCGCCGGTGGGGGCACCGCGTTTTGATTCGCCGCACTTGGTATAGGAGCTTCGACCGTCTGCGCGATTTCTATGCGCGCCTCGTTCTTCGGGACCAATAGCCACACAGTCACCGAGACTGCCGCGAGCACCGCCGCAGCCGCCCACGGCCACGGTTGCGCCCACCAAGCCCGGTTCGATGTCTCGGGACCCAGCGCTTCGAGTAACCGCCGCTTCGCACCCGGCAGTTCGATCAACTCTTTCAGAGCCTGTTCGTCGGCCAGTTCGTCGAACAGTTCCTGATCGTCGAGCGCCGCGTCGAACAACAGCTGCCGCTCCAGCTCCGTGAGCGAGCCGGTCGCGTAACCGCCCAGCAACTTTCGACCTTCGTCGCGCGTCACTTCTGCTTCTCCTTCATTGAGTCTAGTAACTGCTTGCGGCAGCGGAAATCCCAAGTATAGAGCGTGTTCAGCGAGTCCACTTTGAGCCGTTGCTGGATCTCAGGAAAACCCAGGCCCAGAAGTTTCAAGCGAAACAGATCGCGGCAGCGGGTCCCCAGTGCTCGCATGGCGGCCTCCAGTTGTTCCAACTGTTCCCGTTTGGCGGCTTGCTGAAATGGGTCGGCATCGCGTGAGGCGAGCGGGAGATCCTCCACCGACAGTTGGTTATGTTCTCCCCGCCGAACCTGCTTGCGCCGCGAGCCCATGATTTTGAAGCGCGCGATCTCGATGGAAAGCGGCACCAATTCTTCGGGGCGATCGACCGAGCTGTATTTTTCGTGCAACACGAGAAGGACTTCCTGGGCGATATCCTCGGCGGCTTCCCTCGACACTCTAGATGCCGCGAAACGGAGAATCCTTTCGCGCAGGCGTTCGAGGATGGGGTTCGGTTCCACGGGTAGTCTTCATTATAAAGGCGGATAAATTTGCGCCCCGCCTTTTGACCTGCCAAAATTAGGCTCATGCAGGCGCGCGTACTCGCATTCGTGTTGGCCGGAGGGAAGGGGACCCGGCTATCCCCACTGACGAAGGAGCGTGCGAAACCCGCAGTGCCCTTTGGAGGCCGCTATCGCATCGTCGATTTCGTCCTCAGTAACCTCATCAACTCGGGCATCTACTCGACTTACGTTTTAATTCAATTTCGCAGCCAGAGCTTGTTGCAGCATCTGAGCGAAGGCTGGGCCACTTCGGGTCTGCTGAAGGAACACTTCATCATCCCGGTGCCGGCGCAGATGCGTTCCAGCGGAGAGAGCTGGTATCGCGGTACGGCGGACGCGCTGTATCAAAACATCAATTTGATCGAGCAGGCGACGCCGGACTACGTCGCGATCTTCGGCGCGGACCACATTTATCGTATGAACATTCGGGCGATGATCGAGTATCACGCCGCTAAGAAGGCTGCGGTGACGGTCGCCGCGATCCCGGTGGAACGCAAGTACGCGTCTGAATTCGGCGTGATCGAAGCGGACGGCGATGGCCGCATCGTCGGGTTCCACGAGAAGAATCCGGACGCGCCTTCGATGCCGGGCGATCCCAAGCGCGTTTACGCGTCGATGGGGAACTACATTTTCTCCGCCCAGGCGTTGCTCGAAGAGTTAAATGCGGACGCGGCGAATCCGGATACCCACCACGATTTCGGGCGCGACATCCTGCCTTCGATGGTGAAGCGTTCCTCGCTGTACGCGTACGATTTTCAGACGAACCGCATCCCGGGCGATCCGGAGGATCAGGAGCCGTATTGGCGTGACGTGGGGACAACGGATTCCTACTACGACGCTAGCATGGATTTGAGAGCCGTCCAGCCCGCGTTGAATCTTTACAATCGTCAGTGGCCGCTGCGTACAGCCGGCTACTCCGACCCGCCTGCGAAGTTTATTTTTGACGACCAAGGCCGGCGTGGTCAGGCGATTGATTCGATCGTTTCCGGAGGCACAATTCTCTCCGGCGGCATGGCGCGCGGTTCGATCATCGGCCGCAACGTGCGGTTGCATTCGGGAGCCGTCGTGGAGGACTCCGTCGTATTCGACAATTGCGACATTGGCCGTCACGCGCGCGTTCGCCGAGCGATCCTCGACAAGAACGTGCATGTGCCCGAAGGGGCGACCATTGGCTTCGATTTAGAGCAGGATCGCAAGCGCTATCACGTCACCGAAAGCGGCATTGTGGTGGTGGAAGGACATCGTTCGCAAGTTGATGTGGCGTCCGTGCCGATTTAAATGTACAATAGGTGAGTCGCACATTTTACTGCGCGACAGTAGTTAATTGCCAGGGCGCGTAGCTCAACTGGCAGAGCAAATGACTCTTAATCATTAGGTTGTAGGTTCGATTCCTACCGCGCTCACCATCTTAAGTCTTTTCCTCAGTGAGGTTTACCACCACTGAGGGAAGTCTCCTAATAATCTGGCCCTGGTCAGTGTGCCCAGAATTGTGCCCACCTGCCAGTTTTCCAAAGGCCCTCTCGATCGCGTCCGCCTGAGGATGACAGTATCGTTGCGTGATCGTGATGGAGCTATGACCCGCGATGCGTGCCAGAGTGAAGGCATCGCAGCCGTTCTCCGCAAGTCGAGTGAGCGCAGAGTGGCGGAGGCAGTAAGGTTCAAACGGTTTGAACCCTGCCGTGATCACACCCGCGTACCGCGTGAGATAGTCAGGCAAGAGTTTCGTTGCGGCAGCGATAGAATCCGGCCAACTACCTTGGGCTCCATCGGCATTCCAGGCCTGGTACGCCGCTGAGGCCCTGACCAGTTTCTTCAGTGCGCCCCCGTGCTGAATCTTGGCGCTACTCTCTTCCAAGTGACCGGACGCTGATCCGGATGGAAATACCCAGCCCTCAATGGGGTTGCTCTGCGCCTGGCGCCGCTCTTTCAATGCCTCATAAACTTCAGGAACCATCGGGAGGAAGCGTCGCGCTGCCTTTGTCTTGCCTTCAGTGATCTGTATCATGCCACCCCTGGGACTCAGAATGACGTGTTCCCAGCGGAGCCTGTAGGCTTCACCGGGTCGCATCCCTGTACCGTAGAGCACGGTGACCAAATCGCGCCATGGCTGGCGACAAAGTTCACGGTAGGCGGTGAATTCCGACTCAGTCACAATACGATCACGCTGGCGCTCTCCTTTGGCCAATGGGAGCTTAGGTGCTCTATCAATCTTTCCCCACTCGGATGCTAGCTTCAGCGCGCGCCGAAGGGTGCGTAGGCCGCAATTGATAGTTGAGGCTGAGAGATGTGATTGCCGGGCCATAAACCCCGCCGCGTGCTGCGACGTGATTTCATCAAGCCGCAGGTTTCCCATATCAGCGCTGTTCAATAGAGCGCCGCCATAACGGTAGTAAATGGCGGTGCTGGGCTTACAAGCACCGTGCGCCTGCGTGAATGGCAAGAAATCATGTTCCAGAAACTGAGCGAGCGTTGGGGTGTGCTTGTGTCGTTTCGTCCAAGTCGCACTGCACGTAGCACTGCAAAATACGTGTGCACCGTTGCGAACCAGTTCTTCCTTGTTGAACCATCTTTCGCATTCATCACAAAGGCGTACTTCTGAGCAGCTCAGTCGAGAGCACGCTTCCTCGCGCGCGTCCTGCTGCTTGGCAAGCCGGGTTTTGTGCGCCGATTCGATGTGGCGGGCTTTTTTGTCGTTGCCCTGCTTTGTAGATTGGCGCACAATCTCGCCGTTCCACATGAATTTGTACCAGTAGATGTTTCCGCGTTTGAAGATGGCCACTATTCCCTCACTTGTCCTGATTTGCCTATCTTTGGCTTTCGGTTCCTGCGTACTGACTCCAGATGCGCACAATACTGCCTGCAATAACGGCGAGGATGCTTGGACTCAACCGGAAACGGGACACCGCAATCAGGCCGTGCACACGTCTTGAATGCCAATTGCTGCACACAGTCAATCGTGGTGGCCATGCGAATCGCGATCTGACAGCAGTCCGTAATCATCTCGAAATACGGGTACGTTTTCGAACGAGCCCCCGTAATGGTGGGAAACGCATATTGACTCGCAAGCCAGTTTTCACGAGAGACGGTGAGGGCGTCGCGCACAGCACTTTGTAGCCGGAGCATCTCCGTGAGATCAACGTTACGTCGGAAAGGACGCCAGCGACCCCATTCGTTGAGGAATGAGATGGCCGCTTCGGAGCTGGGTTTCATCCGGAGGAAGTCTTCCCGCATCTGCCAAGCGTCGGAAATCTGCGTGTGCTTGATCAGTTCCGAAGGCTCGATGTGGGTTGCAATAGTGTGGACGAAGAAACTCGGCAGAACATCCGAACAGATTTGTTTTACGGCCTCGTCCGAGCCATCCTCGCTGAGAGCTACAACGCACTGTTGTCTCTTGTCCTCAGCCAACCTTGAAAGCGCAAAAGGGAGCTTTTGACCAGTGCTAGCTATGTTAGCGGTCAAATACTGGCCGTCCGGTGCCCCGTGGGTTTCGTGGGTTCTTCTCCAGCCCGTGACCTGTCCGAAGATCTCGGTCCACTGGATACTTGCCCTTCTGTACTCGAACGAGATCGGCAGGTGAATTATGTGTGCCATTCTTTGTGGTCTACTTTATGGCATATTATCATGCCATGCTTCTGTTTGTAAAGGATGGCACTGACAGTGGTGCGACAGGAGGATGTATGGACAATCTGATTTCAGTTAAGGAAGCTGCCAAGCGGCTCGGGGGCATAAGTACATGGACCGTTCACGGATGGCTCAGCAAGGGCAAGTTGCAACGCACAAAGGTTGGCGGTCGGACGATGATTCGCGAATCCGAATTACAGAGAGTGATTGAAGATGGCGGTAAATCTCCCACGCCGAAGAGGCAGGGGTGGTAAAACGCTTGTCGGCAAAGGTGGACGGTTATGAGATTCATGCTGCTGGTTGAGTGTCAGGAGGCACACACATGAACGCTGAAACAATTGCCAAGGGTCTGCAAAAGGCGCGCAAGAGTGGTAATGGGTACGTCGCCTGCTGTGTAGCCCATAACGATCATGAGCCGTCGCTGAGCTTGACCGACGGCAACCACGGGAAGGTGCTTGTGCATTGTCACGCTGGATGCCCACAGCAGGCGGTCATTGACGCTTTGAAGAGCAAGGGGCTATGGCCGCAGCCAGAACGTCGCCAAGATCACATTGTTGCCACCTACAGTTACACCGACGAAGTCGGCACCCTTCTGTATCAAATTATCCGACTCGAACCGAAGCGGTTCCAACAACGCTACCCGGATGCTTATGGCGGCTGGATCTGGAAGAAGCATCCGCGTCAAGTGTTGTATCGCTTGCCTGCGGTTCTGGAAGCGCCCATCGTTTTCCTCGTCGAAGGCGAGAAGGACGTCGAGACGTTGCTCACGCATGGCTTCATAGCCACTACCAACGCGGGCGGTGCTGTGGCTCCGTGGTTGGATTCGTTCTCGGAAACACTACGCGGGCGTGAGGTGATCATCATTCCGGACAACGATGGACCGGGATGGACGCGTGCCAAGGCCATTGCAGGAGCTTTGCTGGGCCATGCGGAGCGCATTCGGGTACTTGATCTGCCGCGTGAAACAAAGGACATCAGCGATTGGTTTGCCGCGGGCCACCGTGAATGCGAACTGATCGCCATGCTGGAGGGCGTCCATGCCGTTTGAGATAACATCTACTGATGATATAGAGGCGCTTGAAGGGCCAGTTCAGGAGTTGCAGGGGCAGCCGCACACACCTACTCCTCCATCGCTCACTACAGCATTTGACTTGTACAAGGGCGAAGTGAAACCGCTCAAGATGGTTCTGGGCGGACTCCTGTACGACGGGCTCACTATGCTGGTTGCGAGACCAAAGGCCGGTAAATCGTGGCTCACTCTTCAAATTGCCATCGCACTTGCGGGAGGTCGGGAAATTGAAGGCGTGCAAGTGGTTGCACCCGGGCCGGTTCTCTACTGTGCCCTAGAGGAACCGCAGGCTCGCACACAAGCTAGGCTTCAAAAGATCACGCTGGTAGGTGAATGGGCCAAGCACCTGCATCTGTGTTACGCGTTGTCGCCATTGCTGGGAGGAGGTGCAGAGGAAGTAGAGACTCTCATCCAGCAGCTAAAGCCGCGACTGCTCATACTAGACACCTTTACGGCAGCCGTAAAAATTGGGCCAAAGAGCGGCATGGATGTTTTCCGCCATCAATATGCCGAGGTGTCCCGGTTGCGCAAGATAGCTGAAGACTCCGGCATCGCCGTCTTGGTGGTCCATCACGTTCGCAAAGGGGTGTCCGACAGCGCGATTGAAGCAGTCGCCGGAACGGGTGGAATAGCGGCAGCAGTCGATGCGGTATGGCTGCTGAAACGCAAGCTAGAAGGCGAAGCGACGTTAGAGGTGGTGGGGCGCGAAACGGAGGAAAAGACCTTCGCGCTGCGGTTTCAACAGGAACCGTTCGGGTGGCAGGTCATGGGCGATGACGCGAAGCAATTGCTCAATGGTGAACGTCGTGAACTGCTCGACTTGTTGAAGGAGGAAGGCGCCCTGACGCCAGCCAAAATCGCGGCTGAGTTGGGCAAAACCCGTCCGGCCGTCCGCATGATGCTCAAACGGATGCGGGCAGACGGGCAAGTAGAAAAACAGGGAGACAAGTATATTCCCACACACACCGTAAGTTACGGAGTTACAGAGAGTGTGTGTGAACCGAAAGGTGAGCATACACAATAACATGCAGGGGCGAACACCTGTAACGTGTAACCAATAGGGAACGGCGTAACGCAACGTAATGACTGTAACACCTGTAACTCGCGTAACAGAACAGCCAATGCAACTCGCGCTGGAGATTTGGAAGCTCGACTTAGATTTGACATCCCCCACGGAGCGGCTTCGGATCTAGTAGATTGCCGCCAACTCGCGTAGAAACAGGGTGCAAGGATTGCAATCGATTGCGCCAGGAAGATAGCGATAAGCACTAGTACGGAAGGTTGAAAGACAAGTAAAATGGCTGCATTTCATCGGATTCAGGAACTAGGCACCACAAAGTTTCAGCGTATCGTCAACGAACTAATGCGGGGAACGCCCGCCCAGACGTTGGCCCGGCTAATCCAGCAAGAATGGGGAGACGCGCGAGAGGTTGAGGAGGAAACACTCTCCAAACAACTTATGCGCCTTCGCAAGGCCGTGTCGGATGGTGCCTTCGGAGGGGACTTGGCCCAGCGGGCGAGGGAAAGCGCCAGCGTCAAAATCAAACTCCTCCACGGTTCTTCGTTGAACTGCCTGGACGAATTAGGTGAACTCGCAGAACTTCAGAAGCAAAGGGTAATTCGCTTTTTCGAGATCGAGGAGGGACTAGACCGACCGATTCCAGAACTGAGCAAGATGATCATGACCTGGGCCACTATTCTGGCTTCGATGCAGGAGATGAAGTTCAATCTAGGTATCGATGAATACCACCGTAGGATCCCCGTGAAGCCCCCGACTGATGCCGAAACTTCGGAGGCGCTCCAAAAGGCTATAGCCGTGGCCGAAGAGATCTTCAAGAAACGGTGGACCATGTAATACCGACACGCATGGTCACGAGGATGTTTCCCGATGATCAGCCAACGATGCCCATGGGGCAGGCCGCCGGGTCAGCAATGGAGTGCTGGAACCCGCCGGATGTCCGCCCGGACATGGGCGTGCTGTAACGAAGAAAGCTTCTTCTGAGCAAGTGAATGGCGCGTTCGATGCTGATCTGGATACTAAGCCATTAGAAACACTGGTGTCTGAACTGATCCGCTTGAGGCTCTAGATCAGTTTCTACAGAGGAGCGTCTACACGGCCCGAGCCCTGTCCCAGCTGCAATCAATTGCGGAAGCGGTTTCGCTTCGGATATGGGGTCTACCGCGTTGGAAGTCGTCGAACACGCCGCCGATACGGAGGGAGCAAAGTGAGCGTCTAGTTGTTCACCGTTTGTGGTGCCTGCTCAGCGCAATACTTTCTGACCTCTTCCAGCCAGGGCTCATACCAATACCATTGGCCTTCAACATCGGTTCCGAAATGAGGTTTGCCATTCTTGGCGTCCTTGGCTTTCCAGAGGTCAGTGTGCTTCGGCTGCGTGAACCATGCGTACCCCTCGCCCTTCATCATCTTTACGATTGATCCAGGTCGATACTTTCGTTTCTCAGTTTCTTTCAGGTAGACCTTGTTCATTTCTGTTGCCGTGCCCGTGCCAGCCGCAACAAACTCAAAGACTTTGTCGGCCACGTTCTTGCTATTTGAGGTCTTTCGAATGAATGCCACACGGTACGAAAATCGTGGGTCGTTGAATTCTTCTGCGGTGAGACCATTTTCAAATTGCGCGACGAACGCCCTTATATGCGGCGGCAGGCCCGGGTGCTCCATTGGGGATTCCGGGGCAAGGCGAACGGGATTCCGGGGTGAACGCGAAAACGATTCCGGGGTGAAGACGAACAGGATTCCGGGCTGAACGCGAACAGCGATTCCGGGGGGAAGGCGAACAGTTTTCGCTCGAGCCCGGAATCGTTTTCGCGATGGCCCGGAATGATTTCCACAGGGCACAGCGGCGCTGGACATAACCTCGGCACAATGAACCCTCCAAGGGAGGAACAGAGTGCCGGCCAGGAGACTGTCCATGCGGAAACTGAGGGAGGTCCTACGCCTCCGATATGAACTCAAACTGGGCTACCAGCAGATCGGGCGAAGTTGCGCGATCGCGGTGAGCACGGTTCACAAGTACCTGAAGCGGGCCGAGGCGGCGGGGGTGAGGTGGCCGCTGCCGGAGGATTGGGATGAGGAGCGGGTGGAAGCCACGTTGTTTCCCGAAGCGGTGGCTCCGAGTCCACCGGCGAACACGGCGCGCACGCTGCCAGACTTCGCCACGATCCACCAAGAGCTGCAAAGTAACAAGCACGTGACCTTGCAGTTGTTGTGGGACGAGTACCAGCAGGCCAACCCGGATGGCTACCGCTACTCGCGCTACTGCTATCTGTACCAGCGCTGGCGCTCGAAGCTGGATGTGGTTCTGCGTCAGGAACACAAGGCGGGCGAGAAGATGTTCGTCGATTGGGCCGGTGCGACGATTCCGGTGTACGACCGGCACACGGGGCAAGCGTGGCAAGCTCCGCTATTCGTCGCGGCGCTGGGAGCCAGTTCCTACACCTGGGCCGAAGCCACACGCGACATGCAGATGGAAGCCTGGCTGGGTTGCCACGTTCATGCCTTCGAATATTTTCAGGGCATTCCCGCCTTATCCGTTCCCGATAACTGCAAGACCGGCGTGACGAAAGCGCACCGCTACGATCCCGACCTGAATCCGACCTATTACAACTTCGCCGTGCATTGCGGCTTCGGCATCGTGCCCGCGCGTCCGCGCAAACCGCGCGACAAAGCCAAGGTGGAAAATGCCGTGCAAGTGGCCCAGCGCTGGATCGTCGCCGCGTTGCGGCATCGCAAGTTCTTCTCGCTCGAAGAGTTGAACGAAGCGATTCGCGATCTGCTCGGCAAGCTGAATCACCGGCCTTTCCGCAAGAAAGACGGCACGCGCGCCAGCGTGTGGGAAGCCGTCGACAAGCCCGCGCTGAAGCCGCTACCGATGGAGCCGTTCGATCTGAGCGAGTGGTCCCGCGCCCGCGTCAACATCGATTATCACGTGGCCTACGACGCAAACTTCTACAGCGTGCCCTACAACCTGGTGCACGAGCTGGTGGAGATTCGCTCGACGCCCACCATCGTCGAGATCCTGCACAAAGGCACACGCGTGGCCTCGCACCTGCGCAGCCGCGAGCGCGGTAAACCGGTCACGCAAGACGAGCATCGTCCGAAGAGCCATCGCGAGCACCTGGAGTGGACGCCCTCGCGCATGGTGCACTGGGCGGCATCGATTGGTCCGAACACAGCACGCTTGTTCGAACGCATCATGGCCGACAAGCCGCATCCCGAGATGGGCTATCGCGGCTGTCTGGGCATCATCCGGTTGGCGGCAAAGTACTCGCCACGGCGCGTGGAGGCGGCCTGCGAGCGCGCGTTGTTCACCGGCGCGTGCCGTTACAAAAGCGTGGAATCGATCTTGAAGAACTCGCTCGATCAACTGCCCGTATCCTCACCACCGCCCCCTTCTTCACTACGGGGCACGCCGCCACATGACAACATCCGCGGTGCCGGGTACTTCGAATAGGAGACGAAAATGCTACAGGAACCCATGATGGAAAAACTGACGGCCATGCGACTGCTCGGCATGGTGGACGCCTTGAAGACGCAGGAGCAAGATCCGGCGTCACGCGAGCTGAGCTTCCTAGAGCGGCTGGGCCTGCTGGTGGATCAACAGTGGACCTGGCGCGAGAATCAAGCGCTAGCGCGGCGATTGCACGCCGCCAAACTCAAGGGTGCCGCGGTGGAAGACATCGACTATCGCACCTCGCGCGGCCTGGACAAAAGCGTGATTCGCGCTCTGGCGCAGAGATCGGCGTGGGTCGAGCAGCATGAAAACATCTTCGTGCTCGGGCCCACCGGCGTTGGCAAGAGCTTCGTTGCCTGCGCGCTGGCGCAGAAAGCCT
>CALQCC020000020.1 GCA_943328975.2 Bordetella parapertussis | reverse complement strand
GCGCCGAGCAGCCTGAACAGCAATCAAGGCGCGACCTGTACCGTGCTCTTGGACAAGGCCTCGGCGGGTGGAGCGACAGTGACGTTGTCGGACGATAGCGCGCAGCTATCGACGCCCGGAAGTGTCGCGATCGCGAACGGAGCGAGCAGTGCGACGTTCACAGTGACGGCGGGCTCGATCGCATCGAGTCAAACGGCTACGGTGACCGCGAATTTGAACGGTGTTGCTCGGACCGCGCAAGTGAGCCTGGTGGCTCCAGCGGGACTATCGGGATTGAGCTGCGCTCCGAACAGCTTCAGTGCGGCGGGCAGTGCGACGTGCACCGTGACGTTGGTATCGGCGGTGGCAGCCAACACGCTGGTTACGTTGTCGGATGGAAGTGCGAGTGTGACGGTGCCCGCGTCGGTGACGGTGTCCGCGGGGCAGAGCAGTGCGCAGTTCGGTGCGACGGTAGTGGGTGTATCGGCGAACGAAATGGCGACCATCACGGCATCGCTGAACGGTGGCACGCAGAGCGCGACCTTGACGCTGACGGCTCCTGTGGTGCCGGCGGTTCTGTCCTCGCTAACGTGCGCGCCCGGGAGTTTGAATAGCGGACAGAGCGCGACCTGCACGGTGGCGTTAGATAAAGCCTCCGCGGGTGGAGTGACAGTGACGTTGTCGGACGATAGCGCCCAGCTATCGACGCCGGGGAGTGCTGCGATCGCGAACGGAGCGAGCAGTGCGACGTTCACAGTGACGGCGGCCTCAATCGCATCGAGTCAAACGGCTACGGTGACCGCGAATTTAAACGGAGTGACGAGGACCACGCAAGTGAGCCTGGTGGCTCCAGTGGGACTATCGGGATTGAACTGCACTCCGAACAGTTTCAGTGCAGCGGGCAGTGCGACGTGCACCGTGACGTTGGTATCGGCGGTGGCAGCCAACACGCTGGTTACGGTGTCGGATGGAAGTGCGAATGTGACGGTGCCCGCGTCGGTGACGGTGTCCGCAGGGCAGAGCAGTGCACAGTTCGGTGCGACGGTGGCGGGTGTGTCGGGGAACGAAACGGCGACCATCACGGCATCGCTGAACGGTGGCACGCAGAGCGCGACCTTGACGCTGACGGCCCCAGTGGTGCCGGCCGTACTGTCCTCGCTAACGTGTGCGCCGAGCAGCCTGAACAGCAATCAAGGCGCGACCTGTACCGTGCTCTTGGACAAGGCCTCGGCGGGTGGAGCGACAGTGACGTTGTCGGACGATAGCGCGCAGCTATCGACGCCCGGAAGTGTCGCGGTCGGGAACGGCGCGAACAGTGCGACGTTCACGGCGACTGCGGGCACAATTACAACGAGCCAAACAGCGACGGTGACCGCGAATTTAAACGGTGTCGCTCGGACCGCGCAAGTGAGCTTGGTGGCTCCAGCGGATACTCCCGCTCCTCCTGCGGCATCCGGTCTATCGAGTCTGAGTTGCAGTCCGAGTACGGTTGTTGCTGGCGGGAGTTCTGTTTGTGTTGTCACCCTCGGGGCTGTGGTCTCGACTCCGAGTGTCGTCGGGCTTTCGAGCAGCAGCGATGCGATCGCGCTCGCGTCTTCGGTAACGGTGCCACAGGGTGCCGACAGCGCACAGTTCCGGGTCAATATTCCACTGTCGGCCGTGCCCCAGCAACTTGTGCTTTCCGCAAGTCTCGCGGCCCAAGTCCAGACCGCAACTATTACAGTGACAGCTGCCGCGCCGGGAACAACCGCGCCTCAGCTTTCCTCGCTCGCCTGCTCCCCCTCGCGGCTCGGGCCCGGCGAAACGGGGGCTTGCACTGTTTACTTGACGGCCAATGCTGAGGCGAATTTGTCTCCCGCCGTTACAGCGAACAGCCCGAGCCTGATTGTTCCGGGTAGCCTGCAGGTTCTGGCGAGCATGAAGAGTCAATCGTTTACCGTGGTCGCTGCGGCATCCATTTCGAGCAACCAGACGGTCGAAGTCGTAGTGAACCTGAACGGGCAGAGCGTTTCTACGCGGTTGACCGTGGACCTGGGGGACGTGCAGCCTCGCCTGACTTCGTTCAACTGTTCCTCAACCTCGATCCCTGCCGGCGGAGGCGCGGTTTGTGTCGTGAGCTTTGCGTCCGGATCCCCCTTCTCAACGGACTTGAGCCTAGTGTCCAGCCAGGCAATCGTGCGGGTGCCCTCTCGTGTTGCGGTCGCTGCAGGTGCCACCAGCACGTCGTTTGCTGTTCAGGCCGGCGCAACGGATTCAGCGCAGAGCGTGACACTGAGCGCTGCGTGGCATGGCCAGGCTCCGCTGACGAAGGTGATTCAGGTCACGCCTCCCTCGATCAGTTTGGTGCTGCCGAGCGACATCTTCAGCCGGGCAGGGACCGCGATTTCATTTGATGTGAAGGCTACGCACAGCGCGGGCCTTGCTACAAGCATCACGGCCCAGGGGCTACCCTCTGGCGCGGCCATGCGAGGGGAACGCTTTACATGGACCCCATCGGATTCTCAGCTGGGCGAGTACGCAGTCCAATTCCGCGCGTCGGATGGAAGCGGTCTATCCGGTAGCGCCAGTGAGCGGATCGTGGTGAGGGATTCTGTGCCCAAGATTCAGGGATTATTCAATCCCGCCGGGTATACCCCGATTGAATCGTGTAGCCCGAATGCCATCGTGACGTTCCTTGGGTCAGGCTTCTCATTGCATGATCCTATTCAAGCGTCCTCTAGTCCATGGCCTACGGAACTGGCTGGAGTGCGCATTCGCATTAACGGCGTCTACGCTCCAATCACATTTGTTTCTGACACCACTGTCCACTTCCAGTGCCCCGCGCTCGATCCCGGGGTGACTCTCGAAATGGTCATGGAGTACGAGGCCGCTCCTTCCATCGCCCCGGGTGCCGCCGCCGCGACTGCGATTGTTACCGTTGCTCCTGTTGTCGTCAAGATGAGCGACGCGACACCGGGACTGTATCTGATCAAGGGTACGCAAGCGGCGGTCCTCATCGCGGGGACGGGTTTCGTCGCAGGGCCTCCCCCCTCTGGCCTTCCCGGTGAACGCTATGCAGCGCGCCCCGCGGTAGCGGGCGAATATCTGGAAATTTACGCCAACGGCATGGGGGCAGCGAACGAAGCGCTCGCCCCTGGACAATCCGCGCCACTGGACCACCTTATTACGCTCGTCGGTCGGGTGACGGCGGTCTTCGGAGACGGCCAGAAAGCGCCGGCTGTATTCGCCGGGTTGACGCCGGGGAGCGTTGGGCTATTCCAGATTAACGTTCAGGTTCCCGAAGGGACCCGAATTGGCGACGCCATTCCACTCTACATCGAGCTTACGAGGGAGGATGGAAGCGTTGTGCGCAGTAACACTGCGACGATCGCGGTCTCCGTCGGGCGATAGGCCGTGTTTGACGATGATAGTATGAAGGTCTAGTACCGTCGTGCAGAGGTTGAGATGTCTCTTAGAATTCGTATTGTTGCCGCGTCGGTTGCCTTCATCCTAGTCGCAGGATGGGTGTTTGCCGAGACCCCTGAGGCCGACGTCCCGACCGTTTTGCGGCAACTGCAGGATACGCTCAAGCGGCTGCAGGCGGAAGTGAAGGCACTGCAGGAGACCGTAAAGCGGCAGGCCAATGAGGCGAAGAAATCCAAGGTCAGTTCCTCCTCGGCCCCTCTAACCGCGAAATCCGCGGCCCCGGCGGGACAGACTTCGCTTCAAAAGGCCCTGGAGGCCTATAACCGCGGACGCGAGATGGAAGCGAAGAATCTTCTACGGGCCGCGATTGAGGCCTACAGTGAGGCGATCGTAGCCGACTCTGGCAACGATTCCGCGTTGCTCCGGCGAGCCGATTGTTACAGCAAGTTGGGGGAATACGGCAGCGCGGAAGCCGACTACACAAGGTCGCTCGCGGTGCAGGCAGAGAATTCACTCGCCTACCTTGGCCGGGCCTCCGCGCGTTTTGCTCTTGGGCAAATCAAGCCAGCGGTAGGGGACGTGAACCAGGCGATTCTACGCGACGACCGGAATCCTGAAAGCTTCCTGCTGCGCGCGCGTTTAAACGAAATCGAAGGCGACCCGCAACGAGCCACTGCCGATTATTCGATGGCGATTTCGCTCTCTCCTAATTCGGAGAAAGCCTACATTGGGCGAGCCTCTGCTTTGCTGAGTCGCGGAGAAGTGGAGCGGGCCCTGACGGATTGCGAAAGCGCAATTCGTCTGAATCCGAACTCTTCGCCGGGGCAGCTGTGCCGCGCGGAAGCCTATTTGAGAATGCGTTCGCCGGAACTGGCCGTGGAGGCCGTAAATCGCGCGGTGCTCGCGGTGCAATTCACCAACCAGCCCGTGCAACTCCTGAATTACCTGGGGCCATCGATTGAGGTGAATGCGAGCCGCAGTGGGCCGCTGGCCGAGGCCGCGCGGCCGATCAAGGAAGAATCCGCAAAGCCGCAAGAGGTGCAAACTCCCGCAGCCCCGATACCGGCTCCGCTGCCGTCAGCCATCCTGTCCGCTATCTCGATACCTATGCCGAATTTGGCTACTGGGCCGTTCACTCCCAGCGCCGTTCCAGCGGCGCAGCCCATTCCTACACCTGCGCGGGTCAGTCTGCCTTTAGCGTCGAGCCGTGAAGCGACCAGGGAGGCAGCGCGCTTCGATCAACTTGGCCGCGAGCACGCCGGTAAGCAAAACTTCCGGGAAGCGCTGACCATGATGAATCGGGCGATTGAGATTAACCCTCGATATGCACGTGCGTTCAATGCACGCGGCTATGTTCAGCTCCGCTTGATGAATTACCGGGAAGCGATTGCCGATTTTTCAGAAGCGATCCACCTTGATCCAAGCTATGCGAACGCCTATCACAATAGGGCGGTGGCTAAAAAGCTTGTGGGCGAACTCGCTGAAGCTACGGCCGATGAGCGCAATGCCAAGAAGTATTCCGCTACCGTTTCGCTCAGCGCCAGTCGCTAGTAGGATCGTCGACCGGGAGTGCTTCCGCCACGTTGGCGGGTAGGCCCCAACTCGAGAATCAAGCTCTGTTGACGGTGGAGGCGGCTCTGCTCTGGACTCAATTCAAACCGGAATCCGGTAGGCGCATGCTCGCGGTCTGTGCCGGAATCCATCAAGTGTTTGAGCAGGCTGTCACGGATGTTGCCCGATTGACCAACGTAGAGCCAGTGCAGGGAATTGGATAGTCCGTACACGCCGGATTCCATGGGTGCGTTCTTGCGGATAGAATCCGCGCTATAAACCTGGGGCAAACAGTACTCAAAGGACATGACAAGTCTCCCCCGGTAGGGTCAACTTGCCACTTCTTTCACAGCTGGTTTGAACTGTCCCCGCCGTTTGGATTCGGATCGTTTCTTGTCCGCATCCCTCTCGGCCCCGAAGTTTGCCATTTGGGCTTCGGTAAACGTCACGCCGCGGGGTTGGAGGTCATCGGTGCGTTGTTCGAGAAAACGCAGGCAAAGCAACGGCAATTCCTGTACAGCAATGCCGTGTTTGCGGGCGGATACGAGGTCGACGCCTACGATGAACTCCAAGCGCTCGCGCGCCGCGTTCGTACCTTTAAAGAAGAAACGCCGGATATTGAGCTGTTGCTGAAAGTTCGTCAGGACGTATTCCAAGGGTCCCCCTTTCGCGAGGCCCCTGCCTGGCGCTAACCGAAATCTTCGTCAAATAACGGAGCTTGCGGGCCAAGCTGAATATGTTCGATACCGGTCGACTTTTCGCCGTCCTCGGGCTTCTTTTCCAATCGCCGGGTCAGCTTATCGCGCTGTTTCTCCCTGCGCTTGTCCTCTTTTTGCTTCTTCTGAAATGAAGTGGGTCCTCGACTCGCCATGGTTAATCCCTTCTCACGCGCAGCGGACAAAGCGAACTTCGATGGGTCTTTCCGCTCACCAAAAACTGAAAGCGTCGGTAGAGCCTAGGCTGCCCAAATAGCGAAAACTGCCCCAAGAGCGTGCGTCTGGATGAGGAGTTGCTGGAGATGGGCCGACCTCTCTACATCCGGTCGAAAGAAAGTACCCAGATGTCTGTGCGATGGATCTCGCTGCGAATGCCTTCTAAGAATAGCAGGCAGGCCCCCGAATCACAAGTGACGAGGCGAGCTTACGCTTTGGGCTTCTCTTCGGCTACGGCAGCTTTGCGCGTCGCGATTTCCTCGCGCAGTGCGCGCACGTTGGCCCGTTGGCGAATGCGCTGCTTGCGAACGCGATTGTGGCGGGCGGTGTCTCCAGAATACTTGGACATAAAGGGATCTCCGTTTGTAAACTTCGCTGGCGCGGGGCGAGGTCAACTCCTCGCAATCCCCGAAACGCCAAGTGGGAGACCGGCAGATCCATGTCTGCCTGAAGGTGGGTAACAGCTGAGTTCTCAGTTTAGCAGGTTCTTCTACCCCACGCAGCTAGAGCGGAAATCTTGAACGCGTCGAAAATGAACAAGAGAAAATTGACAGACTACTCCCGCGTCTCCGACAATAGGATTGCCCACCAATGTGCGGATGTGGCGGAATTGGCAGACGCGCTAGATTCAGGTTCTAGTAATCGCAAGGTTGTGGAGGTTCAAGTCCTCTCATCCGCACCAAAAGAAAACAAACTGTTACGAGAAATCAGCCACTTGGTAAAAGGGCTCTTTTCTTGAGTGCGGCCATTCCCTCCTGCTACTTCCCCTTCTTCATGGTGACGGCGATCTCGCGGTAGTTTCCTTGCATTTCCCATGTGCCGGTGTAGCCGAGCGGGAGCACGAGCGAGTCGCCGGGGTGGTACTCATGCACAGTGCCGTTGGGCTCGGTGAGAATCAGTTTGCCGCTTAGGACGTGGACAAATTCATCCCCGTCCGTCGGCCGCGTGCGGTGATTGGTTTTGGCCGGCGTTAACTCAAAGATGGACGCGCGCAGTTCCTTGCCTTCGAACAGTGTCGCGACCCGCATGTTCAATTGACCGCCGACCAGGATGTCTTGGTAGGCATCCGGCGGAATCGCCGTCAGGCCGAGGCCGGCGATCTTGTCGGGGTCGAGGCGCACCGGGGCAACCTTGTCATCGGCGAATGCCGTTGTGCCCGCCCAGAAGGCCAAGGAAAGCGCTAGCGCGCCGCCAAGTAAGTATGCCGGTAGCTTGATCATGGATGTTCCTCCGTATAGTGAAGTAGTTTGCGCGCAGAATAACACGAATCGCGGGGCGTAGGTTGTCGAGGGGAATTCGGCGTACACTTACAACTATGTGGCAGTGTTCAAAGCAGCACGAAAACAGGGAAGAAGCGAAGTTTTGCGGCAAGTGCGGGGAAATGCGAATTGTGCGTGCGCATTGTTCCAAGTGTGGTGCCTTGCTGGAGCCCGAGGATGTGTTCTGCACCTCGTGCGGGCATCCGTGCAACAGCGAGCCTGAGCCAGCGGCATCTGCAAGTGCTTTCGTTGCGCCTGTTGAAGCGACTCCGTTTGAAGAGTCCGCTCTTCCGACAGAAGCCACTGTCGCGACGGCGACGACCGAGGAGCCGCAGGCGGAGGAACCCGTCACCTTCAGCTTTGGCGGCATGTCCATCGCGATGAAGGACGATCCCACGAAGCCCGAAAGGGCAGCAAAGCCTGCAAAGGCGGGCGGAAGTCCGTCAACCGGCGCTCGCGGTGGCGGCATGAGTTCTGTGCAGTCGGCGATTCTAAGCTTTGTCTTGATCGCCGCCGTGCTGGGGCTGGCATTTTATCTGGTAACGAAATGAGCGCCAGCTACGGGTGTTAACGAGAAACCCAAGTAAGCCGAGATGATAGCCGGGATGTCCGGCGTCGAGATTGGTGCGGGAGACCGTCCTGGACCTGCGCCGCCTTGTGCGATCACCAAGGGAATCGCGAGATCGTTGGGGAAAATACTGCCGTGCTGCGCGCCTGCGAGTTCGGTATTGCCGAAGTAGCGTCCCTGCTTGAGTAATAGCACGATGTCTCCGCTGCGAGGCGATTCGAGTGACGCCAGCAGACTGGAGATCTGGCTGGCATCTTCGCGGTCCAGCCGGGTGAGTGTGTAACCATAGCCCGAACCATTCCGGCGCGAGGCAACGAGTTCTACGGTCGCTTTGAGTGGTGCGTCCTTCGCCAAGGTCTGCGCAATTGCTTCCACATCTTCCGAGCGCGGTTGCACTTCCCAGCGAGCTCCCATCACTTTCGATCGAAGATAGATGTGAACGACGCCGCCGTTCTCCACGATTCGATATTGGTCCGCGAGGTAGCCACTGCGCTCCAGCGCTTTCTGAATGTTCCCTTCGAGGGCCGCGTCCTGAGCCGAAGCTTTTGTGTCGGTTCTGCCGTGGTCGGCTGTAAAGATGAATTGCGTATGGCCTCGCCAGTCGGTGTCGAGTTCGTTCAGGGTCTTGATCAGGCGTCCGAGTTGTGCGTCGAAGGTCTGCTTCAGATAGGCAGCTTGCGCTTGAGTACCGCCCTTGTGTCCCACGCCGTCGGCCCCGATGAAGTAGATGGTGAGAAGATCCGGCAGCCCGTCCTTGTGCAAGGATTCGAGCGCATGATCCATCATGATTTCGTCGAACTTCTGGTAGTTGACGATGTTGCCCTTCACCAAGTAGCCGACATCTGAGAGGGAAGGCTGAACCGAATGCGTGGCTCCCTTCCAGTATTGGCTGAAGACCACGGTGGACGTCTTGCCTGCCGCCGATGCAGCTTCGTACATCGTGGGTACTTGCAAGTGTTGGTTCGCCATGCCGCCCGCGCACTCGCGTACAGCAACGATCAACACGCCGTAGACGCACGGCACGCCTGTGGACGAGAAATAGTCGATCACCCGGTTGGTGTTGCGTTCAAACCACTGGTTCCCTGGGATGCCATGCCGGGATGGTGCGACTCCGGTGGCGAGTGACGCTTGTCCCGCCATCGTGATGGCGGGAAATACTGCCGTTGCATTTTCAAACCAGAGGGAGGAGCCGAAGCCTTTCCCCTCACGGACCTCGCCCAGAATACTTTCGAGGTTGGGCAACTTCCCAGAAAGGTAGGCCGCCTCAAACGTGTCGCGACGGATTCCATCGACATCCACCAGTACCACGCGTGGCTGCGCTGTGGCACTGAGGACGCCGAGGAATGCGCCGATCCAGAGGGCACGTTTCACTGGATCTGTACCGTCTTGATGCTGGCCGAACCGGTCATGATGATCCGGGTATCGAGCCCAGTCGCATTGAAGGTCGGCGGGAGGCCCTGCGGTACGGAGAGCAGACCGATGCCGCCGAACGAATCGTCCGAGCCACCAGTGAGAGGCCGGGTGGTGGGCAAATCCGCCAGGATGGAAACCGGGACTGTGAAGGTGCCGGGTCCAACTGGGACCAAGCAGAAGAAGCCGCCGGAGGTCTTCGTCTTACTGTCGGCGGCACCTCCAGCGACCACCATCATTTGTCCTGGATCTCCGCCGGTCCACGTAATCGTCAGTGGCGTAGAGCGGTTCACCGTAATGATTTGGTCCCGATTGGTCCAGGTGATGGCGCTGGGCAGAGTGATGCTACCCGAAATCGGTCCGACATCCTTGCCGCCAGAGCTGCTTATGGTGATGGATGATTTCGGGTCGAGGAAGAGCGGGGTAGACGCTGCGCCTGCGAGTGGAGCAGTGCCGCCTAACAGACCCATGTAAGTTCCCGCGTTCGAGCCGAGTGGGTTCAGATCCACGCTGCCTTTGCTACCGGTGATGGTGACCTTGGAACCAGCGTCGAGCTGGCGGCCCACGGTGGTATCGGCGCTACCCAGAATGTCGCCGCCCAACAAGGACGTGAAGTCCAGAGCCTTTGTATTGGAAGCGCAGGAACCCGCTGGAGGCAAGTTCAAGGCTCCGCTGAAGGCCAACTGACCGCCGGCTTTGACCTCGGCGAAGATGGCCGCGCCGATGTCGAGCGTCGCGCTTGCGGGCGCCTGGTTGGCTTGGAACTGTCCGTTCAATTCGGCCCGCATCATGATGACGGCGCCGATCTTGCCGCCGGTGGAAGAGAGTGTAGAGTTCGGGTTGGCCGGGTCCTGACATTGTCCAGTGCCGCCGCGAATCGCCATACGCACGGTGTTGCTCCACGTCGGCCCTGCCTTCACGCGTACGGGAACAGAGCAGCCTTCCGGCACGCCCTGCGGCACGTAGAAGTAGACGTTGTCCACGCCGGCGAAATCGGGCGCGCGTCCGTGATAGATCAATTGCGCGGTGATGCCGGCAACTTCGACGATGACCGGAGCCGGCAGATCGCCTACGGGCGGTTTGTTGTTATCGGCGATGTTCACCGGTCCCAGACCTGTGCCCCACAAGATCCCGAGTTGTTGCGGCTTCGCCGGGATGGTTGGCAGGTTGAGCACCACGTCGGTTGGCGAGTTCCAGTTCTGGATGATGCCGGGTCCAATACCGGAGCCTGCGCTGAAGATACCGAAACTGGTGTCGACCAGTGTTGCGGTGGATGATACGCCCACCTTTCCGTTAAACGTTACGGTGACTTGAACGTCTCCTAACGGTGCGTCAGATGGGACGATCCCATTCACCTGCGAGCTGGAGACGAAGTGCAGATAGGCGCGTTTCGTGATGGAGCCTTGCGAGATGGTCACGACAACATTTCCCATCGTGTCCGGGATCGGGTAGCTGGTGGCCTGCGCTGGAACGGCGGGGCCGATGTCGGTGCCGTAGATCGTAAAGAACGAACCACGGGCGATGGGACCGCCTCGGCTGCTGGCGGCATTGACGATTCCACCGGAACTGATGGTGGGGGTTCCCGGAGGAACCGGAGGCGCGGGCGCGCCCTGGAACACAGTGAATGTTTGTCCCATCACGCCAATCGTGCCTATGCGACCGCTGGTAGTTGGGTTGGCGTCCCCGTTGTAGTTCAACAACTGCGATCCGTAACCGGAGTTGGGTGTGACATGGATCCACGGATCATTCGGAACGGCGATCCAATAGCAACCGGATCCGGTGGTCAGCAGGAATGCACCGCCTCCACCTGAGGCAGGGGAGCCACCGGAGAGCGGCGAGATTCCGAAGGTGCACGGTGGACCGCCTGGCAGTTGGATGACGGTGTGGGTTTGTACCACGGTACCCGATCCATCGGTGATGGATATGGTTCCCGTGCGTGGGCTAGAGGTTGTATTCGGCGCGACGCTGTAGCTAACCGCACCGGGCGAGCCGGTGCCGGATGCGCCGGCGATAATGGTGATCCAGCTATCGTTGCTCACTGCGCCCCACTTGCACTGCAGACCGGTGAAGATTTGCAGGAAGCCATTGCGCGTTCCCGCGGCGGGCACGGCCACATTGGTCAGCGGCTGTACGAAGTAGTTGCAGACCGGACCACCCGCGGTCCATGTCTTGGTGACGGGCGTGGCGCAAGCGGGACCGCCGCCGCCTTGTCCCCAGGTGATGGTGACGGGCGCGGCGCAGACTGCGGTGGTGCTGCCGCTTGGAGTGAAGCAGGCTTGCAGCGAGTCCGAGCCAGCCCCTTTGGTGCCAGGGTAGGTGAAGGTCACCTGTCCATTTGAATCCGTTCTGCAAGTCGAGGGGCTGCAAACGCCCGTGACATTTCCGTTGACGCCGGTGACGGTGAAGGTGACTGGGATGTTGGCCTGCGGTTGACCCAACTGGTCCACGACGCGCGCGGTGAACGTCACTTGCGATCCCACTGCGGGGGTCGCAGTATTGACGCTAGTGGTGATGCCGACTACGGCCACGCCGCAAGGCAGAGCCGACGGGTTGAACGCCTGCTGCAATTCCAGGAACCAGATCTTGCGCAAGTTGGCGTTGCCGACGTTGTTCAATTCGTCCATATCCAGGCCGTTGTAGATGAAGAGTCCGGAGTCGGTGCCGCCGGGATACTTGGCGTAGGCATGGACGGGACCGGTGACCTTCAAGGCGTTGGTTCCGGACATGGCCAAACACCAATGGGCATCCTTGGTCGTCATGACGTTCATGTCCCCCACTGCGTCCGTGTTGTTGCTGAGGTTCGCCGCGTCGATGTAATACGGGCTGCCGGTGATGGAAGAGCCCAGCGTGCTGTTCTCTACGATATTCAGTGTTCCCTGCGCTCCCAATGCTCCGGGGTTCGCTGTGGTGAAGGGGAAGGGGAGCCAGCTGTAATCCATCCCTTTGTTTGCAGGACCCTCGCATTCAGAATCATAGATGATCAACTTCTTCCCGCTACCGACGAAGCTCACCAGATCCGATTTGGCCTGCGCGGAAAGCTTGGTCATGTCGCAGACAATCCCGCTGGCGTCCACGTTCAGGACTGCGGTATCGTATTGGGCCAGGTTCGCCGCGGTTACGGATGCGGGAGCCAGACCAGCAAAGGTGAACGCTCCGATTTCCGCTGCTGCGCCGCTGACGGGCAAGCAGCCACCGTTCTGGATCCGGTTTGCGCCCGAAGCGCAATTCGCGTCCACCGTGGCGGCACCGATGATGACCACTTTGGTGGATTTCGCCGCGCTACGCTTTTCTGCGGTCGCGGGTGAGGTAGAGTCTGTTTTGCTCAGGACACTGACCCCTTGCGGAGTGCAGCAATCCGACTGGGTGACCGTGCCGGTATCGATGCAGGCCGTGATGGAATCGACGCCTGCCCCGCGGGTACCTGTATAGGTGAAGGTCACCTGGCCGTTCGCGCCCGTCTTGCAGGTTGTGGGCCCGCAGATTCCGGTCGCGCCTTGGTTCGGCCCCGATAGAATTGTGAACGTCACAGCCACGTTCGCTTGCGGCGTGTTGTTTTGATCGACGACGGTGGCTGTCACTGTGTGCTGCAGCCCGGACGCGCTGCTGGCGGTCGATGGCGCCAGCGAGATCGAGAGGATGGTGCTTCCACCACCGCCCCCGCCTCCGCCGCCAGTGCACGGACTTGCGCCCGCGATGGCGCAAACGTTGTCGAGAGCTGGACCCGCATTGCTGCCGGTGCCGTCGAGGCTGGTGAACTGCAACGTCGTGCTTGCACTGTTGGCGGTGAAGGTAAAGGTTCGACCGCGGAGCCATCCTGTACTCGACGCGGGATTCACGGTGGGATTGACCGGGAATGTCTGGCTCTGTCCCGCAGCCGAGACTTCCAGGATCTTGTTCTGGTTGCCTCCGCCGGGATTTGCCGCGAGATCGAAAGAGACCGTGTACGGCGAGCCTGCTGTTGTCGCAAACGTTTGTGTGATTGCGCCCGCGGTCAACCCGTCCATATCGAGCGAATTGTTTCCATCCGAGGCTGCCCATAAGGTGCCGATGTAGTCAAGGTTGCCGCTCGTTACTGTCCAACAAGGCAGCAGTGTGGCATTGGCGGTGCCTGAAATAAGAGTAGTGGTCGCGGTTGTTCCAGGCAGCTCGAAGCTACCGTTGCCGAGCAAGTTCGTAGCGGTCGCCAAGGAGCAGGTATTGCCGCCACCGCCCCCTTGCGTCGGCGGGACGACTTCAAACGTAACGCTCATGGAGCCGCTGTTATCTTCGTAGCAGCAGGGATTTCCAGAGAAGCCTGATCCATCCACGATTCCAAGATAGAGACGTGTTGCTCCAGTAGGAACAATAAATTCCTGTAGCGTCCCACCGGCGGACAAGCCATCACCGATGAAGAAGGTCTGTCCCAAGCCGGGTTGCAGTGTAACCGCTGCGTTGTAGTTGGAAACGTCCAGACGTGCAGGGGCCGGGTCCGCTGGTTCGTTCGCGTCGAGGAAGACGCCAGCTAGAAACATGACCCGGCTGCTGTGGGTCAAGCCGGCGACGCCGCGATAGGAGGCTACGTTCGTACTTGAAGAGACACAAGAACTTGAACCATCCGGGCCGTTATTGGCGCCTCCGCCCACGCAGGTCCACGCTCCGGTCACGTTGGTGAATCGTACGGCTTTGCCCGCCGATCCGGAGACAGATATTTGCGGTGGGGCCGTACCCGGGCTTGACATTCCCTGTGTTCCGGTGTGCCCGGAAAGAAATAGATCGGACGTTGATAAAACGCTGACCGTGTTGGCCGCAGCCGGTTCTTTGAGGGTGAAGGTGACGTTGAAGAAGGAAGCCCCATTCCAGAAACCCCGAATGGTCCAGGTCCCTGGACTCTGAGCTGCGCTGTTGCCAACGATATCAATGCTGTCGTCGAAACAGTAGGCACCCGATCCGGTCAAGGCCGCGTGGGAGCCTGAGGCATAGACAACACCATCGGGGCGTATCCAATCTATCCGGAGCCGATCACCGACCACGGCGTCCGCCACCAGAGTATAGAGATGAACGCTGCCATCCGTGGTCAAGAACGTCGAGGCCTTCGGTCCGGGGGTACAATTTGTGCCGAAGGTGGCCGTCGTTGTATACGTCTCGGTCAGCGTACCGGCTCCAGCGATCTGAAGTCCTAGTATCAGTCCGATCGTCGCTAACCCCAGTCTGTGTAGTTTCATCCGTTCCCCTTCGTCGTGCTCAACTGCAATTCGTATGCCTTTTCCGGTGCGATGATTTAGGATCGTCTAGGGTCATCGCGATTTGGCGCTCGCGCTTGGCTGCGCCAAACCACTCAGTCTTGCGGAATTACGCGCGCGCCCGGCTGCTCGCCACCGCGTGGGTTTGCGCAGATTAGCGCACCACTTCCACCGAGCAATGTGCGTGCGCTGCCACGGCCTCCGATACGCTGCCCAAGAGGAAGTGCGACAGACCCTGGCGCCCGTGCGAACCGACAACAATCCAATCCGCTCCCCAAGATTCCGCTTCGTCCAGGATTACCTTCTGCGGTCGCTCCAGCAGGACCGAGATGGACTGGGACACGTTGTCGCAAGCCACACCGATGATCCGCGTTGCCTCGTCCACGGCATCTTGGGCGACCACCATTGCTTGGGTGCGAATCTCCTCTACGCGAGACGCGGTCAGAATCGGCACGTTAAACATGGCTGTCTCAGGGGACACGAAATACTCGATGACGCTGAGAATCCGGATCTCCGTTCCCTGTGGCCAGTGGTGCCTGGCAATCGAGCGGGCTGCGGCTTCTGAGCATTCCGAGCCGTCCGTGGCCAGTAGGATACGTTGGGCCGCCGTCTGCTGCCGTCGCGCGCGCACTACCCACACCGAACACGGCGAGTAGCGCAGGACTGCCGAAGAGACGCTCCCCATCAGGAAGCGGGTTGCTCCGCCTACCCCGTGCGAGCCAACCGCAATCAGTCCCGCGCGAACCTCTTTCGCGTATTCCGGAATGACGGACTTCGGATCTCCCTCGCGCTCTACGGATTCCGCGGTAAGTCCTTGTTTCGTCAAGGTGACAACCGCTTCCTCGACGACGGCGGCCGAACGCTTGGACAATTCCTCCGCCGTGGTGGAGAGTGTCCACATATGGGAAGGTTCGGTTACGTGTAGTACGTCAAAGCGGGATTCCTTGGGCCAGGGCCGCCGGATGATTTCGTCGAGAATGGTGTGCCTTGCATCGGAACTGTCTATAGCGATTACGACATGCATGGGTTTGAGGGATGCACGTATAGCGCCATTCTTGCGGCGATGAGTTCTACTTCGCGCTGTAGCTCTGTTGGATCATTTTCGCCACCAGTGCGGTCCAGCCTTGGTGGCTGGCGCCCAAACCGGCCCCGTTGTCTCCGTGAAAGTATTCATGGAAGGCGAGATAGTCGCGCCAGTGCGGATCGGTTTGGAACTGTTCCCTCGTGCCAAACACCGGTCGCCTTCCATTTTCATCACGCAGAAAGAGGCTGGTCAGTCGCCGCTCTAACTCCACGCTGATGTCCCATAGATTCATGCGTTGGCCGGAGCCGGTGGGGTATTCCACTTGGAACTCATCGCCCAAGAAGTAGTGGACCTTCTGCAGCGCTTCGATGATCAAGAAGTTGACGGGGAACCAGACGGGTCCGCGCCAGTTGGAATTGCCACCGAACAAGCCGGACTGCGACTCGGCCGGCTCGTACCCGATGCGATACTCGTTCCCTGCCAGTTGCAGACTATACGGCTGGTCGCGGTGATAGCGGGACAACGAGCGGATGCCATAGGGCGAGAGGAACTCGGTTTCATCCAGCATCCTCTTCAGCAGAGGGACCAGTCTTCTCCTGTTCACCAGGCACAAGAAGCGACGGATATTGGTCGCTGTGGTGAGGGTTTCCAGATGGTCTTCAAACTCCGGATAGTGGTCAATGAAATACTGCATCCGGCGCTTGAAACCGGGCAGGGTATCGATGAGTTCGGAATCGAGCGTTTCCACCGCCAGCAGCGGGATCAAGCCCACCAGCGAACGGACCCGCATTGGGGCGGGCTTCTGGTTGGGAACACGCAGGACGTCGTAGAAGAAACCGTCGGCCCGGTCCCACAACTGGATGCCTTGTCCCGCGATATTGTTCATCGCTCGTGAGATATAGACAAAGTGTTCCAGGAACTTCGAGGCCACGTCTTCGTAGGCGGCATTTTCACGCGATAGTTCCAGGGCGATGGTCATCATGTTCAGGCAGTACATGCCCATCCAACTGGTCGCGTCGGATTGTTCGATGCTGGTCCCTGCGGGGACGGCGCTGCGATCAAACACGCCCACGTTATCGAGTCCCAGGAAGCCGCCTTCAAATACGTTGTTGCCTTCCGAGTCTTTGCGATTCACCCACCAGGTAAAGTTCAGTAGCAGCTTGTGGAAGGCGCGTTCCAAGAAGCCGCGGTCACGGTGGCCGGAGTGTTTCTCTTCGATCTTGTAGACGCGCCACACGGCCCAGGCGTGAACCGGAGGGTTAGCGTCTGAGAAATTCCATTCGTACGCGGGAAGCTGCCCGTTCGGGTGCATGTACCACTCGCGCAGCAGAAGCAGCAGTTGGTCCTTGGCAAACCCGGGATCCACCAGCGCGAGAGGAATGCAGTGGAAGGCGAGATCCCAGGCGGCGTACCACGGGTATTCCCACTTATCCGGCATTGAAACGATATCGGCGTTGTTCAGATGGGTCCAGCCGCTGTTGCGGCCCTGCAGCCGTTCGCGCGACGGTTCGGGTCCGGCGAGATCCCCGCGTAGCCAGCGGCGCACGCTGTAGTTATAGAACTGTTTGCTCCACAGCAAAGTGGCGAACGCCTGCCGCTGCACCAACCGTTCATCCGGGGTCAGTGCTTCCGGGGAGACCGCCTGGTAGAATTCATCGGCCTCGCGGATCCGGGTTGCGAAGGTCTCGTCAAAGTTTGCGCCAAACTGGTTCCCGCTGGGTTTGTGGGTTGTAAGACGCAGTTTCACTGTGGTGCTTGCCCCAGCTTCGATGCGCAGAACGTGCCGCGCCGCTGCTTTCGTTCCCTGATGGCGAGGGTTCACGGCGGACTGCTTGCCGGATATGACGTAGTCGTGGAAAGCGTCCTTGACGTAGGGACCAGGATTCGGCGAGCCGAACACGCGTTCATAGTTCGTCTCATTTTCCGTGAAGAGAAGCTCGGGCTGGCCTTCGTACAACAGCCACCGTTCGCCTAGTTCGAAATGCTGGATGTGGATCGCATCGGGGTCTTCGGCCGACATCCGCAGCTTGCGAACGTCGAGTCCCCACGACCACGTGTTACGAAACCAGACCGTCGGCAGCACTTCAATGTTCGCCGCTGCGTCGCCTCGGTTGGCCACCGTGATGCGGATGAGAATGTCCTCGGCGTCCGCCTTCGCGTACTCGACGAAGACGTCGAAATAGCGATTGTTGTCGAAGACGCCGGTGTCGGCTAATTCGAACTCGGGATCGCTGCGCTGTTTGCTTCTGTTGCCTTCAACGAGTGCCGTGTAGGGGAATGCCGCTTGCGGGTACTTGTACAGGTACTTCATGTAGGAATGCGTCGGCGTCGAATCCAGGTAGAACGAATACTCCTTGACGTCTTCCCCATGCCGCCCTTCGTTGCTGGTGAGTCCGAAAAGACGCTCTTTGAGGATGGGATCCTGACCGTTCCACAGTGCGACGGAGAAGCAGAGCAACTGGTGACGATCGCAGATTCCGGCCAACCCGTCTTCGCTCCAGCGGTAGGCGCGGGATCGGGCATGGTCGTGGGGGAAATATTCCCAGGCGTTGCCGTCGGCGGAATAGTCTTCTCGAACCGTTCCCCAAGCGCGCTCGCTGAGGAAGGGCCCCCATTGTTTCCAGGCGATGCGCCGATGGTTCGATTCGTCCAGGCGTTGGTGTTCGGCGGTCATTACGTCCGGTTGTAGCACACTGCGAGCCAAAGTGGCCCGACAATTGCGTTCTCCGGTCCAGGAGACACAATCATGCGGACTAATGCTCAGAACCGTTGCAAAACTGGCGGGCTGGTCACGTTGACCTTGTTGGCGCTGGTTAGCTGCACGCGCGAGCCCGTGTCAGGGCAAGACGCGACTGCCGCTACCGCTACCGGAAGGATTCCAACGGAGGGTTTTCGCGCAGCGGCCCAGCGCGCGGCTCCGACGGTGGTCAGCATTCTGTCTTCGAAGACGATCAAGATGTCTCCTGAAATAGATCCTTTCTGGGATCTCTTTGGACGAAAGTTCGACGTACCAAAACAGTACCAGGAACGCGGTCTGGGGTCGGGCGTGGTAGTGTCGGCCGACGGCTACATCCTCACCAACGAACACGTGATCAAAAACGCGGAAGACATCCGGGTTGTGTTTCCGGACAAGCGAGAATTCAAGGCGAAGGTGGCGGGTTCGGATGGTGGGACCGACATTGCGGTCCTCAAGATTGAGGCCACCAATCTGAAGTTCCTGGATTTGGGGGACTCCTCTGCAGCTCAGGTCGGGGACGTGGTTTTGGCGATCGGGAATCCCTTCGGGATTGGCGAAACGGTCACCATGGGCATTGTGAGCGCAGTGGCACGGCATGGCATTATCGAGCCGGATCGTTACGAAGACTTCATCCAAACCGATGCTGCGATCAATCCCGGGAATTCCGGCGGCGCATTGGTGACGGCGCAAGGAGAGCTGATCGGCATTAACACGGCGATCATCTCCCGCAGTGGGGGATACCAAGGGATCGGTTTCGCCGTTCCGTCGAGCGTGGCGCGTCAAACGATGACGCAGATCGTGAAGCAGGGGCGCGTGATTCGCGGCTGGTTGGGTGTTTCGATTCAACCAGTCAATTCGGCCGTAGCAAAGGCGTTTGGCCTCAAGACTCCGGATGGGGCGCTCGTGAGTTCCGTGGCCACCGGCGGTCCGGCGGCCAAAGCTGGAATCACCAGAGGCGACATTATTCTGGAATTCAACGGACAGCGGCTCGACGATACGGCGGATCTGCGTATGAAAGTGGCCATGTCGGCTCCGGATACCAAGGCGAACTTGCTCGTCTTCCGCGATGGCAAAGAGCGGCAGGTGGCGGTCACGTTGGGGGAATTGCGTGAAGACACATCCAAGGCAAAGCCGGGGCCGGGCGAGCCCTCTGCCGTCGAAGGCCTTCAACTGGAGCGGGTCACACCCAAAGTGGCTCGCGACCTGGGGCTGCCAGAGGGAACCACTGGAATTGCAGTGGTGGAAGTCGCGCCGGATAGCGTCGCAGCAGAGGCTGGATTGCGCGCTGGCGACGTGATTGTCGAGGTGAACCGGCGTCCGGCTACCTCCGTCGATTTGGTCGAGCGCGCGCTGCGGAGCCGCACCGAATCTACGGTGTTGCTGGTCAATCGATCGGGGGACACCCTCTACATTGTTGTTGAGCCGCGCTAACGGCGGCGGTTGGTAAGCCACGTGCAGAGAGGAGTCTTGCTATGACCTACGATTTAACATCGCCACTGATGGTTCTTGCGTATGACAATAACCACGAGGCCGCTGTGACGGTCCCCTCCGGGAAAAGGATCGACATCGTTGGTCCTGCACGCGATGACCGGTTCGTAATCGTGAAAGTAGACGGGCAAGAGTTTCTCGTGTTTGAAACAGACCTGCTCCAGACCGCTGCCGCCTAAATACTCAAATGCCACCTATCAACCACATCCTCTTTCCCTTCGATTTTTCGAATCAAGCCATGAAGGCTGCGCCGTTTGTGCGGGCCATGGCGGAGCGATTTGACGCTACAGTGACCGTGATCGGAGTCGTCCCGCACGTGTGGACGACGACTTCAGGAGAAGTCCCTGTCCTGGTGGAAGTTGGCTCGGATCAACAAGAAAAGGACCTGCGTTCTCGCCTGGACCGGGTGCTGCATCCCGAATTAGTGGGTATCAAGGTGGATCGCGTTACCGCTCAGGGGGATCCGGCGGGGAAGATTGTCGACTATGCCAACACGCACGGCGTCGATCTCATCATGATGCCGACGCACGGGTTCGGGATCTTTCGCAGCATGTTGATTGGATCCGTCACTACCAAGGTCCTGCACGATGCGAAATGTCCCGTTTGGACGGCGGCGCATGCGGAAGAACAGGGGGCACCGGTAAGGCCGAAAACCATCGTCTGTGCGATCGACGGACCGACGGAGGAGACCACTGGGTTGGTGCGCTGGGCAGTGGAGTTCAGCAAGGAGACGAAGGCTTCGCTCAGGCTGCTGCACGTTGTGCCTCCGGTCAGTGACTGGCTGGCCATCCCTTCGGAAATCGACTTCTACAAGCAGTTGAGAGCGGAGGCTCAGTCTACGTTAGAGCTATTTTTGAAGCAGACCGCCCATGTGGACGCGACTGTTCGGGTGGTGATCGGCAACCTCGCCGAGACCATCGCGGAAGAGTCCAAGCAGGAGGGTGCCGATCTTGTGATTACCGGCCGGGGCAGCAGTCACGCGGCGCTCTCGCGGCTGCGGAGTCATGTCTTCGGCATTGTTCAGCAGTCCCATTGTCCGGTCCTGAGCGTATAGCGAAGACGACGTGGTAGGCGCGGTAGGACTCGGACCCTACGACGCCCTCGGCTTAGAAGGAAGGGGACCCCCGTAGGTCACGATCGTCCAGGATTGCTCGGCAACCTGCTAGGACGGCCTTCGCGACTACCGCGTCTTACAACCAATACTCCCGCTTGCTAAGGAGTTCTAGCATTGGTCTCTACAATTTCCGCTACAGTATTTTGGTGGTGCGGCGGCAGAGATTCGTCGGGCCTGCTCCATCGTTAGCATTTGGGCTGGCGACGCCGAATGGCGTTCAGCCCAAATCCGGCAAGCAGCAAGCCCAGTTCTAGGAATATGCCGGGTTCGGGTGTTGAGTAGTGCACGCGGGGGGGGCGATCCGAACTCGTTGGCAACCGACTATTACTAGAATGCGAGACTGATCGAAGGAAGTCTGACCAAGATTGTGAGAGTGATTTCCCTAGATTGGCCGCGAAGTTGGGACTGCTTGTAGCGTTGACGCCGGATGTCGAACCCGCATGGTCCTTACTCCCTAGTCTCCTGATTCCTCCTACGAGTCCCGGAGTCTGTGTCGCCGTGTCTGTTTCTTTGGCGGCCCTTGGGCGTCTCGGAACGCGTTTCCCGAACCCACGGCGATCTTCAACTGAGGGACTAGTTTTCCTCAGTTGGCGTTCAGCGGTCTCGGACGCGGTATTGGCCTTCAGTTGTGGGCCGGGAAGGAGCCCTAGGCACAACGCGAAGATGAGTCCCTTATTCATGAAAATGTCCTCCGTGCTCAGTTTGCGTCTGCAGCCATCGCATTGAAATGGTGCAGCGGTACCGAATTCTCATCGACCTGGTTACGCCACCTCAGTTCTACACTTTCGCTTCGAGGCGGTGTAGTCCCCAAAAAATGCGCAGCAGTATTCCGACTGATAATAAGGAAAATGGCAGCCCGCTGTATCTGTGGAGTTCTCCGGTAAAGAATCCAGGATCAACATACAATCCTAGCCAAGTGATGCCAGCGATGCGCGCAGCATTCTTCAGGATGACCACGGGGAGGCTCAGCAGAGCAAAACCCGCTCGGGTCCAGCCACGATGCAGGAATAGCTGACCCGCCAGGATACTGCCAAGTGTGGTCAAGATGGCTGACCGGATGCCACTGCACTGCTTAGCCACCTCAACATCAACGTTGTCGAACGAGAATACGAAGCCGTCGCGAGTGAAGGGTGTTCCGGCCAGACGAAATAGGATCGAAGTGGTTTCCGCCGAAGCGTGTTGTAGGAAAGAGACCACGTAATCCATGATCGACCCTGGAGCTGGCACGCACGCTAAAAAAAGGAGCAGCGGGAACGCGGTCGAGCGGTCCAGCTTGATTCCAAAGCACTGGATTGCGACGCTCGTCCCGAGGAGCAGTATTCCCAGAGTCGAGGCCGCCAACCGCAGGTCACTGTCTCCGATCGCGAGACTTGCTCCTGAGACGATAAGCCCTGCCAGAGAGAGGGAAAGAACTGGAGCGAAGGCCGCTCGGTCACGCCGTTGGGGGGCTCTTCGCAGCCACAACATCAGCGTGCTCGCGGCGGGGACTAACAGAATGTGTGCATACCGGGTATCCTCAAGGGCCAGCTGAATGAGAGTCCTTAAGGAGTCAGAAGAGATGGTGATCGACACGGCAAAGAGCGCGCTGGGAATGAAGTAGTTCGCGATCATTTTGAGTTGCAGGGACATGCTAGCTCCGCCCTGATCCTACTGCGGCGACCAAGGGGCCGGGAATGGCCTAGGAGTACTGTGAGTACTGTGGTTTGACTGGTAAAGTGTAGACTCTCAGGTGCTATTCCCACTTGGGCCTAGTGTGGCGGTAAGTCTCTTGCGCGAGTTGCGGAGCAATTGGCTCTGACGCGAACCCCAGGGGGTGGACAGGATACAAATCGTTAGCAACGAAGTGTGCTCCTTGTGCATCCAATAGGCAAGGGAGAACTTAGGCGCATGGACCAATTTAACGAGCAGACAGTAGGTTCTTACGTCCCAACACTTCTGGAAGTGGAAGAGCCGCAAGTGTTTGAGGAGTCTGAAGACGCTGAGCCGGAACCTGCGGAATCGTTCCACACCGACGACTTGGTGCGAACCTATCTGAAACAGATGGGCTCGATCTCCTTGCTCACGCGGCAAGGCGAAGGCGATCTGGCAAGAAGGATGGAACGCGGCACGCTACGGGCGCGCAGAAGCCTTTCTCGATCTCCCTTGGTCCAGTCGGCGGTCGCGGAACTGTATCGCGATGTACGCGCCGAGAGTTGTTCCATGCAGGACATAGTGGAGATCAAAGGACCCAGTGAGGCGGTGAAGCAGCAGAGTCGCGCCGAGGCTTTGCGGGCGTTCGCCAAAGCGGACAAAGCGCGGCAGGAGCTGCTAAAGATCGAAGCGAAACTTGCTGCAACGCCGCAGCGCAACGTTAATGTGCGAGCCAAAATCTCCAACACCGTTGCGAGAAGGCAAATCATTCTTTCGCAAGCAATCCGCGCCATTCCTTTCTCTCAGCGGCAATGGCGCGAGTTTGTCGAAATCCTGGAAAACGCCAATCGCGAGCTACGCACCGGCCACCGGCGCACCGAACTGCGCCGCTCTCTGGATCGCGTACGGCAAGGTGAAGCCGAGGCCGCTCGCGCGAAAAACGCCTTGGTGGAGGCCAACCTCCGCTTGGTGGTTTCGATTGCAAAGCGCTACGCGAACCGAGGGATGCATCTTCTGGATCTAGTGCAGGAAGGGAACCTTGGACTGATTCGCGCATCCGAGAAGTTCAACTATCACCTGGGCTACAAGTTCTCCACATACGCGACGTGGTGGATTCGACAGGCAATCACGCGCGCCATCGACGACCAATCGCGGACGATTCGCGTGCCTGTCCACATGAATGAAAATCTGAGTAAGTTCGTGCGTGCCTCACGGGAACTGGAGAAGGAATTGAGCCGCGCGCCCAGCGACGAAGAGATCGGCCAGCGCTTGGGGACAACGAAAGAGAAGGTCCGGGAATTGCGGAGCCTCTTTCTGGATCCAGTATCGTTGGATATCCCGGTGGGAAGAGACGGCGAATCCTCGTTGGGAGACATGCTGGAGGGCCAAGGGCCATCCGCTTATGACGATCTGCTGCAGCGCGAAATTCGACAAAAGACCGCGGGCGCACTGGAAGCTCTGTCTCCCGTGGAAGCCAAGGTGGTCCGGATGCGGTTTGGAATTGGGGCCGATCGATCCTACAGCCTGGGCGAACTAGCCGGGCAGCTCAACCTAAGCCGCGAACGCATTCGCCAGATTGAAAGCAAAGCATTGGGGCGATTGCGCAACGCATCGGGCCTTCGCCTTGCGGATCAGGAAGCCGCGTAGGCATTCGCCACATACTGCGCCAACATGCGTTGGGTGTTGAAGAACGAACCGTTGAGGGCGATCGCGCCTCGCATCACATCGGTGTAGGTTTGCCGATCCCGATAGAACAGCGTCGTGATCAACGCGAGCTTTTCGTACAACGAATCAGCCTCGTCGGCTGTGGCCGCGCGAACCTCTCCGTCCTTTCCGATGGCCCACCCGGTAATGCCCTCCAGGCATCCCTCGATCCACCAGCCGTCTAGAATACTCAGGCTCGGGACGCCATTGAGGGCGGCTTTCATGCCGCTGGTCCCGGATGCTTCCTGCGGTCGCAGTGGAGTGTTGAGCCAAAGGTCGACCCCGGCCGTGAGTAGCTTGGCCCAAGGGATTCGATAGTCCTCCAGATAGACGATCTTCAAGTGAGCGCTGTTCAGCTTCGCCGCATTCTCATGGACGCGCCGGATTTGTTCTTTGCCTGCTTCGTCCTTAGGATGAGCCATGCCGCCGAAGACGATCTGTAGCCCTCCCGATGCCTCGCTGATCTTGCGGAGCCGATCGGGGTCGGCAAAGAGCAGATCGAACCGCTTGTACGCCGTAGCCCGGCGCGCGAATCCGATGGTGAAGACGTTCGGGTCCAACGTAACCCCTGTCTTGGTGCCAATTTGCTGAAACAGGCGGAGCTTCGCGGCTTCGTGCGCGGCCTGAATCTCTTCGCGGGGGATGCCAATCACGTAGCGCAGGTAAAGATTGTCCCCATGCCATTCCGGCATGTGCCGGTCATACAGGGCGTGGAATTCCGGACACGTCCAGGTTTCCGCGTGGACGCCGTTGGTGATGGTCCGAATGGGATAGTCCGGGAACATGTCGTGCGAGACGGCTCCGTGATGCATGGCCACGCCGTTGATATAGTGCGAGAAGCGTAACGCCAGAAACGTCATGTTCAAGAGCAATTCGGGACAACACCGCGTCGATTCCAAAACCCCGAGGCGGTCCTTTCCAAGTACCTTCTCCACCATGTCTCTCGGAAATTGGTCGTGTCCCGCCGGCACCGGAGTGTGGGTGGTGAAAACGCACTTTGTGCGGATCTCACGGATATCCGCTTCGGTTGCCTCGCTCAGTCTCGGATGTCCCAGCTTTTCTTCTAACAGTTGCAGAGCCAGCAATGCCGCGTGTCCCTCGTTCATGTGAAACGTGGTGAGATTGGAATATCCCAGCTCTCGCAGTATTCGGACGCCACCAATCCCAAGCACCGCCTCCTGACAGAGCCGATAGTGTTCGTCGCCTCCGTAGAGGGAATTCGTGAGTGTTCGATCCCATTCACTGTTTTCCGGAAGGTCGGTATCCAGCAGAAAAACTGGGACGGTCCGGTCGGCATGCCCCTGCACCAAGTAGCGCCAAGCTCGCACACTGATCAGGCGCCCCTCCAGCGGGAGGGTGATGGAATGGCTCATGAGTTCAGCGTATTTGCTGGGTTCCCACGGTTCCGGCGCTTCACTTTGATGACCCGCCTCATCCAGGATCTGATCGAAATAGCCGTTGTGATGGACCAGCGTGACCGCAACCATGGGTATGTCCAAATCCGCAGCCGACCGTAACATGTCGCCAGCGAGGATTCCCAGGCCACCGGCGTAGGTCGGGATCTCCGGGTCCAAGGCGATTTCCATGGAAAAGTAAGCGACGCGAGCGTTATCAGTATTCATGAATCCCGGTCTGTTCCTGCACATCAACATCCAACCTGATCCGATGGTATGCGGATTGCTCCATGATGGAGTGATGCATCTTTCAACTTGCCAGGCCTGCGGGGCCAAGAATCGAATCCCCGGGTCGCATCTGGCCGATGCTGGTCGGTGCGGAGCTTGTAAAGCGGGTCTGCCGCCGCTTGCACATCCGGTCGAAGTGGACGTAACTTCCTTCGATGAAATTCTTCGAACTGCGAAGGTTCCCGTTCTGGTGGACTTCTGGGCGGACTGGTGCGGCCCCTGCAAGATGGCGGCTCCCGAGGTTCACAAGTTGGCAGCAGAGATGGCAGGCAAGGCGCTCGTCCTGAAAGTGGATACCGAAGCCCAGCCGCAATTGGCTGGTAGATACCGCGTCCAGAGCATCCCCAACTTCATGGTCTTCAAGGCTGGCCAGCCTGTCTTTCAGCGGGCTGGCGCCGCCTCCAGCAGTGAAATGCGGCGTTGGTTGGAACCGCATCTAGCGCGGTAACGCGGCGGCAAGGATCTGTTGCACTTCTTGATCTTCTACTTGCGTGAAATCTTCGTACCAACTGCCCGCCTCGGAATCGAATGCCTCCACCATTCAGGATTCATTCGCACCCGACGCCTTCCGCGGTCCCTCCGACTTCGACATTCGCCACAACATCACGGCGAACAGCGTGTTTGAGTTGCCGTTCGGTAAAGGCAAGCGCATCCTCGATACCAACAATCGTTGGGTCGATGGCTTCCTCGGTGGCTGGCAGATCTCGGCCTTGGTCTCGTACCGGACCGGCGCGCCGACCAACTTGACCAACGGTGGCATCTTCCCCACCAACTACCTGAACGCAGGGCTCGCTGTACTTCGCCCCGGCGCCACTCTCCCGACCACCAGCGTCGGCTTCAATCAGGTTGGTCAGCCCAGCTACTTCGCTTCCACCACGGATGCGAAAGCCTTCATGGGTCAGTATCCGGGAACCGTTGGTACTCGCGGAATCATCCGCCTGCCCAGCGTCCGCAATACGGATCTGTCCATCGCCAAGTACTTCCGGATGCCGTTTGAAGGTCACCGCCTGCAGCTCCGTGGTGAAGCTTTCAACGCATTCAACTTCGTGAACTTCACCGGTTTCACAAACAGCATCGTTTCTGCCACTTTCGGCCAGTTCACCAGCACCCAGGACCCCCGCGTGATGCAGTTCGCATTGCGTTACGAGTTCTAAACTGACCGAGACTGTGCGACCCCGCTTTCCTGTGGCGGGGTCGCACTTTAAATCACCTTCCTACGGAGTTCCCATGACGCGCCTTCACACTCTAATTGCTCTACTTCTCCCTGTCTCGTTAATGGCGCAACTTCCTGAACCCGATGGTGCAGGCATTCGCTCCGGCACTCTTCCTTCTTCCTGGATCACCGGTGGACCCAAGTGTATGGAGGTCCCCGATTTTCAAGTCCACGAATACAACCCTGATTTCTACATCCTGCGTGAATCTGGCTGCATCAACTACGAGAAGCCGTTCCTCTATCTATTCTTCGGCAAGGACAAAGCACTGCTCGTAGACACCGGCGCAGGCGTAACCGAGGTCGCTCACGTCATCGACGGCGTGATGAAGAAGTGGCTGCAGCGCAACGGACGCGAGTCCATCCCCTTGGTAGTTACCCACAGTCACAACCACGGAGATCACACCTCAGGCGACGCGCAGCTTCGCGCCATGCCCAACGTAACCGTAGTCGGCCCTGGCCTCGACGCAGTCAAAGCTTTCTTCGGCTTTAAGAACTGGCCGCAAGATGTAGTCGAATACGACCTCGGCGGACGAGTCATCGACATCTTTGGCATCCCCGGTCACGACGTCGCATCCGTTGCGCTCTACGATCGTCAGACCGCAGTCCTGTTAACCGGCGCACCGTCTATCCTGGACGCCTCTACGTCCGCGACGCTCCCGTGTTCGCCGCCAGCATCCGCCACCTGATCGAGTTCACCAAAGGCAAGCCCGTGACCCACGTGCTCGGTTGCCACATCGAACAATCCGCGACGCCGTTTGTCGAATTCCCCATCGGCTCCATGTTTCAGCCCAACGAACATCGTCTGGAGTTAACCCGCGGAACGCTCCTCGAAATTGACGACGCCATGCAAGCCATGGGAGCCAACGTAAAGCGCTACGCACTGCGCGACGTAACCATCTATCCCAACACGCCCGAAGGGTCCGTCAAGCAGCGCGAGACCAAAGAGAAGACCGAAACCTACCAGCGCAAGCACATGTGGGATCAGTTAGCAGCCAACTAAACGCGATTGCCACCCGCGATCAACAACGCTACACAAGCCACGCCGTTCAACGTCATATGCGCTGCGATAGGAGCAGCCAGCGTCCCTGTGCGCGTGTACAGCCAACACATCACGATAGCGAACGTCGCGTAGAACGGCGCCAGTATCGGACTCAGATGCACCGTCGCGAACAATACCGCCGAGAGCACCGCGCCCACCGAGCTTAGCCCCGCCGATCGCGCCGACCCGAAGATCACACCGCGGAAGAAGATCTCCTCGCACATCGGAGCCAATCCCGCGACGATCAAAACCAACAGCGCCACGGCCGGCTTATTGTTGAGGACGTTTTCCAGAAAGTCGAGTTGTCCTTCCACAGCATTCGGACCCAGCAATCGTTGCAGCGCGCCCGTGTACAGCATGCTGAGAACCGTCATCGCGAACCCAGCGGAAACCCCTTTGCGGATCGCGCTGCCCGTGTCCCCCGCGAACAAAGCCATCAGCGGACGCTGCTTCTCCCCGTTTCGCCGCCTGCGTCGCAATCCGAAGTAGAGCAGCGGCAACTGCGTCGCCAGCAACAGTCCCGCGACGCCCCAGGGCGACACCACCATGTCTCCCATTTCGCTCGGGTTGCGGCCCGAAAAAGCCAGCGTCGTGCCGATGACGATGGCCCCCAGCAGGATCAATCCAATCCCGGTGCTCAACGCGGACACCAAGTCGAGCACCGCATCTCGGATCAGCATCTTAACCGTGACCGGTGGAGGCAAGGCTGGAATCGCTGCCTCCACCGGCACTGCCTCTACTTCAGTCGGTAACTCAGGAGTCTCGTCCACTCCCTCAAGTTACCATCTACCTGCGACTGTAGTGCTCTCCGGATAACGCCGCCGCTCGCCGCACCAGATCCAGGAAATCCGTGCGATGCCGCGCTAGATCCGGCCCCACCGCTTCACTCGCCGTAGTCAGCACATGCTGGTAGCTTGCGCTGCCCGCGAACTTGGAGTGCCGTAGCAATAGCCCGTACTCCACCACCGCCGCCGCGAAGCGTACATCGCGCGCCACCGACCGCACTTCCGCCGCTCCGCCCGTGATCGGCCATTGCAGTAGTTCGCTGCTGCTGCTCTGCGGAGCCTTGTGTCGCAACTTGACCCATCCGAGTTCCGTCGACCGCGTGTCACGAGCCGGACGCCGGCCTTGATCCTGATACCGTAACGGATCCACATCGCCGCTATCCGTACTGCCCGCAGGCGCGATTTCGTAGAACGCAGTTACTTGATGCCCCGCGCCCAAATCCCCCGCGTCCTTCGCATCGTTGTTGAAATCCTCCGGTCGCAGCACGCGATTCTCATACCCCACCAACCGGTATTCCTTCACACGCGCCGGATTGAATTCGATCTGCAACTTCACGTCCTTCGCCACCGTCACCAGCGTCGCGCCCATCTCCTGCACGAACACCTTGCGCGCTTCGCTCAGTGAGTCGATGTACGCATACGTGCCATTGCCATGATCGGCGAGCTTCTCCATCTTGGAGTCCTTCAGGTTGCCCGTCCCGAACCCGAGCACGCTCAAGAACACGCCAGACTGCCGCTCCTGCTCAATCAGCCGGACCAATTCGTCGTCGCTCTGCACGCCGACGTTGAAGTCGCCGTCGGTCGCCAGGATCACTCGATTGTTCGCCTTCTTGCCGAACGACTCCCGAGCCATTTTATACGCCAGCCGGATGCCGCCCGCTCCATTGGTCGAACCACCCGCCTCCAGCCGTCCAATCGCGTCGAGGATGCGCTGCTGCTCGTTCCCGCGCGTCGGCGGCAGCACCACGCCGGACGAGCCCGCATACACCACGAAGGACACGCTGTCCTGCGATCGCAGTTGTCGCACCAGCATCTGCAACGACTGCTTCACCAGCGGCAACTTGTCCGCCGACATCATTGATCCAGACACGTCCACCAGGAACGTCAGATGGCTGGGCGGCAGATCCTCCGCGGCTAACGGTTGCGTGCGCAAACCGACGTGCAGCAACAACCTCTGCGGATTCCACGGGCTCCGAATCAAGTTCGTCGTCATCGAAACCGGCTTGCCCGGCTCCGGCAGCGCGTAGTCGTAACTGAAGTAGTTGACTAACTCCTCGATACGCACGGACTCCGCCGGCGGCAACTGCCCATCATTCAAGAATCGACGGACGTTACTATACGAAGCCGTGTCCACATCCACCGAAAACGTCGACAGCGGATCATTCGCCGGAGTGGTGAATTCGTTCTCGACAAAGTGCCCGTACTCTTCGGTCCCCGGAACGCCCCGGTTGTAACCCCGTCCATCGCGCACGTCCATCTGGCGCCCGGCGAATCCCACGTTCGGCATCATTCGAGCCATCGCCATCGGCCGACCCTGCACCTGCATCTGGGCCGCCTCCGTGCTCAGCAGCGGAGCCGCACTCATCACAGTGATGCTGTCCGCAGCGCTGCCCACTTCCAGCACTACGTCCCGCCGCAGACGTTCTCCTTCTTTCAACGCGAATGCCGCTTTGAACGTCTTGAATCCTGCCACCGTCACGGTCGCCTCATACGCGCCGGCGCTCAGATTGCCGATGTCGTACTGCCCCGTGCCGTTCGATATAGTGGACCACCGTCCACCGGTGGCGCTGGCTCGCAATTCCACCGGCGCATTGGCAACCACGGCTCCGGCTTGGTCCGTGATGGTTCCAAAAACAGAAGCCCCGCCGCCCGAATTCTGGGAAATCAAAACCGTGGCGAACAGAGCTAGAGACACACCAATCCCTACGAGTTTACGTTGCATATTTCACCCCTTTGTTTTTCAACTACCAAGTTCAGGAATGCCGTCAGGACGCGAGTCCTTTCACATTTCTTTTGCTTGGCGACCCCTAATACGTGGCCTCAGTATACGCCTGCCACATAGGGTTGCAAGAGAAAAATACAGGAGCTTCGGCGCTTCTTGCGTACGAAGAATTCTTCGCGTGCCGCAGTGTTTACGGGGTAGTACGAGGCGTGTCGCCGACTACGAGTACCGGAGCGTTGACCTTGTGCCGAACCCCGTTAATCGTTGTGCCGAAGATAATATCTTTGATGCCGGTGTGCCCGTGCGCGCCCATTACCACCAGGTCCGGCTGCAGTTCGTTCGCCACGCGAATGATCTCTGAGCGCGGATTGCGTGCATGCGCCACGATGAGTTGGGCCTTGATGCCGTCGCGCGTGAGCGCGTCCACGATGTTCTGGAAATACCGTTCGCCGGTCGCGACCTCAGCTGTGGATGCGTCCTGCCCATAGAGCTGGCTGGTCGCGCCCTCTTCCACGTGCAGCACGTGAATTGTCGCGCCGTGTAGCCGCGCCATCGCGACCGCATGCGCCACCGCCGCGCGGTCTCGATCCGAATGATCCAGTGGAACCAAGATCTTTCGATACACCGGAGCAGGCAAGTCCGTCGCCACCGCGATGCCCCGGTTCTCATCTTCCACCGGAGGCGGAAGATGCTTCGCAAAAGCTACATAGCCGAGCAGCGTCAACATGCCGAGCCCCACAGGAATGACCACCGCTAGATGCCATGGCGCAGCCTGCACCCACGGAATCGCCGCGTCCGCCACCAGCCAGAAGTTCAGGCCCAGAATGATCGACGCCACCACCCACGCCAGGATGTTCACCCACAGCCTATTGGCGAACTGCCCCATGCGCGTTGGGTCACTGGTGAATCGGATCAACGGTAGAACTGCGAACGGTAACTGTAGACTCAAGATCACCTGGCTCAAGATCAGCAGTTGATAGGTGCCGCCCTCGCCCGACCCCGATACCGTAATCGCCGCCGGAATAATCGCGACAGACCGCGTTAGCAGCCGCCGCAACCATGGCCGCAAGCGTATGTCGAGGAAACCCTCCATCACGATCTGTCCCGCATAGGTGCCGGTCAATGTCGACGACTGCCCGCTGGCCAGCAACGCAATCGCAAACAGCGCGCTCGCGAGTGTGGTGCCCAACAGCGGCGTCAGCAACTCATGCGCCTGCTCGATTTCGTTTACGATCGTGCCACTCTTAAAAAAGACCGCCGCTGCCAAAATCAAAATCGACGCGTTCACGATCAACGCCCCGTTCAGCGCGATTACCGAATCGATCAAGTTGAACTTGCAGGCCGCTCGTTGGTCCTCCGCGTTACGACCCACCTTGCGTGTCTGCACCAACGCCGAATGCAGATAGAGGTTATGCGGCATCACCGTCGCACCCAGAATGCTGATCGCAATATACAAACTGGAGCCGTCGATCTTTGGAACCAGCCCCGATACCACTTCGTTCAATACCGGCCGCGCGAAGGCCAGTTCCATGAGGAAGCATCCGGTGATCACCATGATCACTACCAAGATGAGTCCCTCAATCATGCGGATGCCATAGCGCGTCAGCCACAGCACAATGAACGTATCCAGTGCTGTCAACAATACGCCTGTGACCAGAGGAATGCCGAACAATAGGTTCAGTCCGATCGCCGCACCCAACACCTCAGCCAGATCGCAGGCGGCAATCGCGATTTCGCACAACACCCACAGCGCGTAACTGACTGGCTTCGGATACGCCTCCCGGCACGCCTGCGCCAAGTCGCGCCCCGTGACGATTCCCAGCCGAGCCGACAGCGTCTGCAGCAGGATCGCCATCAGGTTCGATAGCACCATCACCCACAGCAGCTTGTATCCGAACTGTGATCCCGCGCCCAGGCCCGCGGCCCAATTGCCGGGATCCATATACCCGACGCTGACCAGATACGCCGGTCCAGCGAAGGCGAACATGCGCTTGAGCAGGGTGGGTTTGGACGTGGTGACGGAGCCGTGTACCTCCGGCAAAGACGCCGGACCCAATGATAGCTGCGGTTTCACTCCCAAAGTTAACTATAGTTCACTTTGGTCGCAAGGTGCCACTCGGCCCCAAATGAAAAACGCCCAGGCCGAAGCCAGGGCGCAATAAAACTATTCGCGATCAGATGTAGCTATTTGGCTTTGCGCCGCCGAACCCAACCGGCCAACGCCGTCAATCCAACGCCCAACAGCAATGCCGACGATGGTTCAGGGACAACATTCGAGCCGCCCTTCGAGGCTACGTTTCCAGTGAGGCCCGTCCCCGCAGTCGAGGTAATGCCCACCACATCGACGGAGAAGAAGTAGCCGTTCCCGTTTCCGATGAAACTCGTCTCCGTCAGGCCCGCCGCGGAAAGTGTAAAGCTCAGGTTCTGCGTAGCGGTTGCCGGCACACCTGGAACGCAATTCGTGGTGCAGTCCACCGCGTACGTGAACGTGCCGAAGGGGCTTTCATTGTAGCTACCCAGTCCCAGCCACACGAATGTCGGCGTCCCGGGGCTACTCGTGAACGACCCCACCAGTGAAGTTACCGGACTGCCAGAAATATTGAAGGCGACCGGCCAGTGATTGCTGTCGGACGGGTTGCGGAAACTGTAGTTTGGATCCAACTTGATGTCGACGAAGACTTGGTTAACACCCGCGTTGCTCAGCGTGACAGTCCCAGCCGGGAGCACGTTACATCCACTGGAGCACCCTTCGAAATCTAAGGAGAAAATGATGCTTCCCCAAGCTGGAATCGCAGAAAGTGCGACAAAAAGTAGAATCGAGCGAGATAAGGCTGTTTTTACAGGACCAGGATAGGATTCGCCTTTGGGTGCGCCTATGGGACAGTCGTCCCGTAGGTACTGGTCATTGACTTTTCGAGAGTGCTATTGCGCGACTAGGGCTTGGTTCTCGTCTAATGGTTTCAGTGGCTTACGTCGAGAGCTCAATCCGATCCAGGCGGCCCGACTAAAACGAAACTACTTTTTTTCTGAAGATTCTCATGAAGAACCACCCGGGACGACCAACACCCCTCCGCCGATACGCCAGTGACCCCAACCTCGCTGCCGTTGCCCCCCCAAAGCCCGCCCGCCGGCCAACCCGTTGGACCCATCAACGAATCCGCTCCGTTCCGAGAACACCATCCGCGACCTCTGCTGTTTGCAAGAGCTCACCTGCCTCCGCTTCCGGTACCTCACCAATCTGTAGAAACTGGCATTCATCGGCATCACCGTCGCACCCAGGATCATCATCACCACCAGGCCCCTCTACCAACAACACCCGAAATGCGTAACGGACCGGTTTCGGACGCGCTTCCCGGCACGCCTGCGCCAAGGCGCGCCCCGCTCCTGTCACGAGGTCTCCGTGAACCTCTCCTGCAACTCACTATAATGAGGCGATGCCTGGATTCAACTTACCCGTGCCTGCCGTCAATCGCCGCGGCTTCCTCCGAATCGCCGCTGTCGGATTCCCCGCGTTGCTCGCCTCGCGCCGCGCCCTCCTGGCCGCCGAATACGACCTTGTGATTCGCGGCGGACGGGTACTCGATCCATCGCAGCGCCTCGACCGCCTCATGGACGTCGCCATTCGCGGTGGAAAGATCGTAGCCCTGCGCCCGAATATTCCCGCCTCTGCCGCCGCCGAATCGGTGGACGCTCAAGGCAAGTTGGTCGTGCCCGGATTGATTGACGTTCATCTGCACGCTCGCGATGCCGAGTTGCCGCCCGCAGCAATCCTCGCCACCGGCGTCACTACCATCGTCGACGGCGGCTCGCGTGGAGCCGACAACATCGACCAATTAGTCGAGATCGCCCGCAACGCGCCCAACCGCATGCGCATCCTCCTCAACATCGGACGCCTGGGAAATAACCCCAACGGACGTGGCGAATTCCTTGATGGCGTAGAACAGGCCGACGTCGAAAAAGCGCGCGCCGCCATCGGGCGTAACCGGCAGTGGATCGTCGGCATGAAGGCGAGACTCTCGCGCGGCGTAGCTGCCGATCACGATCTCGAAGTCTTGCGCCGCGCCGTGCAAGTCGCCGGCCCCTTCAAGATCCCCATCATGATTCACATCGGCGATACCGCCGCCACGCTGCCGCAGATCCTCGCTCTGCTGCGACCCGGAGACATCGTGACCCATGTCTACGCGCCCACCCCGCACGGCATCATGGATGACCGCGGAACGATCCTGCCGGAGGTCCGCCAAGCCCGCCGCCGTGGCATCCTGTTCGATTTTGGCAACGGTCTCAACGAACACTGGACCTGGGATGTTGCCCAAAGTGCGCTCAAACAGAACTTCCCGCCCGACACCATCTCCACCGACCTCACCTTCGCCGGTCGAACCGAGCAAGTGCTCGATCTGCCCAACGTGCTCTCGAAGTTCCTGGCCCTGGGCATGCCTCTAGATCAAGTCCTCGCCTGCGTAACCCGCAACGCGTCCCGCTCCATTCGCGAGTTGAACCCCTACGGCTCGCTGCGCAAGGGAGCCGTCGCCGATGTCACCGTACTCGAACTCCAGGAAGGCAACTTCGAGTTCGTCGACAACTATAAAAACAAACGCAGCGGCACAAAGAAACTCTTCACCCGAGCCGTTATCAACGGCGGAAAACGCGTCGGCTAGAGTCACTTTCGATACGCCGCGGCTTTCCTTATAATGTGAGCAGAGCGGCTTAGGTCGCGCCTCCAAAGCCGATCCCGGCCGCCCGATTACAACACTTTCTTTCTGGAGATTCTCATGAAGAACCTATTCATGCTGGCTCTAACCGGGACGATCGTCACGTTCGCCGCCGATACGCCAGTAGCATTCAAAGACCCCAACCTCGCCACCATTGCGGCCCAAAGCCTACCCGCCGGCCAACCCGCCGGACCCGTTACCGAAACCCAGGCCCCCACCGTCGCACTGATCCGATCGGAGGACACCATCCGCGACCTCGGAGGTATGGAAAAGCTCACCGGACTCCGCTTCCTCTATATCGCTAAGTCCGAAATCAACGACCTGCGCCCCCTCGCCGGACTCGCCAACCTGGAATCGATCACCATCAAAGGCGGTTCCATCACCGACCTCACCCCGCTCGCCAATCTGAAAAAGCTGACCTTCATCAGCATCAGCGGCAACCAGATTCAAGACCTGAAACCGCTAGCCGGCCTAACCCAACTCCAGCATCTCGACCTGTCCGGAAACCGCATCGCCGATCTCTCTCCCCTCGCCGGTCTGGCCAAGCTGGAATGGCTGCGCCTGGAAAACAATCAAGTTTCTGACCTGTCACCGATCAACGGCTTGGCGAAGCTGGTCATGATCGACCTGAACAAGAACCGTGTCCGCGATCTTTCCGCGCTGAAGGGCATGCAGGCCTGGAGTTCGCTCTATCTCGACGACAACCAGATCGCCGACATCAAACCCTTGCTCGCCCTTTCCCGTGGCGATCTCGACAAACCGCGCGTGATGGTCCCCTTCCGCAGCGTCTCCCTGCGCGGCAACCCACTCAGCCCCGCCGCCCGCAGCACGGACCTCCCGGCCCTGGAAAAGATCATCGGCAACGTCGCCGCCAACTGAGAATTCCCCGCTGGCGGCGGCACCAACCTATGTGATGCCCGCCGCCAGCGCCCTCTCCTCTGACGAACAACTCCATTGGCTCGCCCTCCGGATGACCCCCGGCCTCGGCTCGAAAACCGCGATCTCTCTCATCGAGCGCTTCCGCACCCCGCAAGCCATCTTCCGAGCCTCGAAATCCGAACTCGAAGCCGCCGGGACCTCCGTCAGCCTAGCCCGCAACATCTCCAGCGGCTGCGCTTTCGAGGACGCCGTCACCCAGCAGCAAAAAGTCGCCGATGCAAGTGCCGTCGTTATCCCCTATACCAGCCAGCACTACCCCGCACGCCTCAAGGAGATCTACGACCCGCCCCCCATCCTCTTCGCCCGTGGCCGCGTGGAACTCTTAGACACCCTAGCCTTAGCCGTAGTCGGCACCCGCCGCCCCAGCGCTTACGGAACCTCCGCCGCCACCCGCCTCTCGAAAGACCTGGCCGACGCCGGACTCACCATCTCCAGCGGTATGGCCCGAGGCATCGACACCGCCGCCCACAAAGCCGTCCTTGAAACCGGAGGCAACACCATCGCAGTCTTCGGCTGCGGCGTCGACGAACTCTACCCCGCCGAAAACCGAAAACTAGCCGCCCAGCTAGCCGAATCCGGCCTGATTCTCTCGGATTTCCCCATGGGCACGCCCCCGTACCCGCAAAACTTCCCCATCCGTAACCGCATCATCAGCGGCATCAGCCTCGGCGTCCTGATCGTGGAAGGCGGCCAGTACTCCGGCTCCGCCATCACTGCCCGCCTAGCCTCCGAACACAACCGCGAAGTCTTCGCGGTACCAGGAAATATCACCTCGAAAATGAGTTGGGGCCCGAACTTGTTGATCAAGCAGGGAGCGAAGTTAGTCCAAGACTGGAACGACGTAGTAACCGAGCTAAAACCCGAAGACCGCCGCTGGCTGGTCCGCCAGTGCCGCACCAAGCTGAATCTAACCGACGAGCTGGATCCAGAATCGTCCCAAGCATCGCTAGACCTAGGCCCCATGACCGAAATCGCCCGGACCATCCTGCACGCCCTAACCCCCGACGCCCCCGTGCCCTTAGACCACCTGGTAGACACCCTGGTCCCGCACTCCCCCTCGGAGATCATCGCGACCCTTTTCGAGCTAGAGCTAAACGGCCTGATCCGCCAACTCCCCGGCAAAAGCTTTTTGAAGGTCTGGTCCTATTAGGAGCGGGTGCGTCTGTCCGAGTGTCAGGATCCCGACACAGAGCCGCGACCGTAAGGAAGCGGACAGACGCTTAACGCCCCACTACCCCTTCCGAACCCACCCGAATATCCGCCCCACCCATCCCTCAGCTGGACCCGCCCCCGCAGCGAGCTTCGTCAGCTCCGCGATCCGACGATCCAGCGCCATCGCCCAATGCGTCCGCTCATTGAGCTCCTTTTCCATCCCCCAAGCCCACTCCGTCCGCTTCACCAATTCATCGTGCAGGAACTGAACCTCGTGCGACTTCGCCTGGACCTGCTCCGCCAGCAGCCGCCGTTCCCCCTCCAGAGCCTCCAAGACCCGGCTCAGTCGATCCACTGGCGGAGCCCCAACCTCCGCAGGAACCTCCACCACCGCATCCGCCCGCCGAACACAAGCCAACAAATCCGGCGGATCCAAGTGCGTCGCAGGAGCCCCAAACCGCAAGTCCACCACCGCGAACATATGGGTCGGCGTCAGGTACCCGCGCCGGATCTCCATCTCATCCCGAGCATGCACCTCATCAATAAACGCCCGATCCCACGCGTCATGGATATCGAAATTGTGCCCGAAGCTCCGATCCACAAATGGATCGATCAGATTCCCGAACCCCACGAACCGGTCGAAATGGAAATGCTCGATCAGCAGTGGCAAAATGTCCTGCGCCCGAATCCCTTCGAACCCGTCCAGCGAGCAGTCCCAATCCTCAAACAGCGCCTCGTACCGCTTCAGTTGCCAGTTAAACCGGTGCGAGGCAGGCAGCTTCCGCCAATATTCGTGGATCAGCGCCAGCGCTTCCGGCCATCGCAAATGCCCGTTCCGCCCGATCATGTCGGAGATCACGAAACACCCATCCGGCTGCAAGCTGGCCTTGATCTGCCCGAACAGCCCTTCCAGATTCATGACGTGATGCAGCGCCTGATTCGCCACCACCGCGTCGTATTTCCTGGCCGCCGACCACTCGTTGAAATCCGCCTGCAACGGAGCAATGTGCCCAGCCAGCCCCCGCTCCGCCGCCGCCTCCGTCCCGCGCTGCAGCATCGCCGCGTTCAGATCCAGGCAGTCGATCACAAAGTTAGCATGCCCCGCCGCCACCAGCGCCCCAGCGAGATCGATCTCCACATCGCAGTTTCCAGCCCCGATGCTCAAGAAGTGAGCAGTCTCACCCACCCGCTTCGCGCACATCGCGCCCAGCGGATCCGCGTACAGTGCCCCAATCGTGTCGAAACCCGCCGCCTGCAGCTTCGGCCGTAGATATTTCTCTGACCAGTAGTGATAAATGTCCGGAAGATTATGAACTACAAGGGAATCCTTATAGAAATTCTCCTCGTTGACCAGCCGCGCCCGATACTCTTCCGCGTTAGAACTCATTCGCTGTCCGCCAGTATACCCCGTCCCTCAGCGTCTCCGTAAAGCACTGAATCCAAAAGAAAACAAGAATCCAGCATCCGCAATCCCCCCACCCGCATCACTATATATAGGCAGTAGGGCAGGCACTCTGCCTGCAGCTGGCTCCCAGCCAGCTCCCCCGACCACCCATCTCGCCTGTGCTACGATTTTGGTTGTTCAGGTAAGGAAGGCATCTTAACTCTCATGGCAAAGAACCTCGTCATCGTCGAATCCCCGGCGAAGGCGAAAACCATCGGTAAGTACCTCGGCAAAGACTTCGTAGTCAAGGCCTCGCTCGGCCACGTCAAGGATCTCCCCAAGAAGGACCTCTCGGTCGACGTCGACAACGAATTCAAACCCGTCTACGAAGTTATCGAAGGCAAAAAGAAGCTCATGGGAGAGCTGCGTACCGCCGCCAAGGGTGCCGACGCCATCTACCTCGCGGCCGATCCTGATCGCGAAGGCGAAGCCATCTGCTTCCACTTGCAGGAAGAACTGCAGGACAAGAAGAACGGCATCAAGTTCTTCCGCGTGATGTTCAACGAAATCACGAAAACCGCCATCCTCAAGGCGTTTGAGAAGCCCCTCTCGGTCGACCTCCACATGGTCGACGCCCAACAAGCCCGCCGCGTGCTCGATCGTTTGGTCGGCTACAAAATCTCTCCGCTCCTGTGGGACAAAGTCCGCCGCGGACTCTCCGCCGGCCGCGTCCAAACCGTCGCCCTGCGCCTGATCGTCGAACGCGAAAAAGAAATCCGCGCCTTCATCACCCGCGAATACTGGTCCATCGACGTCAGCCTCAACGCCAAGAAAGCGCCCGTCCTCAAAGCCCACCTCGCCAAGATCAACGGCGAGAACTTCGAGATCCCGAACGAAGCTGCATCCACCGCGATTGTCGACGCCCTGATCGATGCGGCCTACACCGTCCAGTCCGTCAGCAACAAAGAGAAGCGCCGTAACCCCGTTCCGCCCTTCATCACTTCCACCCTGCAACAGGAAGCCGCACGTAAGCTCCGCTTCAGTGTGAAGCGCACCATGATGCTGGCGCAGAAGCTCTACGAAGGCGTCGAGCTCAGTAAAGAAGAAGGCCCGGTCGGTCTTATCACTTATATGCGTACCGATTCGACGCGCGTCTCCAATGACGCCCTCGATGAAGTCCGCACCATGATCACCGATCGCTACGGCGCCGAATACCGGCCCGAAAAGCCCAACGTCTACAAGTCCAAGAAGGGCGCGCAGGACGCCCACGAAGCCATCCGTCCCACCTCCGCCATGCGCTCGCCCGACCAGGTCGAGAAGTTCCTGGAAGAGGATGCCCTCAAGGTCTACCGCCTCATCTGGATGCGCTTCGTCGCTAGCCAGATGTCGCCCGCGGTGTTCGATTCCACCACCATCGACGTCGCCACCACCGGCAAGGATAAGAACGCGTATCTGTTCCGCGCCACTGGCAGCGTCCCCAAGTTCGACGGCTTCCTCAAGGTCTACGAAGAAGGCAAAGACGCTAAGGACGAGGACGACGAAGAGGCCAAGGCCAAGCTTCCCGCCGTCACCGAAGGCGAAGCGCTTAAGTTCAAATCCATCGACCCCGAACAGCACTTCACCGAACCGCCACCGCGCTTCACCGAAGCCACACTGGTCAAGGAACTCGAAGCCTCCGGCGTTGGTCGCCCGTCCACCTATGCGTCGATTCTTTCGACAATTCAGGAACGCGAATACGTTCGCAAAGACGGCGGCAAGTTCACCCCCACTGAGCTAGGCATGGTCGTCACCGACCTCCTGCTTGAAAGTTTCAACGACCTTTTCGACGTCACCTACACGGCTCGCATGGAAGCCCAGCTCGACGACATCGAAGAAGGCAAAGTCGATTGGCGCATCGCCATGAGCGAGTTCTACGAGCGTTTCCAGAAGGATCTGGACCACGCCGCTCGCCACATGACCGACATCAAGCGCATGGAGCGGCCCACCGACTTCGTCTGCGAAAAATGCGGCAAGCCGATGGTCATCAAGTGGGGCAAACACGGCACGTTCATCGCGTGCACCGGTTACCCCGATTGCACCAACACCCGCCAGCCCCAAGTAGAGGGCGAGGGCGGGGAAGGCATGACCGAGCAGGATGCCACCGAATATTGCGACAACTGCGGCCGTCCCATGGTCCTCAAGAAGGGACGCTTCGGCACCTTCATGGCCTGCTCCGGTTATCCGGAATGTAAGACCACCAAGCAGCTCGGTGCCGCGCAGAAGCCGCAGGACGTTCCGCTGGACGAAGAATGCCCCGCCTGCAAATCGAAGATGGTCAAGAAGTACGGCCGCTTCGGCGAGTTCGTGGCGTGCAGCGATTATCCGAAGTGCAAGTTCGTCAAGCAAAAGACCATCGGCGTGAAGTGCCCGAATTGCACCGAGGGAGAAGTGGTCGAACGCCGCAGCAAACGCGGTAAGACCTTCTTCGGCTGCAATCGCTACCCCGAATGCGACTTCGTCGCCTGGGGCAAACCGCTGCCTGAACCCTGCCCCGAATGCGGCGGCAGTTATTTGATCGAAAAGTTCCTCAAGGCCGGACCCATGGCCCAGTGCCCCAACGCGGAATGCAAGTTCAAGAAGCCCATCACCGTGGTCGAAGAGCCAGCGGGAGCCCCCGCCTAAGCCATGGAATTCACGTCCCTGCACGCAGCGCGGGACATGTACTCTCGCGCCGCCTGGACCCTCGGCTTTGCCGTGGTCGTCTTCATCAATAGCCGCGGCGAATACCCTGGCCCCGCCCTGCAGGTTTTGATTGTGCTGGGCTTGATTAGTCTGGCCTTCGTCGCCCTCGGCTACGCCCTCAATTGGTTTAACACCACGGGCCAACTCCAGGTCCGCGAGCAGATCCTGGATTCGCTCCAGCTCCAGGGCTCTGAGCGCGTACTCAGCCTGTCTCACGATCTTGGTATCGCCGTAGCCAAACGCCTCAAGTCCGGTAAAGTCATCTCCCTCGGCGACACCGAAGCCAACGAAGCCGCCCGGGAAACCGCCAAGCATGCTGCTCTCTCGGACAAAATCCGCTTCGAGTCCGGCGATGTCACCAAGAAACTCTCCTACCCCGACGCCAACTTCGATACCGTAATCTCCAGCCGAGCCCTGGCCCATCTCGATCCGGCCCAAGCCGTCAAAGAGCTGCTCCGAGTCCTCAAGCCCAGCGGACTACTGACTATCCACGAGATCGGCGACACCGCCGCCTACGAGCGACTGCTCCGCGAGTCCAGTCTGTCCGATATCGTCGTCTCCCCCACCACCCTCCCCTTCGGCCTCGGCGGCCGCATCCTCTCCGCCCGCAAGTAAGTCTGGGTAGTTGCTTGGTCTGGCCCTAGCTATTGTGGCCGGCCCCCGCTGGGTGAACATCTCTTCCTGATCTGCACCGCTTCAGGCTAAAGAAACATAACTTTGCAGCAAGGCTCGCTGCGCTGCTTTGTTTGGGTCCCCTGTTTTATCTGTTGTAAATGCAGGAGTTATTGTTTTGGTTCCATGACTTTATCGGGAAAGGTAATGGACCAAAACACCTCAGTACTGAAGCGGACTTCCTATTGTTGAATTTGGCAGGAACCCATACTCTCAAAAAGTCATCATGCATTTGATGTTGTGTCTAACGGAGGAAAGCAGAAAAAATGAAAAAACTTAGTCTTACTTTACTCGTCGGTGCCTTTGCTGCAGTGAGTGCCTCGGCAGCGCCTATTGTCGTTACCCTCGGGTTTTCCAACAGCGCCTTCAACTTGTTGCCGTCGGGTGGGGATCCGCCTAACACGATAACTTTTGATAGCACTACGATCACTAGCACCGCCCCTGCTTGTGTGGGACCGGCAGCCATCTTGTGTACCGCGCCAAACGTCACCATTGACGCCGTCGCCTTCAACAGTGGCGTTCCCTCCTCCATCTTCACGTTCGGTTCTCTTATCTACACCACCAGCTCGGTGTGGACGTTTGGTCCTAGCGATTCACTTACGCAGAACGGCGTGCTGATCCGCACTACCGGCACCTATTCGTGCGTGGGTGGTGGTTGCCCCGGCTTGGATCCGACTGCGGGCACTTTGAACTTTTCCGTTCAGCCGCCGGACAGCGGTGGAAAGTATAACTTCTCTGCTTCGGGCTCTACTGTCCCCGAGCCGGGTTCCCTCGCCCTCCTGGGCAGCGGACTCGTCGGTCTGGGCTTTATCGCCCGCCGCCGCGCAGCCAAGAAGTAGATCTTCTCCAAAGTAGTTCCCACGGAGGTCCGTCGCAAGACGGGCCTCCGTTTTTCATTTACGCCTAAGAAATATCCGGCTGTCGCTCTCCCCGCCGCTGAACCTGCAGTACGGACTATCTGCCAGACCTGCGTTCTAAGTAGCCTACACTCTCCGCCTCTCCTACCCATCGTCGACGCTCCTGCTCATTCCGGAACCCGTTGCCAACACGGGCTTTCCCGCCGGTACCCACCTCGCCGCAGGTCCTGTCCAGTGCGCGGCGTTCTCTTCGTATTTGCCCGCGCCGGCCCGCATGCGATTTCCGTACTGGCCAGGCCTGTCTATTTGCCCCTCCGCACCCGCTTCGTACTATCGAACAGCCGGAGGGCACCCACGAATGAAACGATACCTTTTGACCATGCTGGCATGTGCGTCGATGCAGGCAGCCACCATTGGCCTGGGCAACAGCGATGGCGCGAACCAGGGCAACACCATCACCAAGACCTGGACCGACGTGCTGGGCACCATCGATATGACCGGAGCGGCGTTCACGCTCACCGATCCGTCCGTCAATTCGACCCACTTTGGAGTGAACAATATTGGTATGGGAATCTGCACCGATTCGGAGATCAGCGGTAGCCAATGCGACCTGAACTCCACCCCAGCCTGGCAGGTCGATAACCAGGGCGAACGCGAGTTCATCCTGTTCACCTTCAGCAGTGCCGTGGCCATCCAAGACTTCATCATCCGCCAGACCACGGGCGGCAGCACGGGCCTGGATGCCGACCTGATCTACTACGTGAGTTCCAACATCGTCACCACGTCGATTGCGTCTTCGTTCCTGGACGGCAGCGGCGCCGGTGAATTTACAGGCTACGCAGGCAATCTGGCAAGCGGAGCCTTCCGCACCATCACCGTGAACCAGAACAACGTCCGCAGCCTGATCATCGGCGCCGCTATCGCGACCACGGCTGGCGGCGGTCCCGACAACAACAACGATTTCTTCAAGCTCTACCAAATGAATGTTACGAACAGCGCCGTGCCGGAGCCAGCCTCGCTGGCGCTACTCGGGACAGGCCTGGTTGGTTTGGCCCTGGCCTCTCGCCGTCGCCTGAAAAAGTAGTTGGACTGCAAGAACGAATGGCTCACCCGAAGGGGTGGGCCATTCCCTTCAGGCCAGCAGTAGCCGCGCGCTCCTCGCTTCCAACACGCACGTCCGCAGCCCTTCCCGACCCTCCACCCGCACCCCGCGCCGATCCGAACTCACCCGATACGCCGAGCGCGCCCCTCGCTCCCGTGCCAACGATTCCAGCGGCCAGTCCGAATCCGCGCATAACTCGATCGCCCCATCGTACCCAATCAGCACCGTCATCACCGAGCCCGCAGGCCCAGCCACTGCGGCTTCCAGTAACTCCTGCGCGCGTTGTGCGAATCCCATGGCCATCACTCTCTAGGCCCCTTATCGTCCACGAATCCCTGTGCTAGAATCGCCGCATGCATCGGACACTGCTTTCTCTCGCCTTGACCCTTCCCTTGGCCGCGCAAACTGTCCGCATTGTGCAGACCAATGCCGCCGGCGACGAAGCCCACATCATCGACCCGGTCACCAACAAGATCGTCCTCCGCATCCCCAACCTCGAAGCCGCCCATGGAGTAACCTTCTCCCCCGACGGCTCGCGCACCTACTTCACTGTCGAGGCCGACAGCACTGTCAAGGCAGCCGACACCAAGACCGGCAAGCTCCTGTGGTCCGTGAAACTCTCCGGCCACCCCAACAACATCGCCGTATCGAAGGACGGCAAACACATCTTCGCCGCCATCGCCGTCGGCAGCGGAGCTGTCGACGTCATCGATACCGCCGCCATCAAGAACATTAAGAGCATCCCGACCAAGGGAGCCGTCCACAACACCTACGTCACGCCGGACGGAAAATACATGGTCGCCGGTTCGGTGGCCGGCAGTATCCTGCAAGTCTTCGATGCCGCAACGTTTGAACCCGCCTGGGAACTCAAAATGGATTCCGGCGTCCGCTGCATGGCGTTTGAAACCGCAGCCGATGGTTCCACCGCGCGCCTCTTCATGCAACTCTCGAACGTGCACGGCTTCGCCGTCATCGATTTCAAAACACACCAAGTCGCGTCTCGCGTGACGCTGCCGGATCAGCCCAAGAACGGCGTCGCCCACAGCGGAGCCCCTTCGCACGGCATCGCGGTCACAGCCGACCAGAAGACGTTGCTTGCCGATAGCTCCATTGGCGAGGGAGTCTTCTTCTATTCCTTGCCCGACCTGAAGCCGCTCGGCTTCGTCAAAACCGGCAACACCCCGGACTGGATCACGCTGACGCCCGACAGCAAGACCGCCTACATCGCCAACGCAGGATCGAACTCGGTCTCCGTCCTGAACATCGCCGAGCGCAAAGAGATCACCAAGATCCCCGTGGGCGAAGTCCCGAAGCGCAACGGCACCGTGATCATCCGCTAAGACTGCAAGCCCAGTAGTCCGTCTGTAGGACAATAAGAAATGGGCTTCCTCGATAATCTGGAAAACACTCTCAAGGCGCTCGAGCGTCAGGAAGAGAAGGATCCGGAGAAGGTCCGCCGAGACCAGGAACGCCGCGAGTCAGAGCGCAACGCCTCCATCCTGCGCGCGCCCCATGTTGAAGCGTTACGAGACTCCGCGTTCACCTCTGAACTTCTCGGCCAGTGCCGCGTAGTAGGCCGAGAGCAGCGCGTGCTAGTGCAGTTCACTTGGATCGGCGAGCACCTGCGCCTCGATGCCAAAGAGAAACGCATGGAGCTAGTCCCCACCGCCGAAGGCATCGTAGCGGTCTTCTCCGTGGATGGCGCTGAAACAGGGCAAGAGAAAGTAAATCCCGAAACCGATGACGCGGCCGCGCTCGCTCGGCGTTGGCTTGTAGGACAATAACCCAATGAGCGCCCCCACCATCCGCCTCCGCCGCAGCGCCGAGCGAGGCTTCGAAGACTTCGGCTGGACCGATAACTGGATGACCTTCTCCTTCGGCGGCTACCAGAGCCGCGAATGGAATAACTTCGGCCCCCTGCGCGTCATCGTCGAGAATCACATCCAACCCCACCAGGGCTTCGGAGCCCACTCCCATCGCGACGTCGAGATCGTCACCTACGTCGCCGCCGGCTGCCTCACCCACAAAGACAGCTTCGGCCACTCCGCCGGCGTCACCCAGGGAGAGATGCAGCTCATCAGCGCCGGCTCCACCGGCATGATCCACTCCGAACAAAACATCCACGACGACGTCGAGCACAACCTCCAAATCTGGCTCGTGCCCTCCAAACACCCCACGCCCTTCGTCTACAACCAACTCAAGTTCACCCCAGAGGAACGCGCCGGCAAGTTCCGCCTCTACGTCTCCCCCGACGGCCGCGACGGCAGCATGCCCATCCACACCGAAGCCTCCATCTACGCAGGCCTGTTCGCGCAAGGCGACCAAGCGCAACACACGCTAGCCCGCGGCCACGGAGCCTGGGTGCAAGTAGTGAGCGGGAGTTGTGAGGTCGCAGGCGTAGTGCTAAAAACCGGCGACGGCGCCGGCATCACCGACGCGCAGGACCTGACGTTCGCCTTCGAAGATGCCACAGAGGTGTTGCTCTTCGACCTCGACATGAAGGCTCCGCTCATCTGGAAGTAGCCCCGCGACCAGCGATTGTGGGACAGACTGGCCAAATCCAAGTCCCGTCGAACTAACCGGAACCAAATGCCTAAATTGAACGCCATCTTAGTCTCGGTAATGGCACTCGGAACTCTACCGGGCGTCTTATTTGGACAGTCCACGAAGAGCGTTCAGGAATTCCTCGAAGGGCTCCTGCTACAGCCTCCTTCGTCTGAAATCCCGCTGGAAAGTCTTGAGCGCATTGTTAGACCGCTCGAGACTGCTCCTGCGGCTGAGGTCACTCAGATACTTCCCTCCATTCGAAGGGCAGCCCGACACCCGAATGTCTACGTAAGGTTGGGCGCTGCACTTGCATTAATGCACATCGCTCTTGTTCGCATGGATGGCACGACTCTATAAGGTCAACAGCTCGACATACTTGGGGACTTCCTGAACGAGGCGGATTCGCGGATGTCCGAAAGCAGCCTAATGATGTTGGGCACCCTCAAGCCGCTGCCGCCGCCCCAGGCAATCCCACTCCTCCTGCGGTTCGCCGAGCGGACAGACGCCGATGCCCAGCGGCAAGCCAGAGCCCTCACGACTGCCGTCATTCAAAACAATATGGCTCTGCGGCTCAAACAGAGCAGCCAGGAAGAAGAAATTATTCTCGCTGTGGAACGCTTTGCACTGCGGAATTTGGACAGTCCCACCAGAAGTGCACTCTTGGACGGCATTGGCTTGGCGGGTTCAACCGACCGGAACCCCCGGCTAACTGCCATCGTCGTTGCCGGGTTGCGTCACTCCGACGCAAATGTGCGAAAGCGGGGTCTCCACAATCTGATGCGATTGGGCCAGGAGGAGATCCGTAAGGCCAGCGTCGATGTGGAACGCCTGCGCACCCAAGATCCCGACGCCGAGGTTAGAGCGGAAGCAGACAAGGCACTGCGTGTGATGGGTGGCGAGAGCCAGTTCCCGCGATAGGGGGGCCAGCCTCGCTCTTCGACCTCGACATGAATGTCCCCCTGATTTGGCGTTAGTATTCTCTAATGACGCGGCGTACGCTTCTCGCCTCCCTCCTTGCCCCCGCACTGGCTCAGGAACGCGTCGTCGCGCCCGCACCGGCCCGAACCCGCATCGTCCTGGGCGGCGACGTCATGCTCTCTCGGAACGTCGCCGCGCGGGCTCGCGCCCAAAAGGGCCCGGCCTGGCCCTTCCTTGGCGCTAACCTTAGGGAGACAACTCAATGAACCTGATCAAAGGCATAAGAATCGCATTGTGGGGTTTCTCCATCGTGGGCGTCCTCTCTACAGGCGTTCTCCTTGGGCAAGTTCGCTGGGACTTTGAAACAGCTGAGACCGGCATGCGTAGCGCTGATCTGAATATTCGGCAGTCTGCCTTCTATGGTCTTCTAAAGCCACATGCCAACTCAAAGGGATCGGTGCGTTCGAGCGTTGAGCAACTTGTCGCCGCCCATCCGAACGAACGGGAACAAATCGCCAGGGCGCTCATTGAAGCTTTAGAGCTTGAGGTTGCACATCGAAATTTGGCGCGACAGAATGGTGAACAGCTCACCGAAACTTTTTCAGATTACTGGGCGGATCTGATGGCCGCCGTTTCTTACCTGCGGGATCCCAGGGCTGTCAAGGGGCTGCTCGGTGGCGTCGATACCGGCGGCATTGCAACAGAAGGGTTGGCGGACATTTGCCCGAGCGCCATTGATGCGCTTATAGATGTGGCACGAGCACCCAATCCAACCTTTCGAGGCATGCCGTTAGGATTTCGTAACGGCGCGGTTGCAGCGCTGGGTGGGTGTCTAAACCGGACTGAACTGCTTCGCGCCAACCCGGAAGTACGTGCAAAGGCACGCGCAGCGTTACTGGAAGCCCTTGACGACGCAGACTGGACCGTGCGCATTGCCGCCGTGAATGGAACACTTTCGTTCCGGGAAGATGCGACCGTCAAGGAGAAGCTGGATCGGATGGCCGGTCTGGACCCCTACATGTCTCCACTGCCGAGACTGGCCCCAGGAACTTCGACCTTTGCAGTTCGCGATGCTGCGCGCGACGTTTTGGCGGCTGACGAGCGGACGGTTTTCTACTTGGTACGAAGTGCTGACAATCTCGAATGCCGGGTGGACGCTCAGATCGCGGATGCCTCTCTCTCGGTAATTATGGGACCATTCCCAAGTCGACAGAGCGCGGAACGTGCAGCCTGCAGGAACCTGGATTCCATCCGTATTGACACGCCAGCATGCCGGACGATAGCTCCTCCTGGAGTCTGTGGACGATAACAGTCTGCGCAGGCCCAGCCACTACGTTAGCTGCCATCTTGACGTGCGCCTCGCCCCACTCCTCAGGCGTCACCGTGGGCTAGATGCAGTCGATCAGCTCGGCATTCGACGCCCCCGAACCCCTGCTCTTCGACCTCGACATGAATGTCCCCCTGATTTGGCGCTAGTATCGTCTAATGACGCGGCGTACGCTCCTAGCCTCCCTCCTTGCGCCCGCATTGGCTCAGGAACGCGTCGTCGCGCCCGCGCCCGCCCGAACCCGCATCGTCCTGGGCGGCGACGTCATGCTCTCTCGCAACGTCGCCATTCGGGCACGCGCTCAGAAGGACCCGGCCTGGCCCTTCCGCGACATCGCGCCCGTGTTCGCCGACGCGGACATCGCCTTCGTCAACCTGGAGTCGCCCTTTTCCGACAAAGGCGCAGTCATGCAGCGCGGCATGATCTTCAAGACCGAACCGGAGATGATCGCGGGGTTAGACCTAGCAGGCATCGACATCGTCTCCACCGCCAACAATCACGCGCGCGACCGTGGTAGCTACGGCATCGACTTCACGCTGGACCATCTCAGCGCTCATGGCATCGCCGCAGTCGGTACGGGCAAGACCGCCGAAGCCGTGCACGCCGGCGCAGTGCTGGAACGCAACGGTGTCCGCTTCGGCTTCCTGGCCTACACCTACGACGCGAACAACGGGAACTATCGCGACGTGGACCCCCGCATCGCGGTCATGGATGTCAACACCATGCGCGCGGATGTGACGGCGATGAAGGCCAACGCCGACGTGATCCTGGTCTCCATGCACGCGGGTGTCGAGTATCAGGTGAAACCCAGCGCGGAGCAGACGCAGTTCGCGCGGGCTGCGGTCGATGCCGGAGCGCGAGTGGTGGTGGGCCACCATCCGCACGTGCGGCAACCTTGGGAATGGTATGGGGGAGGGGCGATCTTTTATTCGTTGGGGAACTTGGTCTTCGATCAGTTCCAGCGAACCGAGACGCAGATCGGGTCGCTGGCGGAACTGGTCTTCGAGGGAACGGACTTGATCCAAGCCCGCACGCGCACGGTGAACATTGTCCTTACTGTGCCGCGTCTGGCAGAGCCTGCGCCGACCGCCGCTTCCGGCGCGCCAGCAGCGGGAAAAGAATAAGGCCGCTGCCCACCAGCGCCATCGTGGAAGGCTCCGGTGTTTCCGCAGCACCCATGCCGACCTCGAAATTCTGCACCACGAAGAAGGAATTCACGTCGGTCTTCTGGCGGATCTGGAAGGATGAGATCGCAGCATCGCCGATCGCTCCGATGAAGAAGTTGTCGCCGGAACCGAACACCAGTTGGATGTCGCAAGCCGTGGTGCCCGGTGCCTCGACGCAGAATGCTTGGCCTCCGCCCGTGCCGGTGACGTGAAGTCCGATGGCTCGCACATCCGTGGGCAAATCGACCCGGACCGTTGAACCCGTTGCGCTGCCGTTGGACGCCGTCGCCCGCAGCGTGGACCCCACGATGCTCAACGCGTACGGTGTGACATTGTTGTCCCAGAACGCGGAGAAGTCCACGCCCGTGGGCCCGGCATCCAGCAGCGAATAGTTGTCCGGGGCCGTCAGCGTTTCCCCCGTGAAGGTGTAGTCTGTCAGCAGCCCGGTCGCCGTGTCGAAGGCGGCTTCGGTATTGACCGCGGCTCCTGTGTAGTAGAACTGCGTCGTGGCGCCGGCCGGTAGCGCGGTCAAGGCCAGCAGTACCGGCATCAGTTTCTTGAACATATGAGAACACTCCTCCCCTTATGGAAACGCGGGGAGCTAAAGTTAACCCACCCAGCGTTCCGGTCCAGGAAAATTTTGGATTCGGAAACTGAGTGGGTTGAGAGGAAGAGTTGTCTCGCAGACCATTACACGGATTAATCCGTAGTGCGAACGGACTAGACCTTGGGGGGCGGAAGCGCGCGGGCCGGGCAGGTCGACTCGAAGCCTACCTTGCGGTGCGAGCCGTCGCAGAACGGTTTGTTCTCAGAGGCGCCGCAACGGCACAGGCCGATCGCGGCGCGGCCAGCCAGGTCGAAGGGCTTGCCTTCCATGTCACAAATCTGGAAGTCGCCTTCGACTTTGATCGAGCCGTTGTTGTTGATAGTAAGCTTAGCGGGCATGCTCTGATGGTAACAACTACCAGCGGTGCTAGTTCTGTACCATTAGGTCGGATGTCAGGCGAAAGGTAAGGATGCTTTCGGCGGCGACCACTGCGGGATCGCCGTGGGTGGCCAGCACCACTCCGGTTCCGGCGCCTCCGCCTGAAGCTGCTCCAATCGCCGCGCCTTTGCCGCCACCCGCGATCGCGCCGATCGCCGCGCCAATGCCGGCACCGATGCCCACTTTCAGGGCGTCCTTCTTCTTGGTCGCCGGGGCGTTACGCACGAACACGCCGGTCTTCACGGGCACGGTCTCACCATCGATCTCGATACTGGTCAAGCGCAGGGACAACGACGCGACGCCCTTGACGCGTCCACCTTCGTCGGAGGTGACCACGAGGCCTTCGACCGGGGCGTCCTTGGGTACGACGATCTTGCCGTCCACCAGGATCGGCTCCGCCAAGCTGCCGGAGAAGCGTTCACCGTCTGTTGCGGACTTGGTGGAAATGGTGTTTGAGGTACGCACTCGCACTCGCGTCCCCGAGGCGATTACGACGGGAGGAAGCACCACCTTGGGGGGCTCTTCGACCTTCTTGGGCGGCTCTGGAACGGCGTCCTGGGTCGTGGCGACCACCTGCGGGGCATCACCGGCCTTCGTCTGGGCGACTTCGGCAGTCTTGCTGCATCCGGTCAGCGTGATCAGGGCGATACCTAGTGCGAACAGCTTCATAGTGACAAAATGCCTCATAAGGGAGAGGCTCCCCAACGGGAAAGTGTTACAAGTTGGCTGCGGCCGCTTGATCGACGAACCAGGTAGCGGTGGTGGGGTCCAGGGCGGCGATCTGCGCGGGGTAATGCCGGACGTCGAGGGGCCCGCGTAGGACGGCGTTCAGGGGTTCGGCCTTGTCGGTGCCGGTGGCGAGGACGACGGTGTGGCGGGCCGATTCCAACACCGACCGCAGCAGCGTAATGCGCGTGGTCGCGCGATGGGCGACTCCTACCAGGCCCGTGGGGTCATCGATGAGCGGATCGCCGGGAAACAGGCTGGCGGTGTGCGCGTCGGCTCCCATGCCGCGGTGGATCACATCGAGCGGTAGGAACGGACGGATCTCGTCTGCATACTGCTGAGCGGCTTCATCGGAGCCGAGTTCGGTTTGCACGCGATGGATGTTCGCCGCGGGCAGAGCCTTCAGCCAAGAGTCGTAGGCTAGCCTGAAGTTGCTCTCGGCGTGGTCGGGCGGGACGCAGCGTTCATCCACCCAGAAGATGTGGACCTGGGACCAATCGAAATCGCTGCGCGAGAAGAACTCGAACATGATCTTCGGTGAAGATCCGCCGGAGATCGCCAAAGTCGCGCGGCCACGCTCGGCGACGGCCTTTGCCAGTAAGCGCAGAACCTTCGCTCCGCAGGCTTCCGCTGCGGACTTGGCATCGGCATTGCGGCGGATGAGGCTCATGCGTTCAGCACCCGTTCATAGACAGAGTCAGCACCGAGGATGCCGAGTTCTTCCTGCATCAACGCGGCTTCGGAAATGGAGGGCAGGCCGGTTCGGTAGTTCAAACCGGGTCCCTCTATGAGCAACGCGTGATCGTTGTCACGCTTTACCGTGAGATCGCCTTTAGGCGTGGATACAGTGACGGAGAAAAGGCCGGGGGGGCCGTATTCCGGCTCGATACTGACGCGGGCCAAGGGCAGGGAAGAGCGGACCCAGGCTTCGAAATAACGCGCACAGGTGGTGATGCTGTCGCCGCCATAGGTGATGCGCGCCAGGCGGATGTCCTTCGCCTTCAGGCCTTCGTCGAACAGGTGGGCGACCACTTCGCGCCAGCCGCTGAGGCGGGTCCAATGCAGATCGGCCACGCGCATGCCGTAGGCGTGCAAGCGCCGCAAGCTGCGCAGGGATTCTTCGGGATCGCGGACCGCTTGTGTGTCGAAGATAATCTTGTCCGCGAGTGGGAAGAGCGGGTGATAGCCGCTGGTATCGGAGGGAGCGACGCCGCGGCACCACAGCACGACCGGCAGATCGGGGACGCGCAGGGGAACCAGGAATTTGGCGACTTCGGAGAAGCCGCCTTTGCCGGCGATGATCTCGATGCCCTCGGAACAAATCTGTTGCGCCCGGCCCATGGGCTTCCAGCATTCGGCGAACACGCGGGCTTCAAATTCACCCTTGCCCGGATGCACGATGATGGCGCGGCTGGGGTGCACTCGCATCAGGAGGCCGGCGGTTTGGCGCGCGTCGAGCGATTCTTCGGCGTTGCGCGCGGCTACCACCAGGGTCATGGCGCAGGCGCGTAGCACTCCACCGGTCTTGGCTTCCTCGTGGGCTAGAGCTTCCCACTGGTTCTGCAGGTCGCGCAGGATGGTTTCGGGGGTGGTGGCGACGGTGCTCATAAGTTTAACTGCTCCGCCACTTCATGCCAAGGCGACCGAGCATGGCGTCGGCTTCGGCCGGACCCCACGAGCCTGGGTCGTAGTTCGGGAAGGTGAACTTGCGATTGCCCCAGTCTTCCAAAATAGGCTGGATCACGCGCCAGCTGGCTTCCACCATGTCCTGGCGCGTATACAGCGTCGCGTCGCCTTGCATGGCGTCCATCAGCAGAGTTTCGTACGCGGACGGCGAACGCTCGCCGAAGCTGGTGCCGTAGTTGAAGTCCATCGACACCGGGCGCAAGCGCATGCCGTCGCCGGGTTCCTTGGAGAGGAAGCGTAACGAGATGCCTTCTTCCGGCTGAATGCGCAGGATCAAAAGATTAGGTCGCGTGGCGGCTTCGCCCGACCCCTGTCCGAACAGCGCCAGCGGAGCGGCCTTGAACTGGATCGCGATATCGGTGACGCGCTTGGGTAGCTTCTTTCCGCTGCGGATGAAGAACGGCACGCCGGCCCAACGCCAGTTGTCGACATAGAAAGTCGCTGCCGCGAAGGTGTCGGTCTGCGCTTCCGGATTTACGCCTTCTTCCTGACGGAACCCTTTGTACTGTCCGGCCACTGCGTTGCGCGGGACGTCTTCTGGCTTCATGATGCGGATGGAGCGTAGCAGCTTCGCGCGCTCATCACGGACCGCGTCGGATTCAAAGACTGCCGACGGTTCCATCGCGATGGTCGCCATCACCTGCAAGAGGTGATTCTGGATCATGTCGCGCAGGGCACCGGCTTCCTGATAATACGCGCCGCGCCCTTCGACACCGATCGATTCTGCCGCGGTGATCTGGATTTGATTGATGTAGCGCCGGTTCCACAGCGGCTCAAAGATGCCGTTGCCGAAGCGGAAGCCGAAAATATTCTGGACGGTTTCTTTGCCCAGGTAGTGATCGATGCGGTACGTTTCGCGTTCCGGAAACGCGGCCTGCAGATGCGCGTTCAAACCGAGGGCGCTGGTGAGATCGTGCCCGAACGGTTTCTCCACGATGATGCGCCGCCAGCCGGCTTCGCTGCGATTCAAGTTCGCGCCCGCCAGATTCGAGACCACGGTTTCGTAGTAGCTGGGTTGGGTGGAAAGGTAGAACAGCACGTTGCGCTGTTTGGTTTCCGCCACCTTGGCCGCCAGCATCGTGTACAAAGCTGGATCCTTCAAGTCCCCGGCGATGTAGTGGAGGTTGCGCGAGAAGCGCTCCCACAGTTCGGGATCGAATTCGGTATCCTCGCTGAACTCTTGAATCGATTCGCGCATGCGTTCGCGAAAGGCTTCATCGCTCATAGCCGTGCGCGAGTTGCCGATGATGGCGAACGATTCCGGCAAGCGCCGGTCGTGGGCCAGTCGATACAAGGCAGGCAGAAGTTTTCTTTTGGTGAGGTCGCCGTTTGCGCCGAAGATAACGATCGCGCATTCAGGCACCCGCCGCTCGAACCGCAGCGGATCCGAGAAAGGGTTGGCAGTGGACGCCATATCTTCTACGGTAGCGCAAAGCGTGCGAGGCCGTTTTTCTGCACGTAACATTCATGTTATTGGTCGGGCGGAGGTTGCACGCGCGTTGGGGGCAAAAGCTGGGTTCGTTTTGTTGTGGGGGATATTTGTGGCCGGAATATTCGAGTGGGCGGCATAGCTTCGGACGAGGGTAGCAGCGGGCGGCGGGGTGTGGTGGTGGGTGAAACGGGAACTGGTTGCGTGGAGGGAGGTTAGGTCTACCCCGATCAGGTGTGAGGCGGATTCGGGCCTGTGGTGTAACAAGCGAGGTGGCTTATTTCGTCATATTGTTTGGGCCCGTTTTAGTGGTTCTGGGGAGCCGAAAGGCTGTTGACACCTGTAAAAACAAGGTGTTACACTTCCCGGCGAGGACAGTCTCGCGCTCGTGCGCTGGCGATTCGCTGGAGTATTCGCAACTGGCTCAACGTTTGAGATTCGCAGCTACAAGAGGGGGCTTTTCATAAAGTGAAAAATCGATTTTTAGGATACGCAATGTTGGGCGCGGCAGCGTTTGCCATGCTCGCCGTAACATTGATGCCGGTTTCGGCCCAATTGGCCAACGCTGGTGGAGACGCAAAGGCAGCAAAGGGCGACGCGAAGGCGGCTCCCAAGGGCAAAGGCAAGGGGAAGGGCGGCCCTGCGGCCGGTCCGACGCCGCGTATTGGCACCTTGACGCTCAATCAGCCGGACTTCGGTGGACCGGGCATGTGGAGTGTCCCCTACATCACCAACATGTCGAACAGCATCACGGCTGGCGGCCTGGAAACGTGCGAGAACTTCCCGTCTTCGGCTGGTGCGAATACACCTAGCTGCGCGCCGTTTACCCCGCTCGGCAAGGCGGCTTTTGCTGCTCGCCGCAAGACCGATTCCGCGACCGACCCGGAAGGTTTGTGCTTGCCTCCCGGCGTGCCTCGCATGATGTACACCCCGTATCCGATGAAGATCATCCAGACGCCGGACACATTCACCTTCGTATTTGAAGGCGGCGCGCACGTGTGGCGCGAGATTCCGGTTGCTCCCCGTGGTTGGCTGACTCATCCGCGCGATCCGAACCCCACCTACCTGGGCGATTCGATCGGCTGGTGGGAAGGCGACACCATGGTGATCGATTCGGTCGGCTTCAATGACCGCACCTGGCTCGATTTCGCCGGCCACCCGCATGGCGAAAAGCTGCACGTGGTGGAGCGCTTCACGCGCCTCGACACGATGACGCTGGAGCACATTGCGACCATCGAAGATCCCGACTTCTACACGCAGCCGTGGACGGTTCGCATCACCACCGGGTATCAGCCGCAAGGCAAGATCCTGGAGTACATCTGCCAGGAAAACGAATCCGATTCCAAGCACTTGTTTGACGACCTCCGCAAGCGCGGTATCGATCCGGACAAGATCCCGTAAACTGAGGGAACGCTAGTGGATTAAGGGGATCGCCTTCGGGCGGTCCCCTTTTCTATTTGCCCTTGCCTTTTCCCTTGGCCTTCGCTTTGTCCTTGCCCGCGCCCCCAGCGGGAGTCGTGGGATTGGGCAGCATCTGCGCGTCCCACTTCTGGTACTGCGCTTTTAGATTCTCGAAAACGGCGGCCTGCGCGGTTTTGAGATCCCCCTTCTCGCCTGGGTCGACCGAGAGATCGAAGAGATGCTCCTGTCCGGCCTCGGCTAGATACTTCCATTTCCCCGAACGCACGGCGCTTTGTCCGGCGACGCGGAAGAATAGCGTGCGGTCGAATTGCGCTCGGGTGCCGGTGAGAATGCCGGTGAGGTCGACTCCATCTAACGGGTAGCTGGGGTCGGCGTTGGTGCCGGTCAATGCGAGGATGGTGGCGGTCCAATCGATCGTGGCCGCGGGCTGGTGGGTGGTGCGCCCACTCGGAATCACGCCGGGCCAGCGGGCAATTGCGGGGACGCGCAGGCCACCTTCCCATAGATCGAATTTCTGGAATGAGAAGGGCCAGTTATAGGAGTAGCGGTCGCCACCGTTGTCGCTGGTGAAGATGACCAGCGTGTTGTTGTCGAGCTTGGCTGTTTTCAGCGCCTTCATCACGCGACCGATGCCCGCATCCATGCGCTTCATCATTTCGCCGTAGACTACTTGCGATCCGCCGGCTTGCATGTGGCCAGGAGCGTTGTGGTCGATATCTTTGTCCGCAGGTCCTTCCCAGGGCCAGTGGGGAGCGTTGTATTGCAGGGCGAGGAAGAACGGCTTGGTGCGCTTGCGGGCGATCACTTTGAGGGCACGCTCCGTGAAGAGGTCGGTCAGGTAGCCTTCTTCTTTGGATGGCTCCAGGTTTTCGTAGAGGTCGAAGATTCCCGCGACGTTCTTGTGGGTGAAGTAGTCGGCGGCGGTGCCGTTGATGCCGAAGAATTCGTCGAAGCCGTGGCGGTTGGGTCCGAACTTCGCGACGTTGCCGAGGTTCCATTTGCCGATGAGGGTCGTCTCGTAACCGTTCTGTTTGAGCAGCGACGCGAGGGTGGGGTGATTTTCCGGGATGCCGATGTCGTTGTTGCCATCGGGCAAGGGCTCACGGAGGCCGACTTCGAGGCGGTGCGGATAGCGGCCGGTATGGAAGGCGCAGCGCGTGGGAGTGCACACGGGAGCCGAGGCATAGTTGTCGGTGAACTTCACTCCTTCCTTGGCCAGGTTGTCGATGAACGGCGTCTTGTATTCGGGGCGGCCATAGGAGCTGAGGTCGCCGTAGCCGAGGTCGTCCGCGAGGATGAACAGGATGTTGGGGCGTGTGGCGCGCGCGGCCAGGATGTCGCGGGCGGACCCGAGCGCGGTGGCGGCGACGGCGGTTTGGATAAAGTGGCGTCGATGAAGCACGCTACATTTTGGCTGGAATCGTTCGGGGTGTAAAGCAGGCTGAAAGTTAAATCTCTGTAAAGCCACTTCCGTTGGAGAGACGGTGGCGGTAACATGGGCCAACCATATGTCTCGAATGAAACTCGTCAACCTCACGGCAGTTCTGTTGTCGCTGGTCTTTTCGTTTGCGCTGCTGGGGCAATGGCCGGCCTTCCCGACCGGCGGCGCTCCGAAGATGGCGGATGGAACGCCCGACCTGACTGGTCCGGCTCCGGTGATGGCGGACGGGAAGCCTGACTTGTCCGGAGTCTGGGCCAGTGGTGGTCCGGGCGGTCCGGGTGGCGAGAAGGGTAAAGGGAAGGGCAAAGGCGACAAGGGTCCGCCGCCGCTCGGAGAAAAAGGCGGAGACAAAGGAGGAGAAAAAGGCAAAGGCAAAGATAAGGACAAGGGCGGTCCACCGTTTGCGGCCGGGGTCATTCCACCGGGCGGATTCCTGAACATGGGCCAGAACATGCCTGATGGGCTGCCGTATAACGATGCGGCACTCGCGTTGCGCAACGCTCGGCTGGCGCGCAACAGCTCGGATCATCCGGACGCGCACTGCTTGCCGCTCAATCCGGTCCAACTATGGTTTCATCCGCAGCCTCGCAAGTTGATCCAGAACGGGCGCGAGATTGTGATGTTGGCGGAGGCGAACGGGGGCACGCGGCAGATTTTCACGGACGGTCGCGCGCTGCCGAACAAGGACGACGTGCAGCCTTGGTGGTATGGCTACTCTGCGGGCAAGTGGGACGGGGACACGTTAGTGGTGGAATCGACTGGCTTCCTGGACGACGCCTGGATCGATGAGCAAGGAAGCCCTTTGAGCAACGAAGCTCACATCACCGAACGCATCCGCCGCCCGAACTACGGGACGCTTGAGATTCAAGTGACGGTGAACGATCCAAAGACGTATACGCGTCCGTGGACGGTCACGGCGAATCAGCGCCTGATGGCCGACGACGAATTGATCGAGTTCGTGTGCGGTGAGAACAACACCAGCCTCCAGCACTTGGTGACGAAGTAAGCTACTTCGCGGCGAGCGCTGCTTCAATCGCGCTGGTGAGTTCCTTGGAGCCGGGTTCGGTTGCGGCATCGAAGCGAGCGAGCACCTTGCCATTGCGGTCCACCAGATACTTGGTGAAATTCCACGGAATCGCGCCGCCGGTTTTCGGATTGGCCGCTTTGTTGGTCAGGAAAGAATACAGCGGAGCTTGATCCTTGCCCGCGACCGAGAGCTTGCTGAACATGGGGAACGTGACGCCGTACTTGGACCTGCAGAAGGCTCCGATTTCCGCGTCCGTACCGGGCTCCTGCTCGCCGAAGTTGTTGGCGGGGAAGCCAGCGACCACAAGTCCGCGATCCTTGTACTTCATGAACAACGCTTGCAGGCCCTCATATTGATAGGTGTAGCCGCATTGGCTGGCGACGTTCACGATCAGCATCACTTTGCCTTTGTAGTTCGCGAGCGGGGTGGGTGTGCCGTTGAGCGCGTTGAGCGTGAACTCATGCACACTGGAGGCGGCGAACGCGGTGGCGGTCATCAGCAGAGCTCCAAGCAGGGGTTTCATGCTCCGATTCTACTACGTGCTAGCGGAGGTCGTTGGCCGCGACGTCGAAGCGTTCGGTATGCACCACGCCGTTGCGCTGGTATTGGATCCAGACGCGGTAGTGATGGTCGGGGCGGGGGAACACGGCGTTGAACTGCAGCTCCGGGCCTCCGTCGGCGATGAACGGATGCAGGTGGATCATGTCGATCAAGTCGTCGCTGGCGACTAGCATGTGTCCCCAGGCTCCTAAGTATTGCTGCAGTCCGTCGCCGGGGGTGAGCGTGAAGTGCAACTGGGTGTTGCTGCCGGCGATCACGCGTTCGGGCACGGTGGAGAGCGTCAGCGCATCGGTCTTGCGGCTGTCGGAGGGCCGCATGGGCGCAGGCGCAGGGCCCGCGACGAACAGGGTCTTGGCAATCAACTGCGGCGTGGCTGCGTCGGGATAGAAATCGCCTAAGACTCGATACATCCCGGCCTTCGGCAACACCAGATTGTTGTAGTGAAACTGGCCGTCGGCGGAGAACGTGGGATGGTCATGCAGGAAGAAGTCCAGATCCTGGCTGACGACAAACATGTGGAACAGTTTTTCGTGAACCACCTGGAACTTGGTCACGGGTCGATGTTTCCAGGGGTCGGTCACCGCGAACGAAAAGCTCACGGGCTGACCGGGGCGGATGGCGCGCGGCGTGGTGGTCAGGTCGAGATGATATTCGGTGGGCTCGGGCAGTCCTGTCGCGAGCTTCATGCCGCAGCGCGGGCAGGTGCCGGGATCGTGCGAGCGCACATCGGGATCCATGGGGCAGATGAAGATGGCGTTGGGGTCGGGGGCTTGCGCGTGCAGTAAGCCTGCCGCGCTGAGTGCTCCCAGGAACGTTCGCCGTCTCATGCGGACATGATATCAGCATCGCGATACAATGACAGCGAAGGAACCCCACCATGAACAAACTCTCCCTGATGAGCGTAGCTGCGTTCACACTCACCGGCAGCTGGATTGCGATCCAGGCTGTGAATGACATCAATCCGAAAGATATTGCCACCGGGCAGGCCGCGTTTTTTAACGCCGTGGATGCTGCTCCTGGTAAGGCTCGCAAGATTACGGCGAAGGATTTGCCGGCGCCTGGCTCGACCAAGTCGGCCACGAATTTCCCAAAGATGGTGCCGCGTGGCACGAACATGCCCAAGGCTCCTGCGGGGTTCACTGTGGAGTTGTACGCGACTGGGCTGACGGAGCCGCGGCAGATTCGTCGCGCTCCGAATGGAGATCTGTTCTTCACGGAAAAAAAGTCGGGTGAGTTGAAGGTCGCGCGCGGATACAAGGACGGCAAGGCGGAATCGATTTCGTTATTCGCCACAGGGCTGGATCGTCCGTGGGGGATCTTATTTTACCCGGCAGCGAATCCGCAGTGGGTGTATGTGGGCAACGCTGGCTCGATGGTGCGCTTCCCGTACAAGGCTGGCGATCTGAAGGCGTCGGGTCCGGCGCAGAAGATGACAGATCTTCCGATCAAGTCTGGTCCGGGCGACTACCATGACACGCGCGACTTGGCTATTTCGAAAGACGGCAATAGCATCTTTGTGTCGGTGGGATCGGGCTCGAACATCGACGATCCGGACAAAGTGCCTGCGGAGAAGAATCGCGCCGCTGTGCATGAGTACAAGGCCGATGGCACCTTCGTCGGCGTCTATGCTTCGGGCATCCGCAATCCTGTGGGCTTGGGCGTGCATCCGCAGACCGGCGAAGTTTGGGTGAGCGTGAATGAGCGTGACAACCTGGGCGATAACCTGGTTCCCGACTACGTGACCAGCGTGCAGAAGGGCGGCTTCTACGGCTGGCCCTACTACTATATCGGCGGCAACATCGATGAGCGTTTGGGCAACAATCATCCCGAGTTGAAGGCGAAGGTGATCGTGCCCGACGTTTTGATTCAACCGCACAGCGCGTCGCTCGGTTTCAGTTGGTACACGGGCACGGCGTTCCCGGCGGCGATGCGTGGCGACTTGTTCGTCGCAGAGCACGGCTCGTGGAATCGCGCGAACCGGTCCGGCGCGGAAGTGATTCGCATTCCGCTCGACGCGAAGGGTAAATCGGATGGAGTCTATCAGGACTTCCTCACTGGCTTCACCGATGCGGCAGGTAATCCGTGGGGTCGGCCTGCGAGCGTCGCGGTGGGGTCGGATGGAGCGTTGTACATCACCGATGATGGCTCGATGTCGATCTGGCGTGTGAGTTACGCGGGTGGTGCGGCGAAGGGGAAGGCGAAGTAGAAGTAGTTAGTGTGTATGTTCCGCAGTCGCCGGCGTGGGCGGGAGCAATCGAACGCTCGCGCCGGTAGGGACTCCTCGAATGATGGTGCGCGCGGGGAGTTCCATCGGCTTCCGTAATAGGAACGGATGCGCGAATTCCTGCTGGTAGTTTTCCAACCACAGTAGCGGCTCGATGCTGCCATCGGGCAACTCGGCTACGATTTGGATCGACGTCTTGGCCGGGATCGTCACGGGCAGAATCCCGTCGAGCGTGAACTTGCGCGTTAGTTGCAGCGTGCCTTTCACGACAAGTTCGCCTTTCACCGCACCAATCACCAACGGAGCTTGGAACTTGGGCTCCGCGGGTAAGTCTATTGGTTCACCTTCGGGCACGCCGCCTTCGCTCCAGTTCACGATGAGTTCCATCTCTTCCGGCGTCAGAGCCTGATCGTTGCGGAAGTCGCCGAAGCCTTTCACTGCTCCCCACGGAGGCATCGTTCGGCGCAGAATCTCCTCGCGAATCGCGACTACCCAGGGGCGGGCTTCCTTGTAGGTGGTCAAAGAGAACGCCGAACCACCTTCACGATGGCAGGACGCGCAACGGGCGTACATGATGCGCGAGATCTCTCGCGACCACGTGATCGGAGTGGTGATAATGTCATGCGCTTGCGTAGTCGCGCACAGCAGGAATAATAGCGCGAGTCTCACCGCTGCAAGTGATGATCGTTATTCTTCAGCCGGTGTGCGTCATCTTCAACGCAGGTAGCGGATTCGATCAAAGGCTCGTCGGACGGACGGATGATACGCGCGGCCATCACCCACGGAGCCGTCAAGACTTTCGGATCGTCCACGGTTACTTGATAGGCGAGGTTCTCACCTTGTTTCCAGAACCGCTCGGTCACCTTCATCGCATCGGAGTGGATGTAGCCGTTCTCTCCGAACCAAGTGTCGGTGACGAAATTCACCGACTCGACCGCTAGAGTGTTGCCTTCCCAGCGCGCGATGGAGTCGCCGTTGAAAGACGGGTCTGCGTCGGAATCGTGTTTGCCGTTCATAGGGATGATGCGGTACTGATCGCCGGACATGTCTTCGTAGAAGAAGAGCAGTTCCTTCGCGGACTGCACGATCTTGCGCGGCGGTCCGATGCGCGGCACGCCGGGCTTGCCGCAATAGAACGTCCCGTCCGTGCGGCTCTGGTTCGCATCGGTCTCTTTGACCTTCGCCAGCATCTCGGGCTTGTAGGAAGGTGCGGGAGTGGATGCGAGCGCTCCGGTGACAGCACCTTTCGCGGGATTGCGTCCGCTGGCGTCGGGCGCGGCTCCGACCGCTTTACCCTTCACCACTTGCTTCACTCCGCCGACGGGCAGCGCTACCGAATACTGCCAGATGCCGCTGAAATCGGGGTGTTGTTGCTGGGCAATCGCAAGAGTGGCCAGCGCGCTCACTGCTAACAAGGAACTCAAGATTCGATACGTCATTTTACTTTCGCAGCCTCCGCCGCCGATACCGATTCCAGACTATCGCCATCCGCAAACGTGATCTTTAGCAGGTATCCATAGGGAGCGGAATCCTTGGACGGGTACCCATTGATTGTTACCACCTCGCCGACGCGTTTCGAGAAGGTTGCCTTGTTGACGTTCACGCGCCGGTACCACGCGGGCGGACCGCCCTCAACTTTCCAGTCTTGCACCGGGCTTGTGGTTGAGGACTTTCCCTTCATGTGCAGAAAGATGTGAGGGTTCACCCACTCGACTTCCGTCAACTCGCCTGTGACGACGATTTGCTTCGATGTGTCGAACACGGCGGTCACCGAATGGTGGGCCCACAGCGACCCCACCGCGAGCAGCGCCGCTGTCAGAGTAAGGGCAAGCTTGTGGTTCATCAGGCTTACTATACATCAGGCAATGCTGGAAAACGACCGGGGGGAGCAGGCCCTGCCTAGATCGGATATCATCATTGGTGATCCAACGATATCTTCTAGGAGTGGTATGAAGCGCACAACCCTGATTCTGTCCTCGTTCGTCCTGGCCGCATTCCCGATGGCGGCCGCCACTTGCGAAAGTTTGAGCTCGGTGAAGGTTGCCAACGCGACGATCACTGCTGTCTCTGTTGCGGCTGGTGCGTATGCGCCCGCGGCCGCAGCAGCGAAGGGCAAAGCCGGACCGAACTTCACTGACCTGCCCGCATTCTGCGATGTGAAGGTAGTGTCGAAGCCGAGTGCCGATTCTGTTATCAATATTGAATACTGGTTGCCCGCGACGAATTGGAATGGCAACTTCCTGGCTAACGGCAACGGGGGTTGGACTGGCACGATCACGCCCGCCACGCTCGCCGACGGATTGCGCGCCGGTTACGCCAGCGCGATGACGGATACGGGCCATGAGGGCGGCAGCGCGGCGTTTGCGCTGGGGCATCCGGAAAAGGTGATCGACTTCGGTTACCGCGCGGTTCACGAAATGGCGGTGATCGGTAAGGCGCTGGCGCAGGCTCGTTATGAGAGCCCGGTGCGGAAATCGTATTGGGACGGTTGCTCCGCTGGTGGACGGCAGGGACTGAAGGCCGCGCAGATGTACCCGGCGGATTTCGACGGCATCGTCGCGGGAGCCCCGGCGATCCAGTTCACGGGTCGCGCGGCGCAAGCGATTTGGATCGGGCAGCAGACACACAAGGACGCCGATAGCGCGTTGCCTGCGGCGAAATTTGCTGTGGTGCATGAGGCGGTGCTGGCGGCGTGCGATACGCTCGACAAGGTGAAAGATGGCGTGCTGGAAAATCCGCGCGCTTGCAAGTTCGATCCGAAGACGATCCAGTGCGCTGGCGCGGATGCGCCGACCTGCTTGACTGCTGCGCAAGTCGAGACGGTCAATAAGATTTACTCTGACGTGAAGAATCCGCGCACGGGTGAAGTTTACTTCCCTGGGCACGAGCCGGGTAGCGAGATGGGTTGGAACACGATGGCCGGCGCGAATCCGTTCGGTGTGGCGATCGATATGTTCCGTTATGTTGTGAAGCAGGACGCGAACTTTGACTACAAGACGCTAAACTTCGATGCCGACATGACGTCTGCGTTGAAGATCGGCGCCGTGATCGATGGGCTCGATACCAACCTGAAGCCGTTCTATGATCGCGGCGGCAAGATCATTCAGTATCACGGCTGGGCCGATCCGCAGATCTCTTCGCGGTCGAGCGTAACCTACTATGAAGGAGTCGCCAAGGCCAATGGCGGCGTGAGCAAAGTGCAGGCGAACCATCGGTTGTTCATGGTCCCCGGCATGGCGCATTGCGGCGGCGGCGATGGAACGTCTACGTTCGACATGCTGTCGGCGTTGACCCAGTGGGTGGATCAGAACAAGGCTCCTGCGAGCATCGCGTCCTCGAAGGTAGCGAATGGACAGACTGTTCGCACGCGTCCGTTGTGCGCCTATCCGGCGACCGCTCAGTATAACGGCACGGGTTCCACCGACGAAGCAGCCAACTTCTCCTGCAAATGAAATACGCTGCGTTGCTTCTCTTATGCTCGCCTTTAGCGTTCGGCTTGGGATGCGAGAGCGTCAAGGAGTTGAGGCTGGGCAACGCCACTATCACTGCAGCAGAGACCGTAGCTCCGGGAGCGTTCCAGCAACCCGGAGCGGCGGGTGCGAAGGGCAAACAAAATAACGCGTTTCGCAATCTGCCGGCGTTCTGCCGCGTGGCGGCGACGCTTACTCCGTCCAGCGATTCGGTGATTCAGGTCGAAGTGTGGATGCCGGTCGCGGGGTGGAATGCGAGCCTGCAATCGGTCGGCAACGGCGCGTGGGCTGGCTCCATCAGTTACCCGGCGATGGCGACTGCGCTTGCCGAAGGTTACGCGACAGCCAGCACAGACACCGGGCACACGGGCGGCAATGCGGCGGATTTCATTCCTGGACATCCGGAGAAGGTGATCGACTTCTCTTACCGAGCTGTGCACGAAATGACGATCGCGGCTAAGGCGATTATCGAAACGAATTATGGACGCCGCCCGACGAAGTCTTACTTCAACGGATGTTCCACTGGCGGGCGGCAGGCGCTCACGGAAGTCCAGCGCTATCCTGCGATTACGACGGCATCATAGCTGGGGCCGCTGCGAACTACGCCACGCATCTGCACGGCGCTCAAGTGTGGACCGCAACGGTGGCCAATCGGAATCCGGCAGCGACCATCCCGGTTGCCAAGTTCACGATGCTCCACGAGGCCGCACTCAAGGCTTGCGACGCGCGCGATGGAGTGAAGGACGGAGTGATTGAGAATCCGCTGAAGTGCAATTTCGACCCGAAAGTGCTGGCGTGCAAGGGGGCTGACGCGCCCACCTGCCTGACGGCAGCGCAAGTTGAAACCGCGCGACTCACCTACAGCGGTCCGAAGGATTCTAAAGGCAAGACCATTTTCCCTGGCATGGAACCGGGCAGCGAAACGGGTTGGAATACGCTCTCGGGTCAGCGCCCGCTTGGCATCGCGGACGACACTTACAGGTATCTTGTCTTCAAGGACACTAGCTGGGACTACTTGAAACTCGATCCGGAGCGCGACATCGCGCGCGCGACCCGCGACATTGGAGCGCTGATGGATTCGACGGATCCGAACTTGCGGCCGTTCTTCTATCGCGGTGGCAAGCTGCTCATGTATCACGGCTGGGCCGACCCCGGCATCGCTCCGCGCAACAGCGTGAACTACTACAACTCGGTTCTCAAGACGGTGGGCGGCGGCGCGGCCTCAGACGAGATCCGTCTCTTCATGGTTCCAGGCATGGGGCACTGCGGAGGTGGCGACGGGACGTCCACGTTCAACATGATGTCCGCGATCACCCAGTGGGTGGAGCAGGGTCACGCGCCCGATGCGATTCCCGCGTCGCGTGTGCGTAATGGACAGACCGACCGCACGCGTCCGTTGTGCGCGTTCCCGCAAGTGGCGAAGTACGACGGCTCGGGCAGCACCGACGACGCGGCGAACTTCTCCTGCGCGCTGCCGTAACTCTCTCGTAACTGGGCCCCGCGCTAACGCAGGACGCCAACGCCGATCTGGCCGTGCAGAGATTGATCGGGACTGGCGACGTCGCCAGCGCCGAACCAAACGCGGACGGTGCCGGTAGCTTGCAACTCCACCGAAGGATCGGCGATGACTTTACTGTTCCACGCCTGATCGCCGGCGATGACGAAGTCCGGTACACGCTTCCAAGCGATGCCATCGGCGGACCGCGCTAGTCCGATGCGACGCTGTTCATCGTGCGCGCGTCCGGTGTAGAGCATCCACCACGCGCCACCGGAGGTCCACACAGCAGGCTCGCCGAGCTCTTCATCGAAGGCTCCGGGTGGGCCGCCTTCCAGCACGGGATTCGTGCTGAGTTTCTCCCACGTGACGCCGTCGGTGGATCGCGCGACGCCCAGGCGCTGCCGTGCGGCGCGGTCTTGGCCCAGATAGTAGAGATAGAAATAGTCGCCGGACCGGATGACGTAGGGGTCGGCCACGGCGCGTTCATCGAAGCTGCCGTAAGGACCCGTTGAGAGCACGATGCCGGGTTGACGGGTCCACGTGCGGCCGTCGCGAGAACGCGCGAGTGCGAGGCGGAGAGGATAGCCGACCTCGAACCAATAGAAGATCTCCTCGCCGACGACCAGTGCCGATCCGTTGGCGGCGATGTAGTTGCCGTCTTCTGCTTGTGGCGAAAGCACACGGCCCAGCTTGGTCCACGCGAGCCCATCGGGGGAGGTCGCGGCGGAGGTGTGCCATGCCTTGCCGTCGAACTCCGAGTAGAGATTCCAGTAGGCGTCGTGGAAGCGCACGACCGATGGATTCAGAACGTCGCTGGCCTCGCCGCGCGCGATGACAGGTGCTGCGGTGGGTTCCCAGGTAAAGGGTCCAGCGGGTCCGGTAGCTTGCGGGGCAGGGAGCGTGAAGTCAGAGTAATGTCCACAGCCCGAAAGGACGGTGAAGGCCGCTAGCGTGGCGAGCCATTTCAAAACGGCACCCGGAGCGTGAGCTTCGCGCCCTCGCCCGGACGCGATTCCAAAGCTAGTTCGCCGGCGAGCATCTTGATGCGGCGCTTGATGCTGATAGGCCCGAGCCGCGCGGCGTCGAGTTCTTCCAGCGTGAAGGCTCCGGCAAACGGGAAGCCGCTGCCATTGTCGCGGACGATGATTTCGACAGCGCGGCCGCGGCGATGGGCGCTGAGATCGACGCGCGTTGCGCCGGAATGTTTCTGGATGTTGTTGAACGCCTCGCGGACAATCTGGATGATCTCCAGCGAGACATCAACCTCTTGCGGATCGTGCAGTTCTTCGCCCGTGAACGTGGAGGTGATGCCGGTGTCACGTTGCAGCGAATCGGCCATGCGTTGCAGGGACGCGGCGAGGCTCATGCCTTCGTCAGGAGGACGCATGGTGCGGACAAAACTGCGCAGGTCGGCGACCTGGCTCTTGCAGAGTTCCTGTAGCTGGAGCAGTTCTTGCTTGGCTACATCGGCGTTGCGTTCCATTTGCCGGCGGATGATTTCGAGCCGCAGTTGGAAGCCGATGAAGTTCTGCAAAGGTCCATCGTGAAAGTCCGCCGCGATGCGCTGGCGTTCGGCTTCGCGGGTGCTCAGGGCTTGTGAGCGGATGATGACGTTGTGGCGCAACGTGGTGGACATGCGGCCTTCGAGGTAGTTGCGATAGAAGGCTGCGGTCACAGCCAGCGCCGCCATGCCGGTGACCGACCATACCAAGGGACCAAAGGGCGGGATCAGCAGCGCGATCAACAAGGCAACGCCTGCGGCGATGCACGTGCGGAGCCGGTCCTGCAATAGAGTGGTCGAAGCAAGCAAGTAGGCACAGGCAATGGGAGCCTGGAAGTTTTCAGGCGCGGCCCAGGCCCACAGGCAATAGTAGGCTGCGTCAATGGCAAGGGCGATCAGGCCGCGCAGAGGTGTTTCAAATCCTATGTCGAGCAGGGACACAGCGGAAAAGAGAGCGTGGGCGGCCAGCAGCGCGGTCACGGAATTCAGACTCAGCCCGTTGGCCTGCAGATACCAGGCTCCGCACAACAAGGAGACGCTCAAGCGCGCGATGCGGAGGGCGAAGCGCCCCCGGTAGGGAACCATGACTAACGCTGGTAGAGGTAGAGGCGATGGCTGCGGCCTTCGCCGTCATCGTCCACATCTACGGTGCGCGTGGGCTTCCAAGCGCTGAACTCAAAATCGTGAGCCACCACGCGCGCGCCTTTCTTCAGTTGCTTTTCGAGGATCGGAGTGACCAGGCCGTTGCCGACGGGGAGCAGATACACGGTGAGGAGATCGGCCGATTCGTAGTTTTGCAGCAGCAAGTCGCCATGGATGATGCGCGCGGTATTGGAGAGGCCCAGGGACTTGATACGCTCCATGCTTTGCTTCACCAGCGACTCATCGAACTCGACGCCGATCGCATTCGCCTTATACTTCTGCGCAGCCATGATCACGATACGCCCATCGCCGGAGCCGAGATCGAACATGCGCTCGCCTGCCTTGAGTCCGCCGAGCTGCAGCATCTTGTCCACGACAAGTTGAGGAGTCGGGTAGTAGGGCGCGAGTTTATCGGGGTCGTTGGCCTGTGCTTGAAGCAGGTGCAGAGCGGGAAGGGCGAGGGCGGCGATGAAGACGACGATCTTTCTCATTAAGGTTCAATATACACCCGGACGCGGTTACTCTCTTGTCCGGCAACTTGGATGTAAAGTTCCGCCATGCCGTATTGCAGGATGACGGGGAGTTCGATCTCCACCAAGTAGACGCCGATGTAGCCAGGTGCAAGCACGGCGCGGAGAACTTCCACCGGTTCGCGATCCAGATAGGCAGTTACGGGAGCCACTACTTGCGGGGTGTTATCGGCCGGCGCGGGCGAGCCCGCTGGCCAATCCGGACGCACGCGGCCCAAGCCGGCGGCCATGATCTGCACTCGCATGCGGGAGCGTGCCGGGTTCATCCCGTCGAGCATCACGCCGCGGTCCGCGTCACGCAACAGCGGTGCGCCGTCCACTTGGTAGATGGCGGGGGAAGTGGTCTGCATCGGGATCGGCGGGAAATCGCGGCGTCCCTGCGGGCCCGTGATGGAGAGCGCCAGATTACTGCCCGGTACATTGAACGGAATTTGGATCTGCGATTCTGAATCGGTCGCGTATAACACCGGCACGCTCACGCCGCCCGCGGTCGCGGAGCTCACACGAGCGCCCGCCACACTGAATACGGTTCCCGGAGCCGCGGCGCGCGAAAGTAGATCGGCGGCGCTCACCACCCGAGGATCGCTCAAACGATGCGGCGCTAATGTCGCATACAGACCAAGACCGTCAAGCGCCGCCCAGATCTGCGTTTGTCCCGCGTCCAGGCGAACATCGCTGACCCGCGCGCTGGGCAATCCCGATAGCGCGGTCCAAACAGGCTGCGCACCGAACGTGCCAAGGTCGAGGGAGCCGAAATAGACACCGCTGTCGGCTGCTATGTAAACGGTGTTGCTGGCGCGGTCCGCAGTCACGCCGTTGATCGAGACGTCCGGCAAATTCGTAGACACCGTGTCCCACCCGCCGCCACCACTGATCGTATGGAGCACGGTCTGCGGTTCCAATGCGAGTCCCGGTCGCGAAGCGAATACGGCCACCGCGATCCGCCAGTCCGTCGGGTCCACCCACAGCGCGTTCACTCGCCCTCGTCGAGGGTCGGTGGAATGCAGCCATGTTTGTAGCCCATCGGACGATACGCTCACGCGTCCGTTGACATCCCCCGCGTAGACGACTTTGTCGCGCACCACCACGGCGGTGACGGCGGCACCTAAAACCTCTGACAGGGAACGGCGAAGTTCATATTCAAATCGCGCGGTGTCATTCGTGGATACCGACCAAGCTCTGCGTTCGCCGGCTAGCCACTCCAGCACCAGGCCGCCCGCCAACTCAATCTGCGGCCCGCTCGGACCAGCCGGAACACTCAAGAGTCGCGGACCAGGCAGGTTGGGGAGCGAGGCATTCAGCCCGTGCCAGGAACGGCCACCATCCAGAGATCGGAATACACCCGCGCCGCTGGCCACCGTAATTTCATCCGCGTTCACCGGGGACACGGCTAAGTCGCGCAGTCCATCGCCGACGATCGAGGCACCTTTGTAGCCCGTGATATTTTCCCAATGCCGTCCGCCGTCGTCGGAACGGTAGACGAAACGTCCGAACGCATAGATCCGTAGAAGATCCCGCGGGGCGATCCGGACCCGCGCGCCATCCTCGGGGAGCACAGGTGCGGACTCTTGAGGTGCGGCCGGAACTACGGCATCCAAGGGAAGCGCCTGCCACGTATCGAAATCCGCCGTCTCGAAATTGCGGCCCAAACCGGTGCGGATTCGCAGACTTGTGCCATTCGCCGAGTACCAAACCCGGTCCACCGGACCAGTCGCCAAGTCGGCCAGGCCCAACTCCACCGCTGAGTTCCCAACGTGCCGCCAATCGGGGCGCAGCTGTCCGAACACCGGCGCGGAGAGCGCTAGCAGGACGATCGGCCCCAGTACTGTGGCAAACCTACTCATCGGACGAGTCCATTGTACCCTGATTCTATCGGCTGCCCGGCTCCGAAACTACTGATTCCAGTAATCCTAGGTCCAGGCAGGGACGTTCGGCTCCCTACTTGCTTGCAATTTGGTGGTAGACTTTTGACTATGACCGGGAACCACCGATCACGAACGGCCAAACTGTCGCTTCTTACGGCGACGGCGCTCTTCGTGTGCCCCGGGGTTGTAAGCAACGCCTTCGCCGACAACTGGTTCACGGACTCCGCTGAACACGCCGCTACCACCAAGACGGTACAGGGCCAGGTTTCGGTTGAAAGAGATATGCGTTTGTGGGCGCTGGACGTTGGCGATAAGGTCAAGGTTCAGGAAACCATCGTCACCGGTAAAGACGGACACGCTCTTTTCCAGGTCACCGACGGCAGCACGTTTGAAGTTTTTCCCAACGCGAAAGTAGTCTTCCGCAAGACCGCAGGCAACTGGCGTGACTTGCTGGACGTCATGCTGGGGCGCGTGCGGGTGCAGATCGAACATATCGGCAACACGCCGAATCCGAACAAAGTATGGACACCCACCGCGGTCATCTCGGTGCGCGGAACCATCTTCGATATCGACGTGAATGAGGAAGACGAATCCACGCTGGTCACGGTCGAAGAAGGCATCGTTGACGTAGGCCACGCTTTGCTCGGTAGCGATGTGAAACGCACTTTGCGGGCGGGCGAATCGATTCGCGTCTATCGCGACGAACCGGTTGCGCGGCGCATGGACCGGGGCAACGCCCTGCGTCAGGCGATTCGCATCGGCATGGAAGCGGTTGCGGTAGTGGCTCGTGGACCTCGTGGCAGCCTGGGTAGCATCGGCGGCTCCGGCGGCATCGGTGGCGGCATTGGTGGTGTCGGCGGCGGCGTGGGCGATACCGGTGGCGCAACAGTGCCTCCGACGGCGCCTCCTTCGGTCCCGTTACCTCCTCCTCCCCCTCCGTCGGGATTGCCGTCGCTCCCGTAACAGTACCTTGCTGCGCGCGAGAGATACTAGAAGGAACTGTATGAAGTTACTCCTCGCGTGCGCATTGTTGTCGTTATCCGCAATGGGGCAAGAGGCCGTCTGGGATAATTCTCCCCACGGTGCAGACCTCGCCGCACAGGCCGCCCGACTCAAACCGCTGCTGGACCAATTGAAGCCCGAAGAGTGGGTGGCCAAAGGGGCTCCGCAAACCTACGTCACGCAGCTCCGCAGCGCGCAGCAGGAGCTCACAGGCTTGACCGCCTCCGCCACGCAGTTGGATAAGCAGCCGCAGAAACTGACGGTTGCGCTGGATACCTACTTCCGCTTGCAGTCCCTCGAATGGCGCTTTGAGTCGCTGATCGATGCGGTGCGCCGCTATCAGAACCCCGCCGTCGGCGACCTGATGCTGAGCGTGCTGCGCGGCAACTCCGCCAATCGCGACGCGCTGCGCGAATTTATCACCGACCTGGCGTCGCGCAAGGAACAAGAATTCACCGTCGTCAATCAGGACGCGCAAAGCTGCCGCACGCAACTGAGCCAGATCCCGACGGCGGCACGGCGGAACACGAAAGCAAAATGAGCGATACAGCCACCTTCATCTGCAGCATCTGCGGCGAACCTTCGTCCGACATCTGCGTACACTGCACCAAGGACGCATGTCCGAACCACCTGTGCACGAAATGTCACCGCTGCAGCGATTGCTGCAACTGCGAACAACGGCGTTCGGCGGAGTAGGTCCCAATTGACCCCTTCCCGCACTCCAGGGTGTAGACTCGGGCAGAAGGAGAAATATCATGCCCACGGAGACAGCTCCTAAGAAGTGCTGCGAGAAGTGCAAGTGTCCGGACTGCGGTTCGGGGACCTGCCAGAAGTGCGATTGCAAGTGCGGGTGCGGCTGCCCTTGCGCTTGCTGCAAGAAGTAGCGTCGTAAACCTCAGCGAAGTGGCCCCTGTATCATCGCGGGGCCGCTCGCCAAACCCCTCAAGACACTGAAGTTTACTCCTGCCGGATGCTTGACTTCCGCACCCCATCGCCTTATCATTCAAAACGGCTAGGCGGAGCGTTTCGCCGGGCGGATGTAACATGGCATTTGCCGTGCTGGCCAAATAGGCGTAGGGATTTATCAAGTTCTTAGTGGAGGTTCTCTGATGAAATTAAGGTTTGCTGTATGGGGCATTGCGCTGGCGATGGTCGCCGCGTTGCCCTCAATGGCGCATCATTCGTTTTCGGCCGAGTACGAAACGAAACAGATCACGGTCAAGGGTAAGTTCACCAAGATGGATTGGATCAATCCTCACTCTTGGGTACACATTGACGTGGTCGGTGCGGATGGCAAAGTGACCAGCTGGGCCGGAGAAACGCCGCCGCCCAACGGGTTGTATCGCAGCGGCTGGCGCAAGGACACCTTGAAAGAAGGCGAGACCATCGAGATCGTCGGCAATCCCGCGAAAGATGGAACGTCGCACTTGTGGGCGTCCTCAGTTCGCTTGCTGGATCGTCCGGCGCAGGCGAATGGTCAACCCGCGACGTTGGGTTTCGGCAGCCGGCCTCCCACCGAAGGTCCGCAGTCCAAAGGTAAGTAACGATCGCGTGTTTTGGAGTAGGGCTCGGCCCACCGTAGCGTGAAGTGGCGCAATTGTCGCCGCGGGAAGCGCTAAGGTGGGCCGTAGCAGCACTGGTGGGCTTTCCTGCCGCCAGAGCAGTTGTTTCTTTTCAAAATCCGGACATACACGAGGAGCGGAGACGGGCATGAAGAAACGATTCATGGGAATGATGGCCTTGGCTGTGGTGGCGGCCAGTTCGGCTTGGCTGCTGCCGACCCCGGCACAAGGGCAGGGCAAGGCGAAGTACAAAGCTCCTCGCGCCGATGACGGCAAGACCGCCAACCTGCAAGGCATCTGGATCGTGGACGCCTGGGACACTTCGCGCTACAGCCTGGAATGGCACAACGGCGCGACCAACATCCGCCCAGGCAAGGGTTCGATCACCGATCCCGCCGACGGCATGATTCCCTACACGCCCGCCGCTCGCCAACAGCAGCAGAAAAACTTCAAGAACCGCTTCGCCGCCGACCCCTCCAATCACTGCTACATGACCGGCGTGCCGCGCTTCGTCACCGGCGGCTTCCCCTTCCAGATCTTCCAGACCCCCAAGTACATCATCCTGGCCTCCGAGTACGCGCACATGTTGCGCTACGTCTACATGGACCGTAAGGAGCACCAGTATGAAGGCGGCGTCGACTTCTGGAACGGCGATTCCATCGGCAAGTGGGAAGGCGACACGTTAGTCGTCAGCACTTGGAGCAACAACGATCAGACTTGGTTCGATGCCAGCGGCGATCACCACAGCGGCCAGTTGCGCGTGGAAGAACGCTTCACCCGCACCGGCGCCGACACCATGAGCTACACCGCCACGATGACCGATCCGGGCGTTTTGACGCGACCGTTCACGGTGAGCGTGACGCTGCATCGCAACACGGGTCCCAACGCGCAATTGATGGAATACGAATGCCACGCCTACGCGGAAGACGACGCGAGCGGCGGCCAATAGGGACCAGGAGACTACCATGATCAAAAAGAACAATGGATCGTTTGGCTCTGCGTTGGCCCTGGCGGCTGCGGCTGTGGCGGTGGGAATGTTTGTGGCCGGCCCGATGCCGGTGACCGGGCAGGCTCCTGCCAAGGGTGCTCCCGGAAAGGGTGACAAGGCGGCTCCCGGTCCAGTGCCTCGGACCAAAGAAGGCAAGCCGGATATGTCGGGCTTCTGGAACGGAGTAACGCCGGGCGGCAACATCAATATTGAACCGGCGGCCGCGAAGGGCGGTGGCGCTCCCAAGGGCGCTGCTCCAGGCGGTGGCAAAGGCGGTCCCGTAGCGGCTGGCCCCGCAGGCCCGGCTCCAGGTGGGGGCGCAGCCGCGGCGAAAGGCAAAGCTAAGGGCGTGATCATCGATCCCGAAGACGCTCGCGTGCCCTACACGGTAGCGGCCCGCGCCAAGTCCGACGACATTATCGAGAACAAGATGTTCCTCGAACCCGAGCTGCACTGCTTCCCCTCCGGCGTGCCGCACAACATGTGGGTGCAGTTCGGCATGCAAGCCATCCAGACCAAAGACCACTTGGTCTTCATGTGGGAATTCATTCACAGCCGCCGCATCATTCCGTTGGACGGACGCCCGCTCGTCTTCCCGCCCGCCGTACGGCAATTCCAGGGCGAAACCAGCGGCAAGTGGGAAGGCGACACCTTGGTGGTCACCACCAAGAACCAAACCGACCGCACATGGCTCGACACCTCCGGTCACTACGCGCCGAAGGACATGGAAGTGGTGGAGCGTTTCACTATGGTCGACGCCAACACCATCAACTACGAAGCCGTGGCGACGTCCAGCGAGTTTACGCAACCGATGAAGCTAAAGGGCGCCATGTCCCGCGCCAACACCAACGATCCTACCTACGAACAAATGGAGTTCGCCTGCATCGAAGGCAACAAGGATCTGGAACACTACACACAAGACAAGGGCGGAAAAGCGAAGAACGTCGGAGCGCTCAAGCAGTAGCAAGGCAAGCGCGATTTGATCCACTATCCTACTGACCAAGGGGCACCCAAGAAATGAATCGACGGACGTTTGTGCAAGCGAGCGGCGCGGCATTGCTCGCGAATGGAGCATGGGGCGCGGATGCGAAGCCCGGAGTAACGGTAGAGACGTCGCTGGGTAAGCTCCGTGGGCTCGCGATCGGTAAGGTGCACGCGTTCAAGGGGATCCGTTATGGAGCGGACACAGCGGGGGCTCGACGCTTCCTGGCTCCGGTGAAGCCCGCCGCTTGGCTGGGTATTCAGGACGCTTTCGAGTGGGGCCCCGAGGCTCCGCAGGCGTCGCCGCACACCGAGATCGAAGAAGTCCGCGCGACCATTCCGCCGACCCCAATGAGCGAGGATTGTCTGCGCCTCAACGTCTGGACGCAGAACACCAGCGGCAAGCGGCCCGTGATGGTGTGGCTGCATGGCGGTGGATTCACCAGCGGCAACGGTTCGTACACGATCTACGACGGCACGAATCTCGCCCGTCGGCAATACGTTGTCATGGTGACCATCAATCACCGCCTGAACACTTTCGGCTTCACCTACATCGACGGACAAGCGGCCAACGTCGGCATGCTCGACGCGATCGCTGCACTCGAATGGGTCCGCGACAACATCTCGCGCTTCGGCGGCGATCCGGCGAACGTGACCATCTTCGGGCAGTCCGGCGGCGGAGCGAAAGTGTCCACTCTGCTCGCCATGCCGGGAGCCAAGGGCCTGTTCCATCGCGCGATCATACAGAGCGGGTCGAACCTGGTCGGCGTCTCGAAGGCCGATGCCATCAAGTCCACGGAAACGTTCATGGCCAAGCTCGGAGCCAAGTCGCTGGCCGATTTGCAGAAGCTCCCCATGGCGCAATTGATCGCGGCGACGAACTCCACGCAGGGCTTGCGGACGTCACCAGTCATCGACGGCGTGACGCTACCAGGCGGTCCGTTCTCTCCCGCAGCTCCCGCGATGTCGGCCAACATACCAGTGTTGCTCGGCACCACCGAAACCGAAGTCACGTTCTTCCCGAACCAACCCATCGACCCCATCGACGACGCGCAGTTGCTCGCCCGCGCAAAGGGCGCGCTGCCCGGAGCGACCGACGCCCAGGCCAAGGAAGTGATCGACGTCTATCGCAAAGGCCGCCCCGGAGTCTCCAACATCGACGTCGCGCTGATCCTGGAATCGGATACACGCTTCCGTCCAGGAGTGGTGGCCGAAGCCGAACTCAAATCCGCCCAGCCCGCGCCGGTCTACATGTACTACTTCACGTGGCGCACGCCCGTGCATGACGGCAAGCTCAAGTCGCTGCACACCCTGGATATCCCCTTCGCCACAGCGAACGTGCAAGAGGCGCCATCCATGACCGGCACCGGCAAAGACCGCTTGCCGTTGGAAGAAAAGATGAGCGCCGCCTGGGCCGCCTTCGCGCGGACCGGGAATCCCAATCACAAGGGCCTGCCGACGTGGCCGAAGTTCGACACCAAGACTCGGGCCACGATGATCCTCGCGAATGAGTGCAAGGTGGTCAACGATCCGAACGGGGCGGAGCGGAAAGCGGTCGCGGCGCTAAGAAAGGCGTGAAGCTTGTCGCTCTAGCTCTGATCGCGATCGTCGCTTCGGCGCAGTCGCCGGAGGACGCACAGGAGCAACGCGCCGTCGCTGCGCGGCTCGGTTCTTCAGAGCCGGGGGAGCAGTCCTGGGGTGCTTATCTCGCGGCAAACTATCAGCAATCAACGTTTGCGCCCTCCATTGTGGAGTTACTCAAGAGCGCTGACTACCGCGTCCGCTTGGCCGCGTTCGACGCATTGATACGGCTAAAGGCGGACGTGCCATCTGACGCGTTGGCTCCATTACTTCAAGAGCACTTTGATCCGGTCCTCATCCTACTCGCGCGGAATTATATTCCGAAATTCGGAAAAAGCAAGAACTATTTTAAATAATGACCTGATCCCCATTTTCCGTCCGAAGTTAGATACGATTTCGGACGAAGAAAGAGGAAAACAGATGCCCAAGCAGAGGCTCAGCGATGAGCAGATCCTGACAGTGGTGAAGCAGATGGAAGCGGGCCGCACAGCGGCGGAGTTGGCGC
>CALQCC020000019.1 GCA_943328975.2 Bordetella parapertussis | reverse complement strand
GGACTCGCTCTCGCCGGCCTCGGAATTTGTGGTCCTCAGGAAGCGCTTCCCGTCCGCCGTACATCCTAGGAAAAGAGGGCGAGTGTCGGGAGTCGCTAGGCTTCCTCTCGGTGTTCAATTCTTACCATCAGATCGTCAGCGTACCGGAAGACAATGACGATCGAGAAGTTCGCCTTTCCTTCAGCAAGTGACGTCCAGTGCAGGGACAGGCGACGGTTGGATCCTTCAATACGCATTGTTCCGGGAACCGATTACGCAGCATTGCGACACGAAACAAAAAGCCCCCGGCTAGCGCCGGGGGCTCTTGCTCATGTAGCAGGGTTCCGCTTACCGGCTGACCTGGACGCTGGCTCCACCACCAGGGGCGCCGTTTCCGGGGTCACCGGGGGAGACGACCTTGACCCAGAGCGTGCCGTTGCCCTTGAAGTACGAGGTGGCGGTGGCCTTACGCAGCGCATCCAGGCTGTCCTGGGCCGCGCCCGTGGCTGCGGTGGTGAATCCCGGCAACTCAAAGATCACCCACGAGCCGGCATCCAACTCGTTCACGGTGAGGGCCACGGTCGGCCGTTCGGTGGCCACCTTGATCTCGGTACCGGCGCGGACGTTGGTGCCCGTTGTGGTGTACTCCTTGCCATTGCGGCTCAGCACGACGGGCGGCTGAGGAGCTGGGGCAGGACCCTTTGCTGCTCCGGGACCACCGGGGCCGCCTTTGGCAGCGCCAGGACCTGCAGCGAGTGGGGCAGGTCCACCCGGAGCACCCTTGGCTGCGCCAGGACCACCGGGGCCGCCCTTCGCAGCGCCCGGACCACCAGGACCACCTGCGGGAGCGGCGCCGCCCACAGTCAGGCGACCCACGTCACCCTTGCACACGGCTGCGTTCCAGGTCGGCTTGATCTCACAAGCTTGTGCGTCGGTTGCGATGCTGTCGTTGACGCCGTCATGGATGATCACGAAGGAATTGGCACCCGCTCCGAGCGAACCGTCCTTGTCCTTGTACGCCGCGGTCTTATAGGATGCACTGCTTCCGTTATCACTGGCCCACTTACGGTTTCCCTCCATCGGCGGGAAATACACCGGCTTGGCGTTGACGAATTTCACGCGCTCGAAGGAGTTATTGGTGCTGACCCCGAAGCTGCTGAACAGCAGGTTAGAGATGGCTCCCGACTTGCGAGTGGCGTTGTCCTCGAAATTCCGGAAGGTGGTATTCTCCACGTCATGCCGGTAGTCGTAATACTCGTAGCCGTGGATCGGGAAATCCGGCAAGTCGCGCTTCGGCAGGCTGCGGCCGTACGCTTTCTCCGCGTCCGTCGTGGGGTTGCCGATGTTCTCGGTTTCGCCCACGAACAGCGAGTCCACCACCTTTGACGTAAAGGCGTAGCGGCCGAATGCGCCAGAGGCGTGCGTGTAGCCGATCGCGTTGTCGGCCACCTTCACGTTCCTGAATTCGTGCATCTCACCTCGGCCCCAGATGGCGCCATTGCGGTTCTTGTAGGCGGTGAGGTCCGCGAAGACCGATACCAACGCCTTGCTGTTCGGGTCCGCGGGATTCTCAAGACCCGTGTGCGAGCTGCCGGTCACACTGAACGTGTTATTGGGCGCAATGTTGCGGTCGAACATGAATGAGTCGTAGTTGGAGTGGGCGACGTTGCCCTTGAACTCGCGGAATGGCGTTCGGCGCGGCCAGGTTGCCTTGCTGATCTCCGTGCCTTCGAACTTACCAACCGGGTGCTCCGGCAAGGACATCCAGAAGCCGTTCGAATCGGACCCCGCAGCCACGTTGTCGCGGTACGTGTTGTCCGGATTGGTGATCCAGAAACTCGCCGCTGTGTTGTCCGAGGGAAGCAGGACATCCTTGGATTGCTGGCCATTGCCTCCAGCCGGTCGGCTCTCTCCGGACGCGGCCAGGTTTGTCGGGACGCACGGCTTGGAAGTGTGGCACTTGGTCATGATGGCCAGGTTGTGAATAATCTCGTTGCCGTGCTCGATGCCGTCTTCCATGAAGAAGCAGTGGCCGACGTTGTCGTAGGTCACGTTGTTCTCCACGCGCAGGAAGTTCGTTCCGTGCATGGTCACACAGCGATTGTAGGTGTTGTGGATCGCGGCGTTTTTGATGTACTGCCCTTGCGCATCGCCGATCAGATGCCAGTGGATCGGATAGCGGGCCAACGTCAGGTTCTGGCCCATGCGGTTGAACTCGACACCCTCGACAAACATCTTGCTGGTGGCCATCGCCATTACGTGCCCGCCATAGAAGGACTGTTCCGCGTCAGCCGATGCCTGGAGCCGGATATTGCGCGTCAGCAAACCGACTTCGCCGCGTTCGTCAACATCGAAGGTGATCTTGCCAAAGTGCATGTAGTCGAGCTTCTTGTCGAGCGTGATCGTATTTCCACTGACGGCGGAGATGGTCCGCCGCTCTGCCTGCCGTGGATCGAAATCAGTGGAGGCGAGGACAATCTCGTCGCCGGTCTTCCAGCCAGCGGCGTTCAGGACCTGGATCGAGGTGCTGCCTGCGTTGGCTGTTGCGGCCAGCTTGGTCCATGTGTTCTTCTGATCCCCGTGCAGGTTGAGGATTCCGCCCATCAGCATGATCCCGCGGTCCACGCGGTCATTGAGGCCCATTCCAGCGAAATCTTCGCCTTTGACGGTATCGGTGAGAGTAATGGTCGCCTTGCGCGTGTGGGGCTTGGCTTCCGTGCCAATCTCCAACTCCCCATGCAACATGATCCACTCGGTGGACAGTTCAAGGTCTTTGTTATCGGCGAAGCTCAGCTTGCCGTTGATCGTCAGACTGCGCAATTGCGGACTGACATCGAGAACAACGTTCACGTTCCTATCAATGGTGACAGCGGCGTTTGGCCCGGGCACTTTCTTGTCAGCCCAGGTGGCTGCATCGGACCAGCGCCCCCCTTTGACCGCCGTCGAAGAAGGTGTTTGCTGAGCCCTCACGACGGCATATCCGCCGAGGACTAAAACGGCTGAGAGCAGCGAAAAGGATAAGAGAGAATGTTTGCGCATAGGTGAATCTCCGTGATCGAGATCCACCATAACAAGTTCCAAAGAGGGTGGCAAGGGACAGGAGCGCCATTCTATTGGTCGCGGCGCCGCCATTCAAACGTTCGTCCGCTCACTTAGTGACAGGCAGCCCCACGACGATCAGAACCGTGTAGTCCTGCTTGCGGCAGCCATTCACGGCAGGCATGGCTCCACCCGGATTCACGGGAAACCCCTTGGTAGGAGCGTTCGCAGGCGAGCACGCGTTGGCATCCGTCTTGTTCGCCGTCTTGTTAGACGTCTTGTTATCTGTGGAGGGCGTGTAGCGTGCGGAGCGGCATCCGAGGTGGGTGACATCGTTGAGCGTCGCGCCGTCGGCGAGTTCCCACCGCTGATTGCCGTTCTTGTCCTTGGGGTGAACTGTCAGCACGGTGGTCGTCTCGCGGTCACCCGTGACGAGGTATTTCCCGGCAGCCAGCGGAAAGGTGGGCTTTTCCATAATCAAGCCGTGTTCTTCCAGCCACCAATCCGAAGCGTCGAATTTCCATTGCGCCGGTGCCACACCGGTCGCCTTCAATTGAGGGTAGTGGTCCAGCTTGCAAGCGCGTGGGCCGGGGTCCTTGTCCCAGAAGCCCCATGCTTGCGCGCCGTTGCCGGAGGAGGACCCGGGGTCTCCCAGCGCCGCGATGAACTGCGGCTCGATGCGTTTGAACTTCGTGGAGTCCGCGCCGGACGCGTGGCCCGCCGCCAATAGGAGAGACGCCATGGGCAGCAGCCAGCGGCTCACGGACGGCACCCTCATAGACGGCACGAGGGGATGGATAGTCATGCGATTCCTCCAGTTGGACGGCATGCTGACATCCTACACCAACGCGCGCCCAGAAACTGGCCTCATCTTGCGTTTACCGAGGTCTTCGCGGTTGCAATTGAGATGGAACCTACTTCGTGACCACGCCGCAGGCGATCCGATCACCCGCCGCGCCCGCCGGGTCGGTCTTGTAGTCGTCGGCTTTTGCGTGGACCATCATCGCCGTACCGCCATTGGTGAACAGCGAGTTGGGGCCATCACCCAGCGTCACAGCCGAGTTTGTGATGGTGACTTTCGCCGTTCCTTTCGGTCCAACGGTAAAGTTCGCCATATCGCCAGCGTGCGAGCCCATGGGATTATCCTTGCCGTGCTGCTTCATCGCCGGGTTGAAGTGGCCGCCAGCAGTGGTGAAGGCGGGGCCTTCGCACTTCGCTGTGCCATGGAAGTGCAGCGCGTGTTCGCCAGGAACCAGATTCTTGAGGTCGAGCTTGATCGCGACGCCTCCGCCCTTTTCGCTGATTTTGGCGGTGCCGACGGGTTGACCCTTCCCGTCCGCGAGTTTCACGGTGAGATCCTTGGCAGTGAGGGCCGTGGTCAGGAGTGCTGCGGTCAGAAGTGCTCGTGTGATCGTCATGATGTACTCAGTATAGTGGTTTGAACGTTGCTCCCTGACCTTGAGATCCTTGACTCACAGCAAAGACTCATAGCAAAAACGCTATACTGTGAATATCCGCAATGAAGTGGAGCGTAGAAACCCTGAATGCAGTCGTGGACGCGGAGCTCGACCAGCTGCCCGCCGACATGCTGGCCCGTTTCCATCACATCTCCGAACTGATCGAGGAGTTTGGATTGGAAAGGGTCCGGGAGCCGCACGTGAAGCACTTGCGCGGGTCTCTCTGGGAAATGCGTATGAAGGGGAAGGACGGACTTTCACGGGCTCTGTACGTGACTGCCGTTGGCAAACGCGTCGTTGTAGTGCGTGTGTTTATCAAGAAAACGCAGAAGACGCCAAGCCGTGAAATCGAGCTGGCCCTGAAGCGAGCAAAGGAGATCGTGAAATGACCAAAGTAAAAGACCTTCACCAGAAGTGGATGAAGAACAAGGAATACCGCAAAGCCCATGCCGAGCTAGCGCCTGAGTTCGCATTGGCCCGTGCTGTCATTGACGCGCGCGTCACGGCTGGTCTCACGCAGGAGCAACTCGCGCAGCGCATGGACACTACGCAATCTGTGATCGCCCGGCTTGAGGGCGGCAAAACCAGGCCCTCGACGCAGACACTGCAGCGTTTAGCCACGGCAACCGGAACATTCCTTAAGATCAGTTTCGAGCGGCGTCCTGCCGCGTAGGATGTTGTAAGAACAGAAAGCCCCTGCAAGCCAAAATTGCTTCGAGATGCCAGCTTGTCTCAAAACGGCATTGGCGGTGTGCCTAGACAGGATCTTCCCGTCGACAGGAAAGCGCCGTTGCGTGATCGGACTGTACCAGATTTCATGGTCACCTTTGAATGATATACATGCGCATAAACGTGGCCGGCAGGCGCCCTCTATTGAAAAAGGTCTGTGCCTAAGTATGTCCCCGAGAGCCGCATGTACTCGGACTACGAAAGGGGTTCCTTCGTCAGTCGTTCAGTGGTCACGAAGGCCGCCATGGGAGTCCCCCAAGAACCTGGACGGCACAGCCTGCGTTGGGGGCTCCAACTTGGTGGATCTGCTCTCGAACCCCGCTGCCGGTTGGGTCTCGAGATGTATCGGCGCGTGCAAGTCGGACTGGTCCTGTCGCTTCAGAATGTGGACTCCGCCGTTTTGGGTCACCGATGGCGAGGACCCGGCCGTTGGGGCGGATCTTGGACGGAGACGCTTCGGGTTTGTGATACGCTGAGCAATTCCAGTTCAGGACTAAATTCATGCCCCAAGCGCGCTTCCCTTTCATTCTCATGGCCTGCCTGGGTATGATCATCGCCGCCGTAGTCTTTTGGGGCACAGGATTCACGGTGGTGCAGAGCGTTCTGCTAGGCGCGGTGGCAATATTAGCCATCGGGAGTGCGGATTCCTTGTTCCCATTCTTGACTCCACCAGCCCCGCAATTCCAGGCGTTCTGGATCTCGATACAACCCAAGTGGGATGAGATCCACAAAGACTACAGACTTGCCACTGACGAAAAGCTCAGGGAAGTCTCTCAACGATGGGTGTCGCAACGAGAGGCGCTCCTGAAGGAACTCTATCAGCCCACTGTACCTTTGAGCCCGCTCCGTCGCGGCGTTACGTTTGTGGTCGTGCGACCCGACTTGTGGTTCTCCTCCGACCTAAAGGCGTTCTTCGCTGGCCCCGACTGGAGCGAATCGATTTACGAACTGAGCGAGCCTTCTAAGGGTGTGCTCCAGCTTCCTATCTCACCAGAGTTTTATGTGAAGCGAACTCATGAGAAACGAGTAGTTGGGTTTGAATTCGGCATCGTCACTGAAACGACACGGGAGCGAGCCATAGGCCACCTTCCAGGCGATGAGGGGAACCAGCCGTTAGCATTTCTTCCAGAACAGATCTTCGCGCCCTACTACCACGGCGAATGGACCTGGGACGAGAGTCGCAAGGCGTACGAGGAGGGCTGGGATCAACTAGCGAACCACGGGTGGACTGAGGAGGAAGAGGAGGAACTGGACATGCCAGGCATGCGCTACCCCACCACACTAGAACACAGATACTTCACCATCAGCTTCAAGGGCCTGCGGGAATAACCGCCTCGGGCTATACTTCAGCAGTCCAAGCTCTGAATCGAAAGGTGAGCTTCTTATCGAGCTGCGGTTCCCGCGGAGAGTGTGAGGCGGGTCTGCCAAGAATCGGGCACCGGATTGCGCAGCATCGCGCTACAAAACAAAAAGCCCCCGGCCTGCGCCGAGGGCTCATGCTTAAACAGCAGGGTCCACCTTACCGGCTGGCCTGGAGACTAGCTCCGCCACTAGCACCTGCGGCCTGGCTGCCCAGGACGTCTCCGGTGGAGACCAGCTTGACCCACAGCGAACCGTTGGCTTTGTAGTACGACGTCGCGGTGGCCTTGCGAAGCTCATCCAGGCTGTTCTGCTGCGTACCCGCCGCCGCAGTGGTGAAGCCCGGCAGCTCGAAGATCACCCAAGACCCGGCTTCCAGTTCCGACACGCTGAGGTTCACGTTCGGACGTTCGGTGGTCACCTTGATCTCCGTACCCGCTCGCACGTTGGTTGCTGCGTAGTACGGGAAATCCTTGCCGTTCCGGCTGAGAGTGATCGCCGGCTGGGCGGGTCCAGCGACACCGTTTCTGGCACCAACAACAGGACCGCCTTTGGCTGCGCCAGGACCACCGGGACCGCCCTTGGCTGCGGCAGGACCCGCAGCAAGTGCAGCAGGACCCGCAGGAGCACCCTTTGCAGCACCGGGACCACCGGGGCCGCCCTTCGCAGCACCCGGACCGGCAGGTGCGCCGCGACCGCCGCCTGGTGCTCCGCCGCCAATATTCACGCGCCCGACATCGCCCTTGCACACCGCAGCGTTCCAGGTGGGCTTCACCTCACACTCGTCGTCGATGGCGACTCCGTCGTTGATCACAATGAAGGAATTGGGGACGCCACCGACCGTGCCGTCCTTATCGTGGAACACGGCGCTCCGGTAGCTCGAACTGCCGTAGTCATCGTTGCTCCACTTGTTCTCCATCGGCGGGAAATACGCCGGCTTGGCGTTGACAAATTTTGCGCCCTGCACGGTGTTGTTGCTGCTCATGCCGAAGCTGGTGAACAACAGGTAAGAGATCGCTCCCGTCTTACGCGTGGCGTTGTCCTGGTAGTTCACGAAGGTGACATTTTCCAGCTCATGATGGAAATCGTAGAACTCGTAGGCGCGGATCGGGAAATCCGGAATCGTGGGCTCAGGCAAGCTGCGGCCGTAAGCCTTCTCCGCCGCGTTCTTGGGATTACCGATGTTCTCGGTTTCGCCCACGAACAGCGAGTCCACCACTTTCGATGTGAAGGCGGAACGACCGTTGTTGCCGGACGCATGCGTGTAACCGATCGCATTGTCCGCCACCTTCAGGCCCTTGTATCTGTGCATCTCACCGCGGGACCAGAGGCCGCCATTGCGGTTCTTGTAGCTGGTGAAATTCTCGATGACCGATTCCACCTGCGCGCTGTTCGCGTCCCCGGGATTACTGAGGGACATATGCCCGCCCGTGGCGAAGTGGCCATCGGGCCGGGGGCCGCGGTCGAGCATGAAACCGTCAAAGCTCGAATGGGCGGTGTTGCCCTTGAATTCCCGAATCTGCATGCGGCGCGGCCAGGTATTCTTGCTGATCTCCGTGCCTTCGAACTTGCCCGTCGGATGCTCCGGGAAGGCGAGCCAGAATCCTGTCGAATCGGACCCCGCAGCCACGTTGTCTCTATATATATTGTTCGGATTGGTGATCCAGAAGCTCGACGCCGTGTTGTCGGAAGGCAGCAGGACATCCTTGGCGTCCTGGCCAGCCGTATAGAAGTTCGAACCGGCCGTGATTCCGAACGGGGCGAGGTTGGTGGGGACGCACGGCGCATCCGGGTGGCACTTGGTCAGGATCGTCAGGTTGCGCAGGTACTGATTGTCGTGCTCCACGCCATCCTCAAGAAAGAAGCAGTGACCAATGTTGTTGTAGGTCACGTTGTTTTCAATGCCCAAGTAATTGGTGCCATGCACGGTCACGCAGCGGCTATAGGTATCGTGAATGGCGGAGTTCTTGATGTACTGCCCCTGCGCATCGCCCAGCAGATGCCAATGGATCGGATACCGAGCTAGATGCATGTTCTGGCCCATGCGATTGAGCTCGACGCCGGAGACGAACATCTTGCTCCCGCTCATCGCCATGATGTGGCCGCCAAAGAGGTCCTTGTCCGCGTCAGACGAAGCCTGGACCACGATATTGCGCGACAGCATGCCGACTTCGCCGCGTTCATCCACCTCGAAGGTGATCTTGCCGAAATGCATGTAGTCGAGTTTCTTATCGAGCGTGATCGTATTGCCTTTGATGGCCGAGATGGTTCGCCGCTCTGCCTGATGGGGATCGAAATCCGTGGACGCGAGGACAATCATGTCACCGGCCGTCCAGCCAGCCGCGTTCAGGACTTCAATCGAGTTGCTGCCGGCTTCGGCGGTCTTGGACAACTTCGTCCAGGAGTTCGTCCGATTCCCGTGCAGGTTCAGCGTTCCGCCCATCAGCATGATCCCGCGGTCACTGCGGTCATTCCCGCCCAGTCCACCGAAATCTTCGCCTTTGACGTTGTCACTGAGAGTAATTGTCGCCTTGTGCGTGTGGGGTTTGGCTTCCGTGCCAATCTCCAGATCCCCATGCAACATGATCCACTCGGTGGTCAATTCAAGATCTTTGTTATCCGCGAAGGTCAGTTTGCCGTTGATCGTCAGACTGCGCAGCGCCAGCGGCGTGGAATCAAGAACAACGTCCACATTCCTATCAATGGTGACAGCGGCGTTTGGCCCGGGAACCTTCTTGTCAGCCCAAGTGGCCGCATCGGACCAGCGCCCCCCCTTGACCGCCGTCGAAGAAGGAGTTTGCTGAGCCTGAACGACAGCGTATCCGCCGAGAATTAAAAAGGGTGGAACCAGCAACGAAAGGATCAAGTGTGTGTGTTTTCGCATCGTCAAATCTCCGTGATCGATCAGGTTACGCTACTTTCTCCCGCGAGGATCGAAGGACGTGTAGCAAGGGACAATTATACGCCTATCGTCGGCCGGAAGATATCCTCTGGTTTGAACGTATTCGCCAGCGGATGGGTTTTGCGGAGCGCAGGGCGGAAGGGATCTGGGCACGGCGGTTCGGACGCCAGAGCATCCAAGGCGCCTCCGCCGCCTCTCCGCCATCGAATCCGACCTCCTCCTCAACAACGGCCTCGAAAAAACCCGCCACATCCCCGCCGACCTCACCGCCCCCGACTCCCGCCTCGCTTGGTCCTTCAAAAGCCTAGCCGACTCCAGCAACGCCTTCCCCCTCATCGTCCGCTACGAAGCCACCCTCTCCCGCACCCACGACCGCACCCTCAAACAACTCCGGGCTCTCCAGAACGAAAAACAACAAAACGAACCCACCGATCCTACGACTTAAGCCCCTTCATCTCTTTTCTTTGCGCGACTTTGCGCCTTTGCGTGAGAATTACTTGACAGCAATCCACTCATATTGCATAATGGACTCAGGCTAAATAGAGCCACCAGATTCCTCGGAAGGAACCCTAACATTATGAGCAAGATCATCGGTATTGACCTCGGCACCACGAACTCCGTCGTCGCCGTCATGGAAGGCGGCCAGCCCGTCGTCATCCCCAACCAGGAAGGTGGCCGTACCACCCCCTCCGTCGTCGGTTTCGCGAAATCCGGCGAGCGCCTCGTCGGCACCGTGGCCAAGCGCCAGGCCGTCACCAACCCGGAGCAGACCATCTACTCCATCAAGCGCTTCATGGGACGCCGCTACGACGAAGTCTCCGAAGAGATGAAGCTCGTCCCTTATAAGGTTGTCGCCGGCGAAGGCAATGACGCCCGCGTCGAAGGCGGCGGCAAGAAGCAGTCCCCGCCCGAAGTCTCGGCCATGATCCTCGGCAAGCTCAAGGAAGCCGCCGAAGCGTACCTCGGCGAGAAGGTCACTCAGGCCGTCATCACCGTCCCCGCTTACTTCAACGACGCGCAACGCCAGGCCACCAAAGACGCCGGCAAGATCGCGGGCCTCGAAGTCATGCGCATCATCAATGAGCCCACCGCAGCCGCGCTCGCCTACGGGCTCGACCGCAAGAAGAACGAGACCATCGCGGTCTACGACTTCGGCGGCGGCACCTTCGACATCTCCATCCTCGAAGTCGGCGACGGCATCGTCGAAGTGAAGTCCACCAACGGCGACACCCACCTCGGTGGCGACAACATCGACCAGAAGATCATTGACTGGTTGATCCAGGACTTCAAGCGCGAGCAAGGCATCGACATCTCGAAGGACCAGATGGCGCTCCAGCGCCTCAAGGAAGCCGCCGAGAAAGCCAAGATCGAGCTCTCGACGCTCCTCGAAACCGAAGTCAACCTGCCCTTCTTGACCGCCGACGCTTCGGGGCCCAAGCACTTGGCCGTGAAGCTGACGCGCGCACGCTTTGAGCAGATGATCGCCGATATCGTGGACCGTTCCATCGAGCCCTGCAAAAAGGCGTTGACCGACGCCGGCCTGCAGCCTTCGCAGATCGACGAAGTAGTTCTCGTCGGTGGCACCACCCGCATCCCCAAGGTGCAGGAAGCCGTCCGCAACTTATTCGGCAAGGACCCGAACCGCAGCGTGAACCCCGACGAAGTCGTGGCGATCGGTGCAGCCGTACAAGGCGGCGTGCTCGGCGGCGAAGTGAAAGACGTCCTGCTCCTCGACGTCACCCCTCTCTCCCTCGGCATCGAAACCCTGGGCGGCGTGTTCACCAAGCTGATCGAACGCAACACAACCATTCCGACGCGCAAGGGCGAGACCTTCTCCACCGCCGCCGATAGCCAGACCTCGGTTGAGATCAAGGTCTATCAGGGCGAACGCGCCATGGCCCGCGACAACCGCATGTTGGGCGTGTTCCAACTCGTCGGCCTGCCCCCCGCCCCGCGCGGAGTGCCGCAAGTCGAAGTCACCTTCGACATCGACGCCAACGGCATCCTCAACGTGATGGCGAAGGACAAGGCCACCAACAACGAACAGAAGATCACCATCACCTCTTCCTCCGGCCTCAGCAAGGAAGAAGTCGAAAAGATGGCGAAGGACGCCGAGTCCCACGCCGCCGACGACCGCAAACAGAAGGACACCATCGACGCCCGCAACCGCGCCGACTCCACTCTGTATCAAGTCGAAAAGATGCTCAAGGAGCATCGCGACAAGGTCAGCCCCGAAGACGCCAAGACAGTCGAAGATGCCCTGGAAAATACCCGCAAGACGATCGTCGATGGCGGAGTCGAAGACATCAACAAGTCCGTCGATAACCTGACCGCCGCCAGCCACAAGCTAGCGGAAGCCATGTACAAAGCCTCCAGCGCGACGCCTCCCCAAGGCGAAGCCCCCAAGGCCGACGAACCCAAAAAGAACGACGACGTAGTAGACGCCGAGTTCACCGACGTAGACGACAAGAAGTAAACACCAATGGCCGACTTTTATCAGACACTCGGGGTGGAACGCAGCGCCAGCGCGGAGGAAATCCGAAAAGCGTACAGGCACCTTGCGCGCAAGCACCACCCCGATCTGAATCCTGGCGACAAAGCCGCCGAAGAGCGGTTCAAGCAAGTACAAGAAGCATATGATGTACTCAGCGATGCCAAGAAGAAGCAGATGTATGATCAGGTCGGCTTCTATTCCGAATCCGGGGCACCCAAGCCCGGGGCGGGTCCGCAGGGAGGCCCCAATATGGGCTTCGGGGGATTCGATTTCTCTGACCACTTTGCACGGGGAGCCGGGCGTCCGCCTGGCTCCACCGGCATGCCGCAGGAAGAGAACGCGAACTTCCAGGACATCTTCAGTCAGTGGTTCGGCCGCTCGCAGAGCGCCGCGGCCCAGGCTCCGCAAAAAGGGACCGACCTTGAATACGGTCTCAACATCGATTTTTGGCAAGCCATCAAAGGCACCCAAGCACGCATCACCATTTCGCGCCAGGACGCTTGCAACACTTGCAGCGGCAGTGGCCAGCGCAGCGGCAACAATACCGTTTGCCCGGAATGCAACGGCACCGGCAACGTAACGCAGATGGCCGGAGCCATGAAGTTCAGTCTCACCTGCCCCAAGTGCGAAGGCGGCGGTAGATTACGCGGTCGCTGCTCGGCCTGCCACGGCGATGGCCGCATCTCCAAATCCGAAACCGTGGACGTCCGCATTCCCGCAGGAGCGCAACAAAGTTCGCGGCTCCGCGTCGCAGGCAAAGGAAACGCAGGCACCTACGGAGCGACTCCCGGAGACCTATACATTACCCTGCACGTCGAAGTGCATCCCTTCTTCCGCCGCGAAGGCGACGACATCCACATCACGGTGCCCGTGCGCATCGATGAAGCCGGCCTTGGCACTAAGATCGAAGTGCCCACCATCGATGGCCGAGCTCTACTCAAAATCCCACAAGGCACCAGTAACGGACAGAAGTTCCGCCTGCGCGAAAAGGGCGTCGCACGAGGCACCACCCGCGGCGACCAGATTGTCGAGATCTCTATCCTGGCTCCCGATGTGCGCGACGAACGCAGCCGCGAGTTATTGAAAGAGTACGCCGAACTTCACCCCGAAGACCCGAGGGCCGAGATCTGGAGTAAGGTGTAAAGATGGCAAAAGCCCGTAAAGCTGCGTTCATGATCTCGGCCGTCGCCGAGCAGTACCAGCTCCATCCGCAAACCCTGAGAATGTATGAAAGAGAGGGCCTGCTCACTCCCTCGCGCAGCGAAGGCAACACACGCCTTTATACGCAAGAAGATGTCGAGCGCCTGGAAGTCATCCTCAAGCTCACCCGCGAACTGGGCGTCAACCTGGCCGGCGTCGAAATCATCCTCAACATGCGCGAGAAGATGGCCGAGATGCAGAATCAGATCGAGCAGTTCGTCAAGAGCCTCAACACCGAAATCTCCCAACGCTCCCGCCCCATCGAACCCGAGTCGAAGGGCCACTCGCTCATTCCCGTCATCGAAGTGAAGCGCACCAAGAGGGGCTGATGCAAAAAGCAACACTTCTCGGCGTTGTGTTGCTGTGCGTAGTCTTGTGCGGCTGCGACGATGTACTGGTATCTGCAAAGCTCGATCCCATTCAGGACGACCGGCTGATCGGAACTTGGGTCGACGCTGCGGACCCTGAAGATGCCGGCGTCATCGAGAAGAGCGGCAACGGCTACACCATGCGCTCGGACAAGCCAGATGCGGAGAAGACGAAGTTTACGCTCGCTCGATCCGGCGATGCGGAGTTCGCGCAACTGGACGAGAAATGCAGCGACCATGTGTTCTCTTTCCCCGGAGACCCGCGAACTTGCTACCGAATTGTGCGGATTGATTTCGGGACCGATTCCTTCACGTTCGGTCAAATCGATATTAAGAAGTTCCGAGCTGTCCGCGACTTGCACTTGAAGTACAGAATCGCCGAGGCGTTCGAGAAAGACCGGGACAGCACGGTATGCGCCCTGATTGAAGCGTCGCCTGCGGAGTTGCTCGCCTTCCTCTCCACCTACCCCAAGGATGCCTACACAGAAGGCACCCAAATGCGAAGGAAGAAGTAGCATGAGTCAACGGTTCATAGGCAAGGTCGCGATCGTCACTGGATCCAGTCGCGGCATCGGCAAAGCGATTGCGATGCGGCTTGCTGCCGAAGGTGCGCACGTCGTGCTCACAGGGCGCGACAAGGCTGCGCTGGCGGACGTTGCAACGGAGATCCGCGAGATGGCCTGCACTGCCGAACCTATCGCGCTGGACCTGCGGGTGACGGAAGGCGCTGAGCAGTTGGTCGATTTTGCGATGGAGAAGTTCGGACGCATCGACATCGTAGTCAGCAACGCTGGAGCTACCAAGCGCGGCGACTTTCTGGATCTGACCGACGCCGACTTCGCTGACGGTTTCGCGCTGAAGTATTTTGGAGCAGTCCGTCTCACGCGTGCGGCCTGGCCTCATCTGAAAACATCCGGCGGTTCGTTGGTTTTCATTTCGGGCATTGGCGGACGCACTCCGGGAGCGCAGTTCACCATTGGCGGTTCCGTCAACGCGGCGCTGCTGTCCTTCACAAAAGCAATAGCTGAGCTCGGGGTGCGCGACGGGATTCAAGTCAACGCGATCAGCCCTGGGACCATTCGCACTGCGCGCTTCGCGGCTCGCGTCAAAGCGGAAGACGAAGCCACCTTCGTGCGCGACGCCAAGATCACGCGCGTGGGTGAACCGGACGACATCGCGGCGCTGGCCGCCTTCATGGTGAGTTCCGAAGGTCGACTGCTGCACGGATCGCTCATCGACATCGACGCCGGCGCGACAAAGACTATTTAAGCTTCGTCATCCACACTTCGTGTTCGTGTTCCACGTAGCTCCACTCGGGGTTCTTGTGGACATCTCGCAGCTCGGCCAATAGTGTCCGGAAGTATTCCGCATCCCCGGAAGCGAATTCAAAGTAGGTGAGAAAGTCGTAGGGCGAGCCGATATAGCGCGCGTGATACAGCCTGCGGAAGATCTTTTCCACATACGTCGCGCCGATGGGCGTGTGGGCGTTGTGGAAGTGAGCGGCACGCTGATCGTGCGCGAGAGCCCACCATTCCGCCGATTTGCGGATGGGAATCAAGACAGCAGTTGTCCCGTGCGACGAAGGCAACTCCGTCCGGGAGCGCGCCGTGAGGTCCGTGCGTTCATCGAGCGTGGTGTAGTGCAAGTGCTGGACCACGCCCCGCAGACCGGCGTTCCATATCGACTCGCTTTCGATGCGGCGCACAATAGAACCGGGCAGGAATGGGCCGGTTCCTATGACGGCGTTCACCTCGTACTCATTGACGCGCGCGCCCTCAGGTAGCGGCGGCGCATCTCCCGATACGAAATTGACGTAGAGCATTAGTGTGCAAATTGCTTGCTGTGGTGTTCCAGGAATCCGATGACCTCTTTGCGGATTCGGAAGTATTCTGGATTTTCGATCGCCCAACGTCGCGAACGCGGGCGCGGCAGCGTCACCGGGAGATTCAAACCGACACGCGATTCCGGGCCGTCGGTCATCAGCAGAATTCGATCACAGAGGAAGATAGCCTCGTCGACATCGTGCGTGACCATCAGAACTGTTTTTGGTTCCTGCTCCCATAGGTCGAGCACCAAGTCTTGCAACTCGCAACGGGTGATGGAATCGAGTGCGCCGAAGGGCTCGTCGAGCAGGAGATAGCGCGGCTCCAAGGACAACGCGCGCGCGATGGCCACGCGCTGCTGAGTGCCTTGCGAAAGTTCGGTGGGCATCTGCTGCGCGTATTCGGTGACGCCGACGAGTTCCATATACTTCTCCGCCAGCGCGAGTTGCTCGGGCTTCGACTTGGAGGGATGGCCTTGATGCACGGCGAGCAGCACGTTCTCAAGCGCGGACATCCACGGCAGCAGGCACGGAGATTGGAAGACGAACGCTCGGTCGAGGCCGGGACCGTCGATCTCGCGACCATCGACGATGACGCCGCCTTCTGTGCGCTCTTGCAGGCCCGCCACAATCGATAGCACCGTGGATTTTCCGCAACCGGAGTGACCCAGGAGCGCTACGAATTCTCCCGGCTCAAAGGTGGCTTGAAAGTCCTTCACTGCCACATAGGGGCCTGTGGGAGTATCAAAGACTTTGGTCAGCGAAGAAATTTCCATTACGTTCTGCGGCATGATTTAAACCTCCACCGGAATTGCCGCGGCGCTGTCGGGAGCCGGAACTCGGGACCCGGCGCGGGCGTTGGCTGTTAGGAACTCGGTGACTTGCGCGCGCACGCGGACGGCGTCGTCATCGTGCAGCATCATGTCCGTGCTGCGCGGTCGCGGCAAGTTTACTGGGATAGCGGAACTCAACGTCGCGGCCGGACCGCGCCCCAAGGCTAGGATTCGATCGGACAGGAGTACAGCTTCATCCACGGAATTGGTGATCATCAGCACGGTGGCGCGCGACTGCTGCGCATCGCACAGTTTGATCAGTTCGGATTGCAGGGTGGCGCGTGTCAATGCGTCCAGCGCGCCGAAGGGTTCGTCGAGGAACAATACGCTCGGCTCCACCGCGAAGGCCCGGGCGATGGCGACACGCTGCCTCATGCCGCCGGATAATTGCCCGGGCCGTTTTGCCCCCGCGGCGCCCAGGCCGACCAGTTCCAGGTAACGCTGCGCTTGTTGCTGCACTCGCTCTTTGGACCAATCGGGAAAGGCGCTCTCCACCGCCAGTTCCACGTTCGCCGCGGCGCTCAACCAAGGCAGCAGCGAATAGTTTTGGAAGACGATCGAGGCTCCGCGGGCGAAGCCTTCGATGGGCTTGCCTCCTATGCGGACGGTGCCTTCGCTACCGGTCACCAGGCCCGAGGCAATCTTGAGGAGCGTGGTTTTGCCCGAGCCTGACGTGCCGACGATGGAGACAAATTCTCCCTCTTCGATGGAGAGATTCACGTTGCGCAGGACTTCGCGATTGGCGAAGGTCTTGCCGACTGCTGCTAGTTCGATGAATGCCATGCTTCCTTTCCCGCAACTACTGCTGTGCTGTCCGCTTCCTTACGGTCGCGGTTCTGTGTGGGGTGTTTAGGCTGCTTTTAGTTTTGCTTCGGCTAGTCCCATGAGACGATCCAGCGCGAAGCCCACAATACCGATGGTCAGGATGCTCAGCAGGATGTGCGCGTAGATCAGGCTGTTGTACTCCTGCCATAGAAAGCCGCCGATGCCGGGCGTGCCGGTTAACATCTCCGCTGCTACGATCACCAGCCAGGCCAGGCCCAGGCTGAGGCGATAGCCGGTGAAGATATAGGGCAGCGTGGACGGAATCAGAACCTTGGTCAACGTCTTCCAACGCGACAGGCGCAGCACCTTGGCCACATTGAGGAAGTCTTGCGGCACGGCCTGCACTCCGTGCATCGTATTGATCACCGTTGGCCACATGGAACAGAGCGCGATGGCGAAGAGCGCCGCTGGTTCAGATTTACGGAAGAGCACCAGGCCGAGTGGCAACCATGCCAGGGGCGAGATGGGGCGCAGCACCTGAATGACGGGATCGAACATATGCTGCAGGGGCTTCGAAGTTCCGAGCAGGAAGCCGAGCGGAGTGCCGATCAGGATCGCCAGGAAGTACCCCTTGGCGACGCGCCACAACGAGTAGGACGCCATGCGGAGGATGCCTTGATCCATCTCGCCGCGTTTTTCCCAAGGGTTGAGGATGTAGATCTTGCTGTCTTCCCAGGTCTTGAGGGGAGACGGGAGGTCCGTGGCGACGGTGCTGGCGATGGCCCACAGACCTAACATCAGAGCGACCCCCACAAGGGGGAGTAGAAATGTTTCGGTGAGTTTTTTCATGGCTCTTAGTTCTGCAGACTGTTGATTGGGAAGCTGGTCGCGTACTTCTCTGCGTCGGCTGGGGTGAAGGTGCCGTCGGCCAGTTTGGTCGGCTGCATATCCTTCGCTTTGACCGTGACGCCGAACTGCTTCATGGCATCCATGTAGATGTCGGGACGCATGACCTTTTCGGCAATCTGTTTGTACTGCGGCGCGCCCTTGACCATGCCCCAGCGGCGGAACTGCGCCAGCCACCAGTAGCCGTAGGTACGCGAGGGGAAGTTACATTCGCGCTGGTTGAAGATCATGTAGTTGGGGTCCTGCTCTTTGCGGCCATCGCCGTAATCGTACTTACCCAACATGCGGTCGAGGATGACTTCCTTGGTGGTGTTGATGTAAGACGCCTTCGCGATGGTTTCCGCCACCGCGGGACGGTTTTCCATCTTGTCGATGTATTCGCTGGATAGATGCAGGGCCTTGAGTACGGCGGCCACGCTCTTCGGATTCTTGGTGGCGAACTCTTCGGTAAAGGCGCAGACTTTTTCTGGATGATCCGGCCACATCTTCTGCGTGGTGATGACGGTGTAACCAATGTTGTCGGCGATGGCGCGCAGGTTCCAAGGCTCGCCTACGCAGAAGCCGGCCATTTTATCGACCTTCATGTTCGCCACCATCTGCGGCGGTGGAATCGTAATGAGGCTCACGTCTTTGTCGGGATGAATGCCGCCAGTGGCAAGCCAGTGACGCATCCACATCGCGTGGGTGCCGGGGGGGAACGTCATGGCGAAGCTCAACGGGTCGCCTGCGGCTTTGGCCTTGTCGACGAAGGGCTTCATGTCCTTCGCGGTCTTAACAGTGCCCTTGAACTTGTTCGCCAACGTGATGGCCTGGCCGTTGCGATTGATCAGCCACGGAATCACCATGGGCTTCACAGGCGAGCCGCCCAGACCCATCGTGGAAGCGAAGGGCATGCCGAGCAGCATGTGTGTCGCGTGATTTTCACCCAGGCTCAACTTGTCGCGGATGGCGGCCCAGGAGGCTTCTTTCGAAATGATGGAATTGATCCCGAACTTCTTGAAATAGCCGAGTTCATGGGCCATCACGATGGAAGCGCAATCAGTAAGCGCGATCATGCCGAAGCGCATTTCTTTGGTTTCCGGGGAATCGTCCGCATATGCGGTGCCGGTCCAACCGGAGGGGAGTCCGGCGAGTAGAGCGGCCAATGGGGTCGCCGTAGCGGTGGTCTTGAGAAAAGATCTGCGAGTAGAATTCATGAGTCTCCTTTGGGAACAGTTAGGCGCCTAACACGGCGGATGGAGGCTCAAGCGTTGAGCAATGAAAGGAGGGATACGGGCCCTGGGCACTTACAACTGCCATCTGGGAACCCGTTCGTTACCGAGAGGTGACTGCGAGATCAGGTTAGCACGCACTTTCCTGCCAGGCTAGAGAATTTTTTGGATGGGGCTCATAAAACCTTTTGCTGTCATTTTCCCTTTCGAAAAACCGATGACGTGCCCTATACTCAGACCATCGCCGAAACGAACGGGTTTCCGATGTGTAGTCGGGACCCCGTTCGCCCACCCTCAGACGCTCTTTGCAGAGTCGTTCTTTCCCTGTAGACAAAACTCTAGACTGATTCGACACATACAGGAGATCCTCATGACCTTTCGTTTTTGGGCCACGGCGGCATTGTTTGCGGCACCAATGTTTGCTCAGGCACCGGCGGCTTCGACGCCGACTGGAACAAACTTTCAACTTCCCTCCGGAGAATTAAACAAAGATTTGCCCAAGTGGCTGAAGTTCAGCGGAGTGTATCAGGGCCGCGTGGAAGGCTTCAGCGGCGGGGCGTTCAAGAACAACAACAGCGACGCGTACTATTTGAGTCGCTTCCGGATCAACATGAACGTAAACCCCACGCCGTGGTTGCGATTCAGCTTCCAGATGCAGGATGCTCGCGTCTATGGCAAGAACACTGTGCCTGCGCCGCCGTTCCAGGACAGAATGGACTTGCGCGTCGCCTATGTGGAATTGGGCGACTCAGAGAATAAGAAATTCGGCGTGCGCGCGGGGCGGCAGGAGTTTGCGTTCGGCGACATGCGGCTGTTGGGTCACTTGAACTGGATGAATACGGCGCGTAGCTTTGATGCCGTGCGCGCGACGTATCGCTGGAAGGGAGCTCGGTTCGATGCGTTTGCTTCCACGGTTGTGGCACAGGTAGACGGCGAGTTTAATCGCGGCTTGCGCAACAAAGCAGACAACCTGCATGGCATCTGGGTGAACGCTCCGAAGCTGGTGAAGAACATGACGATTGAGCCGTATGTGTTGTGGCGGGTGACGCGCGGCTTGAGATCGGAAACGGGCGTGCTGGGCAAGCGCGATTTCAAAACGTACGGTATCCGGTTTGTAGGCAAGATGGGCAAGACCAACTTCGACTACAACACGGAGATGAACCGGCAGTGGGGTTCGCTGGCGAACGACGATATCGGCGCGTGGGCAGGACATTGGATGTTGGGGTATACGACTCCCAAGATGCTGATGCAGCCGAAGTGGATGGTGGAGTACAACTACGCCTCGGGCGATAAGAATCCGACCGACGGCAAACGTGGGACATTCGATCAGCTGTATCCGACGGGGCATGACAAGATGGGCTTCGCCGATCAGGTGGGGTGGAAGAACGTCAGCAACGTCCAGATCGCGGCGGCACTGAAGCCGAGCACGAAGTGGACGTTCACGCCTCGCTATCACTGGCTGTGGCTGGCGAGTGCGAAGGACGCGCTGTACGCGGCGAACGGCACGGCCGTGGTTCGCGACACAACCGGACTGGCGGGGAAGTACATCGGAGCGGAAGTGGATCTGACTGGGACGTATGCGGCTACCAAGCAGATGTCGATTGCGTTCGGATACGCGCACTTGTTCCCGGGGTCGTTCTTGAAGAAGACGACGCAGGGGAACGGGTATGATTTCCCGTTCTTGATGGTCGGGTATAACTTCTAGTCGCCCATGGTCGCGGGGACCGGATGGGAAGTTTTCACTGTCCGGTTCCTGCCTAGCCAAGTTTGCAGGGCTGCCATGTAGGTATAGAAGACAGGGGTCAGATAGAGTGTGACCAATTGCGAGAACATCAGACCGCCGACAACTGCTAAGCCCAGGGGCTGGCGAGCTTCGCCACCGGCTCCGTAGCCCATCGCGATGGGGACAGCTCCGAAGAGCGCGGCCATGGTGGTCATCATGATCGGGCGGAAGCGGATGAGGCAGCCTTCGTAGATGGCCTTGATGGGCGGCAGGCCTTGAGTGCGTTCGGCGTCGAGGGCGAAATCGATCTGCATGATCGCGTTCTTTTCGACGATGCCGATCAACATGATCAAGCCGACGAAGGCGTATATGTTGAGATCCATGCCGAACATGTACAGCGTGGCCAGTGCTCCGAAGCCGGCCGAGGGCAGCCCGGAGAGAATCGTCAACGGGTGGATGTAGCTTTCGTAGAGAATGCCCAACACGATGTAGACGACGAAGATGGCGACTAGCAGTAGCACCCAAGTATTGCCCTGCTGGCCTTGGAACGCCTTCGCTGCTCCCTGCCATGCGGTGCCGACTTCCACGGGGACGTTTTCGGGGTCGCCCGTGATGGTCGCGATTTTATCGAACACGCCACCGAGGGATGCGCCGGGGAGCAGGTTAAACGATACAGTGGCGGCGGAGAGCTGGCCGTAGTGATTGACGGACTGCGGTCCGACTTCTTGCTTCACCTGAGCGAGGGTATCGAGCGGGATCAGGTTGCCCTGCCCTGCCTTGAAGTAGAGCAGGGAGAGCGCGTTGGGATCGGACTGGAATTGCGGTTTCAGCTCCAGTAGAACTTTGTACTGGTTGGATGAGCCGTAGATGGTGGATACCCAGCGGGGGCCGTAGGCGTCGTAGAAAGAGTTTTCAATCTGGTTCGCGTTGACCTGCAGTGCGGCGGCGCGGTCGCGATCGATGGTGATGTTGATCTGCGGGCTGGTGATGGCGACGTTGGTAGTGACGTCGATGACACCGGGCACTTGCGCGATCAATTCCTCAAGCTTGGCTGCGGTGGCGTACAGGGCAGGCTTGTCGACCGATTGCAGCGAGAGCTGATAGAGACTCTTGGTGACCTGTCCGCCGATGCGGACGGTGGGCGGATTTTGCAGGTAGACCTTTACTCCGGGCAGACCTTCCAGTTGAGGACGCAGCTCGGCAATAATGTCATCGACTAGTTTGGTGCGTTCAGCGCGGGGCTTGAGGCGGACGACAAGTTGTCCATAGTTCGGACCACCCAGGGTGCTGGACGCGGTGCCGCCAACGGAAGAGGTGAAGGCTTCGACATCGGGGTGCGCGCGAACCACTTCGGCGACGGTCTTCTGATACTCGGACATCTGGTAAAACGAGGTACCTTGTTGCGCTTCGGTGATCACGGCAAGCTGGTCGGTATCCTGATCGGGGATGAAACCTTTGGGGATGCGTTCAAATAAGACGACGGTTCCACCCAGCACGGCGACGAACACGACCATGGTCAGGGGCCGGTAGCGCAGCACCACTTGTAGACTGACGTCATACATGCGCAGCATCCAGTCGAAGACGGCCTCGGTGGCGCGATAGAGGATGCCATGTCCACCGTGTTTCACGCGCAGGAAGCGGCTGCACAGCATCGGCGTGAGCGTGACGCTGACGACTCCGGAGATCAGAATCGCGACGCAGATGGTGACGGCGAATTCGCGGAAGAGGCGACCGAGGATGCCTCCCATGAAGAGCACAGGGATGAAAACGGCGGTGAGAGACAGGGTCATCGACACGATGGTGCCGCCGATTTCGCTGGACCCGATCAGTGAGGCTTCCAACGGTTTCTTGCCCAATTCCATGTGGCGGAAGATGTTTTCCAACATCACGATGGCATCATCGACGACGAAGCCGACGGAAAGAATCAGCGCCATCATGGACAGGTTGTCCAGGCTGTAGTTCATCATGTACATCACGGCGAAGGTACCGACGATGGAGAACGGCAGCGCGAGGCTCGGGATGACGGTGGCGGAGAAGTTACGCAGGAACAGGAAGATTACGCCGATGACCAGAGCCAGCGTCAGCAGCATGGTGACCTTCACGTCGTCGAACGATTCGCGGATGGTCTGCGAACGATCGTACAAAACGTCCATATGAACCGACGGCGGAAGTTCGGTTTCAAAGACCGGGAGCAGGCCCTTGATGTTATCGGTGACCGCCATGGTGTTGGTCCCAGGCTGGCGTTGGATGGCGAGCACGATGGCGCGCTGGTCATCCTGCTTGGTGTAGAACCAGGAAGCGGTCTTGTCGTCTTCCACGCTATCGACCAGTTCGCCAAGTTCTTCCAGGCGCACGGGGATGCCATTGCGGTAGGCGACGACGAGCGAACGGTATTGATCGGCGCTGGTCAACTGGCCGGAGGTCTGCAGCGCGAAGGAACGTTGTGGTCCCGTAATCTGGCCGGTGGGCAGATTGACGTTCCAGGCACGCAGCGCGTTTTCAACTTCGTTGATGCCGACGTTGTGGGAGGCGAGGGCGTGCGGATCCATCTGGACGTGCACCGCGTATTTCTGCGCTCCCAAGACCTGCACCTGCGCGACGCCGGTGACCATGGACAAGCGTTGGGCGATGCGGGTTTCGGCGAATTCATCCAGGGTCCACAGAGGAACCTGCTTGGAGGTGAGCGTGAGATAGATGACGGGTTGATCGGCGGGGTTGACCTTGGCGAACGTTGGCGGGGTCGGCATGCCCTGCGGCAACTGGCGCGAGGCTTGGGTGATGGCGGCCTGCACGTCGATGGCGGCGCCATCCATACTTCGATCGAGCGCAAATTCAAGGGTGATCTGAGTGGAGCCGAGCGAGTTGATGGAGGTCATCGACTCAATGCCGGCGATGGTGGAGAACTGGTTTTCGAGCGGAGTGGCGACCGAAGCCGCCATAGTGTCAGGGCTGGCTCCGGGCAACTGCGCGGTGACTTGCAGCGTGGGGAAGTCCACGTTGGGAAGATCGCTGACGGCCAGCTTTTGATAGGCGACGGAGCCGAAGAGCGCGATGGCTCCCATCAAGAGGCTGGTGGCGATGGGACGTTCAATAAATGGCTGCGAGAGATTCATTGCGAGAGCTTAGTCACCAAGTCTTAGTCACCAAAACCAGCCGCTGGCTGGGTCGGCGTGAAGATGGGGGTCTTTTCTTTACGTCGCGCCGTGATGCGGGCCATATAGGTGTAGACCACCGGCGTGAGATAGAGCGTCATGATTTGCGAGAGGCCCAAGCCGCCCAGGACGGTGAGACCCAGGGGACGGCGGGCTTCGCCGCCGGGGCCAGAACCGAAGGCAATGGGGATGGCGCCCAACATGGCCGCGACCGTGGTCATCATGATGGGGCGGAAGCGGATGAGGCAGCCGCGGTAGATTGCATCGCTGGGAGAGGCGGCGCCGGCACGTTCTTCGGCCAGCGCAAAATCGATCTGCATGATCGCATTCTTCTTGACGATGCCGACCAGGATGATGAGTCCGACGAAGGAGTAGATGTTGAGTTCGCCCTTAAAGATGTAGAGCGTGAGCAGAGCTCCCAGGCAGGCAGAGGGCAGGCCGGAGAGAATGGTCAACGGGTGAATGTAGCTTTCGTAGAGAACACCCAGAACGATGTAGACCACCAGGATCGCGATCAGGAAGAGCAGGCCGAGATCGCCGATGGAATCCTGGAAAGCGGCCGCGTTGCCGGAGAAGCTGGCGGAAACATTCGCGGGGAGGTTCTTCTTGGCCAGGTCGAGGATCTTGCCGGTGACATCGCCCAGCGCAATGCCGGGGCGCAGGTTGAAGGATACGGTGACGGCGGGCAACTGGCCGGCGTGCGCGATGCTCTGGGGTCCGACTGTTTCGGTGACCTTGGCCAAGGAATCGAGGGGGACAAGTTTGCCGTCGTTAGTCTTGAAGTAAATCTTGGACAGGTAGTCCGAGTAGGCCTGATATTTCTTTTGCACTTCCATGACGACGCGGTATTGCGTCTTGGGGGAGTAGATCATGGAAACGTTGCGCGGGCCGTAGGCTCCGTAGAGAGCGTTGGAAATATCGGAGGGGCTGAGGCCGTAGAGAGCGGCGCGTTCGCGGTCGATGTCGACGTGGATTTGCGGGCTGCGGAATTCGAGGTCGCTGTTGACGTCCTGCACTTCGGGAACATCCTTGAGGATGTCTTCGAATTGACGCGCGCTGGCGTAGAGCTCTTCGGTATCGGGACCTTGCAGTGTGATGTCGTTATTGCTGCGGGAGTTGAAGCCACCGCCTCCGATACGGATGGGGGGCTGGATCTGGGTGACTACGTTCACACCGGGGATGCGGGCGAACTTGGGACGTAGACGCTCGGCGATCTGCTGCGCGGTGAAGTCGCGGGGGGTCTTCAACATGGTGAAGAAACGACCGTTGTTGCCGTTGCCGGCATTGGTCATAAAGGTTTCCACGTCCGGATCCTGACGGACCACGTCGGCGACCTTTTGCTGCAGCTCGACTGCTTTGTAGAACGAGGTGCCTTGGGCCATCTGCACGTTGATCTGCATCTGGTCATTGTCGCCATTGGGGATGAAGCCCTTGGGGACCAACGTATAGAGGTAGCCGGTGGCGCCGATCACGCCGAAGAAGACGACCAGCATCGCGAAGCGGTGGTTGAGTACGCCGCGCAGGCTCCAGGCGTAGGCGCGGAGCAGGGCTTGGAAGCCGCGGTCGGTGAAGCGGTAGAGCCAACCGTGCTTTTCGGTATGCGGGCGCAACAGCATGCTGCAGAGCATGGGCGAGAGGGTGATCGAAACCACACCAGAGACCAGGATGGCGACGCAGATGGTGACGGCGAATTCGCGGAAGATGCGGCCTAGCATGCCGCTCATGAACAGGATGGGGATGAAGACGGCGGCCAGCGACACGGTCATCGACAAAATGGTGAAGCCGATTTCCTTGGATCCTTTATAGGCGGCGGCGAGCGGCGACATGCCCGACTCAATGTGCCGGACGATGTTCTCGAGCATCACGATGGCGTCGTCGACGACGAAGCAGACCGAGAGGATCAACGCCATCATGGAGAGGGTGTTGAGGCTGAACCCGAATAGCTTCATCACGGCGACGGTGCCGAGGATAGAAAACGGCAGCGCGAGGGCAGGAATCAGGGTGGCGCGTCCACTGCGCAGGAAAACGAAAATCACGACGACGACCAGCGCCATGGTGGTGGCCATGGTGCGTTGAATGTCGCGGAAGGAGCCGCGGATGGTATCGGAACGGTCGCCGCGAGTGGTCAGGCTGACCGAGGGAGGCAATTGGGCCTCGAAGGTGGGGAAGAGCGCCTTGACGGCGTCCGCAACTTCGATGGTGTTGGCACCGGGCTGCTTCATCACCTGCATTTGTACGGCTCGTTGCATTTTTCCGCCGTTATACATCCAGGCGGCGTTCATGTCGTTTTCAACGCTGTCTACTACGTCGGCGACGTCGCGCAGGCGGACGGCCGATCCATTGCGCCAGGAAATGATCAAGTCGCCGAAACCTTCGGCGTTGTGCAGTTCGCCGTTGAGCTTCAGGGTGTAGGCTTGACGCGGACCGTACATGGTCCCGGTGGGGGCGTTGGGATTCCAGTTGTTGATGGCGTTGGTAACTTCGTTGATACCGATCTTCTTGGCGACGAGTTTGTCGGGGTCGAGTTGGACGCGCACTGCGTACTTGGCCGCGCCTTGCACTTGAACTTGCGCGACGCCGCTGACCATGGAGATGCGGGGCGCAACGACGGTCTCCGCGAAGTCGGCCAAGTCGGACATGGCGACGGTGTCGGAGATCAGCGTCATGTAGAAGATGGCCTGGTCGCCGGGGTTCTGTTTCTTGAACGAGGGGGGCGCGGTCATGCCGGAGGGCAGCAGAGGCATGGCTTCGGCGATGGCGGTCTGGACGTCCACGGAAGCTCCGTCGACGTCGCGGCTGATATCGAACTGCAGGGTGATGGAGGTTTGGCCGCTGCCGCTGGTGGAACGCATGGAGTCCACGCCGGCGATGGTGGTGAACTGGCGTTCGAGTACGGTGGCGACCGAGGACGCCATGGTGCCGGGATCGGCGCCGGGAAGATTGGCTTGGACCTGCAGCGTCGGCATTTCGACGTCGGGCATGTCGCTGACCGGCAAGGTCTGATAGGCGACAACACCGAACAACGCCAGCGCCGCCATGAGCAACGTAGTGGCGATGGGACGCCGGATGAAGACTTCAGAAAAGTTCACAGCTTTGTCCTCGCAGGTTGTTTAGGCGCCGTCGGGTCCGCCGCGCTTGCCCTTGCCGCCAAAACCACCCTTGCCTTTGAATCCTTCTTTACCGCCCTTGAAATCGTCCTTGCCAGCAGGTTCGGGCGGGGCGTCGTCGGACTTGGCATTGCCTTTGCCATTGGCATCGCCTTTGCCTCTGCCATTGCCGTCACCAGCTCGGCCGTTTCCGCCGCTGGTCTGAACCGTGGAGCCAGGCTGGAGGCGAAGCTGGCCTTCGGTGACGACGATCTCGCCGGCCTTCAGACCTTCCTCGATCACCATTTCCAGGTCCACGCGGGGGCCGACTTTTACGGGCCGGAAAGAAACTTTGTTCTCTTCGTCGACGACATACACGAAGGTGCCGTCCTGTCCGGTTTGCACGGCTTGGTTGGGCACAACCACGGCATTCTGCCGGGTGGTAAGTTGCAAGGTAACGTTCACGAACTGTCCCGGCCACAGCTTACGGTTTTCGTTGGTGAAGGTGCCCTTCAGGCGGATGGTGCCGGTGCTGGTGTCGACCGAGCTGTCAATGAAGGTGAGATAGCCACGCTCGACGGCTTCCCCGCCCCCGATCCCACTGCCGACCGCGCTATCGCCCTGCGGACGGGTAGTAACGGGCAGTTTGCCGCCTTGGTCGAAATAGCGTTTGATTTCATTAAGGCGGCTTTCGGGAACAGCGAAAGCCACGTAGATGGGTTCGACCTGCTGGATAGAGGCCAGCTCTGTGTTGTTCGCGGTGACGATATTGCCTAGCTTCTGAGTCACGTTCCCGGTGCGACCGTCGATAGGCGCGGATACCGAGGTGTAGGTTCGCTGGAGCCGGATGTTATTGATGGCGGCCTGGTCGGCTGCGATCTGAGCGCGGGCGCTTTGGATGGCTGCGCGGTCGGCGACCATGGCTTGGCCAAGTGCGTCGGCGTTGGCGCGGGTTTGCTGGCCTTGATCCTTCGACAAGATGCCGTCCTGGACCAACTGTGCGTTGCGGTCCGCCACGCTGCGGGAGTAGGTTTCCTGGGCGGAGTCGCGCGCCAGATTGGCTTCGGCTTGCGCTAACTGGGCGGTACTGCGGGCCAAGTTGGCTTCGGACTGAGCCAACTGTCCGTCGATCTGGCGGGAATCGATGGTAAAGAGGGGATCGCCCTTTTTCACGAAATCGCCGTCTTTCAGCAGGACGTTGGTGAGCTGTCCGCTGACTTGAGCGCGCAGGCTGACCACGGAATACGGCTCCACATTGCCGACCACTTGGATCTCAATGGGCACGTTTTTCAGGTGCGCTGCCGCAGTGAGGACTGGGACTGGGCCACCGCCCTTGCCTTTTCCTTTGCCGCCCTTGCCGCCTTTGCCTTCCGCGACCGGTGTTTCGGTGGCAGCACAGCCTGCAAGTAAGACCGCTAAAGCACTCACTACAAATAACTTATGGCTGCACCTGATATTCATTGGTAGTTTCACGCGTCCTTTAGTATACTCCTACGCCACAGTGCTCGCCTGTGCTTAGAGACAGGGTAGGACTTCTATAGAGAGGCGGTCACTACCCTGCCGAGGTTACCCGACACGGCCTTTCTAAGCTACGGGTTATGATGGCCTCCTAAGACGGAACGGGCCGCGTGTGCCGGTGGGGGCTGTGGAATACTGGGAAGAAGTGACGAACCATACGATAGTGGCCATTGATGGGCCGGGGGGCTCGGGGAAGAGCACGGTAGCGCGGAGCGTGGCTCGACGGCTGGGCTACACCTATATTGATACGGGCGCGATGTACCGGTCGGTTGCGTGTTGGGCGCTGCGGCTCGGGATGGACCTGGACGACATGCATCGGCTGGAGCAACTGGCTCGGGAAACGCGGGTCGAGTTTGTTGAAGGGCGGGTGCTCTTGAACGGCGAGGACGTTTCGGCGGAGATCCGGGAGCCGCACGTGAGCGAGGCCGCGTCGAAGGTGGCCACGTATCCGGGAGTTCGGCGGGCGATGCGCGACGAGCAGCGGCGGATCGGGTCCAGGGGCCCGGCCGTGATGGAAGGGCGCGATATCGGAACGGTCGTGTTTCCAGATGCTCGCGTGAAGGTCTTCTTGGACGCTAGCGCGGAAGCCCGGGCGACGCGGCGAGCGGTGGAGTTAGGCGCTCCGGTGGAGCAGGTGGCCAAGGAATTGGCCGGGCGGGATACACGGGATCGGACGCGGGCGGAGGCTCCGTTGATGCAGGCTCCGGATGCGGAGTATGTGGACACTACGGGGCTGACGCCGCTGGAAGTTGAAGAAGCTGTATTGAAAATTGTGCGGGGACGGACATCGAATTGAGCGCGACAGAATTGTTGGTGATGAAGTTTGGCGGGACGAGCATGGGCTCGGCGGACCGCATGAAGGTGGCCGCGAAGTTGACGGCGGAGCAGCACGCGAAGAGGCCGGTGGCGATCGTGGTTTCGGCGATGTCGAAGGTGACGGATCTGTTGCTGGACACGTTGAAGAAGGCTGAAACCGGGGACTCCGAGGGGCTGGAGGCGAATCTGGCGACGCTGACGGCGCGGCATCTGGACTGCGCCAAGGACTTGCTGCCAGCCAGTAAGCAGGACGCGGCGCGCGCGGGGATTGAGGCGTTGATCGCGGAGTTCGCGCGGATCGCTCGCGGAATGTTGCTGTTGGGCGAGCGGCCGCCGAAGTCCGTGGATCAAGCCATCGCGATTGGGGAACGGTTGAGCGCGTTTCTGATTGCGGATTATTTGAGTTCCGAGGGGACGGCGGCGCAGGCGGTGAATGCGGCGTCGGTGATCGCGACCGATGCGGTGTTCGGGAATGCGACTCCTTTGATGGATGCTACGCGGGAGCGGGCAGCGAAAGTGATGCGGCCTTTGCTGGATCAGCGGGTGTTGCCGGTGGTGACGGGCTTCAATGCGTCGACTCTGGATGGACGTCCGACTACGTTGGGCCGGGGCGGATCGGACTTCTCGGCATCGATTCTAGCGGCGGCTCTGGATGCGAGCGAGTTGTGGATCTGGACCGATGTCGACGGCATTATGAGCGCGGATCCGCGGCTGGTGAAGAATGCTCGGGTGCTGCCGGAAGTTACGTACGCGGAGGCGGCGGAGCTCGCGTATAACGGCGCGAAGGTGCTGCATCCGCGCACGCTGGCTCCGTTGGCGGAGCGCAAGATTCCGGTGTGGAGCAAGAATAGTTTCGCTCCCGAGAAGCCGGGAACGCGCATTGTTCCCGAGATCAAGACGGGGCTGGGTCCACGCGCGGTGACGTCGATGACGGATATCGCGATGGTGTCGATTGAGCCGGCGAGTGCCGAGATCAGCGGAACCAAGGTGATGGCGGAGGCGATTGAGGCGCTGTCGCGGTCGGGTGTAGAAGTGATGTTGATCACTAGCTCCAGCTACACGCAGAGTTTTTGTTTCCTAGTCCGGCAGAATGAACTGGCGCGGGCGCAGGAGTTTCTGCAAGCGAGCTTGGCGTTGGAGATTGCGCACGACTACTTAAAGCCGATTCGGATCGACAAAGAGATCGGACTACTGGCGGTGGTGGGCGAAGGCATGCGCGGAACTCCGGGCCTGGCGGGACGGATCTTTACTGCGATCTCCCGCAACAACATCAATATCGTGGTGATCGCGCAGGGGTCGAGCGAGTTGACGATCGCAGTGGTAGTGGATCGCAAGGATCTGGAGCAGGCTGTGCGGGCGGTGCATGAAGAGTGCGGGATGGGGCAAAGTACTTAGTACGTCCACTTTCCTGGGTGATTGTTTGTTGACAGGAACGGGCGCATACTTGCCCACATGGATCCGCTCGCACTGGCTGCGCTCACTGTTGCTCTCGCAATAGCCAGCGGCGTGCTGCTGCTGTATTGGATCGGGTGCGTGTGCGTGCTGCTACTCGACGGAAACATCTACCGGCTGCATCGGATCTAGCGCTCTGCGATAATAGCGGCAGACGTGGGAAATTCGTTAACTGCTCGCGGCCAGGAAGTGCTGCACGATATTGTCGAAGCGTACATCGCTACGGGTGAACCTGTGGCGTCGCGGACAATTGCGCGCAGCCGTCACGATCAGTTGAGCGCGGCATCGATTCGCAACGTCATGGCGGACCTGGAAGAAGAAGGCTACCTCAGCCAACCCCACACCTCTGCTGGTCGCATTCCGACTGAAAGTGCGTTTCGCAGTTACGTGGAATCGCTGGGCATGCGGCGGCTGGTGAATACTGAAATCGACCGCCTGCGGTTTGAGCTGGGCAAGCTCGATTCGGTAGACCAGCGCATTGAGTTCACTTCGCGCATGTTGACCGAGCGCACGCATAGCGTGGGCATCGCCGCGGCGATCCCGCGGTCGAATCCGGCGCTGGAGCGGTTGGAGTTGGTCGGGCTGTCCGACAATCGCGTCTTGATGGTGGTGATGACGCGCGATCATCAGGTGCGCAATCAAGTGGTGCTGCTGGATCAAGCGGTGAGCGCCGACGACTTGACCTCGATCAAGAATTACGTCAATCGCAACTTCGAGGGCTGGGCTCTGGAAGATGTGCGTCGCGAGCTGGCGACGCGGCTCTCGCACGCCGAGGCCACGTACGACGCCGTGTTGAGCAAACTCACGCTGCTGTACGCCAAGGGATTGATGGATGTGGGACCGATGCCTGAGGTCCACATGGATGGCGCCAGCAATTTGGTGGTGCTGGATCTGCACCTGACCAAAGAGAAGCTGCGCGAGTTATTCCGGGCGCTGGAAGAAAAGAAGCGCGTGTTGGACTTGCTGGATCGCTTCCTGGGGCAGCCTGCGGGCGAGGTCGGCGTGCATGTGGGATTGGCGGAGATTCATCCGGCGATGCGTGAGCTGAGCTTGATCGGACTGCCGGTGAAACTCGACGGCGGCTTGTCGGCGGTGATCGCGGTGCTGGGTCCGATCCGCATGGACTACGGTCGGGTGATGTCGACGGTGCGGCACATCGGGCAGGCGTTCCTGAACGCGTAAGTAATAATAGGAGGAGGCCGATGCGGCTGTTGATGGTCGGGTTCTTCCTCTCGGCGATTGTGCAAGCGCAACTGCCGCCTGGACGTCCCTCTCCAGTAGCACCGGTTATAGACGCCGGGAGATTCCAGGCGCTGATCTTCAAACAAGTTGCGCCGGAGTATCCGTCTGAGGCGCAGGCGCAGCACATTGCAGGGGACGTCCTGGTTACCGTGCACTTGAATCCGTCTGGCACTCTTCATAGCATCAAGGCCGTCAAGGGTCCCGCGATGTTGCGTGAAGCGGCGATGAAGGCGGTTATGCAGTGGCGCTTCCGGCCCTATCTGCGGGACGGGATCGCGATAGCGGTGCAGTCGGAAGTTGTCGTTCATTTCCCTCCGCAGTAAAAAGATCGAAAACTTTCCGTTGACTTACTAGCGGCTTCATACTAATGTCTTAGTATGAAGGGCGGCAAGAACACTCTCACGGACCAGGAACTGGAGATCATGAAGGTGATCTGGAGGCTGGGGCCGTGCAATGTGCGGCAGGTGTATGAGGCGCTTCTCGAACAGCGCAAGATCGCCTACACCACCGTCATGACCATGATGAACATTCTGGAGACCAAGGGATTTCTCAAGAAGCGTTCGGGGGGCAATGCGTTTATCTACACTCCCAGCAAGCCGCAAAAGACTGTGATCCGGGCGATGGTGCGGGAGTTTGTGGATCGCGTGTTCAATGGGGCGGCGGAGCCGTTGCTGCTTCACTTGGTGGAAGACGATCAACTTTCGAAAGAAGAACTGGACGAGATCCGGCGGAGCATCAAGTCATGATCAATCTATGGACGTGGACTTTGCAGGTCGCGCTGCTGGTGGCCGTGGGAGCGGCAGTGGCTCGGGTGTTGGGGAACGCTCGGGCGCGGTTGTGGTTCTGGCAGGGGTTGATGGTGGTCGCGGTTCTGCTTCCGGTGGTGGAGCCGTGGACAATGCCGTTGCCTGTTGCTGTGGAGGAGATCCCCGTCGGTGTAACGATTACCTCGACCGGGGTTGCGTCACGGGCGCCGTCCTATTGGGAAACCCTCGGGTGGTCGGATGTTCTTGTGGCTGGTGCGGGCTTGCGGTTCGCATGGCTGGCGGTGGGATTGTGGCGGCTACGGCGGTTGCGCGGTAAGGCGCAGCGCATCGCTTCGCCGATTGCGACTTACGATGCTCAGGTGAACTGGTATGCCTCAGAGCAGATCACGGGTCCGGTGACGTTCGGGCGGACAGTGCTGCTGCCTGCTCGCGTGTTCGACATTCCTGAGGGGATGCGGAATTCGATCGCCCGGCATGAGTTGTTGCATGTGGAACGCGGCGACTGGTGGTTCGTGATGGCGGAGGAAGCGCTGCGCGGGGCGCTGTGGTTTCACCCTGCGATTTGGTACGCGCTGAGCCAAGTTCAGTTGGCACGGGAGCAGGTGGTGGATCGGGAAGTGGTGGAAGGCACGCGCGACCAAGCGGGTTACTTAGAAGCGCTGGTGGCGGTGGCCGCGCAGAAGATGCGTCCGGGCATTTCTTCCGATATTGCGCCGGCGCCGTTATTTTTGAAGAAACGCCAACTCGCGGTGCGAGTGGCTGCGATGTTGAAAGAGGGTCCCATGTCGAAGGCGAAGTTGATGGCTCGTGGCGCGGTTGCGGCGAGTGCGATGTTTGTTGCGATGGTAGCGGGCGTGTGGCTGTTTCCACTGGTGGGCTCGGCGCAGACGGTGGCAGATGGTCCGGGGATCACAGTCAATGCGGGCGCGGCCTTGCAGCATCGGACGCCTGTATTCTATCCCAGCGGTGTGACCGCCACGGGCACCATCGTCGTAGATGCGAGTGTGAATGCGAAGGGCGAAGTTACGGATGCTCGCGTAGTGAGCGGTCCGGAGGATTTGCGTAAGGCGGTTTTGGCGAATGTTCTCAACTGGCATTACTCGACGCAACCGGCTCCGCCAACCAGCGCGCGGGTTACGGTGACGTTTGCACAGGCGACGCAGCCTGGAGTTGCAACGGCTCCGCCACCTCCTCCGCCTCCACCTCCACCTCCTGGACAGACCAAGGGTGGACGAGGAGGACCCTTCGCGGTCCCGCAACCGACAGGCGTGATCGGCGGGCGTGGTACGTCCCCGCAAGTGTCGGGCGTGATCGGCGCGATCTACTTCCAGAGCATGTCAGCGGAGTTGGAACAACGTGCGAGCCGCGCGCTGGGATTGAAAGTTGGCGATACCGTGCCACCGATTGCTCAGATGCAGGCAACGCTCAAGTCCGTGGATGAGCACCTAGCCCTGAACATGCTGCGCCTGGGTGACGGACAACTCACCCTGATCATCGTCCAGGCGGGGCAAGGCGCTCCGCCTCCTCCGCCACCGCCTCCACCGCCACCGAACTTTCCGGCGGGCGCAACGCGCGTCTCCGCGGGCGTCGCAAACGCCATGATCGTGAACAAGGTTGCGCCTGTCTATCCTCCTATCGCCAAGCAAGCGCGCGTGCAAGGGATTGTCACATTGAACGTCTTAATCGGCAAGGATGGCGCGGTCAAGGAAACATCCCCCGTGAGCGGGCCTGCCATGTTGATCGAGGCGGCGCAACACGCAGTGGGGCAGTGGACCTACAAGCCCACCCTCCTGAACGGCCAGCCCGTCGAGACACTCACGCAGGTTGAGATCAACTTCTCGCTAGTGCAGTAGGACACCCTCACTGGCAATGGGCGATACTATGAGTTTCGCCCATGCCAAAAATCACTTACGTATCCGATAAAGGTGTCTCGCGCACCGTTGACGTCCTTCAAGGCGACTCCATCATGGAAGGGGCCGTGCAGAACAATATCGACGGCATCGTCGGAGCTTGCGGGGGCAACCTGCAATGCGCTACGTGCCATGTCTACGTGGATGAAGCGTGCCTGCCGTTGCTCGATCCGATGGACCCGGATGAAGACTCGATGCTGGAATCGGCGGCGGCTCCGCGCAAGATGAACAGCCGGTTGAGCTGCCAGATCCGTGTGCGACCGGAGCACGACGGGTGCATCGTTCACATACCCGTGACGCAATAGCGCCATGAGCGTTGTCATCGTCGGTGGCGGACAGGGGGGCTTTCAAGCGGCGGTTTCGCTGCGCGCGGAAGGCTACGAGGAATCGATCACCATCATCGGTGAAGAGCCGCATCTTCCGTATCAGCGGCCTCCACTCTCCAAGGGGATGCTGCTAGGCAAGCAGGAGGAGCGGCATGCCATCCTGCGGACCGCGGAGTTTTATCAGACGCAGCGCATCGACCTGATCACAGGCGAACGGGTGGTGGCCATTGAACCCTCGCAGGTCCGGCTATCTGGTGGCGCGACGGTTCCTTACAGCAAGTTGATCCTAGCGACGGGGGCGCGCAACCGACCGCTGACGCTGCCTGGGGCAGAATACGTCTGCTATTTGCGGACGCTGCGCGAATCAGCGGAAGTGAAACGGCGGATGGGCGAGGCGCAAGACGTCGTCGTGATTGGCGGCGGCTTTATCGGGCTGGAAGTGGCGGCTGCGGCTCGGGCACTGAGCAAAAACGTGACGGTGATGGAAGCGGCTCCCCGGTTGATGGCTCGCGTGGTTGCGCCGGTGGTGTCGGAATATTTCCGTTCGCAGCATGAGGCTCGCGGCGTGCAGGTGTTACTCGACAAGGGTCTGGAGCGCGTCGAGAGATCGGAGGGCCAGCTGGTTGTTGCGGGGATCGGCGTGTTGCCCAACGATGAATTGGCTCAGGCGTGCGGGCTCGCGGTGGGCAACGGCATTGCGGTCAATGAACGGCTGGAGACATCGGACCCGGACATCTTCGCCATCGGCGATGGCGCGGAGTATCCGAATCCTTATGCGGGTGCGAGGGTGCGGCTGGAGTCGGTGCAGAACGCGATCGATCAAGCGGCGTGCGTTGCGAAGAACATTACGGGGAAGCCGACGGTATACGATGCGGCCCCGTGGTTCTGGAGCGATCAGTTCGATATTCACCTGCAGATGGCTGGACTGGCTCCGGGCTACGATCAGACGGTGACGCGGGGCGATCCAGCATCGAACAAGTTTTCGGTCTTCTATTACCGCGAGGGGGTGCTCAAGTCTGTCGACTCGATCAATCGGGCGGCGGAGCACATGACGGCTCGGAAGTTGATTGCGGCGCGGGCCAACGTCACGCCCGAGCAGGCGTCCGACGAAAGCTTCGACCTGAAGTCCGCTATCATTCCTAAGTGAATTGGCGCATCTGGACGGCGAGCATCGTGATGATGGCATGCTCCTGGCTGTCCTATGTGGACCGCCAGATCCTCGCTGTGCTGTCTCCTACCATCCTGGCTGACACGGGCATGAGTGCGCAGAGCTACGCTACCGTGGTCGCTGCGTTCTCCTACGCGTACATGATCGCGAATCCGGTATGGGGTTCGATGCTCGACTACTTCGGACTGCGTATCGGCATGTTATTCGCGGTCGGGTTGTGGACCTTCGCCAGCGCTTCGCACGCGTTCATGGGCGGCTTCATGGGCTTCGCTGTGGCGCGCGCGCTGCTCGGCTTCGGCGAAGGCGCGACGTTCCCCGGAGGCTTCCGCACGGCGATGGATTCCCTGCCCCCGTCGAAACAAGCACGCGGCATCGCGATCTCGTATAGCGGCGGATCGCTGGGCGCGATCGTTGCGCCGATCATCGTGGTCCCCATCGCGGCCCGCTTCGGTTGGCGCTATGCGTTTCTCGTGACCGGCGTCTTGGGACTCGCGTGGTTGGTGCTGTGGTGGTTCACGGCCCGCCCTCCGTTTCTGCACATGCCTGCGCGCAAGCCGGAACGCATCGCGTGGCCGAATCTTTTCGAACGTCGCTTCTGGGCTCTAGTGTCAGCCTATGCTGTGGGAGCCTTCGCGCTGGGGCCGATCCTCTATCTGGCACCGCTGTATTTGAATCGCGCACTGGGCGCGACACAAGCGGAGCTGGGCGCATTGTTGTGGATCCCGCCACTCGGATGGGAAGTCGGTTACTTCTTCTGGGGCTGGGCTTCGGATCGTTACGCGACAGAGAAGGATCGTCCGTTAGGGCTCTACGTGTTGCTGACGGTGCTGGGATTTCCACTGGCGGGAGTCACCTGGATGACAACTCCGCTGACCGCGGTGCTGGTGTTCTTCTGGGCGATGTTCGTAACGGCAGGCTTCATCGTCGTGGGCTTGCGCTCCGGCGCACGGGCGTATCCGGAAGGCCAGCGATCGATGGTCGCGGGCATGGCGGCTGGATCGTGGTCGGCGCTGGTCGCGGTGTTGTTACCAGTGCTGGGTGGATGGTTCGATCAACAACGCTACGCGACGACGTTCATCGTCGTGAGTTTGATGCCGGTGCTGGGGACGTTCTGCTGGTGGTTGCTGACACGTACTTCATCCACGCAGAGGAACCTCCAATGACATGCCCCACATGTAGCAATCCATTGCTGTTTGGGTCCCGCGCTTGTAGCTGCGGATGGACATCGCCGCCAGCGACTAGATCGGCTGTCGACCTTTCCCACCGCGAGGCGGTGGCCGTATTCTGGCGCATTGGATGGACGGCAACGCTTTTCTCGATCAGCGCGATGTTCGTTTCCGTTCAGGTCATGGTGATGTACATGGGTGGTCCGAGAACAGCAGAGTTGCTCACAGTCGCGCCTCTTCAGTGGTTGCTCCCGCAAATCTGGTGGGCCATCGCGATATTCCTATTTACGCCTCTGATAGTTCGGTGGCCATACCGGCGATTTACATTAATTATCGTTACCGACAGCAGTCAGGCCGGGCGATTTCAATTCACGCAGCGCATCGATGTCGCCCTATTCATTTTCTGGAGGACCTTAGTGGCAACATTCCTTGTCCAGTTGATACTGCTGCCCATGAACATCTTGTTTGGATTGATCCGAGTAAGCTTCGCAGCTCCGCTGACACTTGCTACGACAGTATTTCTCGCCGGTCCCTTGATAATCCGGTTCTTGATCGGCCATCAGTTTGCGACATTTCGTGTCGAGGTAGATCGTAGTTCCCCAGCGTAGTCGTACTGGTGGTTGCTGACACGGCGGACCACCTATCATAACCAGTAGGCACCGCCTCACTCAGAATGTCTAAATACGCAGCGATTGATATCGGCAGCAACTCCATCCGGATGCTTGTGGCGGAGGCGAATCCTTCGGCTCCCTTTGAAGAATTGGCCACCGATCGGCAAGTGGTGCGGTTGGGCGCGGGCGTGTTCAATGACGGCAAGCTCTCGCCGGAGTCCGTAGTGATGGGACTGCAGGTATTGCAGCGCATGGCCGACAAGATCGCGACCTTTGACGTAGTAGCCACGCGCGCGGTGGGGACTTCCGCGTTACGTGACGCGCTCAACAAGAACGAATTCCTGGAGCGCGCGTCTACCATTCTGAAGACGCCGGTGGAAGTGATTACCGGCCTGGAAGAGGCGCGCCTGATTCACTTGGGCGTGCAATTGCGTTGGCCGCATCCGAAGCAGCGCGTGTTGGTGCTGGACATCGGAGGCGGGAGCGCGGAGTTGATCCTCAGCGACAAGGGCCGCTTTGAAGAAGCGATATCCAAGCCGCTGGGAGCGGTGCGCTTGACCGAGATGTTTCTCAAGAGCGATCCTCCCGATGCGCGCGAGCTTGCACGCTTGGAGAAGTACGTTCAAGAGCGGCTGGCGGGAACCACATCGCGGTTCGGGTCGGCCAAGGTGGACCGTATGATTGCCACCTCATCCACTGCGGCGGCACTGGTATCGGCCGTGAACAAAGTGCCGCGCAGTCAACGCGAGGAGGCGGACCGGATCGGGGCCACCGCCGCGCAGATCCGACGGCTGTACCAAGAGCTTTCGATTCGCAAGCAGACGGCCCGCAGCAAAATCTCCGGCATCGGACCGCGAAGATCGGAAATCATCGTGGCCGGTGCGGCTGTGATGCACGTCGTGATGAGGGAACTCGGCATTCCTCGTCTCTACTATTCCACCGCCGGTTTGCGCGAAGGCATCGTCGCCGACCTAGTCCATCGCAAGGTCGGATTGGAGCAGGCGCGTCTTGACCCCGATCAACGCCGCATGATCCGAGCAATGGTCGCCAAGTACGGGATCAATTCTCCTCACGTCCGCAAAGTGGCCGACATGGCGCACATGTTGTTCGAAGGATTGCGCCACGTCCATCAGCTTCCGCTGGCACAAGGAAAACTATTGGACGCCGCGGCGCATCTCTATAACATTGGGCACTTTGTGAACGAATCCCGACATCATAGACACTCGATGTATTTGGTTGCGAACTCCGACATGCCCGGCTTTTCGGCCGAAGAGCGCATGGTGATCGCCAACCTGTGCCGTTATCACCGGAAATCCACGCCACAGTTGACGCATGAAGTCTTTCAACTGCTGGAGGTGGAGGATCGGCGTGCGGTCATGTTGCTCACACCGTTGCTGCGTTTGGCGGTGGCCCTGGATCAAAGCCAGGAACAAAAGGTGGAGCGCGTCGAGACCATCGTCGGAGAACAGTCTGTCGAGTTGCGGCTGTATTCCCAAGCCGACGTCGATATTGAGCAATGGTCCGCGCAACAGGTGGGAGAAGTATTTCAGGGCGTGTATGGCAAACCGTTAGTGGTCAAGGTGAAGCGATGAACGACTTCGCTCATAACCGGACGCTATCGCGGCTTGAGGTCCTGGCGCAATGCGTGGAAGCGGCGGCGAAGGACTTTTCCAATGCGGATGCGATTCACGATGTGCGGGTAGCGTCGCGGCGATTCGTGCAGTGCCTGAAGACGTTCGCAACACAGTTCGACGCGAAGGCGCTAGCGAAGGTTCAGAGACGAATGCGCAAGATGCTGCAGCGTTGTGGAGCGGTTCGCAACTGTGACGTCGCGTTGGAACTATTGGACGGTGCTGGTATCTCCAGGCGCTCTCCGGCCGTGAAGCAAGTAGGCGAAATGCGACAGGACGCCGAGAAAAGACTTACCGAACAACTGAAGCGTTGGGGCAAACGGGACATACTGCACGACTGGCCGAAGCGCTTGTTTAAGAAGCGCGCTTACAAGAGTGAGGGGCCGAATCTTGTTGCCTTGACGAAGGCGTTGTTCGTGCGGGGAGCAGCGGCCGCAGTGGCGGGCTCCACCCATCACCAGATGCATCGCTTCCGGCTGCGGGCGAAGGCATATCGTTACACGGTGGAACTCTTCGTCACTCGATTCGGAGACGCCGCCGTGGAGCCCGTAATGGCGGGCATGAAAGAACTGCAAGACCGGCTGGGCGAAATGAATGATTGCGTCTCCGCGCTGGAGTTGATCAAGGGCCATGCCCACGCTGAGCGTGCGATTCGACTACTGTTAACGCAGCGCGAGCAAGCCTTCCGGTCCCACTGGAAGCGACATTTCGGAACACGGAGACGCAACGAATGGACCTCTATCTTCTCCGCCACGGCGACGCCGAGCCCCGCACAACAGCCGTCAAAGAAGCGGCCCGCGAGCTCACCTCGAAAGGTCGCGAAGACGTCCGCCGCGTGATTAAGTTCGTGCGCGCGAAGCTGACGCCGATCACGATCCTCACTAGCCCCTACACGCGCGCGCGGCAGTCCGCGGAGATCGCAGCGAAGGCATTGGGTAACGCGGAGATCAGCGAGTCGCGCAACCTGCTGCCGAGTGCGAAGCCAGCCACGTTGTGGAACGAACTGCACGCCCGAATGGACAAGACCCCGGTTCTATTGGTGGGTCACGAACCGCACCTCAGCAGCCTGCTCGCGTTTCTGACTGGAGGCGCTGGGAACGTCGAGATCAAGAAGGGCGCGCTGCTCCGCATCACCATCAACGGAACCAGAGAAGTTCCTGCGGGAGTCTTGAAGTGGCTGATCCCGCCTTCGCTGCTGCGCTAGATAAACTTCGCGTAGACCAGCAACAGCGTTCCCACCATCCCAACAAGAAACATGCTGACCGGCAGGAACGCGGTCCAGCGGATGGAGCGGCCTTCGCGTCGGGCAAGAATGTAGGCTCGGCTTGCGGCGGCCGTGCCTATGGCAACGATCAGGGCCATGGGGACAGCGAACAGCAGTGGGGCCGCGTCGCTGCCGGCCAGTAGCCGAGGCGAAACCAGCGCGACCAGCAACAACACGACGTTCGCCATTAGCGCGGTCCGAACGATGGACGGAGTTTCGGCGGGACCACGCACTTTCGGCTTCATGGACCTATTTTAGAAGATGCCACAGCGGGCGACCGATAGCAGGGTAAAATTGCGGGAGTGACTTCTTCCGCTCAGGCTTCCGGTGTGGCGCTGCAGCTGGAAGGAGTGCGCCGCAGTTTTCCGAACGGGCCCACCGTCATCGCCGACATGAGCCTCTCGATTGCGGCCGGTGAATTCCTCGCGATCCTGGGACCTTCGGGATGCGGCAAGTCCACGCTGCTGCGGATGATCGCCCGTTTGGCGGATCCCGACAGCGGCCGCATCACGACTACGCCTGAGCATCCGCGCATCGCCTTCGTATTCCAAGACGCGCATCTATTGCCGTGGCGCACAGTGCTGGACAACGCAGCACTGCCGCTCGAACTGCTGGGTGTGGATCGCGACGCGCGCTATGCCTCGGCACGGGCGGTGTTGGCACAAGTCGGGCTCGCAGACGCGGAGCAGCGCTATCCAGCGCAACTTTCCGGCGGCATGCGCATGCGCGTTTCGCTCGCCCGGGCGCTGGTCACCGAACCCACGCTGCTGCTGATGGACGAACCGTTCGCCGCGCTCGATGAAATTACGCGTTTCAATCTGGAGGTGCAGCTCCGTGAACTGTGGCGCGCGCGTGGCATGACGGTGCTCTTCGTCACGCACTCCATTTCCGAAGCGGCATTCCTCGCCAACCGGGCGATTGTCTTGGCGCGTCGCGGCGGAGGCATCATCCTGGACCGCAACATCGATCTACCGAACGCGCGCACGCATGAACTCCGGTCGGACCCGCGCTTGGGAGCTCACATGCAGGAGCTCTTCACCACCATGGAGGAAGAATGATCAAGCGCGTACTTCCTCCGCTGATTCCGCTGCTCCTCGTGGTCGCACTGATGGAGATCTCGGTACGCCAAGGTTGGGTGGCTGCTTACCTGGTCCCCACGCCGACCGCGATTGTCACCGCGATGATCGAGAGCCGTGGCGAACTGGGTGAGGCGTTTCTCAAGACCTCCGCTGCAGCGTTGCTGGGCTTCGCGCTCAGCACCTTCGGCGGCGTAGCCATCGCCGTGTTGCTGTCGTCATCGCGCACCATACAACGGTCGTTTTATCCCTACGCGGTCTTCTTTCAAACTGTACCTATCATCGCCATCGCACCGCTGTTGGTAATTTGGTTCGGCTATGGGATGCGGACCGTGGTCGCCTCGGCGTTCGTCGTATCGATCTTTCCGGTCATCGCGAACACGCTCACCGGCATCCTTTCCACTGACCCGGCTCTGCGAGACTTGTTCCGCCTCTATGGAGCCTCGGGACGGGTGACGTTATTCAAGCTGCGCTTTCCGGCGGCGCTGCCGCAGATACTCACTGGACTGCGCGTGGCGTCCGGACTCGCCGTGATCGGGGCGATTGTGGGGGAGTTTATCGGAGGCGAAGGATTAGGCTCAGTTGTTGACGTCGCACGCACGCAGCAGCGGGTGGACAAAGTTTTTGCCGCGGTGTTGCTGGCTTCGGTCTTGGGATTGGCGCTGTTCGGATTGATCAATGTGATCAGCGCGCTGACGCTGCGACGTTGGCACGCGTCGGAACAGTCGTAAACTAGCTTTATGCAGCGTCGCGCTTTCCTCACCGCACTTCCCGCCTTCGGATTCCTGGCATCGTGCGGCTCCTCCTCGAAAATCCGTCTGGCGCTGAACTGGAAGCCCGATCCGCAGTTCGGCGGTTTCTACGCGGCTCCGTTCAAAGAAGCGAAGCTCGACGTCGAGATCCTGCCTGGCGGCGCTGGCACGCCCACGGTGCAAATGATTGGAGCAGGCTCAGCCGAGTTCGGCATCGTCTCGGCGGACGAACTGGTGGTGGCACGCTCGCGGGGCAATGACGTCGTTGCGCTCTTCGCGGTGTTTCAGGACAGCCCGCAAGGCATCATGGTCCACGCCGAGCGCGGACTCATGGCCATCGAAGAAGTGTTTGAAGAAGGGACCGTGGCTCTGCAACGTGGACTGCCCTACGCGCGCCTGCTGGAAAAGCAGTTCCAGTTCGACCACGTGAAGATCGTTCCTTCGCCCGGGGGCGACATCTCGGCGTTCCTCAATGACCCGTTGTTTGCACAGCAGTGCTTCATCATGTCGGAGCCGTTGCAGGCCCGCCACGCTGGTGCCAAAGTAACAGTGTTCCCGGTGGCCGACGTGGGTTACAACCCCTACACAACAGTGCTCGCGACCACGGGCAAATACATTAAGGACAATCCGGCCATCGTGGAAAGTATGGTCACCGCCGTGCGTGACGGCTGGCGCGCCTACTTGGCGAATCCCAAACCCACCAACGACAAGATGCACGCGGCCAATCCATCCATGGACGCGGCGACGTTCGCCGAGGTAGCCGAACAGCAGAAGCCCTTCATTGAAAATGAAGACACCGCGAATGCCGGTTTAGGCAGCATGACGCGTGAACGATGGGAGAAGCTCATCGGACAGTTGCACGGACTGGGCGACATCCCGGCTGTGATTCCCGCCGCAGACTGCTTCCGCGCAGTGTAGAGCAGCGCCCTAGTTGGCGATGACCATCTTCGAGGTGCTGCTGACGTTCATGGTTTGCATCATCAAGCCCACCAGTGGATGGACGTTGTAAGTGATCTTGATCTGCACGATGCTTCCCGGATGGTTGTTGGGAATCCAGATGTGGGTGGGGTCTTCATCGATCGTCAGTCGGCTCAACACGAGAGCCACGGCTTGCCGTCGAATATGATTCTTGATGTCGTTGACCGACACGGGAGCGGTACTGTGGAACCCGTGCAGCGACGCGTAGCGCGCGGCATCACTGGCGGCCCAAGTCACGAAATTATAAGGCGTAGACTGCCATCGAAAATTCCATCAGGCCCACGGTGAGGAAGATAAAGCCCAGGAAGCACAGAGTGGATTCGAGAAGGGCGCTGCCGCGTTGGCGTTTTCGGCGTCCCGAAGTGGGATGTTTGGATAGCATGGCGTTCTTTTTCAACACGAATATCACTCCACTCGAATAATGGATTTGCCCTTAACGTTGGTCAAACCGGGCAAGACCGGAAGCCCGGAGAGACTATGAAAGGGGATGGTCACCGTAACTTGGATATAAGTCTTGCGCGTCTGCCCGGCGGGACATGCGGTGACGTCCGGATCATCGGCGCAACTGACTGGAGCCCCGCCTAGAATGCAGCGGCAAGTGCGTACCGCAACAACCTCGGCGTTCTGGATATTTCCCAGATCGTTTTGGGCAGCCGTTTGCATGCCGAGCATGTCGGTGTAGTTCGCTGGACTCAGCGCCCCATAGGCAGTACCGGAAGCTGCGGCGTTCGCGGCTTTGTCACCCATCGCGAAGATGCGTCCAAAGTCCGCGACGCCTAGCGTAATCCCCAGCAGCACCGTGGACATCAGTGCGAACTCAATGAGAACGTTGCCGCGCTCGCCGCGTTTGCGGATCGTCCGCTGTCTGCTTAACATCTTGCCTTGCATGTTGGTTCTCCGACCTATTTGCATTGCGTCTTATTCAACCATTCCGCCGCCCGTGGAATACGGAGCGAAGGGATTCGGATTCGCCAGCGAGGTGTAGTTGTTCCCCAGCGTGGTGGTGCCGTTGATGCTGATGTTATCCGCCACCAGCACGGTGTAGCCCGTGTTTGAGCTGCGGCCGGCGAACTTCAAGTTGCCCTTTTTGAAATACAGCGCTCCGTCAAAGATGCTGTCTGAACCACCTACGATTTGCTCAGACTTACCAGCGCCCGTGCCCAGATTGCGGTCACCGAAGAACAGCATACCCACGAAGGTTCCTGAAGTGGGCGCCTTGAAATTGAGGCGGCCTTGTCCAGCGAGGCCGATCGGGGTGTAGTCAGAATTGGGGCAACCCCAGGCGCCGTAGGCGGTACCGCCGGTGCCGGTGTTGTAGAAAGTAACTCCGGTACCGTTGACCCGCGCGTCACCTGAGGTCACCTTGAACCCGCCGCCGGCCAGGATATACACACCCGGCTGGAACGTGTAAGTATATTCGTCGGTGTCGCCGATGGAGATACCTCCGCAGTAGACGCCCGGCCAGATTTTTCTATCCGCGGGTTGGTTGGTCTTGCTGTAGGCAACACCGCCGCTGGCTACGCGAATCGTAGTGTTGCCCACGTTGCTCACGTTCGGAGCCGCCATCGCGATGAACGGATCGCCCGGATCCTCGATATGGACAGGGGTGCGCACCAGCGGGGGATCGTGGCTAACATCTAGGATTTGCGTCTGCCCCATCATTGACCAACCGCCCACTACACCAACTTTCGCTTCATGTCCCATTTTGAAGATCGCGCCACCGCCCATGGTGAAGGCCTCTGAATTGTTGGATTCCACGATGACGCTACCGTTGGTGTTCACGTCCACCGTGGTGCCGTTGACGTTCAGTCCGCTCTTCATTGTCTTGTTCAGCGCGAAGATGCAGCCGCCGATGTTTCCCAGCACGGTGGTGGTTTCCGCCACCGCGTCGGCCGCGACCGCGACGCTGTTCTTGCCGAACATGCGCATGAAGATCGTGGGAACGTCCCGCCGCACGATGGCCTGCACCGCGTGCGCATGGTTCAAGTACGAGCCGGAGATCGGCGGGTTGTGGATTTCCACCGTGGTCCCGTTCGCCCCGTTGGTGAAACCGTTCATGGAGGAATCGTTCAGACCCGCCGCAGAGACGGTATTGGCGTCGGCGCTCTTTTCCAGTTCACGCAGTGCACCCATCGCTGCCGCATCGGCCGCGAGCTGCGCCCGGCGCTTGTTCCACTGCAGGTAGCCTGTATCGACGGCCATGCCGGCGAAACCGACAATGACGGTAATCATCACCGCGAAAGTGACCGCGACAAAGCCCTTCTGTCCGCGGCGGCTCTTGGGAAACCCGAAAAATGATTGCATGATGTAATTACTCCGACTGTTGCACTGGAAGTAGGAGACTTCCGTACTGTATTTATAGTTCGGCCCCGTAATCTCCGATAGACCATGGCATAGGTGCGTTTTTAGGGCAGAAATAGGGCCGGACTTAGACGCACTATGGCCCGGCGCGTGCATAGGACTATCTCGGTCAGAGTACTACCGTAGAACGGACGAGGCCTACAGATAGGTTCAGAATCGGGTGTCCCATAAGTAAGGTTTGAGTGGCGGCTAAGACGAAAGAGTTCGGAGGGGAGAAACCGCCCCTAGACGGCCACGCGTGCGGAGCTTGCGCGGGCTTGCCGTGAAGGACAGAAAGAAGCAGGGTCCGCGGGCTACCCTGGGGTATGATCCCGTTTTCAGTCCTGGACCTCTGCCCCATCACGGAAGGCGCAACCGCAGCAGATGCCTTCCGCCATTCGCTGGATCTGGCGCAACATGCCGAGGCTTGGGGATACCATCGGTTTTGGCTCGCGGAACACCACAACGTGCCGGGCATCGCCAGCGCCGCGACTTCGGTAGTGATCGCGCACGTTGCGGGCGGAACCAAGACGATTCGCGTCGGGTCGGGCGGCGTGATGCTGCCGAATCATAGTCCGCTGGTCATAGCCGAGCAGTTCGGCACGCTGGCGTCGCTCTTTCCCCATCGCATTGATCTGGGCCTGGGGCGGGCACCGGGAACCGATATGATGACCGCCAGGGCCCTGCGTCGCAATGTCCTCGAGACGGTCGATCAATTTCCCAAGGACGTAGTCGAACTGCAGTCCTATTTCGGACCATCACAGCCAGGGCAACCGATCCGCGCCGTTCCAGGATCGGGCCTCAACGTTCCGATTTGGCTGCTGGGATCCAGCATGTTCAGCGCGGAGCTTGCCGCGCAGTTGGGATTGCCGTTTGCGTTCGCCTCCCACTTCGCTCCCGCCGATTTGGTTCCGGCGTTCAGCCTTTACCGCCGTGCCTTCCAGCCGTCCGCGCAACTGGATCGTCCGTATGCGATGGCATGTATCAACGTGATCGCTGCGGAGACAGATGCGGAGGCGCGACGTCTTTTCACATCGCTTCAGCAGGCGTTCCTGGCGTTACGCCGAGGCATGCCAGGCCAACTCAAGGCCCCTGTGGATGACATCAACACGTGCTGCTCGCCCGCCGAACGCTTCGTAATCGATCAAGCGCTGGCGTGCGCCATTGTGGGATCGCCGGGATCCATTCAGATGGGACTGCAGAACTTCCTTGCCGAGATACAGCCCGACGAATTGATGATCACCGCGAATATTTACGACCACGCAGCGCGGCTGAAGTCGTTCGAGACGATCGCGGAAGTGCGCAGCTCGCTGGCTTGATCAATCGCCCACTGTAGGAAAATGACGGTATGGCAATGACCGGCCCACGCAAGCAACTTCTAACGCGGCTCTACGGCTGGTGGTACTTATGCCTGGGTCTCGCCTTCGCCTCGCTAGCTTGGCGCAACGCTTTGTATGAGGCGCCGATGCTAGGGATCGTAGTGCGATGCTTCATCTCCGCGGCCTTTTTCTTCCTGGCTGTGCTGACCTTTCGGTCCGCCAAAAAATGACACGCCGTGCGAGCCCGGGAGCACTGCCAGAGCTACGGACGTCCGGGCGGGGCTTACTGGGAATAAGACGGTGCCCTCGCGCTAGGACAGGGCGCCATCCAGGCGCAAACTGAATTCGGCGAGTTGCTTTCCCATTTCCGAGGTCCGCTTGATGGCCGTTCCATCCTTCACCGAACCGTTCACACCGTTATAGTCGTTGGCAAACACCTGCGCTACCGGCACTCCCAGTAACTCCTCCACCTGTTGTGTGCTGAGCAGTGTTTTTTTGGGAACACGATTGAGAAGCACGGAGACCTTGGAACTCACGTCGATCTGCCGCAGGAAGTCCAACTTTTCTCGAGCAAGATGAATCGACGCCACTTCCGGCGTGCAAACCAAAAAGATCGCTTTGGACTCGTGGAGCAGATCGAGTGAGTGGCGCTCGAAATTTCCGGAGAGGTCAGCGCAAACAAATTTGTAGTGGCGGCGCAAGAAGGTCAGGAACTCTTCCAGTTGGACTGGGGCCACCTGATAGTTCGGGTTGGTACTTCCGGCGTGCAATACGTCCAGGCCGTTGAGCCGCGTGACCAGTTGCGGCCACAGTTGATCGTCCAACTGGTGCGCCATGTCTATAGCGTCCGTGACCGACGACTTGTTGTTCAGTCGCAGCAAGAAGCGAACCATGCCGGCGCTCATGTCGAAGTCGGCCAGGAGAACAGAACTATTCGGCTGTGCTGCCAACGAGGCGCTTACGTTGAGGGCAATGGTGGAGGTTCCCACTCCGGGCTTGGACGGCAGAAAACATAGCAACTGGCTGGGAGCGCCATGATTGACAGAAAGCCGGTCGAGGTGTCCCGTCACATTGGACAGCAGTTCCACGATGGCTTTCTCTTCGAAGGGTTCCCCCAGCGATTCCCGAATTCCCAAGCGCATGTATTCGCGCAGCACCTGGGAACTTCCCTCGCCATGGATTCCGACGATCTGAAGGTTAGGCAGTTCCTCTTCAAGAGCCTTGGTGATGTCCCGAGCCTTTGCGAGATCGTCGAAGCTCAAGAACAAAATCTCTGCCGTGGAGGCCCGAAGAACCCGCAGAAGTTCACCCAGAGAAGGATATTCATCCATCACGCGTTTGACGGTACAACCACCCGCAGATTCTGTCGCGGCTAGAAGCCTAGCGGACAGTTCCCTGTCCGGGGAAACAACAACACTGCGAAGCATCGGCGCTCCTCCTTGGCCAAACCTCGTCGAGGTAAACTCATTTCGGGCGCGAACGTTTCGGGAAACTTAGTGATATGAGCGAAGGCTCGCCCTGTGTGGGGCGCTTGCAGGCTGAATTCGGTTACGTTATCCGGCGTGAGTCATTTCGCTCAGAATCGGATGGAGTTGGATGGGAAGAGTAGTCGGCGCAGGATGCGCACAACCGATTCAGACTTGGTTGGTTGCGGGGACAGGATTTGAACCTGTGACCTTTGGGTTATGAGCCCAACGAGCTACCAGACTGCTCCACCCCGCAGAGCTATGGTAGCGTACCCGATCACAAGGCGTCAATTTTCTGAGTAAAACATTCTCGCGGAGTCTTCATCGCGGCCCACACATCTCCGCGCACGAACGTCCCTGGCCCGCCTCGGTTGACAACCCTATTTAGGCTCCGCTATAGTTCGTGAAGTACTTCTCTTTCAAGCAGTTGTCGTACACCGGACCCATGGCGCAAGACGAATTTTTTGAAGATCGGGATCTCGACGCCGGCGCCTCCGCTGACGAAGACTTCGCGCAACTACTCGACGAGCACAGCCATTTAGCACCGCTGTCAGAAGGCGAGCTGCTCAAAGGGCTTGTGGTGGCGGTCACGGCCAAAGATGTGATCGTCGATTTCGGGTACAAGCTGGAAGGCAGCATCCCCCTCGAACAGTTCAAGTTGCCGAATGGCACCATCACGGTCAAGCGGGGCGACACGATTGATGTGATGCCGGATCGTTCGGCGCCGCCGCCCGAAGGCTACGTACTGCTTTCATACAGTAAAGCCGCGCGATTGCGCATCTGGGATACGTTAGAAGAAGCCGCACGGGATCGACTGTTGGTTTCCGCGCGTGTGATTGAAAAGACCAAGGGCGGGTTGATGTTGGACGTCGGCGTGCCCGCATTTATGCCCGGCTCGCAGATCGATTCGCGACCCGTGCATGACCTGGACCAATTCATCGGACAGGACATACCGGTTCGCATCGTCAGCGTGAACCGCCGCCGCGGCAACGTGGTTGTCTCGCGCAAGATGGTGGTGGAAGAAGATCGCAAGTCGCGTAAGGCGAACGCGCTGGAACACATCACTGAAGGCGGCACCGTAACAGGTACGGTAAAGAACCTCACTGAATACGGCGCATTCATTGATCTGGGCGGCATCGATGGATTGCTCCACGTGAGCGACATGTCGCATGGCCGCGTCACGCATCCTTCGCAAGTGATTCAAGTAGGCCAGGAAATCACTGCCAAGGTCCTCAAGTTCGATCGAGCTAAAGAGCGCATCTCCCTGGGCATCCGCCAGCTTACACCGGACCCGTGGGAGTCCATGACCGAACGCCTACCCCAAGGCAGCCGCGTCCTAGGCCGTGTAATGAGCGTCACCGATTACGGCGCGTTCGTCGAGATCGAACCCGGCGTTGAAGGCTTGATCCACGTTTCCGAAATGACCTGGAGCCGGCGCATGAAGCACCCCAACAAGGTGGTGAAGCCGGGCGATCAGGTGGAAGCGGTTGTGATCGAAGTGAAACAAAAAGAGCGCCGCGTCTCTCTTGGTATTAAGCAGCTGGAAGCCGACCCTTGGACTACGGTCGCGGATCGTTATTCGATCGGCAGCGTGGTAGAAGGCCGTGTTCGCAAGCTGACTGAGTTCGGCGCGTTCTTGGAGATCGAAGAAGGAGTGGATGGTTTGGTGCATGTGTCCGATATTTCCTGGACCAAACACATCAAGCACGCATCGGAATTATTGAAGAAGGGCCAGACGATGCAGGCTGTGATCCTAAGCATCGATGCCCCCAATCGCCGCCTGTCGCTGGGCATCAAACAGCTGCAGCCGGATTCGCAGGAGAGCTTCTTCCGCGCTCATGAGACCGGAGACCTAGTGCGTGGACGAGTGATCCGCGCGGCCGCGTTCGGAGTGTTCGTGGAACTTGCGCCGGGCGTGGAGGCGTTGTGTCACAAATCGGAAATTCCAGTCATGCCCGACACCGCGGATGCGGATTCCCCGCTGCCGCTGGGCGAAGAGTATGATTTTAAGATTGTCAAAATGAATGAGGCCGAAAAGAAGATCGGATTAAGCCTCAGAGCCGTGGCCGAGGATGAGGAACGCGCTCGCCTGGAAGATTACCAGCGCCAGGCCGCAGCCGCCACCATGACCATGGAAGAAGCAATGAATCGAAGAGCAAAAGGGGACAGCCGGTAACCGGCCGCTATACAAGTATGACCAAGGCAGAATTGATCGAAGAAGTCTCACGCGTGGTTGAAATGACCCGTAAAGATTCCGAGGTGATCGTCGAGGCCATTCTCGGAAGCGTGGTCCGAGCCCTGCGCAGCGGCGACAAAATCGAGATTCGTGGATTCGGCAGTTTCCGCACGCGCAGCCGCCTGCCGCGCGTGGGACGCAACCCCAAGACCGGCGATCGCGTGGAAGTCCCGGCCAAGCGCATTCCCTACTTCAAGCCCAGCAAAGAGCTGAAGGACTTGGTTAACGGCAGCGCCTCCAAGCCGACCGAGTAACACGGGCAGAATGGACCGCCTGTGGAGTCCGTGGAGATACCGGTATGTGTCGACCGCATCTCCGAAAAACGCCTGTATCTTCTGCACCAAGCCTGCGGCGAACGACGACGCTGGCAACCACATCGTACTCCGCGCTGAGCGCAATTTCGTGTTGCTGAATCTCTACCCGTACACCAACGGTCACTTGATGATCGCGCCGTACGAACACGTGTCCAAGCTGGCTGACGCACAACCCGAGACCATGGCGGAGATGATGCGCCTGGCGGTCCGTTGCGAGGTGGCGCTGCGCAAGATCTACAACCCCGATGGCATCAACCTCGGGATGAACCTCGGCGAGGCCGCGGGCGCCGGAGTGGCCGGCCACATCCACATGCACATGCTGCCGCGCTGGGCGGGCGACGCGAGCTTCATGTCCACCATCGCCGAGACCCGTGTGTTGCCCGAAGAGTTAACCGTCACCTACCAGCGCCTCAAAGACGCGTTGGCCTAGGCACTACGCCGCAGTGGTGGTCAGATCGGGCTCTTCCACCTTCGCAACTTCGACGGCATCGCGCTGAACCTGGTTCACGCGCCGCAACAACTCTTCCAGAAACTTCGGCAGCTCCGTGGCGATGGTCTCTTCACGGCAAGCCAGGACTTCAATGGAGTAGAGCCCCTTCAACTCCTGGGCAATCTTCTTCCACTGCGAACTCGGTGTGCCGACAACGGCGAAGTGCGTTCCGCCTCGAATGTCTGACAGGCCCAGTGCGTCCAGATCGGCCAGCAATCCTTCCAGAGAAGCTCCGATAAATAGGAGCGTGTTCATGGACCCCACGCTGTTGAGCAATCGTCGAGCGGGCGCGGGAAAATCGGCAGCCAGCTTGCTGCGCGACATACGGATGCTTTGCGACTGGCCGAGTTCGCCGTACAACTTGAGTAAGAAGGGAATGCCGCTCAACGAAGGGATCTCTGCAGAACTGGGCGTCACCACCTTCGCGGTCCAATGCGACTTCATACGCTCCAGCAGATCGTCATAGTTGGTGCTCATCGCTGCGGCAAACGGGATGCTGGAGAGCAGTTCGTGGCAACGGGACAGCGTCGGGTATTTCGGAATCAGGGAACGAATGTGGCCGATGCTCGCTTGGGCCCCACGCCGTTCGATTAACCTGTCCATCGCGGCTTCCGCTTGGCCGCGAGCCACCATGTGCCGCAGCGAACTCACATCATCCGAACGGATCCACCCCTCCACGCTGCCGGTGTTGATCAAGTTGGTAACAAACACGCTCCGCGTAGGCAGTCCCGATTGGACACTGAGTCCGGCCCCGGCCCACAGCACGCTGCGCGCGGCGGCGATGCGCTCAATCAAGATCGTCGGCGGGGGAGGTAGATGCTCAGCCGCGAGTCCCCCACCTGCCCCGCCCGCTCTTCCGAGCATCTTGGCAAACAGTTTCAGCAGATGCCGCAGTAACATCGGAGCCAACGCGAGCACGAAGGAGATCAATGCGCTCAAGGAGGCTAAGGCGGCTGCCATGCGGCCCGTTGCCGTCAATCGCTCCTCACTGCCAAGCGTGAACACGGACGTGCCCTGGGGACCGCTCACCGCCAGTTGGTTCTTTCCCGTCGCCAGAATCGATCCAGGTTCCGCAGTCGCAACTTCGTAGTCTTCCTGTTCCTGGTTTGAACTTGTGGCCACCCACACGTTGTCGAACTTGCCCGCCGTGATCAAAACACCTTGATGCGAAACTACCGAGCCGACGGCTCCACGCGTGTTTCGGGATTCCCCGCCATAGTGGAGAAAACCGTCCTCAATGGTGGCGATGGATCCCGCAGCGGGGATCACCAGTCGATACGGCGGAGCTGGAGCGGACACGGATTCCGTGGGTGCCCAGTGTCCATCCCGGTAATGGTAAAGGAAGATCTTCTCGGACGAGCCCGCGGCCAGATAATCTCCAACGGCAGTCGCCTGCCGCACGGATCCAAGCGCCAGATCTTGACCCGGGAGAGGCTCCCCCGTACGCGAATTCCAGCGCGCTATCACCCCGTCTTCAAAGGCAACGGCGATCGCTCCATCACCAAGCACTGTGACAACAAGCGGCCGACTGCCCGCGGCAAATAGCACGGTTCGCGTGGACTTTTCATTCGCAAGAGCGCGGAACAACAAGGCCCCTGGATGGATCCAGGCCACCACGTCGAACGCAGGGGCAACAGCCCAACTGGATTCGCCGTGAACCAGCCCGCCCGCTGGGATTTCGATATTGAGTTCGGCGACGCCGGCCGCCGCCTCGCGGTGGATCTTAATCCGGTCACCCTGGGTTCGAGCTCCAGCCAAAACGTTCTGGGCGGCAAACCAGATTCGGTCAAAGCGCTGGTTGGATCCCGCCGTACGCTGCGCCGTGATGTAAGTATTGGCCTGGAAACGATAGGCGATGAAGCCCAGCGCCAAGGCGAAAACCAAGAATCCAGCTGCGATCTTGAACCGGAGCACGGATTTACCGTAGTCCAAGAACGCAGGCCGAGGGGAGCTGGACATAGTACCCCTTGGATCGGCGACATAGGGTGAATCCTGTAGGACCGAACCCGCGAGCCGCTACTTGTTCTGCTTCTGCGCGTCAGACTCGACGCAGATCCCGCCTTCGCAGCGATTGTTCTCTTCGCACACAAATTCCAGCAGCTTCCACGTCGGGTGCAGCTTCATGGAAAAGTCCTGATTCCACGGAGCCGTGAAGATCTTCGGGTCGTCAATCGTCATTTGATACGACACCGAGGTCGGATCCACGAACCGCAACCGCTCGGTCACGTGGAGGTCGTCGCTATGCCAGCGCGAGCCCTCGCCATCCTGGCTGTGCGTCGCGTCGAACATCCATTCCTTGAGGCCCACTGTATCGATCACCAGCGTGTCGCCGTCCCACTTGGCCGTGGAATCTCCCATCCACGTGAGGTCCACATCCTTGTCATGCGCACGCCCATCGGTGGGGATCACGCGGAAGAAGTGCATGTATTCGTAGAGGATGATGAGCTTCCCCGGAGCCTGGATGAACTGCTGCGGATACGGCGACAGAATCTGCCGCGTCAGACCGTTCGGCAAACACAACGAGGTCGGATCATCCTGCAGCAACTTGCCCGTGATCGGCCGAGCCATCAGCGCTTGCCCGCCCGGCGTGAACGGAGACATTTTCTTGCGATCGAAGCGCGTCACCGTCGGCGAGTCGGTATCGCCCGGCCCCACCTTGTGACTAAATCCAGGGCCCGCCCACACGCCCGTGAAATCCGGCTTGCCCGCCGCATCGCGTGGAATGCCCTTGGTCTGCTGCGCCGTCGCCTGCCCCGTCGCTTGCCCCCACATCGGGCACGTCAAGGCGAGCGCCATCAATCCCCATCGAAGACTCTGCATGTTGATCCCCTGCCCTACTTCTGCGGAAGCGCATCTTCGGCGCTGGCCGTGAATACCTGCTTGCCATCTTTGGCGAACAGCACCGTTCCGCCGGACCCGTTGTTAGATCCATCGCGCGCACGGAACCCTTCCACCGTGACCACGTCGCCCAGCTTCATCACGTCCTTGGTGATCCCGCGCCGCAACAGCATCCCCGGAGGTCCGCCCGAAAAGCCCCACGTGACGACCTTGCCCTGCGGGTCTTTCACGTCCACGTAAAACCAAATGTGCGGGTTCTTCCACTCGACCTTGCTGACCGTGCCAGTGACCTTCACCGGCTGCTTATCGTCATACTCCGCCGCAAACGAGTGATGCGCCCAAGCGCTCCTGGTCGCGAGCAACAGCGCAAGACCCAACGTGGCCGTGTGGATGTGTTTTCGCATTCGATCCCCCCTGGGAAACCAGTCTAGCGCGGCGGGTCGAGGGATGCAGCAGTGGGGGAGGGTGAACTGTACAATGGACGCATGGGCACAGCTCGATATGTTCACTGGCAGGACGGTGAAATGTGGATCGGCTACTTTGAAGAGTTTCCCGACTACCTAACACAGGGTGAGACGCAGGAAGAACTTGTGGCCAATCTTCGCGACCTCTACGTAGATCTCACCAGCGGCGAGATTCCTGGCATCCGTAGAGTGGCCGAGCTGTCTCTGGGATGAAGCGAACAGATCTGATTCGCTCGTTGGAGCAGGCCGGGTGCGTGCTCATCCGACACGGCGGAAGTCACGACTGGTATCGCAATGCGAAGACAGGCGTGGCGCAGCCAGTGCCACGACATCGGGAAATCAAGGAATTCGTGGCGCGGCACATTCTCAAGAAGTTGACGGAGTAATTGGGCGAGACCTTGCCGTTTTTGATCCGCGGCGCATCCAACCGGCTAAAGCTGCCGCAGCCACAAGATAGCATCGTGCCCGTGTTCAAAGTAAGTAAGCTCACCATTGATATAGCGAAGCACTACCGGAGTCTTATAAAACCTCCGCATGCCGGGCAGCATCAGGGTCATTTCATGGAAAGGGATCGCGTCCACATCGAACACGTGAATCCGCATGAGGCTGGCATGCCCATTAGTGGCCAGATCCTCAAGCGCGGCCAAATCGGGATCGCTCCAGGGGGCCGCACCAATCACGAGGTCGTTTTTCCCCGGCAGGAACAGATCGTTATTTGACAAGAGATGAAAGCCCGCCCCCTTTACGGCCCCGGGAAACTTCGCTCGATGAACCGTGGTCTTGCCTCACAGTCTTGCGACCATGTCATTTGCTTCGGCAACCGCCAACCGAACATCTTCGGAAAAATCAAAGAAACTCATCGCACCCGTCACCAGCAAAATATTCTACTTCTTGCCGAATTTTACGATAAGGCGCAACCGCTCAACATTTTAGAGCAGGAGGATTACTGACGGCACTCGGCCATGACGCGCCGGTAGAACTCGACGTACTTGCCGACGCTCGCCTCGGCCGAAAAGTGGTCCTGCGCCCGAGCTTTGGCCGCTGCGCCTAAGCGCGCGCACAGGGCCGGGTCGTTCGCCAGCTTGCGGACCGCTGTGGCCATCGCCCGCACGTCGCCCAGACGTTTGAGGTAGCCTGTCTCGCCTTCCACCACGATCTCGGTCACGCCGCCGACGCGGGTCGCTACCACTGGCTTCGCAAAGCTCATGGTTTCCAGCACGCCCATGCCGAAGCTCTCGCGCTCGCTCGCGTAGATGCCGGCATCGGAAGCGGCGATGTAGTTTTCGATATCGACCACGTTGCTCTTCACGAAAACGCGCTTCTCGATCCCGAGCTCTTTCACCAGCGGCTTGAACGGATCGAACGGACCGCCCGCAAGGATCAGCAGCTTGATGCGTTCATCGTCCTTCACGGCCGCGATCACTTTGAGAATGTCTTGCGCGCGCTTGACCGGGCGCAAATTTGAAAGGTGAATGAGGACGAAATCATCCTGCCGCAGACCCAGCGCTTTGCGGACCGCGTTGCGTGTCTTGCGCGGCTCGCGCGGGCGATAGGAGTTATGGATGACTTCGATGGGCTTCTTGGTCTTAAGAACCTGAATGGTCTCCTCGCGCAGACTGTGCGAGACCGCCGTCACGCCGCACGAACTCTCAGTCGAGTACTTGATGATCGGCGCCAGGTTCGGATCGCGAGCCAACAGCGTGATGTCCGTACCGTGCAGCGTCGTGATGACGCGCGCCGAATGCAGCCCCTCTTCGCGCGCAATCTGCCGAGCCAGCAACGCCGCCGTCGCATGCGGGACCGCGTAATGCACGTGCATGATATCGAGCTTGAACTTGTTCGCCACCTCGACCATCTTCACCGCCAGCGGCAGTGTGTAGTCGGGATATTTGAAAAGCCGATATTCGTTCAACTCCACCTTGTGGAAGAAGATGTTCGGATGTTTCTTCTCTAAGCGAAACGGAGGCTCGTAACTGATGAAGTGGATCTCGTGGCCCAGTCGCGCAAGTTCGCTCCCCAGTTGCGAGGCTACAATGCCGCTGCCGCCGACGGAGGGGTAACAGGTGATGCCGATGGAGAGAGGAGTCATTCGCTCGTTAGAAGTATCTGGAAGAAAGAGGCAAATCCGACAGTGAGCCCACCCGGATCGGATCGTTCGGCCACAAGCCGACCGCATATTCGACACCGATAGCCGCGCCCCACGCCCGCGAGCGCGCTGTGACCAACTCCGGATAAGATCGCGTTTTCATTTGGCTCGCGTGACACTGGATGGCCGACTGCCACTCCGCAAAGACGGAGCTGACATCGATGACCAGTTGCGGAGGGTCGACATAGACCTGCGTAATCGCATAGTAGTACAGACTCGATATCTGATGACTTGGTAACCCCAAAAGTTGCGACAATCCGCCGTAGCGAGCCAGACGAGCAGCGTCGCGGACCAATTTACCGACGGCGGCATGGTCGGGATGCTGGTTTTCGCCCAAGTGCGGAGCCAGCACGATCTGCGGCCGGAACTGGCGCAACTCCCGAGCCAACTTCACCGTATTGTCGGGTGTCACGGCAATGTTGCAGTCGCCACCCAGGTCGAGAAAGTCGATTTCAGCGCCGATGATCTTGGCCGCCTCACGGGCTTCCTGCGCGCGCTCCTCCGGCGTCCCCGCGCTGGCGGCTTCGCCTTTGGACGTGACCAGAATCCGGACCTCGTGCCCGGCGCGCGACTCCTGAATCAGGATAGGCGCGCAACCGAACTCGACGTCGTCGGGATGGGCTCCGACGGCTAGTATTTTCACAGCGGCCTACGCCTCCGTGATCGTAACGCTTTCGATCTTGTCGCCCTGACGGATGGAATCGACAATATCTTTACCCTTGGTCACTTTACCGAAGACGGTGTGCTTGTCGTCCAGGTAGCTGCAATCGACGTGGGTAATGAAGAACTGGCTGCCATTGGTTCCAGGACCGGCATTCGCCATGGAAATAACGCCCGGCTTGTGGCTCTGGTTCTGACGATTCTTGACCTCGTCTTCGAAGCGGTAGCCGGGGCCGCCGCTGCCGGTGCCGGTCGGGCATCCGCCCTGGACCATAAAGTCGTTGATCACGCGGTGGAAGTTCAAGCCGTCGTAAAACTTGTCCTTGGCCAGGAAAACGAAGTTGTTTACGGTCTTGGGCGCATCCTTGGCAAACAGTTCCAGGACGATCTCGCCACGGGTCGTTTTGAGGGTCGCAGTGTAGGTCTTGTTGGGGTCAATCGCCATCGCGGGCGGTGCGGAGTATTGTTTCGGCATCGCCTTCTAGTGTAACGCGAGAGGTCGCAGATCCTAAGCTGCCACTGGTACGCTCAGGACCACAGGACCATTCTCCCGCCCACCTCTGCCCCGTATGCTCCCTTTGGCACAGACAGACGAGACAGGAAGGCTTGACGATGATCCATGTGGATCCAGACACAAAGCAACCAACGCCCCAGTTCCCAGGACCCGACCAGGTCCTGCTCTTCCTGTGGCGTAAACTCGCGTCCGATTGCGAGTCCCTACTCTTCCGCTATTCCAACACCTACCGGCGGCAATTGGCGATCAAACGGCTGACCGAGTTCCGTTAAGCGGGGTTCAGTCGCCGACCGCAGTCTCCCGAACCGGTTCCAACTTCAACCTCCGGGATGGTTTCGCGGGCGGTTGCTTGCGCCCGAAAATTCCACGGGCGCCTTCCATGTAGATGTAGAAGACCGGGGTGATGTACAGCGTCAGCAGCTGCGATACCACCAGTCCGCCGACCACAGCCAAGCCGAGCGGACGCCGGGCTTCCGAGCCTGCACCTAACCCCAGCGCGATGGGGAGCGTTCCCATCAGTGCCGCCATCGTGGTCATCATGATGGGACGGAAGCGAACCAGACAGGCCTCATGGATGGCCTCCGCCGCCGGAGTGTTGTGCACGCGCTGCGTTTCCAGCGCAAAATCGATCATCATGATCGCGTTCTTCTTCACGATGCCGATCAACATGATGATGCCGACGAAGGAGTAAATATTGAGTTCGCTGCCGAACAGCCATAGTGTGGCCAGCGCTCCCAGACCCGCTGCGGGCAGACCAGTCAGAATCGTGAACGGATGGATGAAGCTCTCATAGAGAATCCCCAGCACCATGTAGATCACGACGATGGCCAGCACCACCAGCCATCCCATGCCGCTCATCGAATCCTGGAACGCTGCCGCCGTGCCTTGGAACGCTGTGCGTACCGTGTCCGGTAGCGTCTGCGCGGCCGTAGTTTGGATCTTCTCCACCGCGTTGCCCAGCGCGACGCCGGGAGCCAAGTTGAAAGAGATGGTGACCGATGGGATCTGCCCCAAGTGAGTCACCGACAAAGGACCAACCGTCGTTCGTGCCTTCGCCACGGCGTTCATCGGAACCAAGCGACCCGTATTGGAACGCACGTAAATCTGGTTGAGAGCCGTCGGGTCCATTTGATATTTCGGCTGCAACTCCATGATCACCGCGTAGTCGCTGACCGGCGAGTAGATGCTCGAAATTTGTCGGGATCCAAACGCGTTGTACAGCGAGCCTTCGATCTGGTCCGCGCTGATGCCCAACACCGAGGCCCGGTCGCGATCGATATCGACACTGACCAGCGGACTCGAGATCTTCATGTCGCTGCTCACATCGGACAGCTCGGGGATCTCGCGGAACGCCTTTTCCATCGCCGCGCTGGCGGTGTAAAGCTCGTTCAAGTCCTGAGCCTGGAGCGTGAATTAATACAAGCTGCGGCTCTGCTGCCCACCGATGCGGATCAGTGGCGGGTTCTGGAAAAATGTCCGCACGCCGGGAATATCGTTCACCGCGGGTCGCAGTTGCTCGATAATCTGTTCGGGTGTTTCCTTGCGATCCGTGCCGTGCTTCAAGCGGATCTGCAGGCGGCCGCTATTGGACCCGTTGTTGGCGTTGCCCGCATTGACGTTCGAAAAGAACGTTTCCACATTCGGATTCTTGGCCACTACGTTCGCGACTTGCTGCTGCAAGCGGGCCATAACATCGAAGCTGGCGTCTTCCGAAAACTCAGTCGTCCCCGCGAGTTGGTCCGTGTCCTGGCTGGGAATGAAGCCCACGGGCAACTGGCGATACACAAAATACGTGGCGCCCACCGTTGCAACGGCCAGCAGCACCATAACAAAACTGTGGCGAATCGCGCGAGCCAAAGTCCAACCATAGACGTCACGAATGCCGTCGAAGCCGCGCTCGAAGAAGTTATACAGCTTCCCATGATGCTCGGTCGGAGGCTTCAGGAAACGGCTGCACATCATCGGAGTGAGACTCAACGACACAACGCCGGAAATCAAAATGGCCACGCTGATGACCACCGCGAACTCATTGAACAACCGGCCCACGATCCCGCTCATGAACAGCACCGGAATAAACACGGTGGTCAGCGACACGGTCATGGAGATAACGGTAAATGCGATTTCCTTACTGCCATCAAGCGACGCCTGCATCCGCGACTTGCCCATTTCCATATGGCGCACGACGTTTTCGAGCACCACGATCGCGTCATCCACCACGAAGCCCACAGCCAGCGTCAGAGCCATCAGCGAAAGATTGTCCAGCGAGTGTCCCAGCAGCTTCATCGCCGCAAACGTGCCTACGATCGACAACGGCAGTGCCAGGCTCGCAATGAACGTCGCGGAAATGTTCCGCAGGAAGATGAAGATTACCAGGATGACCAGCCCCACCGTCAGCAGCAGCGTGTACTTGACGTCATTCACCGATTCGCGAATCGAGACCGAGCGGTCATATACAGTTTCCAACTGGACCGCCGGTGGCAACTGGGCCTGAAACTCCGGGAACAGAGCCTTGATCCGGTCCACCACTTCCACCGTATTCGTCCCGGGCTGCCGCTGCACCTGGAACATGATGGATCGCTTGTCCCCGATCCAGGCGAAGTTCTTGTCTTGCTGCACGCCATCCAGCACGTCACCGAGTTCGTCCAGTCTGACGGGCGAACCATTGTGATAGGCGACGATGAGCGGCCGGTAGGCCTCCGCGTTCATCACCTGTCCGTTGGCTTGCACCGTGTAGGCTTGCTCCGGACCCCACAACGTTCCCGCAGGCAAGTTCGAATTGTGCTTCTGCACCGAGCTCTGTACTTCATCGAGGCCGATGCCTCGCGACGCCAGCTTATTCGGATCCAGCTGAATGCGTACGGCATACTTTGCCGCGCCAAACACGTTGACCAGAGCCACACCTTCCACCTGGGAAATGCGCGGTGCGATCAGGGTGTCGGCAAACTCAGCGACAACCGTGGGCGAAACCGTGGCCGAGTTCAAGCCCATAAAGAGGATGGGTTGATCGGCCGGATTCACCTTCTGCAACTGAGGCGGATTCGGCATCCCATTGGGCAACCGCCGGACCACCTGAGAAATCGCGGACTGCACGTCCTGCGACGCCGCGTCGATGTTGCGATTCAATCCAAACTGCAGCGTGACGTTGGTCTGCCCGCGCGTGCTGGAGGACGTCATCGACTCGATCCCCGGCACGGTGGAGAATTGCCGTTCCAGAGGCGTGGCCACCGACGCAGCCATAGTTTCGGCGCTCGCGCCAGGGAGATCGGCGCGCACCTGAATCGTGGGGAAATCGATATTGGGCAGGTCGCTGACCGGGAGCCCTCGATAGCCCACAACGCCGAACAACAGAATCGCCATCATGACGAGAGCCGTCATGACCGGTCGTTGAATGAATAAGGCGGTAATGTTCAAGAAACAGCCTTCCAGCACCTATGGTACTTGGGTGGGGACGCTCGCCGCCATAGCCTCTCGGGGGGATGCGCCGCCTACTTACCGACCATGTGCCCTGGATCGCGGTTGTTCTCTTCACAGATGCTCTCGATGAGATCCGTATCCGGCAGCAGGCTCCAGATCAACTTGACCGTCCACGGCTTGGTGTAGGACTCAGGATCGTCGATGGTGACGTCGATGGTCATGCGACCGATGCTGGGGCGGTTGTAGCGCTCGGTTACCTTGGTGGCGGGCGATGCGGGCAAGCCGCGCATGTCGAGCCATGTTCTGCCATTCTGTCCGATCGTTTCAACCACGAAGGTGTCCTTGTCCCAATGGCCGATCGAGTAACCCATCCACGTGGGCTGCGGATCTTTCGGCAGCTTGCGGCCGTCGGTGAAAATCTGCCGGTAGATGGTTCGCGATTCGTGCAACATCAACGTCAGGTCCTCAGTCTGCACCACCTTGAGTCCGTCGGGGATGTTGAGTTTTTCGGGGATGCCGGAGGGCAAGCAATACGCGCCCGGATGTTCCTTGCCATTGGTTGCGATGCGCTCATTAAGCACCGCCAGCGCGCCCGGTTTCAGCGGCACCTCTTCGGGCTTAAGATCGGCGGCCAGGTTGAGCAGGTGCTTGACGGGATTCTCAGGCATCCAGAAGCCCGACAGGTCGGGCTTGCCATAGGACGTACGCACGGCCGGCGCCTTCAGGTCCACCTTGCCATCGGCAGTGCGCGGCATGCGCTTCCACGGGTAGGGATCCCATTGCGCATTGGCGGCTAGGGCCATGGTCAGTAACAAGGTGAGTGTTCGCATCGCGTTGCTCCTCCGTCAATCTTACGGCAACGTTGTTAGCGTTGCACGGTGAGGTAGAACGGAGGCTGCTGCAGCGACGTGGATGGCACCATCATTACGTCAGCCGTTCGATAATCTTCCGCGCTCGGTTCGGCGCCGCGTCCACCAGAATCCCCACCATCGGCGCGTCGCCGAACCGCACCATGTTCGCGTGCTGCTCCTCGATCACCACCCTATCTTCGTCGAAGGTGAATGCCGTGGCCCGGTGGATCTTCTCCGCCACGTCTTTGTTCTCCGCTTCGCTGCGCGCCGGATTCCGATTGGAAGAAATCGTCCAGAAGTAGAAACTGCTGGTCTCCGTCTCCGGCGTAATCCCGTGGAAACCGCGCATGTGAAACCCCGCGCGCTCCGGATCCTCCAGGTCGCCGCTCCCCGCATCCATTCCACCCGTCCAGATCAGGAAGTAGCTGATGCGAAACTCGATGTCCTGCCAACGGTCGATGCGCCCCTCGAACGGCCACGCTTCCAAGTACGTCGGCGGAGGCTGCGAATCGCGCATGTGCCGCACCACGCGAACCCAGTCCGGCCCGTTGGTCACTTTCATGTCAGCGGTCACATGGATCTGCGCGTTGCCGCCGATCGTCCGTGTGTGGACATAACCCAGGTGGCTCAGATCCAGCAAGTTGTCATGGATAAGTTGGTAGGGAGCCTTGTAATGATAGGTCTCGCCCTTGAACTGGTAGCACGGATCGTCATGCCAGCGGTGCTCGGGCGCGCGACACGTCGGTTGCGACTCCGCCGTGCGGCCCATCCAGATCCACACAATCTGGTTGCGCTCCTCCAGCGGGTACGCCCGGACGCACGCCGTCTTGGGGATATTCGTCTGGCCGGGAATCTCGATGCACTTGCCCTCGGGTGAGTAGAGCAAGCCGTGGTAGCCGCAGCGGATCGCGGATCCGTCCACCATTCCGCAGGAAAGCGGCAAGTGGCGGTGACAGCAACGGTCCTCCAGCGCCGCCATTTGGTCACCGGCCCTGAAGAGCACCACCGGTTGACCCAGGAAGGTCCGGGCAACGGGCTTGTCCTGAAACTCCCATGAGAAGCCGGCCACATACCACTGATCGAGCGGAAACATTCCGGTAGTATAGCTCTCGACTCATCCAAACGACACGCCCATCCGTACTCTCAACAAGAAGGTTCTAGTTCCTAAGACCGGAGCCGATAAGTTGAACACTTAGCCCGGCGCGGGGCATCCAATAAATGGTCCTTCACGTGCAAGTACGAAAGGGACGATAGAAATGAGGCTGGACATGATCATCGGAGCAGCAGTTGCAGGATTATTGATCGTTTCGTTGTTTTTCGAGATGCTTTCCTCGAGCCCGAAGCCGATCGAGCAGCGCGAGCGGCGCATGCCGCACGTGAAATAAGTACGCAGTACTGAGTCAAAATTTCTCACCTGAGTCATTCAGGGAAGAGAGTTGCCTCTCGCTCTTGCCAGCGTGTCGCGCGCCTCGGTATACTTCGGTTTTATGCAGGTCGAGACGCGCAGCCCCGTTAGGCCCCCGGTACAACCCCGTATCGACGATACGGACCCGCTCGCGCCCCAACGCGAAGCCGCATTATTCTACGGTCTCTTTCTGCGCGGACACTCCGCCACCACCCTGCGCCGTGATATCGACGTTCCCAAGAAACTCCTCGAAAAGCTGCTCAAGCGCCACCCCCACGAACTGCGCGTCCGCGAAAACCTCGAACGCTCCTACCACTACCGCAAGCAAGTCCTCGCCATCTTCGACGAATTGGTCACCCGCCAGGGCATCCACCACCGCGTGCAGTAACCCCCCACCACCGCTCCTCCCGAACAGCGCGGTCACCCTGGAAGACTACTCCCTGGCCGCCGACGGAACCATGCGGGTCAACGTGGTGAGACCGGATCGCAAACAAATCGCGCTGGTGTTCCAACGCAACTAGGTTTGGCCGTGCACGTGCCTCTACCAGGACAGAGGTTCATTCGATGAAGAAGAAATTACTGGCGGTACTGTTGTTGGCAGGGAGTTCGATCTTCGGGCAGATATCCATAGGGATCCGGATCGGCCAACCGCCGCCGCCCCGCGTGATGCGTTCCCGCCCGGCGAATCCCGGAGCAGGCTATATGTGGGTAGATGGCTACTGGTATCCCGCGAACAACCGTTACGCCTGGCACAGCGGATACTGGACCCGGCCTCCGTATCAGGGTGCAGTCTGGTCAGGCCCGCGCTACGACGGACAACAGTTCTTTGACGGCTATTGGTCCGGCGGCGAACGCCAGCAGCAAATGCCACATAACCACGGTTGGGATCGCGATAAGCGCAACCGTGACTATGGCCGCGATAACGACCGCGACGACAACAACCGTGGCAACAACCAAGGCAAAGGCAATGGCAACGGTAAGGGTAAAGGCAATCAGCGCTAAATCGCTTGACGGCCGGTGGTCAGTTGACGCCGCGCCGTCACCCTTCATTCCGTTTCGCTCGGCCGTGAAAGCGACCCGCCTAAAAGACGAAAGGCCAGCGCAACCACGCCGGCCTTCGGTCTCGTAGATACTTCCGGTACTTAGAACGTGATGCGCGCCACCAACACACCGCTGCGCGGCGCGATGTTTACGATCGCAGGCGTTACACCACCCGCTTGCGTGGTGCGATCGATGAAGCCGAAGCCGGCGGCAGTAGTGCCGTTCGGATTGCGGGTCTGCACCGTGTTCGCATTCGCGCTGACCGGATTGTTCACAATGTAACGATTGAAGATGTTCGTGAACTCCGCGCGCACGCTGAACGTGACCGCTTCTTTCAAGCGGAACGTACGGCCCACGTTGAAGTTCTCGTTCGGACGGCGCTGCTTGCGGAAGTCGCTATAGTACGCCGCCGAGGTCGAAAACTGTCCGGCGGGCGGATCCGTCCAGGCCTTGGGGTTCAACACGAACGTGTTGGAAGGATCAAAGCAGTGGCAGTTGGTGTCCACCGTATAGAGCGGCTGATCCGCTACACGATTCGCAAACGTCGTCTGGAACAATTGGTTGCCCAGGTTGTTGTTGGAGGTCGGCACCGGCAGCGGCAAGCCGCTCCCGTAGGCCACGAACGTTGCGATCGTCCAGTCCCGCGCCACCCAGGAAAGAACCTTGTTCCCACCCAGCCGAGGCGTCAGGTAAGAAGCGGAAAGGTTCCACAAGAACGGCTGATCATGCAGCGAGAGCGACTTGTTGACGCCCCGATTGAACACGTCGTTGGTGACGACGTTGCCAGTCGACCCGGGGTTGGGCTCACGCTCGGCACCCAGTTGCTGGGTTTTGGACCACGTGAAGGTGCTGAGCAGGGAAAGCCCGTGCGACATGCGCTTGGTGGCCTTCACTTGCAGCGAGTCATACCAGGTGCTTCCAAGCGGATCCCAATACGTCGGGATGTTGGTGAACTGCGGGAACGGACGCAAGGACTGCGCGACCGTTTGCCCCGTCGGGAATCCTGAGTATGGGATACGTGTATTAAAGCCGCGCGCCGTGGACGCAGCGGAAGCCAGGGTGGAAGTGAGCAGCGTACGGTCTGTAGCGTTGTTGATATCCAGTCCGTAAGAGGCCATCGCTTGCGGCGTTACTGCGTTTATGTTCAGCAGCGCCGGAGCGTTCCACCACACGCCGCGATTGGCGACGTAGGAGGCTTCAACTACCAAGTCCTTTGAGAACTCGCGTTGGAGACCGATGCTCCATTGATACTGGCGAGGCGGACGACCGGCATTCTGATCGATGCGCGGAGCCGGCATCGCAACCGGTGTGGAGGTGCGGGTCAACGGGAACAAACCCGGGTTAACGTTGGGCCAAGCTTGCGGGCGGAACGATGTCGGAATCCCGTTTGAGAGCGTCGTCACCGAGTCGCCGAACGTCCCAGCCGTAAAAGTGGAAGTGGAGTTTGCGAGTCCACCACCAGCGTTGTTGTTCGGCGACGTACCGTTGTACACCACACCGAAGCCGAGACGGACAACCGTCTTCGCGTCGAGCTGGTAAGCCGCACCCAGACGCGGGCCGAACGCCCAGGGATAGTTCTTGGCCAACTTGCAATTACAGTGGCCGTCCCCGGTTTGATCGAATTGCACACCACCCAGGCGTCCCACGGTCGGATTTAGAACATCCGCGGAGAAGTAGGGAATGCGATTGTACTGCTCCTGCAAATAAGTGGAGTAGTCGTAACGCAGACCGTAATCGAGCGTCAGTTTGCGAGTGATCTTCCACGTATCCTGCGCGAAAATCCCGAGCTGTTTCTTACCCAGGCGCGGGCTCACCGGATTGCCGATGGTGCCGTTGTTCACTTGACCCAGCAGGAAGCTGGCATACGGGAAGCCTGCAGAAGTGCCAGAGAGAAGGTTTCCGTTCCAGAAGGGCTGCGCCGTCTGCGCGTAACTGAACTGGTAGCTTCCGCCTGCTCCACCGAAGTTGGTGGAGGGGTAGCCTTCCAAGCGAAGTTCGGCCCCGTACTTGAAGGTGTGGTTGTCTTTAACGTGCGTGAGGCTGGCGTTGAAAGTGGGCTTCTGCGTGCGGTTATGCGTATCGGACTGCGAACCGAAGTTCTTCATGCCACCCGTGCCACCCGCGAAGGTGAGTCCCCCGAAGGTGGGGAAGAACCGATTGACGATGCCACCTTTCAGTCCCAGTTCCTTCTCTGCGTCATAGTTACGAATCGAGCCGTCCGTGTTGACCGAAGGAACCCCCTGATCCACATACTGGTAACCCGCACCCAAGTGCAGCAGTAACGTCGGGGTGATGGTGCGATCGTAGTTCAGTCGCAACAAATAGGACGGGACGTAGGTGCCGATGGCTGTCGTGATTGGATCCGGCAGGCCGTCCGCCTGACCTAAGCCCGGCGCGATGGCGCTGGAGGTCTTCGTCGCCGACCAATAGAAAGAAAGTTTGTCCTTCGCGCCGATATTCTGATCGAGCTTCAGTGCCGGGATGTGCGTCACGCGATCCGCCTTATAGGACGGCAGATAGTTCAGCGTGAGACCGTTGGCATTCGGACCCATCGGCAGCGGAATCAGGTTCTGCACCTTGACCGCCACTGGATCGAACTGCGCCACCGGCACTTGATTGCCGACGTAAGCATTGCGCACACGCAGACCGTTCACCACACTGGTAGAGTTCGGATCGAAGACTTGGCCTTCCAGAATCTGATTGCCTCGCGGATCGGCAAAAGCAGCCGTGCAGGCCGCGGCCGGGCATAGCACTCGTCCCGTCATGGCGCGCGTGAAATCGCCTGCTCGATAGGCCGCGATGGGTACCGTCTGGGACGTAGTGTTCTGCAACGAAAATTCGCGGAACTCTTCCCAGTTAAAGAAGAAGAACGTCTTGTCATGACCGTCATACACGCCCGGGATCTTCACTGGTCCACCGATGGTGAAGCCGTAATCCTGACGGCGCTGACGCGGCTTCAATTTGCTGCCTTGGCCGTTGTCGGTAAACGGCTGCGCCGCGTTGAAGGCTTCGTTCACAAAGTAGTCGTAAGCAGAGCCGTGGAACTTATTCGTGCCTGATTTCATCGTGACGTTGAAAAAGCCGCCACCCACTTGACCGTATTCCGCCGAAAAGTTCGACGTCTGCACCGTGATTTCCTGAATGGCATCCACGCTGGGCTGCGATTGCGCCGGCGTTCCGGGAACACCGCTGCTGGTCGCGTCCAAACCGTCAATGCGCAGCGCTTGCGTGTTGTCCGGCGCGCCGTTCACCTTCACTTCAGAGTTGGCCGTGTAATACGCGCCCGGGATGATGTTCAACACCGCGTTCGGATTGCGGATGCCCGAGGATCCAGCTTGCCCTTGACCAATGCCCAGGACCGGCAGTTCGTTCAATCGCTGCGAGGTGACGTTGTGACTCAGTTCCCCGCTCTCCGTCTTCAGCAGCGGCGCGGAATCGCTTACCGTCACCGACTCGGTCGCCGAGCCGATCTCCAGAGTAATATCGATACGCATCGTGGCGGCCACTTCCACCGTCAGACCGGTGCGCACATAGTTCTTGAATCCAGGCACCGTGACAGAGAGTTCGTAAGTGCCGGCAGGCAGTCCAGGCAGGGTGTAGTTGCCCGTCGCAGTTGCAGCGATATCGTAAACCGACCCGGTCTGCGTGTTCTTCGCCTGAATCGGCGCGTTCGGGATGACCGCACCCGCAGGATCGGCAATCGTTCCGGTAATGGTACCGCGATCGCCTTGGGCGAACATCGACGCAGCCAGCAAGCAGACACAGCTCAGCAGTTTGAAAAAGCGCATGAACAACTCCTCTTAATAGTTCGCGAACCCCGGCAGAGCGGTGCAAACCGTAAACCCCAGCAATGGAAAAAGTTTATAGCAGTGAGGATTCCAGGTCAAGCATAAGCAATGCCGCTAAGCTGCTCTATTGAGGTCACTTAAGGAACCCATATTCATGACCCGAAAGATCCGCAGCCTTGGACTACTGACGTTGTTATGCGTCGCGCAGCAAGCAGTCCTGGCGGAATCGAAGCCGCTTGAGATGCACTGGAACGAACTGGCCCCCCTCATCGGCGGACAACGGGTCGCCCTGGTGATATCTCGTCGGCCACCAAGGGCTACACCAAAGGGAACGGCTCCGTGCCACGGACCTCCCTCGCGCAGATCAACCTGGAGCGTCGCCGCGGAGCCTGGGGCCGTACGATGGGGACCGTGCTTGGCATCCTGACTAGACTCACCATCGGCGGCTACGTTGCCGCAACCGCGGCCAGCTCCGCGGGCACCGGGATTCCCCCCTTTCTCGGAGTCGCCGGAGCGATCAGCGTGGGCGGCTACTACGCGGGCAAGGCCTTGGACCGGCGGATCACCCACATCCGCATCGTGCCTTAGGGCGCGAACTTTCCTCTGCACGAACTCTGCCCCCGATGCGTCTAAGATGATAAGTATGCAACACAATCGTCAAGTAAGCGGTCGGAATCGGGGCCGCCGGGGCTTCTCCCTCATCGAATTGTTGATCGTGGTGGCGATCATCCTCATCATCGCCATGGTGGCGATCCCCAAGATGAACGTCCAGTTGATGTCAGCCCGCGAAATGGGTGCCATTCGCGAGATCACCGCCATCCATCAGGCAGAAACTCAGTATTATTCGCAGTTTGGCCGCTACGCACAGAGTCTGGCGGAGCTAGGCCCCCCGGCCAGCGGCGCAGCAGGACCTGCGGCAGCCGACCTCTTGCCTTCCTCTTTGTCCTCAGGCAAGAAAGGCGGACATATCTTCACCGTAGCGGCGACCCAGACAGGCTATTCGGTCAGCGTGGTCCCGGAACAATTCGGCAGCTCCGGACGTCGCACGTTCTACTCCGACCAGACGCTCGAAGTACATGAAAACTGGTCCGCCGAACCGGCCACGGCGCAAAGTCCCACCTTGGGTGCGACGCAGACCAAGACCGAGACGAAGTAACTAGGCGCTCTGCGCGTGAGACAGCGGCTCCGCTTCCAGAGCGGTCACCGTTTCCCGCAGCCAGCTGGCTTCTTTAAATTTCCGCAACTGTTCCAGGATGTCCGCCCGGTAGTTGATATTACGGATCTGCTCCGTGCGACGTCCGCACTTCTCCCACACCTTGGCCGCCAGTTCCAGTTCCTTCACGGCACTATGGAAGCGGCCCGACCGCTCCTCGATCTGCGCCAGCATCTCATGCGCCACCGCCTGACGCGGACCGCCGTCGCGGCGAAACGCAGCGATGCATTCCGTCATCAACTCGCGCGCCCGAGGCAAATTTCCCCAACCCGAATGCAGATTCGCCAAGCTGTACTGCATTAAGGCCACTTCTTCGATATTCTTAATCCCCAGCTTGCGCAGCTTCAACATCAAGCAGCGTTCATACTGCTCCGCCGCACCGTCCAGATCGCCCGAATCCTCATAACAACCGGCCAGTCGCTGAAGGACCTCCAACGCCTCCGGCGAATCGGCGCCGTAGTGGTTCTCCTGAATCCGCAAGCTGCGCCGCAGGCAGTCCTTCCCTCGCTCGTGATCTCCCTGATCGCGATAGATGGAGCCGACTTCATACAGCAGGGTCGCCATCTCCGGGCTATCGGCGCCGCACGTCTGCTCGTGCATTTGGATCGATTTCTGCAGCGCCGGCACAGCTTCTTCGGTGAAGCCGTTCTTGTGCCGAGCCACTGCCAGCCGATGCACCCGCTTCGCCATGCGCAGCGGATCCGGATGCGGCAGAGCGGCGCCCAGGCGGATGGCTTGCTCCTCCACCTTCTCCAAGGCCGCGAAGTTCTTCTGGTCCGCGAACACGTCCGCCAGAGCGTCCAAGCAGTTCACGTATTCGTCGCTATCGGAAGCCGCCGCCGCAATCTCAATGGCCGACCGGATCGTCGCCTCCGCAGTAGCCAGTTGAGTATCCAAATCGGCTGCGTCACCCGAGCTCGCCGTTCGCCGCTGCGCGTCCGCCAGTTCCAGCCGGAAGCGAACGCGTTGTTTCGGTGGAGCCTTGCGACGGTCCGCCTCTTCCACGGCCACGGCCAAGTGGCGCAGAGCTTCGCGGAAGTTGCGGGCCTTCAGATGACGTTCGGCCTCGGAACGATGCCAGTTCCGATCCAGCGTCCACGCCTCCGGTTTCTTCCCGGCGGCACCCATACTCGCAAACGTCCACTGTGAGGATTTCAGAAAATCAAACATGACACGGGCCTCAATACACCGATCTGAGCTAAACAGATCGACCGACTAAGGCCCCCACTTTAGTCCTTGAGGCAAGATAGTTTTGGTGTCAGACACCTTAACTCCTAAACTCTACTGCCGCTGGTACCAGAACACCGCATCCCCTGTCCGAGGCTTCTCCGAATACACCACCGTCGTGTGCCCCACTGCCCGCATCGGGACCGACGGCACCTCCGGAAGTTGATCATTCGTAAGCAGAAACCCGCCAGGTTTGAGCATCGCAGCAATATTGGCCAGCGCCAGCGCCTGTTCGAACGGATCGTAATACACCAGGATATTCGTGGCCACCACCAGGTCGAACTTCTCCGACGCCTTCAGCGCCAACCGCTGCCCCACGATATTCACGTCCGCCGAATCCAGAGCCAGCACCGCCGACGCGGGAAACCGCACCGCCCGAGTCTCGACGTTCTTCAGACTGCCCGGCGTAGCCACCGCCGCGACCGGCTCTGCCAGCCCCGCCCCAAACGTCCCCCAGTAGTCCAGCGCCGCCGCAGTCCACGCCGCCCCCGCATTACGCGGCAACTGGATCGAGTAAGCCTGCCCCTTCGCCGACCGGGCCCGCGCCGCCTGCACATGCTCCAGCACCCGCGGACTGATATCCAAAATCGTGATCTGAGGACCAGCCCCGATCAGCCCCAGCCGCTTCAGCGAATCATGCACCGCAAACGGCTGCAGCGTCTGCTGCGGATAGTAGTCGAACCCCGACTCCTTATCGATAAAATCCAGCCCCGGCCCCACAATCGCCGCCCGCGTAACTTGACCCGCCCGCACCAGCCCCCGAGCCTTCAACTCCCGCAGCGCCGCATCGATCCCGTAGTTCGGCAGAATCGTCGTGTCCAGCGAAACCCCGCGATTGCTAAACACGCTCGAACTGTCGGGCGTAGCCTCAATCCGTTGAGCGATCGCGACCTTTTCCTTCAACACCCGCTGTAAATTCTCCAGGATGAACGGACCCGCCGACCCACCCTCGTATCCCTTGTTGCTCAGCAAGGTCCGCAAAAACACCATCCGCTCATTGTCCCCCGGCTTCGCGAGCCCCCTCAACAAATCGTCCAGCCGAGCCCGCAGCAACCCCGCCCGCGTCTCCGCCCCCAAATTGTCAACGGTCATCCGAGGCTGCGAAGTGAACGTGGTCCCGAACAGCAGCAGATTCACCATCGAATCCACATCGCCCTGCTCCAGCCGAGCCCGGATCGCCAGATCCTTCTCCCGCGACCAAGCGTTGAAAGCCCGCGCGTCCGCAGTCTTGAGTTCCGCAGGAGCCAACTGCTGCAGCACCCCGCGAATCGCGTCGTAAAGCGTGGCAACACGGTCCGCTGCGACGGCGGAAATCGCGCACACGGCAAAAATAACGAGGAGCCTCACCGGCAACTATTCTCTCGCAAAGCCGCAGGGACCGCCAATTGTCCGCTCTGCGATCAACTCAGATCTATAACAATTGTGTTCGCAGCTTTGTCTCCAAGGCGTTGTCGTTTCGCCCCAAACACAAAGATCCAGTCGATCGGGCCCAAAAAGTCCAGCAGCAGGTTTCTAAGGAACGATTTGCCGAACGTGCACGGAAGACCGGTGGCTGCGTCCACCACAGCCGTTTTTACGACACGCTTCCCGTAGCTCTGTCCGTTACTAAAACCATCGGAGAACAGCAAGTACAGTATGGCCAGAATGAGACACATCACGGGAAACCAGCTCAGAATGGCAGGTGCACCAAGAAATCTGAAAGCCAGAGTAGGCACGAAGAAAATCATAAAGGCCACCAGCCCATCGAGAATCTGTCCGATGAAGCGCGCGCTAAGCGAGGCTAACCTCAGCGGCGCCCCCTGCATACTCTGGCTGGCGAAATCATAGCCGCAGTCACAGCGCAGGGCTCCGGGCGGGCTGAACAGGCGGCAATGGGGGCATTCCATAGCGCTCTATCTTACCCCGTTCACCGGCAACGAGTCTCGCCCAAAACACAAAAGCCGCCAAGCATCGTCTCCGATCCTCAGCGGCCTTTGCGGGCTTAGCGTGAAACTGTCTTCGTCTTACCCGTTCATAGCCGACAAGAACTGAGCGTTACTAGCAGTCTTCGACAACTTGTCGATCAACAGCTCCATGCTCTCACTCGGCGAGAGCGGGTTCAGCACCTTGCGCAGCACCCACACGCGATTGATCTCTTCCTTCGGCAGTAGCAACTCTTCCTTACGCGTGCCGGACTTCGAGATATCGATGGCCGGGAACACACGCTTGTCCATCAGCTTGCGATCCAGATGGATTTCCATGTTGCCCGTACCCTTGAATTCTTCAAAGATAACGTCGTCCATACGGCTGCCCGTATCCACCAGCGCCGAAGCGACGATGGTCAACGACCCACCCTCTTCAATGTTGCGTGCCGCGCCGAAAAACCGCTTGGGGCGCTGCAGCGCGTTCGAATCGACACCGCCAGAGAGCACCTTGCCCGACGGCGGGACCACGGTATTATAAGCGCGCGCCAAACGCGTGATGGAATCGAGCAGAATGACGACGTCCTTCTTATGCTCCACCAACCGCTTGGCCTTTTCGATCACCATCTCGGCCACTTGCACGTGACGCGAGGCCGGTTCGTCGAAGGTGGAACTGATCACTTCGCCGCGCACGGAGCGCTGCATGTCCGTGACTTCTTCCGGACGTTCGTCGATCAGCAACACGATCAAGCTGACTTCCGGATGATTGAACGTGATGGAGTTGGCGATGTTCTGCAACAACATCGTTTTGCCGGTACGCGGCGCAGCCACAATCAATCCACGCTGTCCCTTGCCGATCGGAGTCAGCAGGTCCATCACGCGGCCGGAGTAATTGTCCTTCGTCGTCTCCATCTTCAGCCGCTGCTGCGGATAGAGCGGAGTCAGGTTGTCGAAGAAGATCTTGTTGCGGGCTTCCTCTGGCGGTTCAAAGTTGATCGCGTCAACCTTGATCAGCGCGAAGTAACGCTCGCCTTCCTTGGGCGGGCGGATCTGGCCGCTGACGGTGTCGCCAGTGCGCAGATCGAAACGGCGGATCTGCGACGGCGAGACGTACACGTCATCGGGACCCGGCAGATAGTTGTACTCCGGTGCGCGCAGGAAGCCGAAGCCATCCGGCAAACATTCGAGCACACCTTCGGAGAAGATCAGTCCACTCTTTTCGGCTTGCCCCTGCAGGATCTTGAAAATCAGTTCCTGTTTGCGCACGCCGGCGTAGTTCTGCACGCCTTGATTCTTGGCAATCTCGTTCAACTCCTGGATGCCCATATCCTTGAGTTCGACAAGGTCCAGCGCTCCAGTGTTCTTGCCTTGATTGCCCTGGGCGCGACGCCGTCCACCGCTGAACATGCGTCCCTGAGGAGCGCCAGCCGGAGGATTCGAGGTCGGCGGAGCCGCCTGTTGTGCAGCGGGAGCTTGTGCCGCCGACGGTGCTGCGGCCGGAGGAGCCGCAACCGGAGCCACAGCCTGTGGCGGTGCCACGGGAGCCGCAGCGGGAGGAGCTTCAGCCTTCGTCTCGACAGGCGCCGCTACCACTTCCGGCTTCGCTTCAGCAGCCGGAGCCGCTTCCGCCTTCGGCTTGTGGGCCTTCGGCTTCACTTCTTTTTCGACCTTGGGAGCCGCTTCTTCCGGAACCTGTCCGGCGTTTACGGAGTCTTTGATTTCGTCGTGATCGCTTGCCAAATTTCCCTCACTCCCCGGCCCGTAACGGCCGAGCACTCGAGCAACTCTCCGCTATAATCCTTGCGAAGCGCCGCCTGGCTCTGATGTCGCTCTTTATGCGACTTCAGTTTGTCTACTTTTGTAACAACTACTATGTACGGCTGCTGGTGCTCTTCCAACCACTCCCGCAGCTCCACATCTTTCGGCATCCAGCCCCGCCGCGAATCCACCAACAGAATCGCCAGCTTCAGCGCACTCCGCCCAATCAGGTAGCTCTCAATAAGAGCCTGCCAGTTGGCGGTGATGGCTTTGGGGACTTTTGCGTATCCATATCCTGGAAGGTCCACAAAACGGAACCCGCCATCGATCTGGTAGAAATTGATGGCCTGCGTCCGGCCCGGCCAACTGCTGACCTTGGCTGTATCGCCGTCGCCAGCCTTGCTCGCCCCAATCAGAGCATTCAGCAAGCTGGACTTCCCAACGTTGCTGCGGCCCAAAAACGCAATCTCGGGCTCGGCCGGGATTGGAAACTGTCCCGGGCTGACTGCACTTAGTATAAACCTTGCGGACATGAGTTGGGTTGGAGTGGTCTTCGAAACGACTAGGTGGGCGGCGCGGTTACCGTGCCTATTACCAGTCTACCCTCTTTCGGCATTGCGCGTAAGAGAACGCGCCACGATTTGTATTACGGCACCCGGTACTGCCCAGCAGCGGGCGGCTTCACCGCCTGCTCCGTTGGACGCGTCAACTGCGGGATCCATTCGTACGGCAGCCTGTACGCTCGATAGACGGAGTTCGTCGGACGGGCCGCTGTGGTGAACGCGGGGTAAACGTATTCCCACACGATCGTCCCATCGTTGGTCACCTCAAACACCCTTCCACTCGGCCCTTCCGTGATCAGCGTATTGCCGTTTTGCAAGCGTTGCGCGCCGCTGATGTTGGTCGCAAAGAATGTAGGCGAGGTGTAGGACCACACCAACTTGAGCGTCACCGGATCGATCTCCAGCACGCGCGACGTGGGCCGCGCATAAACTTGTTGTCCGTTGGGAGCGGCCCCGTTCGGCTTGCCGTAACCACTGGGGCCGCCGTTGTCGAAGATCATGAGGTTGCCCGCTCCGGGCAATCCTTTCGGGATGAGATGCGCGTGATGCTGCCCGATAATTTGGCGTATCGCGCGCAACTCAGGGGAGGCATTGAAGTCCGGCCCGATCTGCCACACGATGGAACCATAGCGAGCGATGATCGACACCAACGACGCTTCGCGGCTACTCACGATCACGTTCTCCGGAGCAAAGCGCCGGTCGCCCGCATCGAACCAACGGTTCGGACCAACGTAGGTCGCCGAGTTAAGGTGCAACCAATCGAACGATCCGCGCGCCGCGTTTGCGCCCGCCCCAGACGCCATGGCGTCGCGAGCGTCCGCGCTGAAATGAAATCCGTCCAGATGATCGCTAGCCGTCCACTCCCACAGGATCTTCCCGTCCGCGGAAACTTCGAGGATGCGGTCATCTTCCAGTGTCACATTCGCAGCGATCTTGGCTTGTACGTGGTTCGTATGCGTCAGGACCAACGTCTTGCCCACTTGACTGGCGGAAGGCGTGGCCTGCGGCGAGTAATACCCTGCGGGAAAATCCTCGCGTTGCCAGTCATGGTGCTGCCGCAATGCCCACGTCATATTGCCGTCGCTGCCCTTGATTTGTTCGTTGTGATCGAAACGCCACAGAACTTTGCCAGCGAAATCGCGCTGTTCGAGTGCCAACGATTCCTGACGCGGAGGATTCGCTCCGGTCGCCGCAACGATGACGCCACCCGGCAGCACGCGCGCCGGACCACCTGCGGAATTGACGTACCCGTCCCATTGCTTGACCACGTTGCCATTCATGTCGATCACAATCGCGGCCTGGGTGCCCAGCGGCGAGAGCACGGTGTGCCCGTTCCACGTCTTCGCTGGATCGAAAATCGTAACGCCCGTGGGATAGACGGACGGTGCCGCAAAAAGAATTGCCGATGCGGCGACCAGCACCGCACCGGCAACAGTCACTTGAGAATGGGTCATGGACCTCCTATTCAGAGGTCCATGATACACCGAGCAAGTTTAGTGCGTAACCTTGGTGTCTTCGCGCGACCGGGCCACAATGTCAGCGGCCGACAACATCGCCGTCATGGGCGTCATTTCGATCTCGCGCTCCAGCGCCAAGGGAAGAACTTCGTCCATCGAACTGACGAAGTGCATCTTCATTTCCTTGCGCAGCATCTCCGGAATGTCCGGCAGATCCTTTTCGTTGTCCTTCGGCAGAATCACTTCGCGGATACCATGACGATACGCCGCCAGCAACTTCTCCTTCAGTCCACCGATCGGGAGCACCTTACCACGCACCGTAATTTCACCGGTCATAGCGATGTTCGCCTTCACCGGGATGCTGGTCAGCGCGCTAGTGATGCTGGTCGCGATGGTGATGCCAGCCGACGGACCGTCCTTCGGGATCGCGCCCTCGGGAACGTGCAAGTGGATATCCAGGTGACGATAGAAATCACGCGGCAATCCGAAGATGTGCGCGCGCGCCCGGATGTAGCTCAGCGCGGCCTGTGCGGATTCCTGCATCACGTCGCCCAACTTACCGGTCGCCGTGAGCTTGCCCCGCCCTTCCATGATTTCGCATTCGGTGGTCAGAATTGTTCCGCCCACTTCGGTCCAGGCCAAGCCCACAACCGCGCCCACTTCGTTCTTGGTCTCGGCGGCCTGTTCGCGATACTTCTGCGGTCCCAGCAACTCGTTGACCTTGGCCGGAGTGATGACCACCTTGGGAGCAGCCTTCTTCTTATCGGCCTGCGCAGTAACCACCGCGCGTGCGACCTTGCGGCACACGTTGCCCACTTCGCGTTCCAAATTGCGAACGCCCGCTTCGCGCGTGTAGTGCTGTACCAACTCCTTCAGACCCTCGTCGGTGAACTCGATCTGTTTGTCGGTGAGGCCGGTTTCTTTCTTCTGCTTGTCCGCCAGGAACTTCTTGGCGATTTCCAGCTTCTCGACTTCGGTATAACCCGACAGCCGGATCACTTCCATGCGATCCTGCAACGCCGCCGGAATCGTGTGCAACACGTTCGCCGTGGCAATGAAGAACACTTCGCTCAAGTCGTACTCAACATCCAGGTAGTGATCCTGGAAGCTGGTGTTCTGCGCCGGATCCAACACCTCCAGCAGCGCCGATGAAGGATCGCCGCGGAAGTCGGTCGACATCTTATCGATCTCGTCCAGCATGAACACAGGATTGCGCACGCCGGCCTTTTTCATCATCTGGATGACTTGGCCCGGCAGTGCTCCGATGTACGTACGGCGATGCCCACGGATCTCGGCTTCGTCTCGCACTCCACCGAGCGACATGCGCACGAACTTGCGTCCCGTGGCCTTGGCGATGGACATCCCCAGCGAGGTTTTACCCACGCCCGGAGGTCCAACGAAACACAGAATCGATCCCTTGGGATTCTTCACCAACTGGCGCACGGCCAGGAATTCGAGGATACGTTCCTTGATCTTCTCGAGACCATAGTGATCGCTCTCCAGCACTTCCTGCGCATACGGCAGTTCGCGGACTTCCTTGGATTTCTTCTTCCATGGCACCGCCAGCAACCAGTCGAGATAGTTACGCGAAACAGTGGATTCCGCCGACATCGGCGGCATCTGCTCCAAGCGCTTCAGTTCGGCCATGGCCTTTTCCTGAGCGTCCTTGGTCATGCCCGCAGCTTCGATCTTCTTCTTCAGTTCGTCGAATTCGCTCTTCTCACCGCGGCCCAGTTCCTTTTGGATGGCCTTGATCTTCTCGTTGAGGTAATACTCTTTTTGCGCCTTTTCCATCTGGCGCTTCACACGACCCTGCACCGTGCGATCGACGTTGAGCTTCTCAATCTCAATGTCCAACATCTCGGCGACACGCGTCAGCCGATCGATCGGATCGAAAATTTCCAGCAGGTCCTGCCGCTCTTCAATCGAGAGCTGCAAGTTGGCGCCGACCGTATCGGCCAGCTTACCCGGATCGTCCCCGCGCACCGCGGCGACCATCGAATCGTAATTCACGTTCTGGCTCAGCTTCACGTACTGCTCAAACAGACCAGTCACGCGCGCGATCAGCGCATCCAGCTGCGCACCCGTCTCCACCTTGTAGGTGAAGGTCTTGACCGTGGCCTTGAAGTAGCCTTCTTCTTCGCTGACCGAAACCAGCTTGGCGCGTTCCACGCCTTCAACGAGCACCTTGATGTTGCCGTCGGACTGGCGCAGGCTCTGCACGATGTTGGCGATGGTGCCGACCGAGAAAATTTCATCCGGACGCGGCTCATCCACCTTGGCGTCATGCTGCGTCGCCAGGAAAATCTTGCGGTCTCCGGCCAGCGCCTCTTCCAGCGCGCGGACGCTCGATTCCCGACCCACGACGAACGGCGTCATCATGTGCGGGAAAATGACGACGTCCCGAATGGGCATCATCGGTAAACGGCGGGAATCTGACTTTTCCTTGGAAGTAATCATGTGAGGCTATGCTTTTACTTTAACAGGCTGGGTCCGGCAAGGTGGGGCAGCCCGTGAGGTATTATTGGCACATGATGTCCTATGGACGCCTGTTGGCCGCAGCGGTTGTACTTGGGGTTAGCTGCCTAGTCGCGCAGGACAATCCCTCACCCAGCGTGTTCACCGCCGCTCAGGCCGAAGCGGGACGAAAGGCGTTCCAGGAAAAGGGTGGCACAAGCGGCAATAAAGATGCGGCCTGTGCATATTGCCATACAGTCAATCTGACAGGGCGCACTGGAGCACCTGACGAAGTTCCCGCGCTCAGTTCTCTAGAGCCTGCCATGCAAACCGCCATTCAAAATTCCGGAAAGATCCCGCCGCTCGCAGGCCGGAACTTCATGGCGGTGTGGGGCTCGCGTACAACACGAGACCTGACAAGCCGGATCAAACTGGCTGCGGGACAGTACGAACCAGAAGGAACTTCTGTCAACCTCACGGCCTACATTCTTCAAGTCAATCGAGCGAAGCCCGGGCCCCAGCCACTGACCGCAGAAACCTCCATCGAGATTCTGGCTGTAACCGGCCAGCAGTAAAGGCTGCGCTGCAACTCACTTCGGGGTTGGGCGGGGAGCACCCGAAATCTGCGTGTCCCCCAATACGGCATGTAGAGAAATCCGCGTGATCGACCGTGAAAACGGTCACCGCGCCCTCGCGCTTGGCGAGGTACACCAGCGTTGCATCGGCAAAATCCATGGGGCGATCCGCATAGCCCGACATCAGGGCGTGGATCGCAGGCAGTTCCGCGTGCTCGATGGCCGCGAGCTGAACTACTCCGGAGCGCAGCAGCCGCCAAACACTGCTTCTGACCTGATCCCCATTTTCCGTCCGAAGTTAGATACGATTTCGGACGAAGAAAGAGGAAAACAGATGCCCAAGCAGAGGCTCAGCGATGAGCAGATCCTGACAGTGGTGAAGCAGATGGAAGCGGGCCGCACAGCGGCGGAGT